>JAWLGI010000093.1:0-5927 GCA_041685125.1 Marivita sp. | reverse complement strand
AGGTAGCCCGTAACCACAGGCGGCAGGATCAGCGGCAGATGCACCAGCCAGTTCAACACATCGCGGCCCATGAACCGTCCGCGCGCCAAGGCCATCGCGCAGGCCAGACCGAAGGGCAGGCTCAGGACCGTGGCCCAGAACGAGACTTTCAAAGACAGCGCAACAGCTTGCCACTCCTCGGGCCCCAGCCATCCGATCATGAGCCGGGATCCGGAGGCAAGAACCCGAACTGCGCCAGTACCGCTTGCGCGTCCGCCCCGGCCAGCCAATCGACAAAGGCTTCGGCTGCGTCGCTCATGCCGCTATCGGCCACAACGGCCGCCGGATACCGGATCAGCGGATGGGTCCGTTCAGGCAAGGTGCCGGCAATGACCACGCGCGGTTCGGCCTGCGCATCGGTCGCATAGACCACTCCGAACGGCGCTTCGCCCAGCGCCACCAGCGCCAGCGCCGCGCGCACGTTATCGGTCGGCGCAAGCCGCGTGCGGACACTGGTCCAAAGCCCCAGATCACTCAGCGCCGCCTTGGCATAAATTCCGGCAGGCACGGCGTCTGGCAAGGCGACGGCAAGACGCCCATCAGGTCCAAGAGCTGCGGCAATATCGGTCTGCGGTGTCACCTCCGCGTCCGAGCCGACCGCCGGATCATGTGCCACCAGCACCAGACTGTTCGACGCAGTATTCATGCGGCTCTGCGAGACTATCCGGCCGCGCGTGTCCAGCCAGTCCATCCAATCGGCATTGGCCGACACGAAGACATCTGCCGGCGCACCGGAGTCGATCTGCCGCGCCAATGTCGCGCTGCCGGCAAAAACCAGCGTCACGTCTTGCCCGGTCTTGGTCTCCCATGCGTCAGCCAGATCCCCCATCGCGTCGCCCATGGACGCGGCTGCGAACACCGTGAGGTTTTCTGCCTTGGCGGGCAGCGCAAGGCAGATCGTCAACAGGGTGGTGCGCAGCGTCGGGATCATGGCGGATCCTTTCTTGGACAGTCGCGCGCAACAGACCAAGAGCATCGGTCAGAGGCAAGAGCCCGCGCATGCCCTGCGACGAATCTCTTGAGAACAAAAATAGAACAAATATAATACCGTCATGCATGATGCCGCCGCTCTCCTGTCTCGCCGCCCGCACCGCCCAGCCCCCGAGGTCACGCTGGGGCATACCGAAATCGCCCTGCGTCTTGGCCGGGTGCACGAACTCTGCGGGTCCGCCCGGCGCACATTGGCGCTGTCCATCGCGGCCCGGACGGGCGGGCCGGTGATCTGGATCCACCCTCATGCGACGCCGCCAACCCTTTGTGCCGATACGGTGTCGGGATTCGTGAATCCCGGCGAGATACTGTTTGCTGCCCCTCGCAAGCGCGACATGATGCTCTGGGCTGCAGAGGAATCGCTGCGCGACGGGCAGGCGCCGGTGGTGATCTGCGATCTGCCAGACCCACCCGGCATGGTACCGGTACGCCGCCTGCACCTTGCCGCCGAGGAGGGATGCGGGGCCGGCCTGTGTCGTCCGCTTGCGCTTCTGCTGATACCGGGGGACGGCGGTGCGCCGGGCATCGAAACGCGCTGGTCGCTTGATCCCGCGCATCACGAAGGGACAGGGCATTGGATGCTCAGCCGCCTGCGCGCCCGCATGGCCCCGCCCCGCGACTGGCTGATGACATGGACCGACCAGGGGCTCGCGCCACGCGGCACTCCCCAAGAGACCATTGCGCCAAACGAAAAATCGACCGCGCCCGGGAATACGCAGGCAACCGACCAGTCTTTCGGGAAACGCTCCGATCCTCTGGCACTTGCGCCCCTGATCCGCTAAAGCGGCCCAAACCTAGGAACAACACGCAGGCGCACCCAGCATGGCACGTCACCTGATCACGTCGGCGATCCCCTATATCAACGGGATCAAGCATCTCGGCAACCTCGTGGGCAGCCAGTTGCCCGCCGATCTCTATGCCCGTTACCTGCGCGCGCGCGGTCACGAAGTGATGTTCCTCTGCGCCACCGACGAACACGGCACCCCGGCCGAGCTGGCCGCCGCCAAGGCGGGCAAGCCGGTCGAAGACTACTGCCGGGAGATGCACGCCGTGCAAACGGACATCGCGCAAGGGTTCCGCCTGTCGTTCGACCATTTTGGACGCTCTTCCAGCCCGCAAAACCACGCGCTGACCCAGCATTTCGCGGGCCGCCTTGCTGATGCGGGCCTGATCCGCGAGGTGAGCGAGAAACAGGTCTATTCCCATACGGACAAACGCTTTCTTCCGGACCGCTATATCGAAGGCACCTGCCCCAATTGCGGATACGACAAGGCGCGCGGCGACCAGTGCGAAAACTGCACCAAGCAGCTTGACCCGACCGACCTG
Source organism: Marivita sp. (assembly GCA_041685125.1). GTDB lineage: Bacteria > Pseudomonadota > Alphaproteobacteria > Rhodobacterales > Rhodobacteraceae > Marivita. Next base: position 3,572 of record JAWLGI010000093.1, on the reverse strand, counting down.
ATCGACCCGCGATCGGCCATTTCCGGCTCCACCGAACTCGAGGTGCGCGAAACCAAGCATCTCTACCTGCGCCAATCCGACATGCGCGGCAAGTTGCAGGACTGGATCGACAGCAAGACCGACTGGCCGATCCTCACCACCTCTATCGCCAAGAAGTGGCTCAATGACGGGGACGGGTTACAGGACAGGGGCATTACGCGTGATCTCGACTGGGGTATCCCGGTCAAGAAAGGCGACGCAGACTGGCCCGGCATGGAAGGCAAGGTCTTTTATGTCTGGTTCGATGCGCCCATTGAATACATCGCCTGCGCCGGTGAATGGGCGGAGGCCAACGGCAAATCAGACGCCGATTGGCAACGCTGGTGGCGCACCGACAAGGGCGCGGATGACGTGCGCTACACCCAGTTCATGGGCAAGGACAACGTGCCGTTCCACACGCTCAGTTTTCCCGCGACAATCCTTGGGTCGGGAGAGCCATGGAAACTTGTCGATTACATCAAGTCTTTCAATTACCTGAATTATGATGGCGGCCAGTTCTCCACCAGCCAGGGGCGCGGCGTCTTCATGGACCAGGCGCTTGACATCCTGCCTGCGGATTACTGGCGCTGGTGGCTGCTGTCCCACGCCCCCGAAAGCTCGGACGCCGAATTTACGTGGGAGAATTTCCAGGGATCGGTCAACAAGGACCTTGCCGATGTTCTGGGCAATTTCGCCAGCCGTGTGACGAAATTCTGCCGGTCCAAGTTCGGCGAAGAGGTTCCGTCCGGCGGCGCGGAAGGAGAACGTGAGGCGCAGTTGATCCGTGATCTGGACAACGCCCTGCGGGATTATGAACACCACATGGATGCAATCGACGTGCGCAAATCCGCCGCTGCCCTGCGCGGTCTCTGGGTTCTGGGTAACGAATACCTGCAAGACGCCGCACCCTGGGCCACCTTCAAGGAAGACCCCGAGAGGGCGGCCATGCAAATCCGCACGGCGCTCAACCTGATCCGCGTTTACGGTGTGATCTCGAAACCCTTCATCCCGGATGCGTCGGCCCAACTGCTGACAGCAATGAACGCAGACGGCGCCGAATGGCCCAAAGATGCGGCAAGCGCCCTGTCGGCCCTGCCCGCCGGTCACAGCTTTGCTGTGCCCGAAGTGACGTTCCGCAAGATCACCGATGACGAACGCGACGGCTGGGCCGCGCAGTTTTCAGGCACCCGCGACTGACGCGCGCACAGAGCGGCGCGTTAGGTGCGCTTGTTCACAGCAGCGCAGCGATGCGACCAAGCCGACAATCGGCGGCTTGGTCGAAAATTCGAATCAGGTCAGGCCGCCTTGATATCGACCAGTTCGACATCAAAGGTCAGATCCTGACCGGCCAGCGGATGGTTGGCGTCCAGTGTCACCTCGGTCTCGTTCACGTCGGCAACGGTCACCGGAACGGTCTGCCCGGTCGGGGTCTGCATCTGCAACTGTGTGCCCGGCTCGAGCGGAATCTCCGCGGGAATGTCGGCGCGCGGCACGGCTTGCTTTGCGTTGGGATCATGTTGTCCATACGCTTGATCGGCAGGCACGGCCACTTGCTTGGTGTCGCCGACAGTCATGCCGGGCATCGCTTGATCGAGGCCGGGAATGATCTCGCCCGCGCCAACTGTGAACTCAAGCGGATCCCGCCCGTTCGAGCTGTCAAAGGTCGAACCGTCGGCCAGCGTGCCTGTATAATGAATCGAAACGGTATCGCCCGTTTTTACCTGGGTCATGAATGCTCCGTGTGTCGGGGATGAGTGTGGGAGGCCGCATCACTGGCGGGTTCTCCGGTGCAATACCCTAGTTTAACTGGACCTGCCGGCAGACGCAATTCACCCGTCTTCGGGAATCTGTTCGGCTACACAAACTCTGTGATCAGCCCCGGCGCAGCCCTGACCGGGTCTTTCACGATGGCGATGCGGCCGCGTTCACGTCGCGCGTCACCAAGGCGTTCCTCGGGAACGTCCTTGTGTTCGAAAACTGGATGCGCCCGTGCTGTATGAAATCAAAGTGGCAGGGCAGTTGTTTTGAACACGGTGCGCAGCGCGAAGGAGCTTTGCATCTGCGCCACCCCCGGAAGCCGCGTAAGATACTGTCGGTGGATGCGTGCGAAATCCTCCGTGTTCTCGGCGACAACCTTGAGAATGTAATCCGCCGTCCCGGCCATCAGGTGACATTCCAGCACATCCGGCACCCGTGCCACGGCCTTTTCGAACGCTTCGAGAATCTCGTCGGCCTGACCATTCAACGTGATTTCCACAAATACGGTCGTCGGCATCCCCAGCTTGCGCGCATCCAGAAGCGCCACGAAATTGCGAATCACACCATCCGCTTCAAGCCGCTGCACCCGCCGGTGACAGGCCGAGGCCGACAAGTGCACAGCATCCGCCAGATCGGCGTTCGACAGGCGCCCCTGGCGTTGCAACACACGCAGAATCCGCCGATCCGTGTCATCCAGCGCCATATCGCTCCATTCCTCCCGGTAAATTGCCATAAGTTCGAAGCATCTTCGCAATTTGTCCGCTTTCACGCTGGAAATCCACACGGAATTGCCTGCAGCTTCCGCTACCATCCAAGCACAAGCAATCGGAGGAGACACCCATGAAGATCGGCTGCCCAACCGAAATCAAACCGCAGGAATTCCGCGTCGGCGTCACCCCCAGTGCGGCGCAAGAGGCCACGGCCCATGGCCATACCGTCCTGATCCAGACCGGCGCAGGCGCCGGCGCAGGTTTCGAAGACGCCGATTACACCGCGGCCGGCGCAAGGATTGTCGACACCGCAGACGAGGTGTTCGCAACCGCAGACATGATCGTGAAGGTCAAGGAACCGCAAAAAGGCGAGCGCAAGATGCTGCGAGAGGGTCAGATCCTTTTCACGTATCTCCACCTTGCCCCCGACCCCGCCCAGACCCATGACCTGATCGCCTCGGGTGCGACCTGTATCGCCTACGAGACCGTCACCGACAGCAATGGCGGCTTGCCGCTGCTGGCCCCGATGTCCGAGGTCGCAGGCAAGCTGGCCCCGCAAGTGGGCGCCTGGACCCTGCAAAAGGCCAATGGCGGGCGCGGCGTACTGATGGGCGGCGTACCGGGGGTCGGCCCGACACAAGTGGCGGTGATCGGAGGTGGCGTCGTTGGCACACACGCGGCGCGCGTTGCGGCTGGTATGGGGGCCGAGGTGACGGTGCTCGACCGCTCCCTGGCCCGGATGCGGTATCTGGACGACGTGTTCGGCCAGAGCTTTCGCACCCGCTATTCCAGCAAATCCAATATCGAAGAGATGATCGCGCTGGCCGATATGGTTGTGGGTGCCGTCCTGATCCCGGGCGCGGCCGCCCCCAAGCTGGTCAGCCGCGCGGACCTGAAACAGATGAAACCCGGCGCGGCGCTTGTCGATGTTGCGATCGACCAAGGCGGCTGCTTTGAAACCTCAAAGGCAACCACCCATGAAGATCCGATCTACGATGTGGACGGAATCCTGCATTACTGCGTTGCCAACATGCCCGGCGCAGTGGCCCGCACCTCGACCATCGCGCTTGGCAATGCCACGATGCC
>JAWLGI010000036.1:0-24171 GCA_041685125.1 Marivita sp. | reverse complement strand
CAGGCCCAACGCGACCCCCACGCTGCGCGCAGCCACGATCACACCCATGCCGTCACCCCGCCTGAACTGCGTCTTCCTCGTCCTCGAGATACGCGACGCGGCTGCCCGACTTGGACCCGGTCACGACACCCAGCGATTTCAGCTTGCGGTGCAGCGCGCTGCGCTCCATTCCGACGAAGCTGGCGGTGCGGCTGATATTGCCGCCGAAACGGTTGATCTGCGTCAGCAGGTATTCCCGCTCGAACGCCTCGCGGGCCTCGCGCAGGGGCATGGTGGCCAGCGTCCCCGACAGCACAACGCGCCCGTCCTCGTCCTCGGCCTGTGCGGTCTCCTGCGGCAACTCGCGCGCGGCGATGTCGCCGGTGCCGTCGCCCAGAATCAGCACCCGCTCGATCAGGTTCTTGAGCTGCCGCACATTCCCCGGCCAGACCATCGTCTGCAGCAGCGCCACAGCGTCGCCGCTCAGCCCGCGTCTGGGCAAGCCTTGCGTCTGGTTGAACAGGTCGATGAAATGCGCCGCCAGCATCGGAATGTCCTCGCGCCGGTCCTCCAGGCTCGGCACCGAGATCGGCACGACGTTGAGCCGGTGATAGAGTTCCTCGCGAAACGTGCCCGCCGCGATCTCGGCTTCCAGATCGCGATTGGTGCTGGAGATCACCCGCAGATCCACCCGCACCTTGTCGGACCCGCCGACGCGCTGAAACTGCTGGTCGACCAGAACGCGCAGGATCTTGGACTGGGTGCCGGATGGCATATCCGCCACCTCGTCGAAATAGATCACGCCGCCATGCGCCTGTTCCAAAAGCCCCGGCTCCACGCCGCGCTCGGGTGTTTCGCGGCCGAACAGGACGTCCTCCATGCTCTCGGGGGCCACTCCAGCGCAGTTGACGCAGACGAACGGAGCGCCGGCGCGGTTGGAATGGGCATGGATATAGCGCGCCGCCGCTTCCTTGCCGCTGCCCGCAGGCCCAGACAACAAGACGCGGCCATTGGATTTCGTCACCTTGTCGAGCTGCGCCACCAACCCGCGATATGCGGCGCATTCCCCGACCATCTGCGCCACATCCGCTTCCCGGCGCTTGAGCTTCTGGTTCTCGCGGCGCAAACGGCTGGTTTCCATCGCGCGGCGGATCACCACCAGAAGCTGATCGATGTTGAACGGCTTCTCGATGAAATCATAAGCGCCCTGCTTGATCGCCGCGACCGCGATCTCGATGTTGCCGTGGCCCGAAATGATGACCACCGGCACATCCGGGTTGTCGCGCTTGACGGTCTTGAGGATGTCGATCCCGTCCATCTTGCTGTCCTTGAGCCAGATATCCAGGATCAGGAGCGCCGGTTCCTCGGCATTGATCTCGGACATCGCCTCGGAGGAATTTCCGGAAAGCCGGGTCGTATAGCCTTCGTCCTCAAGGATATCGCCGATCAGTTCGCGAATATCACGCTCGTCGTCTACAATCAGAATATCGCTCATTGCCTCACCTTCATCTCCATTTAATCGTCACGTACTGAACCAGCCTCCGCCAAGGCAGGGTCGGACTGCGTCCGATCGATCTGCTCTGCGACAAGCACCGGCAACCGGACCACGGCCATCGCGCCGCGCCGGCCTGTTTCGTCAAACGGCGCGGCGGCGTCCAGCGCCAACGTACCGCCATGTTCTTCGATGATTTTCTTGACGATCGGCAAGCCCAGACCGGTGCCTTTCTCGCGCGTCGTCACATAGGGCTCGAACAAGCGCGCACTGTCTTCGGGCAGCCCGATACCATTGTCCGAAATGCGGATTTCCGCGATATCATCCTGGCGGGTGCAGGTGATGCGGATTTCCGGTTCGATATCCGCATCCGGCACGTTTTCCTTATAGGTTTCAATGGCTTCACCTGCATTCTTCACCAGGTTGGTGAAGGCTTGCCCGATCATGGCCGCGTCAATCTCGGCCGGGATCGCGTGCTTCGGCAAGTCGATCACGAAACGCACATCGGGTTGCCCGGTCTCTTGCAGCAAAACAGCGCCACGCAGGATATCGACAACGTCTTCGGGCTTGCGTTCGGGTTCGGGCATCCGCGCAAATTTGGAGAATTCATCGACAATACGCCGCAAATCCGTGGTTTGACGGACAATCACATCCGTCATCTGTTCCAGGTTGGTGGCATCCTCATCGTCCAGCTTGCGGTGGAATTTGCGGCGAATGCGTTCCGCCGACAGCTGGATCGGCGTCAGCGGGTTCTTGATCTCATGCGCGATACGGCGCGCCACGTCGCCCCAGGCCGCAAGGCGCTGCGCGCTCACCAGATCGGTCACGTCGTCAAAGGCAATGACATACCCCTCCAGGCCGCCATCCTCCCGCCGCCGCGTGGACATGCGCACCAGCAGGTTTTCCAGTCGCCCTTCGCGGCTCACCTTGATTTCGTCTTGCGCGGTTTCGATCCCCTGCATCCGCAAACGGTCAAAGAGCGGGCCAAACTCGGGGACCGCCACGGAGATTTCGACGCTGCGCTGGTTCTTTTGCCAGCTCAGAAGCCGCTCGGCGGAGCGGTTCACGAAGGTCACCCGCCCGTCGCTGTCCAAGCCGACAACACCGGAAGTGACAGAGGTGAGAACCGAATCGAAAAGCCGCTGACGCCGTTCGATCTGGCGGGTATTGTCGAGCAGGGTTTCGCGCTGCCCCTTGAGCTGACGGGTCATCTGGTTGAAATAGCGGCCCAGCATGGCGATCTCGTCGTCGCTGTCTTCCTCGACCACCTTCACGTCAAGATCTCCGGCGCCCACGCGCTGCGCCGCCCCTGTCAGGCGCCCGACAGGACGGCTGAGCCGTTCCGCGAACCACAGCCCCAGCCAGACAGCGGCAAGGATCAGCAAGAAGGCGAATCCCAGGTAAAGCAACGCGAAATCGAAAAGCACACGGCCCCGGTCCTTTTCCTGCTGCTGGTATAACCGGGCGGTTGCCTGCGTGTCATCCAGCAGGTTGAGAATCTGCCCGTCCACCTCGCGGGTGATGTAAAGATAACGGTCCGTGAAAGCTTGCAGCGGGATCAGGGCGCGCAATTCGTTATTGTCCCAGTCCTGCACCATCTCGAGGCCGGACTCGTCGGCATCCGAGAACACGTCGAGCGCCGGGCGTTCATAGTCAAACAAGTAGGAACCTTCGCCGCGGGCGCGAATTTCGCCGGCCCCGTCAACGACATAGGCCTCGCGCAAACCCCGCTGGACCTGCGCCTGTCCCTGGCTGAGCGCCTGCCGCAATTCACCGTCATCCATGATGAAGGTCGCGCGGCGGTTGGCGTCCAGGAAGGCCGCAAGTGCACGGGCATCCAGTGCCAAGCCTTCGCGATGTTCCTCTTCGTAAGCCTCGGCCGCGGACAGGGACGCGCCCACCACGTTGCGCACGCGTTCGGAGAACCATGTTTCCAGCCCGATATTGATGGTCAGCACGGCAAACACCGCCACGGTGATCGTCGGCAGAAGCGCCATCAGAGCAAAAGCCCCTGTCAGGCGCAAATGCAGGCGCGAGCCGGCAGATTTTGCCCGCCGCGCGGTGATCAGCGTGGCAACGCGGCGCAGCACCAGGGCCGCCAGCAAGAGCATGTAGACAAGGTCGGCCAGCAGCACCAGCCGCAGGTTCAGCTGCGCCCCCGCGCCGGTGTCGAGCGGTCCCAGAACCAGAAAGGTCGCGGCGGCAAGCATCGGTCCCAGCAACACCAGACCCAGCGTCATGGCATTTTGATAGCGACGCTGACGCCGCACCCGTGTCATCCGGGTCCAATTCCAAGAGCGTGCCCAGGTGGCCACAGCCAACCCCCGCCTAGATGTGCCGCGCAGCCCGGCCACCACTATATTATGTGCGTCCGATCCACTGCGTCACTGCCGGAACACGATTATGTGGCAGTTTTACATCAATTTGCGGCGCCGTGTCACCTGAATATCGAGATCGGTGATCTTCTTTCTGAGCGTATTCCGGTTTATTCCGAGCAAATCAGCACATTTTGCCTGATTTCCACCCGTCGCTTCGAGGGCGATCTCGATCAGGGGGGCTTCGATCTCGCGCAGGATTCGCGGATAGAGACCGGGCGGCGGCAGCATCGTGCCATGCAGATCGAAATAGCGCCGCAGATGGCGCGCGACCGAGGCGCTCAGTTTCTCGCTGTCGCCACCGCGCAGGACCGGGCCTGTTTCGGGTTGATTGCCCAGCACGTTTTCCACTTCGGCGCGGGTGATTTCATCGGATCTCGAGGTCAGGCTGAGCCGCCGCACCACGTTTTCAAGCTGACGCACATTGCCGGGCCAGCTATAGGCACGGAACAGGTCGGCCGCGTCTTCGGACAGCCAACGCTTGGCGCCGCCATCACGTTCGGACCGGGCCAGGAAGTGCTCGCATAGCAGCGCGATATCGTCCACCCGTTCGCGCAGCGATGGCACCGCGATCGTTGCCCCGCTGATCCGGTAATACAAATCCTCGCGCACGCCGCTTTCGGCGATCCCCTGCCCCGGATCCGTCTGGCTCGTGGCGATGAAACGCGGCACGTGGTCGCCGGGGCCGTCCATCATGCGCACGATGCGGGCCTGCACCTCGTCCGGCACATCGGCCAGTTCATCGATCAGGAGCGTGCCGCCCCGCACCCGCGCGAGAATCCGCGCCGGGCCTTCGATATCGGCCAGATCATTGCCGGTCACCGTGACGAAGGGCAGTGACCGCCGGTCCGAGAAATCGTGCAGCGCCTTGGCGATCAGCGATTTCCCGGCGCCGGATTCGCCACAGATCAACACCGGCAGATCGGTGTTCATCACCTTGGCCACCAGCCGGTACAGTGCCTGCATCGCCGGGGTCTTGCCCACCAGGGGCAGCTCGTCCGGTGTATCGACCTGGGGCGTTTCAGCCTGCGGCCGCGGCGCGCGGGACCGCGCATCGAGCGCCTTGGATGTGCGTTTCATCAGATCGGGCAGATCGAAGGGTTTGGGCAAGTAGTCATAGGCCTCGGCCTCGGCGGCCTGGATCGCCGTCATGATCGTGTTCTGGGCGGATATGACGATCACCGGCAGTTCCGGCCGGTCCTGGCTGATCTTGGGCAGCATCTCGAGCCCGTTGCCATCGGGCATGACCACGTCCGAGATCACCACATCGCCCTTGCCCTCCGCGACCCAGCGCATCAGCGTCGTCAGCGACGAGGTGGCGTGTACCTTGCACCCCGCGCGTGTGAGCGCCTGTGTGAGAACCGTGCGGATCGTGCGGTCGTCATCCGCAACAAGTACCGTGCCATCCATCAGTGCGATTCCTTTTGTTTGCGTGGTGCCTGGGGCAGAGAAATACGGAACCGGGTTTTGCCGGGAATGGAGTCGACCGTGACCCAGCCATCGTGGTCCGAAATGATCTTGCTCACCAGAGCGAGTCCAAGCCCCGTTCCGTTTTCACGGCCTGACACGAACGGGTCGAAGACATCGCCCTTGATATCGGGCGGCAGGCCGGGGCCATCATCGATCACCTCGACCTGCAACGGCAAGGACTGGCCCGATCCATCGGACCGGCGCAGGCTGTAGCTGTGCTCGTAATAGGTGTGCAGACGGATCGTCCCGCCTGCCTTGGGGTCGGCCGCCTCGGACGCGTTCTTGATCAGGTTCAGAATCACTTGCAGCAACTGGTCCGCATCCCCCAACGCCAACGGCAGCGAGGGGTCGTAATCCTCGACGATCTTCATATGCCCGCCAAAGCCCAGCATGGCCGACCGGCGGGCGCGGTCCAGAACGTCGTGCAGGTTCACCGGTTTGCGCTCGGGCTTTGACAGGTTGCCGAATTGTTCGACCTGTTCAAGCAGCTTCACCACGCGGCGGGTTTCCGCGACGATCAGATCGGTCAGTTCCAGATCGTCATCGCTGAGGTTCATGCTCAGCAACTGCGCCGCCCCCGTGATCCCCGCGAGCGGATTCTTGATCTCGTGCGCCATCATCTCGGCCATGCCGATGGCGGATTTCGCGGCGGATTTGACGCTTTGGCTCTGCGTCACGCGCCCGGCCAGTTCACGCGGGCTGATGAGCAGGATCATGCAGCCCTCGTGACCCTGCACCGGGGCCAATTGCAGGTTGCAAACGAGTGGCGGACGGCTGCCCGTTCCGACATCGACATCGTTCACGAACAGCGGCGTTCCGTGCTTGCGCGCCCGCGCCAGGCTTTTTTCCATCGGTGCGTCAACGGTCAGCCGGTCCCAGATCGGCTGTCCCCGCAACCACCGAGAGGAATTGTTCATGAAGCCTTCGGCGGCGGGATTCATGTCGAGTATGTTTTCCGCCGCATCGATCACGATGGCCGGAACCGGCAGGGACGACCAGATCGACGCCTCGTCAATGGGTCCGGTGGCCTTGTCTAGGGTGTTCATGCGGCCTGCCTCGTCTCGGGACACAGCGCGTCTGGCAACGCGCGCAGGACATGGTCCGGATCCCTTGCTGTCAGGATCGACTTGCGCAGCCCGGCAGCGGTTCCGGCATCATCCATGTACCAGCCAAGATGTTTGCGCGCCACGCGGCTGCCCAGATCGCTGCCGTAGAAGGACAGCATGGCGTCGTAATGGCCCGCCACCATGTCCACCAGCGCGCGGCCAGTGGGCACATGCGGCATGTCGCTGCCATAGAGATCTGCCGCGATCTGTGCCAGCCGCCACGGCCGCCCCTGCGCGCCGCGTCCCACCATGACGCCGTCGGCGCCGCTTTGCGCCAGCGCGGTGCGGGCACTGGCGGTATCGGTGATGTCGCCATTTGCGATCACCGGGATCGACACCGCCTCCTTTACCTGCCGGATGGCGCGCCAATCCGCGCGGCCCTTGTAAAATTGACAGCGCGTGCGCCCGTGGATGACGATCATCGCGATCCCGATCACCTCGGCCCGCTGGGCCAATTCCGCCGCGTTGTGCGTGGCATCATCCCATCCCAGGCGGGTTTTCAAAGTGACAGGAACCGAGACCGCGCCAACCACCGCCTCGATCAACCGGCAGGCATGGTCCAGATCGCGCAGGAGCGCCGACCCGGAATAGCCGCCCGTCACCTTTTTCGCCGGGCATCCCATGTTGATGTCGATGACCTGCGCGCCCATTCCTTCGACCCGGCGGGCCGCTTCTGCCATCGCCCCGGGCGCGCGCCCGGCCAGCTGCACGGAGGTGTTGGCGATCCCGGTGCCAAGCTCGGCCTTTTCGCGGCTGCCGGGGCGCGCGGTGAGGAACTCGCCGCTCGCGATCATCTCGGACACCACGCGACCGGCCCCGAATTGCGACACCAGGGACCGAAATGGCAGATCCGTGATACCGGCCAGAGGAGCCAGCAAGACGGGAGGTGAAATGAGGTTTCGTGGAACCGACGGGTGCACCGCAGCAATCCTTGTTTGGTTGGGTCCGGGCTACGCCTAGGTCGCCCTCCATTCAATGATATTAGCCTGAAAAACAGACCACCGGAACTCATTTGCTTAATTATTGTGCAAACATGCCCGAGCGATTGCACGTTCCCCGCTCAGAGCTTAGACACAGCGACGAAACTCCACGGAGATGAGCGAATGAAAGTGCGGCTCGGCAATGGCTATGACGTCCACAGGTTCGGACCGGGCGATCACGTCATATTGTGCGGGGTGAAAATACCGCATGATCAATCCCTTATAGGCCATTCTGACGCGGATGTCGGACTGCATGCGATCACCGATGCGATCTATGGAGCGCTTGCTGTTGGCGATATCGGCACGCATTTTCCGCCCAGCGACCCGCAGTGGAAAGGCGCGGCGAGCGAGATTTTCCTGAAACACGCCGTCGAAATGGCCCGGCAGGCCGGCTTCGCGATCAGCAACGTGGATTGCACGCTGGTCTGCGAGCAGCCGAAGATCGGCCCGCACGCCCGCGCCATGCGCGCCGCGTTGGCCGACATCACGGACCTGCCGATCGGCGATATCTCGGTCAAGGCGACCACGTCGGAACGGCTTGGATTTACCGGGCGCGGTGAAGGGATCGCAGCCTTCGCCACCGCCGCGTTGGTGTCGCAATGATGAAGCTGGTGGCCACGTTTTTCGGTGTCGGGCTGCTGCGCCCCGCGCCGGGCACATGGGGGTCGCTGGCCGCGCTGCCCGTGGCCTATGCCGTCCTGTCCTTTGGCGGTTTCTGGCTTTTGGTGAACCTGACAGTCTTTGTCTTCATGTCGGGCTGGATCGCGGCACGCGAGCTGACGGCAGGACAGGAGGATCACGATCCATCCTTCATCGTCATCGACGAAGTCGTCGGCCAATGGATTGCCCTCTTTCCAGTGGGTTACGGCGCGATGATGATGTCGGTTGACTTGCTTGCGCTCTATCCCGGCTGGATCGCCGCCTTCTTGCTGTTCCGACTGTTTGATATCTGGAAGCCGTGGATTGTCGGCATGGCCGACGCGCGAGGCGATGCCTTGGGCCTCATGCTGGACGACGTGGTCGCCGGGGTGTTTGCAGCGCTCGGCGTGATCGGTTTTGCGGCCCTGTTCCATCTGGTGTTGATGTGACCGCGCGCATGGCCGACAGCGTTGTGCGTCTTGCCACCGATCTGGGGGCATCGGTGACAACCGCCGAAAGCTGCACCGGCGGCATGGTCGCTGCGGCGATCACCGATGTGGCCGGGTCTTCGGCGATGTTTGCACGCGGGCTCGTCACCTATTCCAACGCGGCCAAGATCGAGCTGCTGGGCGTGACACAGGCCAGTCTTGATGCGCAGGGCGCCGTGTCCGAAGCGGTGGCCCGGGAAATGGCGCAAGGCGCACGGGGCGCGGCGGCGGCGGACATCGCGGTGTCGATCACCGGTATCGCCGGCCCCGGCGGCTCGGACCACAAACCCGAGGGGCGTGTTTGCTTTGGCCTTGCCACGGCGGGCGGTGTGGTCACGAAAACGGTCGAGTTCGGGCCATTGGGGCGCGCAGGGGTGCGTGAAGCGGCCAGAGACGAGGCGCTCAGCCTGATCCTGACTGCGCTTGGCGACATGCAGCCAAACGCCTAGGTGTAAAGCGCGTCCGCCCGGCGTTCGAAGGCGCGCACGATTCGCTGCATGGCTTCGTAAAAGAACATGCCCGCCGCGCCCTGAAGGATCCGGTTCTTGAATTCGAAATCGACGAAAAACGTCACCTCGACCCCATCCTCGACATCGCGGAACGCCCAGTTCGACTGCATGTAGCGGAACGGCCCATCAAGATATTCGGTCTCGATCTTCATGTCCTGTGGCCACAACACCACGCGACTGCCAAAGCGTTCGCGGAACACTTTGAAGCTGATCACCAGATCGGCCAGCATGACCTCGTGATCGCCGCGATCCTCGCGCGAGCGGATGCGCGCAGCCGCCGTCCATGGCAGAAATTCGGGGTAATTCCCGACATCTGCGACCAGATCGTACATCTGCTGCGCCGTGTATGGCAGGGTGCGTGTTTCTGAATGTGTGGGCATCTGCTCTTTTGTTTTGCTCGTGACAGTGGCGGGGGATGTCGTATTCTGCGCGAGAAAAATCAAGGGAAACCTATGTCAGAGCGTCCTTATGTCATTGACGAAATGATCTCCGCCAAGACGATCGCCGCGCGCATCGAGGAACTATGTGTGTCGATCCGCGATGAATTCCACGACACCGACCAACTGGTCGTGGTGGGCCTCTTGCGCGGAAGCTTCGTCTTCATCGCGGATCTGGTGCGCGAGTTGGACCTGCCGGTGGAGGTCGATTTTCTGGAGGCATCCTCTTATGGCAACAGCATGGAATCGAGCCGCGAGGTGCGCATCCTCAAGGACCTGCGTGGCCGGGTCGAAGGCCGCGACGTTCTGATCGTCGAGGATATCGTCGATACGGGCCACACGCTCAAGCACGTCACGGGACTTCTGGGCTCGCGCAATCCGGGCCGGCTGCGCACCATCGCGCTTTTGGACAAACCGTCGCGGCGCGAAACCGACGTCACCGCAGATTGGATCGGGTTTTCGATCCCGGATGAATTCGTCGTGGGTTATGGCATAGATTTCGCACAACGAAATCGAAACCTGCCCTATATCGGGAAGGTGCGTTTCGCGGACTGACGCACCCGGAACAGGACGCCGCCGGCGTTCACGATTTGGTGTGGCGCATCGTCACTGTTTCCGTCGCATCGAAAGCGAAACTACGCTATGGTTGTGTTACCGAATTAATCTACCGAGTTAAAACAGGGAGCTTCGTCATGAAAACACTCATCACCTCGGCCGTGGCCGCCGCGACATTGTTCACAGGCAGCCTTGCCTACGCGCAGGATGACTTTTCCGGACAGTTGAAGGCGCGACAGGGGCAGTTCCGGATCATGGCGATCAATCTTGGCATTCTGGGTGACATGGCGAAGGGTGAAACGGAGTACAACGCCGAGGCCGCACAAGCCGCGGCGGATACGTTGGTCGCGGTGTCGATGATCCAGCAGGCGCCGATGTGGCCGGAAGGCTCGGACGAGATGTCGATCGACGGCACCCGCGCGCAGACCACGATCTGGGAACAGAATGACGACTTCCAGTCCAAATGGGCCGATTTCGGCTCTGCTGCCGAAACGATGCAGGCCTCGGCCGCTTCGGGACGGGATGCCCTGGGTCCGCTCATGGGAGAGGTCGGGGGTGCCTGCAAGGCGTGCCACGACGAACACCGCGCCCCGGCGGATTAACCGTCACAGATGAAACGGCTGATCATCACGGGTGTCCTGGTCCTGTCGGTTGGTGCGGCGGCGGGTCTTCTCCTGACGCGCGCAGCGCCGCTGGACGCGGAACGCTTTGATGCGATCGACGGCGATGCGAACCGGGGCGAAACGGTATTCATCGCCTCGGGCTGTGCCTCCTGCCATGCTGCGCCCGAGGCCGAGGACGCTGACAAGCGCGTCCTGGCCGGCGGTCAGCGGTTCGAGACGGATTTCGGAACATTCATCGCCCCGAATGTATCGCCCGATCCGGAGGCCGGAATTGGCGACTGGACAGTGACCGAGTTTGCCAGCGCGGTGACGCGGGGGGTGTCTCCGGAGGGGCAACATTACTATCCCGCCTTTCCCTACACGTCCTATGTTCACATGTCCGATCAGGATGTGGCGGACATGTGGGCCTTTTGGCAGACACTGCCATCCGATGCGACGCCGAGCGCCGCACACGAACTGGCGTTTCCGTTCAATATCCGGCGCACCATCGGCATGTGGAAGCAGCTTTACATGCCCGACAGTTTTGTCCTGTCGCAGCCCGAGACACCGGAGGTCGAACGCGGGCGCTATTTGGTGGAAGCGCTTGCGCATTGCGGGGAATGCCACACACCGCGCACCGCGCTTGGCGGCATGGAGCGATCAAGCTGGCTCGAGGGGGCCCCCAACCCGTCGGGTCGCGGCACGATCCCGTCGCTGGTGCCAGATGATCTGGACTGGAGTGCCACGGATATCGCCTACTATCTCGAATCGGGGTTCACGCCGGATTATGACAGCGCGGGCGGGCACATGGTGGCCGTGATCGAGAACTTTGCGCAATTGCCCGAGAGCGACCGGCAGGCGGTTGCGGCCTATCTCAAGGTGTTGCCGTAATCGGCCTCCTTGGAGAGCGTGACCGCGATCCCGTCAGCGAATCGCGGCCACGCGGGCTGGCTAGGCGTTGGCGAGTTTCGCTTCGCGATTGCGGCGCAAGCGGGCGAAATCGTCGCCCGCGTGATACGAGGAGCGCGTGAGCGGCGTCGCCGACACCATCAGGAACCCCTTGCCATAGGCGGCTTTTTCATAGCTCGCGAATTCCTCGGGGGTGACAAAGCGATCAACGGCGTGGTGCTTGGGGGTCGGCTGCAGATATTGCCCGATGGTCAGGAAATCGACATCGGCCGCGCGCATGTCGTCCATCACCTGATGCACGGCTTGGCGATCCTCGCCCAGCCCGACCATGATCCCTGACTTGGTAAAGACGGACGGATCGATTTCCTTGACCCGTTGCAACAGGCGCAGGGAATGGAAATACCGCGCGCCGGGGCGCACTTCGGGGTACAGGCCCGGCACCGTTTCAAGGTTGTGATTGAACACATCGGGTTTGGCCGCGACGACGGTTTCCAGCGCGTCCGGGGCGCATTTCAGGAAATCGGGTGTCAGGATCTCGATCGTCGTCTTGGGCGAACGATGCCGCACGGCGCGGATGGTCTGGGCGAAATGTTCCGCCCCGCCATCCGCAAGGTCGTCGCGATCGACAGACGTGATGACCACGTGGTTCAACCCCAGCTTCTGAACGGCGTCGGCCACGCGGCCCGGTTCGAACGCGTCGAGCGTGTCTGGACGCCCGGTCGCGATATTGCAGAAGGTGCAGCCGCGGGTGCAGATATCCCCCATAATCATCATGGTGGCGTGGCCCTGCGCCCAGCATTCGCCGGCATTGGGACATCCCGCCTCTTCGCACACGGTGACGAGGTTGTTCTCGCGCATGATGCGACGCGTCTCGTTATACCCGTCGCCGCCCGGCGCCTTTACACGAATCCAGCGTGGCTTTTTCGGCTGTGCGTTATCCGGGCGATGCGCCTTCTCGGGATGGCGCTGTTCTGGTATCTTGAGGTCACGCAACGATTTTTCCCCTCTATGTCAGGTGCGAACATCTCTAACATATAACTCAGCAGGGGGGCAGTGCCAGTGTTGCATAGCCGCATTGCGGCTTCAAATTCCCACTTTGACGAGTTCCCCCCTGCGCCAGACGTCCAGCGCTAGCCGATCAAAACGCCATCTCGAGTCCTGTCCTGGGTGTAAAACTGTGTCAGACGCTGCAAGGCAATCCGAAGCACAACCTTGCCGGACCGCGCCGACCAGCCCAGCCGTTTTTCGGTGGCCTCCAGACCCTCGCGCAGGCAACAGCAGCGCAGAACCACTTCACTCAGGCCCGGACCCAGATCCTTGATCGCATCCAGCGTTCGGATCATCGCGTCACTGCGCCGCGCATCCCGCAAGGACGACGCGGTGGCGTAATGCGGGTGTAGCGCGTCGGCGCTTTCCCAGCCCAGCAAATCCGACGCCGTGAATCCGGCAACCGCGAAATCCTCGTGAAGACGATCCCCGGCCACCACGAATTCGGATGGCAGGAAAGGTTTGCCGTCCGCCCCCCGGCGGCGGGCAAGCGCGGCGATCGGGCTTTCAAAGCCGGGTCCTGTGGAGTGTGACCGATCCCGCGATCGCCGGTCCGGTGCGGCATCTGAAAACACCGAACCGGGCGCGTCTGCCGGGCGCGCGGCGCGGCCATCCCGGGCGGCCATCAGCCCCGGCAGGCAGCTGCGCCCTTCTTGTGTGACCCGGTAGCGCATGACGGTCGTGCCACCCACGGGTTCGAGCCAGTTTCGCAGGACCAGCGCCGCGGCAAGCGCGACATCGACCTTGCCCAGAACGACCGTTTCGCCTTCTCCGACTGTCTTGACGATCGCCGGTTGCGGCAGATCGGGGCTGTAGAGCAGCATCGCGCGCGCTTCGCAAAGCCGTCGCAGCGCCACGGCCGCGTCGTCCAGCTGGGCCAGTTGATGTGCCATATCCTCGGGCGGCGCGTCGCTGGCCCCAAGCACCTGATCGACAAGAGGATCCTCCCGCAGCGTTTCGAGTTTGCGCACTTGTCGCAGGATGGTCGATGCATGGCATCCGGCCTCGCGGGCGATGTCACGGATCGGGCGTCCTTCGGCGGTGTGGGCCAGATAGCGGCGCGCGGCTTCGGGCAGAAGCGGGTCCACAGCGGGACGATTTTGAACGTCGTACAGGTCAGTCATGGAAATCCCCCATTAGAAGTCTGTCAGAAATATCCCCAGGTTTATCAACAGACAAAATGCAACCTATGCGGGTATTTATTTCCGATTTGTTAACTTTCAGCCTGAGGCAAAGTTCTGTTTCCAAATCGTAAACAAAGAGGAATGACACCGCGCGCAGGTCTGCCGATCACGCAACACACCCTAAGGTTGTGTCATGATGGTCCGCTCATCGACCTGCACAAACCATCACGGGGGACATTTCATGCAAGACCTTCTGACCCAACTGACCACCCTGCGCCGCCCACGTCTGTTGATCCGCGCCGCGCGGATCGGAGCCCAATCCTATCGCCGCGACACGCGCCTGCCGCGCCTTCTCGGGTATGGCGTGTCGATGCGCAACGGGCCGGCCCTGCTCGCGCTCATGGCGCTCGAGGCCGAGATGAACGACAAACGCAAAAGCGGCGATGCGTCCTACAGCGTCGCCGCGCATGTCGACATCTTGACAGCCGTGATGGGCGAAGCGCAGCTTCTCAAAGCACAGGTGGCACCGCGCGACGTGACATGAGCCTACATGAACGCGTCCGGCATCGAGGCTTTCTTCTCGGCCATGTATTCCGTCAGCGCCGCGTGGATCGATGGGTCCAGCGGCGGTTGCTGATAAGTGTCCAGAAGGCGCTGCAACCGTTCGGTTGCCAAGGAGACCGTGTCGCGCGCGCCTTCTTCGGACCAGGTTTCATAGGGTTTGAAATCGAACACGTCGGAACGCCAGAAGGCTGATTTGAAATTGGCCTGAGTGTGCGCGCAGCCAAGGTAGTGCCCGCCCGGACCGACCTCGGCAATGGCGTCCATGGCCTGCGATTCCACATCGACGGATACGCCCTGCGCCATCTTGTGCAGCGCGCCCAACTGGTCGGCATCCATCACGAATTTCTCGAACGAGGCGACAAGTCCACCTTCCAGCCAACCGCAGGAATGCAGCATGAAATTCACGCCCGACAAAAGCCCGGTATTCAGGCTGTTGGCCGTTTCATAGGCCGCCTGCGCATCGGGAAGCTTCGATCCGTTGAAACTGCCTGCGGAGCGGAACGGCAGACCCATGCGGCGGGCCAACTGCCCTGCCCCGTAGGTGATCTGGCTCGCTTCGGGCGTGCCGAATGTGGGCGCGCCGGAATTCATGTCGATCGAGGTGACGAAGGCGCCAAAGATCACCGGCGCGCCGGGGCGCAGCAGCTGGCTGTAGGCGATGCCGGCCATCACTTCGGCCAGGACCTGCGTCAGGGTGCCCGCAACCGACACCGGCGCCATCGCCCCACCCACGATAAAGGGGCTGATGATGCAGGCCTGGTTGTTCCGCGCATAGACTTCCAGCGCGCCCATCATCACGTCGTCGAATGTCATCGGGGAATTGATGTTGATCAGCGACGTCAAAACCGTGTTGTCCTGAACGAACTCCTTGCCAAACAGGATCTCGCACATCTCGACGCTGTCCTGCGCGCGGCTGGGTTCGGTCACCGACCCCATGAACGGTTTGTCCGACAACGTCATATGCGCCATCAGCATGTCGAGATGGCGCTTGTTCACCGGGATATCCGTGGGCTCGCACACCGTGCCGCCAGAGTGATGCAGCCATTTCGACATGTAGCCCAGCTTCACGAATTTTTCGAAATCGGCCATCGTCGCATAGCGCCGGCCGGTCACCGAGTCGTGCACGAAGGGCGGGCCATAGACCGGCGCCAGAACGAGGTTGCGACCGCCGATTTCGACCGATCGTTCCGGGTTGCGCGCGTGTTGCGTGAAGCTCGATGGCGCCGTGCTGCACAGCTTGCGGGCCAGACCGCGCGGGATGCGGACACGCTCGCCCGTCACTTCGGCGCCGGCCTCGCGCCAGCGGTCCAGGGCGCCTGGGTTGTTCACGAAATTGACGCCGATTTCGGCCAGCACGGTTTCGGCGTTGGCTTCGATGATATCCAGCGCCTCTTCGGAAAGAACCTCGAAATTCGGGATATTGCGCTGAATGTACTTCGCCGTTTCGACCGACACCGCCGTGCGCTCGGCCCGTCGCGCTGCGCCACCGCCACCCCGAGACCTTTTGCGCGTTGCTGCTTCAGCCATGACTGCCCTCCGTACGGGTTTCTTCTGTGGTCGGCGTGGTGCCAGTGGACACTCCATAATATGAGAGGACAGGCGCACAGGGACAATTTGCGGCGGGTGCGTGGCGAAAGCGACATTCCAGGCCATCGGCGGGAACCATTCGCGGGATGGCGGGTTCCGTCATCGCACAAGACCAGGAGAAACCCATGCGCTTTGCCCCACGAAAAACCGTTGCAATGACGGCTGTCCTGCTGACCGGACTGGCTGTTGCCTGGATCGGATTTTCGGGTCAGACACTGCCGCTGGGCCTGAGTATTCCCTTCGGTATATCCATTGTCCTGTGCTTTCTGGTCTGGATCATTGGCGCACGCATCGTGCATGTGGCATTTCGCGAAACCTGAACCGCGTTTTCCCCTCATCGGGAATATTGCCATTTACCATGGCTCTGCCTATCAGGAGCCATGAGCACACATGACCATGACCGCCTCCTGATCATTGATTTCGGCAGCCAGGTGACGCAGCTGATCGCGCGCCGACTGCGGGAACTCAGCGTCTATTGCGAGATTCACCCGTTCCAGAACGTCACGGATAGCTTTCTGGACGATTTTTCCCCCAAAGCGATCATCTTTTCCGGCGGTCCGGACAGCGTTGTGCGCGATGGCTCCCCGCGCCCGCCCGCGAAAGTATACGATCTGGGCGTGCCGATCCTGGGTATCTGCTATGGCCAGCAGGTGATGATGCAGGATCTGGGCGGCACCGTCGAAGCAGGCGCGCACGCCACGGCAGAGTTTGGCCGCGCCTGGGTCACCCCGTCCGACAAGCGCGACGATATTTTGCACGGATGGTTCATGGACGGGTCCGGCCGCGAACAGGTCTGGATGAGCCATGGCGATCATGTGTCTGATCTCGCGCCGAATTTCGAGGTTCTGGGGACCTCTCCCGGCGCCCCGTTCGCGATCACTGCCGACCGGTCGCGTCACTTCTACGCGGTGCAGTTCCACCCCGAGGTTCACCACACGCCGAACGGCAAGACGCTTTACCAGAATTTCGTTCAGCTTGCCGGGTTCAAGGGTGACTGGACGATGGACGCCTACAAGGACGAGGCGATCCGCAAAATTCGCGACCAGGTGGGCGACCGCAAGGTGATCTGCGCCTTGTCGGGGGGGGTCGACAGTTCGGTCGCGGCCGCGCTGCTGCACGAAGCGATCGGCGATCAGTTGACATGCGTGTTCGTGGATCATGGCCTGTTGCGCCTGAACGAGGCCGAAGAGGTCGTGGCCATGTTCCGCGATCACATGAATCTTCAGGTGATCCATGCCCAGGAACAGGAATTGTTCCTGGGTGAGCTTGACGGCGTAAGCGACCCGGAAACAAAAAGAAAAATCATTGGCCGCCTGTTCATCGACGTGTTCCAGAAATACGCGAACGACATTGACGGCGCGGAATTCCTTGCGCAAGGCACGCTCTACCCGGACGTGATCGAGAGTGTCAGCTCCAGCGGCGGGCCATCGGTGACGATCAAGAGTCACCACAATGTTGGCGGCCTGCCCGAGAAGATGGGTCTCAAGCTGGTCGAACCGCTGCGCGAGCTGTTCAAGGACGAGGTGCGCGAGCTGGGACGCGAGCTGGGCCTGCCGGACAGCTTTATCGGGCGGCACCCCTTCCCCGGCCCCGGCCTTGCCATCCGATGCCCTGGCGAGATCACCCGCGACAAGCTGGACATCCTGCGCAAGGCCGACGCGGTCTATATCGACCAGATCCGCAAACACGGGCTTTATGACGAGATTTGGCAGGCCTTCGTCGCCATCCTGCCGGTCCGCACCGTTGGCGTCATGGGAGACGGCCGCACCTATGACTATGCCTGCGCGCTGCGCGCTGTCACATCCGTTGACGGGATGACCGCCGATTATTACCCGTTCAACCATGATTTCCTTGGCGAAACAGCAACGCGCATCATCAACGAGGTGAAGGGCATCAACCGCGTGACCTATGACATCACCAGCAAACCGCCGGGAACGATCGAGTGGGAATGAACCGCGTATTCACCGGTTTGGCGGCGCTTGCCGTGACCGGATCGGCGGTGGCCGAGCCGTCCTATCACCGCGTGACCGGCGTTGCGGCCGATGACGTGCTGAACATCCGCGCGGCGCCTCGTGCAACAAGCGCCGATATCGGCGATCTTGCGCATGACGCACACCGGATCGAGGTGTTCGAGTTCGATGCCTCGGGCAACTGGGCCCATATCGCGCAAAATGGACGGGATGGCTGGGTCTCGGCGCGTTTCCTGGCACGCGATGAGGTCGCCACGCTGGCGGACAGCACGGTGCCCGTCGGTTTGGTCTGCAGCGGCACCGAACCGTTTTGGGCCTTGGACCTTCACGGCACGGAGGCGCGCTATTCCCTTCCCGGCGATGGCGACACCGATTTCGCCCTCGACAGTGTCGATGTTGCCGAAGGACACCGCGGGAGCCCGGCCCTGATCACGGCCTCGGCTGACACGAAAGAGGTTATCGAGGCGACCGTCACAGGTATCACCTGCTCAGACGGAATGAGCGATCGCAGCTACGGCTGGACGATGACGATGCAACTGGGCAAGCCCGGCCAGCAACGCTTTCTGAAAGGCTGTTGTCATCTGCCGCGCGAGTGATCTGTCCTTGCAACCCGGTCTGCCTCTATGAGCCTGTCGCCAACCGTCCGGGCCTGCTTGTGGATGATCGGGGCCATCGTGTCGTTCACGTCGATGGCGATTGCCGGGCGCGCGGTAAGCCTGAACCTCGATACCTTCGAGATCATGATGTATCGCAGCGTCATAGGTGTCGGCATCGTGTTGGTGGTCGCGGGGTCGGCCAGGACGCTGCACCAAATCCGCACAAGGCAGCTGGGCCTGCATTTCATCCGCAATGTCAGCCATTTCGCGGGACAGAACCTGTGGTTCTATTCCATCACCGCAATCCCGCTGGCACAGGTCTTCGCGCTTGAGTTTACCTCTCCGCTTTGGGTGATTGTCCTGGCCCCGCTGGTTCTTGGCGAAAGATTGACCAAGTCACAGGGCATCGCGGCCGTGGTCGGGTTTGTCGGCATTCTTGTGGTCACCCGGCCCAGCCCCGAGACCTTTGAAATCGGTCAGGTCACGGCGGCTTTGGCGGCCATCGGCTTTGCCGGGTCGGCGGTGTTCACCCGACGGCTGACGCGCACGGAAACCATCACCTGCATCCTGTTCTACCTGACCGTGATGCAGGCCGTTCTGGGCCTGGTCTTTGCGGGCTTTGACGGGGACATCGCCTTGCCCACCGCAGCCAATATTCCTTGGGTCGTGATCATTGGGGTGGCGGGGCTGGTTGCGCATTACTGTTTGACCACCGCGCTTTCGCTGGCCCCGGCCACCATCGTGATGCCGATCGATTTCGCGCGCTTGCCGGTGATCGCGATTGTTGGCGTGATGCTGTACGCAGAACCGCTCGACCCGTTCGTTCTGATGGGGGCAGCCCTGATATTCGGCGCCAATTACTACAACATCTGGTCCACGACTCGGACCACGCCACGATAACGTAACGAAAATGTGACGCTGCGGAACAATGCCCTGCATGACGCGGGGTCAAAATTGACCGGGCGTAAGGCCGTTCGGTACCGCGAGGGTGAGGAGAACCGCTAAAATTAGGGATGAGGGTCCAATGACACGACTGATGACAAGCGCGGCTGCGCTTGCCGTCGCCGCAGGTGCGGCGCAGGCAGGCGGAATCGAACGCTCCAACAATGATTACAATTTCCTGTTTGCGCCGAATGACCAGCTACAACTCAGCTTTTCGCATGTAAGCCCGGAGCTTTCGGGCAAATACACGCCCGAGCTGACCGCCGCCGGCGGCGGCGAGGACGAAACGGGCAACATGCTGGGAGATTACACGAGCTACGGCCTGGCCTATAAGAACGCGTTCACCGAGAAATTCACCTTCGGCCTCTACCTGAACGACCCCTACGGCGCGAACGCGGAATATACCCAAGGCGTGTATTCGGGCCTGACCGCCGATTGGGACAGCGACCAGGTGTCGCTTGTTGGCAAGTACAGCGTCACCGACCGCGTTTCGGTCTTTGGCGGTGCGCGCTATGTAGAAAGCCAGGCAGATATCATCTTGCCCGATCCGCTGGTGCGCAGCTCCGTGGGGCGCAATGCCCAGAACCTGGGCGCCGAAGCGCAGTCGCTCGGCGGTCAGGCCCAGCAGTTGAGCGCAGAGGCCGAGGCAGCCGAGCGCGCCGGTGATCTCGCGAGAGCACAGGAGCTTGGCGCAGAGGCGCAAGCGCTCGGGGCGCAGGCTCAGCAGTTGGGTGCACGCGCCGAAAGGCTGGGGGCCGCGGCGCAGGATTTCGGCACCTCCATGGACTACAATGCCAGCGGACGCCGTGTGGGCGACTGGGGGGCCATCCTCGGCGTCGCCTACGAGATCCCCGATATCGCGCTGCGCGTCGCGCTGTCCTGGCAAAGCGAGATCGAACACGCGTTCAGCACCTCGGAAACACTCGCCGGTCTGGACATAGACACGGACGGTGGCGACACCAAGGTGAAAATGCCTCAGGTTGTCGCGCTGGATTTCCAAACCGGAGTTGCACCCGGCACGCTGGTATACGGTCAGGTCAAGTGGACCGAATGGTCAAAATGGGAAGTGCGCACACCTGAATACGAGGGGGTCACCGGCGGCAACGTGACCAGCTTTAACAATGATCGCACCACGTGGAAGCTCGGTGTCGGCCGGAGCTTCACCGATGATCTATCCGGCTTTGCACAGGTCACCTACGAAGCACAGAACGGCGACGCCACAACGCGGCTTGCTCCGCGTGACGGGTTCGTGAGCCTTGGGGTCGGCGGTCAGTATGCCATGGACAACATGACCCTGCGCGGCGGTCTCGAATATGTCTGGATCGGCGACGCCGAGGACGAGTCCGGCACCAAGTTCGAAGACAATACCGCGCTTGGCGTTGGCGTATCCCTGACGGTTGATTTCTGATCCGTCCAACAGCGACCCTGCCCCGCCGGACCCTGTCTGGCGGGCATGTGCATGACATGCGCGGCATAGGGATCGCGCACCCCTGTCCAACGGACGACCGGCAATTCGACACCGCATCCCTGGCACCACCGACACCCGCCTGTGGCGTCGCCACGCCACAACCGTTTGACGCCGCCGTGCCGCATCGCTAACCCCGCATGGGCAGCGGTTTCCGGCATGGAGTTGGCGCAATGATCTACGCATCGGCAGAAGACTGGCACAACGCGCCGCATAAACGCGTGGTGCTGTTTGCCATGTCCGGACTGGGCAAGACCCACATTTCGACCCTCCTGCGCGATACGGGCGCGTGGTTCCACTACTCCATAGACTACCGCATCGGCACCCATTACATGGGCGAATACATCGCCGACAACGCCAAGCGCGAAGCGATGAAGGTCCCGTTCCTGCGCGATCTGCTGATGTCGGATTCGATCTATATCGGCTCCAATCTCAGCTTCGACAATCTCGCTCCCGTTGCGGCCTACCTTGGCAAGCCGGGCGATCCGGCGCGTGGCGGCATGCCGATTGACGAATATCACAAGCGGCAGGAGCAATTCCGCCGCGCCGAAATATCGGCGTTGCTCGACACCGGCTATTTCATCGACCGCGCCATCGACCTGTACGGCTATCCGCATTTCGTCTGTGACACCGGCGGATCGATCTGCGAATGGGTCGATCCGGACGATCCCGCGGATCCGATCCTGACCGAGTTGTCGAAACACGCCCTTCTGGTCTGGATAAAAGGGGACGAGGCGCATACCCAAGAGCTGATCCGACGCTTTGATCGCGCCCCGAAACCAATGGCCTATCAACCCGATTTCCTCAACAGGGTATGGGCGCAATATTTAAATGAAAACAGGATGAAAGAGGACGATGTTGACCCAGATGACTTCATTCGATGGACCTATGCCAAGGCGCTGGCCCACCGCCAGCCCCGCTATCAGCGAATGGCAGAACGCTGGGGGGTGACCATCAACGCGACCGATCTGATTGCCGATGCGTCGCCGCAGGCCTTCGAGGGTCTGATCGGCCATGCGCTTGACCGGAAAAGACTGTAACCCATGCCCATCAAACTACCCGACAACCTGCCCGCCTATGACGTGCTTCGACGCGAAGGCGTGATGGTGATTCCCGATGAATTGGCCAGCGCACAGGATATCCGGCCTCTGCGGATCGGGCTTTTGAACTTGATGCCCAAGAAGATCCAGACCGAAAACCAGTTCGCCCGGCTCATCGGGGCCACACCGCTCCAGATCGAGTTCAGCCTGATCCGCATGTCAGAGCATCAGGCCAGGAACACCGCCGCCGATCACATGGAAAGCTTTTACCGCCCCTTTGCCGAAGTGGCCGACAGCGGCGAAAAGTTTGACGGGCTCATCATCACCGGCGCACCGATCGAACATTTGCCATTTACAGAAGTGACTTACTGGGACGAGCTCATTCAGGTGCTGAACTGGACCCAGACCCATGTGCACTCCACCTTCGGCGTATGCTGGGGCGGTATGGCAATGATCAATCACTTCCACGGCGTGCCCAAGATCGGCCTGCCGAAAAAGGCGTTCGGTTGCGTTCGCCACCGCAACCTCGCGCCGGCCTCACCCTATCTGCGCGGCTTTTCCGACGACATGGTGATCCCGGTCAGCCGCTGGACCGAAATTCGCCGCGAGGACGTCCAAAAAGCCGGGCTTCCGATCCTGATCGACAGCGAAGAAACCGGACCCTGCCTGATTGAGGACCCGGATCACCGCGCGCTTTATGTCTTCAACCATTTCGAATACGACAGTGGCACGCTGAAAGAGGAATATGACCGCGATATCGCCAGCGGGACACCGACAAACGTGCCCGCCAATTACTACCCCGACGACGATCCTTCGAAGCAACCGCAAAACCGTTGGCGCGGCCATGCGCATCTTCTTTATGGCAACTGGGTGTCAGAGATCTACCTGACAACCCCGTTCGATATCGAACTGATTGGAACGTCCCGCACTGATTTGCGCAACAAATAGGAGGTCGCATTGGCGTTAAAGGGATTTGGCGTGCTGTTGGGATGCGCGGCCGCATTGGTTGTGACAACAGCTTGCACCGCCTCCTATCGCGAGGCGCGGGCCGAGGATCGGTTTCCGCCCATCGGCAACTTCCTCAACGTCGATGGCACCCGCGTTCACTATGTAACAAAGGGCGAAGGCCCGGATCTTGTGCTGATCCACGGGGCCAGCGGCAACCTGCGCGATTTCACCTTCTCCCTGGTCGACAAGCTGGCGGAGCGCTACCGTGTGACGGCGTTTGACCGTCCCGGCCTTGGGTATACCGAACGCGTCGATCCGGATGGCACCACGATCATCCAGCAAGCCAATCTTCTGGCCGACGCGTCCAAGCAACTTGGCCTGCAAAAACCGATGGTTCTGGGCCAATCTTACGGCGGTGCGGTCGCCTTGGCCTGGGCTGTGGAACGGCCTGACATTCTGTCAGCCCTCGTGCTTGTCTCGGCCGCCTCCAATCCCTGGGATACCGGGATCAGCACTTTCTACCAGGTCACGTCAAGCGACCTTGGCAGCGCAACTGTCGTGCCAGCCATCACCGCCTTTACACCCAACAGCATCGTCGCGGACGCCATAGAAGATGTGTTCCGCCCACAATCCGCGCCAGAGGGATACGCGGATCATATCGGCGTGCCGCTCACGTTGCGCCGCGTGTCCATGCGCGCCAACGCGATGCAGCGCGCCAACCTGCTGGACGAGATCGAGGCGCTGCACGTCCGCTACGGCGAGATAGACGTCCCGACCGAGATCATTCACGGCGATGCCGACACCACGGTGGGCCTGTCGATCCATTCGATCCCACTGTCCAACCAGATCGAAGGGGCCAACCTGACCGTCCTCGACGGGATCGGTCATATGCCCCACCACGTCGCCGAACCCGAGGTCATCAGTGCCATTGACCGGGCCGCATCCCGCGCTGGTTTGCGTTAATCGCATTAACATCCCATATTCAGGTCAGAGCAGACGACAGAAAGAGCGGAAGATGGACCTCCCTTTTGATGGTGCGATCAGCGCCTTTTTCGACGATGACGCCCCCGACGATATCCGAAACGCCATCAAACGCCGGGAAAAAGGCGAAATCATCAACCCGGACTACCCCTATGATGAACGCATGCCGCGCAAGGCATACAAGAAGGACCTGGGCGCGCTTCAAATCGAACTGGTCAAGATGAAGACCTGGGCCCGCGAGACCGGGGCCCGCGTTGTCATTGTGTTCGAAGGCCGGGACGCCGCCGGAAAAGGCGGCACAATCAAACGGTTCCGCAAGAACCTTAATCCACGCGGCACGAATGTTGTGGCGCTGTCGAAACCGTC
>JAWLGI010000035.1:0-24232 GCA_041685125.1 Marivita sp. | reverse complement strand
GCCACCAGCCGCGACCAGCCCGGCCGGTAGCTCCCCATGCGCAGCGATGTCACGCGCTCTGCGTCGATCAGGGATTGCGGATCCACGTCCCCCCATTGCACCTCGCGGAAATCCATCACCAGCCGGTTCGGCGCGGTCAGGGTAAAGACACGCCACGGCACACCCTGGCTGATCTCCAGACGCAGCTGCGCCCCGCCCCACCGGTCTGCAAGCTGCCCGCCCTCGAAGCGCGCGAGCGCGCCAAGGTCCTGCGCCAGCGCCGGAAAAGCGCAGAGCACGCAGGCAATGGCCGCCAATATCCGTTTCAAAACACCGCTCATGATCTGATTCTCTGGGGGCCTCTTGCGGGCCGTTGCAGACACCATACCCCAAACACGCCCGTCGGGAAACGGGGCACCGTGCCGGCTACATCTTCTCTTTTTCAAATATGCAAACACCGTGGCCCGCCACCGCGCGCGTCACTGGTCGATATGACCCTGCGCCTGCATGAAGCCGCGCAAGCGCTCCAGCCCCTCGACGATATCGGCTGTGGAGCGGGCATAGGAAAAGCGCAGCGTGCCGCCGCCGCGCGCCGGGTCGAAATCCAGCCCCGGCGTCACGGCGACCCCGGCCTCGTCCAGGATCGCGCGGGCAAAGGCGCGGCTGTCCCGCGTCAGGTGCGACACGTCTGCATAGACATAAAAGGCCCCATCCGGCGGCGCGATCCGGTCGAACCCGGCGCGGGGCAACCCGTCGATCATCAGCTGCCGGTTGGCGCGGTACACATCCATATTCGCCTCCAGCTCATCGCCGGCGTCAAGCGCGCCCAGAGCGGCGACCTGCGCCGCATGCGGCGCACAGATGAACATGTTCTGCGCCAGCCGCTCGACCTGCCGCAGGTTGGCCTCGGGCAAGACAAGCCAGCCGATGCGCCAGCCGGTCATGCTGAAATACTTGGAGAACGAATTGATCACGCAGACATCGTCGCTGATCTGGAGCGCGCTGACGGCCTTATGGTCGTATTCGATCCCATGGTAGATCTCGTCGGACAGGAACGCCGCGCCGCGGTCCTGCGCCGCCCCGACCAGCGCGCCAAGCGCCTCTTTTCCCAGCATGGTCCCGGTGGGATTGGCGGGCGAGGCCACCATCATCCCCTGGTAATCGACCGCGGCCAGATCGCAGGGTTCCATCTGGAATCGCGCCCCTGCCCGGGTCTCGATCTCGACCGGAACCAGGTCCAGCGATTTCATGATCTGCCGATAGGACGGGTATCCCGGCGCCCCCAGCGCGATCCTGTCACCCGCGTCGAACAGCGCGGTGAAGGCCAGGATGAACCCACCCGAGGATCCCGGCGTGACGACCACGCGGGCCGGGTCCAGGTCGACATCGTACCACTCCCCGTAAAGCCGCGCGATCCGCTGGCGCAGCGCGGGCAGACCCAACGCCACGGTATATCCCAGCGGATCGGCGCGCATTGCGCTTTGCAACGCGTCGCGCGCCCTGGCCGGTGCGGCGGTGCCCGGCTGGCCCACCTCCATATGGATGATGTTCCGCCCGGCATCCTCGGCTTGCCGGGCAGCTTCCATCACATCCATCACGATAAAGGGATCGACCGACCCACGGCTTGAGTTCCGCATCATTCTCTTCCTACACTGCGTGCGGGCAGACCTATGGGCGAAAGCAGGGGCACGTCAATGTATCACGCGACACGACAGCTTGTCCGCAGGGTCGGGCTCGCCCTGTGCCTGACCGCCCTGATCGGGGCGATCCCCGCCCGCGCGGCAACGCTGCTGCGCGATGCCGATATCGAACACGCGCTGAAACAGCTGGGCGCGCCAGTGTTGCGCGCAGCCGGGCTCAGCCCGAACCAGGTGCGCATCCTGTTGATCGACGACAGCACGCTCAACGCCTTCATCATCGACACGCAGCACATCTTCATCCATTCCGGCCTGCTGACCAAGCTGGAGACCGCGGCGCAAGTACAGGCGGTGATCGCGCACGAGGCGGCGCATATCGCCAATGGCCATATCTCGCGCCGGCTGGGCAACATGCGCTCGGCACGCACCGCTGCCGGTTTGGGCATGGCGCTGGCAGCAGCAGCGGTCGCCGCGGGCGGAGGACGCGGCGCGGTCGGGCTTGGCATCGGGCTGCAATCCTCGGCCCTGCGCACCCTTCTGTCGCACACACGCGCCGAAGAGGCGTCGGCCGATATCAGTTCGGTGCGCTACCTCGTCCGCGCCGGGGTCGACCCGCAGGGCGCGATCGAGGTGCAGGATCTTTTTCGCGGACAGGAAGCCCTCGCCGAGAGCCGGCAGGACCCGTACACGCGCTCGCACCCGCTCAGCCGCGACCGATTGCGCGCGCTCAAGGGTCTGGTCGCTTCGGCGTCGGCAAGAACGGAGCCCGACCCGGCGGGCGCCTACTGGTTCGACCGCGCGCAGGGCAAGCTGACCGCCTTCACCCGCGCACCCGGCTGGACGCTCCGCCGCGCCGATGACAGCGTCAGCGCCGATATCACGCAACTGCGCAAGGCGGTGGCCTATCACCGGCAGAGCGATCTGGGCCGCGCGATCCAGAACATCGACGCCGCGATCGGCGCGCGCCCCGATGATCCCTTCCTGCGCGACCTCAAGGGCCAGATCCTGCTCGAATCGCGCCGCGCCGCCGATGCTGTTCGGGTTTATTCCGCCGCGGCCCGCCTTGCCCCGCGCGAGCCGCTCATCCTTGGCGGCCTGGGTCGCGCCTATCTTGCGGCAGGCAACGCCTCCGAGGCGTTGCGCACGCTCAAAGCCGCGCGCGGTCGCGATTTCAGGGATACCCGTATCCTGCGGGACTTGGCTGTGGCCTATGCAAAAACCGGCCAGAACGCGATGGCCTCGCTGGTGACCGCGGAACGCTACGCGGTTCAGGGCCGGCTCAAGGACGCGGCGATCCACGCCAAACGCGCCGAGGGCGCCTTGCCGCGCGGATCCGGCCCGTGGCAACGCGCCCAGGATGTGTTAAGTGCAGCCCAACGCGCCGAAGCGCGCTGACCCGGATTCTGGAGACCCCGATGTTGAAAAACCGCCTTGCCTCGACCTTTCTGACCCTGACGCTGGCCAGCGGCGTTCATGCCGCCGATCTTGACCTTGAAAACATGTCCGACGCCGATCGCACCGCTTTTGGCGAACAGGTGCGCGCCTACCTGCTGGAGAATCCGCAGGTCATCATGGACGCGGTTCAGGTGCTCGAGCAACGGCAGGCCGCGGAACAAGCCAGGGGCGACATTGCCCTGATCGAACAACATTCAGAGGCGATCTTCAACGATGGCTATTCCTGGGTCGGCGGCAATCCCGACGGGGACGTGACCATCGTGGAATTCTTCGATTACCGGTGCGGCTATTGCCGCCGCGCCCACCCGGAGGTCACGCAGCTGCTCGAACTGGATGGCAATATCCGCTACGTCGCCAAGGAATTCCCGATCCTCGGGGAAAACTCGCTGGTGTCCTCGCGCTTTGCGCTCGCCGTGCGCGAAGTCGCGGGCGATGCCGCCTACAAGGCCGCAAGCGATGCGTTGATTGCGCTCAACGCCGATATGGACGAACCCGTGTTGCGGCGGCTGGCTGACACGCTGGAGCTTGACGCGGACGCGGTGATCGCGGCCATGGACAGCGACGCGGTGACAACGCAATTGGCGCAGACCCGCGAGCTGGCGCAAACCCTGCAAATCACCGGCACGCCGTCTTTCGTGATGGGGGACCAGTTGATCCGGGGATATGTCCCGCTCGACGCCATGCTACAGATCGTGGACGAGGCGCGCAGCGAGGGGTGACAGTATCATATGGCAAAGGTCGCCTTGCTGCCTTTGCCATATGGTCCAAGAGAGTTGGTCGCTATTCAGCTGCCTCTTGCGCGCCTTGCGCTTCAAGTTCGGCGGCCTTCTTTTCCACTTCCTCGACGATGTGATCAACCATCTGATCATTCGTCATCTTGTGGCTCTGCTTGCCAGCCAGGTAGACCATTCCGGATCCGTTGCCGCCACCGGTAAAGCCGACATCGGTCATCAACGCCTCTCCGGGCCCGTTTACCACGCAGCCGATGATCGACAGGCTCATCGGCGTCTTGATATGCTCCAGCCGCTCCTCGAGTTTTTCGACGGTCTTGATGACGTCAAACCCCTGTCGTGCGCAGGACGGGCAGGAGATGATGTTCACCCCGCGGTGCCGCAAGCCCAGTGACTTGAGGATTTCATAGCCGACCTTCACCTCTTCCACCGGATCGGCGGAGAGCGACACGCGGATCGTGTCACCGATTCCCATCCAGAGCAGATTGCCCAGTCCGATGGCGGATTTTATCGTCCCCGAGGTCAGTCCGCCCGCCTCGGTGATCCCAAGATGGATCGGGGCATCTGTCGCGTCGGCAAGTTGTTGATAGGCGGCGGCCGCCATGAACACGTCGGACGCCTTGCAGCTGATCTTGAACTCGTGGAAATCGTTGTCTTGCAGGATCTTGATATGGTCGAGCCCGGATTCGACCATCGCGTCGGGACAGGGTTCGCCGTATTTGTCGAGCAGGTGCTTTTCCAACGATCCGGCATTCACGCCGATGCGGATCGAACAATTGTGGTCGCGCGCCGCCTTGATGACTTCGCGCACGCGGTCTTGCGAGCCGATATTGCCCGGATTGATCCGCAAACAGGCCGCACCGGCCTCTGCCGCCTCAATGCCGCGTTTGTAGTGGAAATGAATGTCGGCCACGATCGGAACCGGGCTTTCGCGCACGATCTGCTTGAGCGCGCGGGAACTGTCTTCGTCAGGTACGGAAATGCGCACGATATCTGCACCGGCATCCGCCGCCGCCTGCACTTGCGCAACGGTCGCTTTGACATCCGGGGTCAGCGTGTTGGTCATGGTCTGCACCGTGATCGGCGCATCGCCCCCCACCGGGACGTTGCCCACCATGATCTGGCGCGAAGTGCGGCGGTAGATATTGCGCCACGGACGAATGTGATTGAGGCTCATGCGACGTTCCTCCGGCCGGAAATGTCAACCAAACGCGACACCCTGTCTATGGCATAGCTAGGCCGGCAGACCAAGTGCTTCAAGCATGAACTGGATGCGATGTCCGGGTCACTCTGTCGCTTGTTGCGGCATGTCCAGCTCGGCCACGACCCGTGCCAGATCGCTGTCGGCTTCGATGGAGGCCACCGAATAGGCGTCGGACAACGATTCCACCGAAAGCGCAAGATCGGATGTCACGGATCCGCGCGGACCGGCGGGGCCATAGGTCTGCCCGTTCATCGCGAAATAGACCGCGCCCGATTCGCCGACACGCAGGCTCGGCGGCTCTTCGGTTGCGGGCACCTGGTAGGTGTCGCCCGCGTTCATGATCGTTTCATAGATCACGGTCCCGTCAGCCGCACGGACGCGAATCCATGCCGGGCGGACCGCCACCAGCATCACACCGGGTGCGGTGTCCTCGAGAACCCTGGGCTGTCCGATCGTGGGTTGCCCGCTGTCGGTGCCAAGGTCGGCCAGCACGCGCGACAGGTCGTCATCGACTTGCGGATCGACCGGGTCAAGCGCCGCAGCCAGCGTCGGCCCGTCCAGCGGAAGGTCCGAGGTCGTGGTTCCGGACGGCCCCACCGGGC
This sequence comes from Marivita sp., assembly GCA_041685125.1. GTDB lineage: Bacteria > Pseudomonadota > Alphaproteobacteria > Rhodobacterales > Rhodobacteraceae > Marivita. The sequence goes on along the minus strand of JAWLGI010000035.1, from coordinate 18,624 downwards.
CGACTGTCTTTCCGTTCACGGAAAGGTAGATCGCGCCGCTTTCTCCGACATTCAGCTCGGCGTTCGGCTCTGACGCGGGGACGTTCCAGGTATCCCCCGCCTGCATGACCTGTTCATAGAGGATGGACTGATCCTCACCCCGCACCCGCACCCAGGCAGGGCGCGCGGCGACAAGTGTAATACCATCGGCCGGCAAGGCGCTGTTTTGCGCGACCTGCGCGACGCTGTCCTGGGGTGGGGTATTCAACGACGGTTCGAGATCGACTGTCGGCAGCTTTTGTCGCGACGCTTGGGCAAACGCGCCAACGCTGTTCGGATCCAGCGTCGAGATCGGCGCATCCCGCGCCACCAGCACCGGCACATCTAGCGCCTGCGGGCGGTACAGGCGATCAAACGCCTCGACCGTCGCGGGCGGCGTGAACATGCCGGCGGCGATGCCACGGGAATTGGCGGTGGTTTCGAGCGTGTCGTCCTGGGTCGGCTCAGACTGCGCTGAGGCCGTTTGCAGCGGATCGAGATCGGACAGCACAACCGGGGTCTGGTCCACCGGGGTCAGCTGCACCCGCTGCACTTCTTGCAACACGGCATAGCCGCCATAGCCCAGACCACCCAGAAGCACGACAAGAACCAGGGTCGATCCGATCGCCCCCGGTTCGATCCGCGACAGGACAGAATCGTTGACCGGCGCGAAGGGCAGCGCAGGTTCCGAGAACGGATCGCGCTCTTTTATCGGACCGGGCGTGCCAACCGGCAAATCCGGCTTGGCGCGCGACGACGCGGCATCGGACATGCCATGCGCGGTTTCAAAACCGCTTTCGGCGCAGAACACGGCAAATGTGTCATCCGGGTCCATCCCGAGATAGCGTGCATAGGACCGCACATACCCGGCGATGAAGCCCGGCGTGTCAAAGGCGGAGGGATCACAGTTTTCGATGGCAGCGATGTAATTGGCGCGGATCCGCAGTTCGCGCTGCACATCCAGAAGAGATTTGCCAAGGGTGGCGCGCTCCCCGCGCATGACATCGCCGAGCCTGAGTTCGAAATCGTCGAATCCGCGTGGTGTGACGTCTTCAGTGTCGTGCGATAGCTTTGGGGATTTCCGCCCAATCATATTCGCTGCCCCTTGCCGTTCAAACGTCTTAACGCTGCCTGAATCGCGCGTACCATTACATCGAGTCGCGCGCTTTTATGACTAGAACGCTAACACACAACAAGGTTTATTGCACTGATTCCGCTATCTATGCACTGAGTTCGGCGCGATTCAGCGCACAATGCGACCACAATTCGTCCATGGCGCGGACCAGCGTGTCGATCTCTTTCGCCCCGTGCACCGGTGACGGGGTAAAGCGCAGCCGCTCCGTGCCGCGCGGTACCGTCGGGTAATTGATCGGCTGCACATAGATTCCGTAACCATCCAGCATCATGTCGGACAGCTGCTTTGTGTGCACCGGATCGCCGACGATCACCGGGATGATGTGGCTGCCATGGTCGATGATGGGAAGGCCCAGCCCCTTGAGCCGCGTCTTCAGGATGCGCGCCTGGAGCTGGTGCTGCTCGCGCAGCGTCTGATCGACCTTCAGATGCGCCACAGAGGCCGCGGCCCCCGCAGCCACCGCGGGCGGCAGCGACGTGGTGAAGATGAACCCCGGCGCGTAGGAGCGGATCGCGTCGCACATCTTGGCCGACGCCGCGATATATCCGCCCATGACGCCATACGCCTTGGCCAGCGTGCCATTGATGATGTCGATCCGGTGCATCAGCCAGTCCCGTTCGGCCACACCGGCGCCACGGGGACCGTACATGCCCACCGCGTGCACCTCGTCGATATAGGTCAGCGCGCCGAATTCGTCGGCAAGATCGCAGATCGCCTCGATCGGGCCGAAATCGCCATCCATCGAATAGATCGATTCGAATGCGATGACCTTGGGCGCGTCCGGATCGTCGGCGGCCAGAAGCTCGCGCAGGTGATCGACATCGTTGTGCCGGAACACCCGCTTGGCGCCACCGTTGCGGCGCACGCCTTCGATCATCGACGCGTGGTTCAATGCGTCGGAATAGATGATGAGGCCCGGAAAGAGCTTGGGCAAGGTCGACAGGGTCGCGTCATTGGCGATATAGGCCGAGGTGAACAGCAGTGCCGCTTCCTTGCGGTGCAGATCGGCGAGTTCAAACTCAAGGCGCTTGTGAAACACGGTCGTGCCGGAAATGTTGCGCGTTCCGCCCGATCCCGCACCGGTGGCATCAATCGCCGCGTGCATCGCATCCAGAACCACGGGATGCTGCCCCATGCCAAGGTAGTCGTTGCCGCACCAGACCGTGATATCCTGCTCCGAGCCATCGGGCTTGCGCCAGACCGCATGCGGGAATTGCCCGTTCTGGCGTTCGATATCGATAAAGGTCCGGTAACGCCCCTCTTCGTGCAAACGGTCCAGGGCTTGGTCTAGTTGGGCTGCATAGCTCACCGGCGTCTCCTTCAGTCTGCGATCCGCCGCACCATTGTGCCCTGCCCGGTATCGCATTCACGGTTTAGAATGAATATAGATCGTGTGTCCGCATGACAATATATCTACGGAACGACCAACCGTCGCAGCCTTGATCTGAATCAAGCCGCCTGCCCGCCCAAACGGATTCGGACAAAAATCGGTATCTGCTCCGTAACATTTTCCCCGAGCCTGCTGACAAGGCCCCGAGTCCGGCGGCGCTGGACAGCCCGGTGCGCGGTGATAGGGTCGGCGCAGAATCCGAAACACAGGAGCCGCGCCATGTCTGTCGATCCCGTTCTCTCCCGCATTGATACGACGCTGGATGACAGCCTTGAGCGACTCAGGGACTTTCTGCGCATCCCGTCGATCTCTACCGATCCGGCCTATGCCGAGGCCTGCGACCGCGCAGCCGACTGGCTGGTGACCGACTTGCAGTCCATGGGCATCGACGCCGAAAAACGCCCCACGCCCGGCCATCCCATGGTGGTCGGCCATGTCGATGGCCCCGGCCCGCATGTCCTTTTCTATGGTCACTATGACGTGCAGCCGATCGATCCGCTTGACTTGTGGGACAGCGATCCCTTCGATCCGCAGATCGAAGACACACCCAAGGGCCGCGTGATCCGGGGGCGCGGCACATCGGATGACAAGGGCCAGCTCATGACTTTTGTCGAGGCCTGCCGGGCATGGATCGCCGAACATGGCAGCCTGCCCTGCAAGATCACCTTCTTCTTCGAGGGCGAAGAAGAGTCCGGCTCGCCGTCGCTGATCCCGTTCCTCAAGGAGCACGCGGATGAGCTCAAGGCGGATGTCGCCCTGATCTGTGACACCACGCTTTACGACAGCCGCGTGCCCGCAATCACCACGATGCTGCGCGGGATGCTGAAAGAAGAGATCACGATCACCGGTCCCAGCCGGGATCTGCATTCGGGCATGTATGGCGGCCCTGCGATCAACCCGATCCGCGTGCTGGCCCGGATCATTGCCACGCTGCACGACGACGAGGGCCGCATCACGGTTCCCGGCTTTTATGACGGCGTGCACGAGATCCCGGACGAGATGCGCGCACAATGGGACGGGCTGGGCTTTGACCATGCCGCGTTCCTTGGGGGTGTCGGGCTTTCGGTCCCCGCGGGCGAGGCAGGGCGCAGCGCGCTCGAAATGATCTGGGCGCGCCCCACCTGCGAGGTGAACGGGATCGGCGGCGGCTATCAAGGGGCCGGCTTCAAGACCGTTCTGCCCTCGCAGGCCCACGCCAAGATCAGTTTCCGCCTCGTCGGCGACCAGGATCCGCACGCCATTGACCAGAGCTTTCGCAAGATGGTGCAGGACATGCTGCCCGCCGATTGCGATATCACCTTCGACAGCGACGGTGCGGCGCCCGCATCGGTCATGTCGATCGACAACCCGATGTTCGAAACCGCCCGCCAGGCGCTGAGCGACGAATGGCCTGACGAGGCCGCCTTTATCGGCTCCGGCGGATCAATCCCGGTGGCAGGTTACTTTCAAACTCTGCTGGGAATGGAGTCGATGCTGATCGGATTTGGCAAGGACGACGACCAGATCCACAGCCCGAACGAAAAATACGACGTCGAAAGCTTCCATCGCGGCACGCGCAGTTGGGCGCGCATCCTGCAGGCCATTTCGGCCGCCTGACCGTCAATTGTGACCCGTGAGGCCACAGCGATCATTAAAATGCGGTTAACAAATCTCGGTTGCGCCCCAAGCCTCTCCAAATCTGGCCACATTTGCGGGGGATTACATACCGCATGACACGGACCGTGAAGAAACAAGATCGCAACGATTTCATGCGCCGCCTGGAGCGTCTGGACCCGCAATTCGCAGCCACACCGGCCAAGGCCCGTGACGACCGCAAGCCTTGGGAGACCGAGAAGACCGGTTCGCTCAGATCGCAGAGCCCGATCCTCATGACGCTGCTGGGATTCGGCCTTGCGTTTCTGGCGCTCTTTGCGGCCAATGATCCCGAAATGGTCGAAGCCTTGTTGATCCAGGGCGGCTGGCCCGTGCAGTTGATCTCTTACGGCACCAATGGCGTTTCCCTGCTGATCATCGGGCTGGTGATCTTCTACCTTGCCAACCTTGTACGGATCGTGAACCCCCGCGCCAAAGGGCGCTTGAATTCCGGCGGTCTGGTGATCGGCGCGGTTGCCGCGCTTGCCTTCACCAGCCTCGACCCGAGCCACCTTCAGGCCGGCTATCATTATGTCGGCATAGAAGATCCCGGTGACATCCTGACATTTGCGCAGGCGCGCGGCTCGCAAATCGCCAATATTGACTGGGGCAGCGTCGTGATGGTTTCCTCGTCACCGAAATGACCACTGAACATCACGTGACGCCAGACGATCAGACGATCGCATACGAGGTGGCCGGAACCGGGCCGCCCCTTTTGCTGTTGCACGGCTTTCCCCAGACCCGCGCCATGTGGCGCCCGCTGCTGCCCGCGCTGTCCCGCTCTTTCACAGTCGTCACCGCCGACCTGCGCGGCTACGGCCAGAGCAGCAAACCTGTCACCATGCCAGAGCTGAGCTTTCGCAAAATGGCACAGGACATGGTGTCGCTCATGGCCGCCCTCGGTCACGCGCAGTTTCATGTCGCGGGCCATGATCGCGGGGGACGCACAGCACACCGCATGGCGCTCGACCATCCTGGCGCGGTCCAGAGCCTGACGGTCATGGACATCGTGCCGACAGACCACCTGCTGACGCATATGACAACGGGCATCGCCAAGGCCTATTACCACTGGTTCTTTCTGGCCCAACCCGAGCCGTTTCCCGAAACGCTGATCGGCTCCGACCCGGATACCTATTTCGAACGCTGCCTGCTCGGGTTCGGCAAAGCCAGCCTGGACGATTTCGACCCCGACCTGTTGGCCGCGTACCGCGCAGCCTGGCGTGACCCGCACTGTATCCGCGCCATGTGCCACGACTACCGTGCGGCCATCGAAATCGATTGGGGCCACGACCGCGACGACCTGCACCGCACAGTCGCCTGCCCGGCGCTCGTCCTTTATGGCAAGGACGGTGCAATGGCGCAGATGCTGGACCTTCCCGCAACATGGGCCGACCGTCTGGACAGCATGCAGCACGCGGCAATCGACGGCGGACATTTCTTTCCCGATCAATCGCCGAAGGCAACCGCGGAGGCATTGCGCCGATTTCTCGTATCATCTTGATTTGAACGCGTCGCGCAACCTGGGAGCGGATTTTGCGCCCGCGGATCTGCATTACCAAAGCTTTGAAGGGGGAAATGGCGCGGTTGACGGGGCTCGAACCCGCGACCCCCGGCGTGACAGGCCGGTACTCTAACCATCTGAGCTACAACCGCGCATTTCACGCTGATCCGTTTGGCAGTGGTGGCGCGGTTGACGGGGCTCGAACCCGCGACCCCCGGCGTGACAGGCCGGTACTCTAACCATCTGAGCTACAACCGCTCACTGCCGCCCGCATCTGGGCGTGACGCGGGTTCTATGGTCAGTGCCCTGCCCCGTCAAGCGGTTTCACAGGCTTTTCTCACGCAAAAATCACGCGCGCCCGACCGGTGGGGCCGACGCCTCCCTTCCCTTCGGAAAAGAGGTCATCGCTCGGTCGATAAGGAACATTTGCGCGAATGCTTTTCATTTCGATCTTATTGCGACACTTTTGTTCACGAAGGCCGCAACCAAAGCAATCTATTGCTATCTTCTTCCAACTTTGACACATAGAAAATCCGATATGTAAAAAGACACTTTTCGACGACTTGGTGCATGGTAGAAAAATTGCGTGTGGGTGTGAAACGGTTGTTGGAAACCCGGATCAACTTTTGGGATCTGCTCGGTGGACGAATGTCGTTCGACATGTCCATTTATAGCCGGGTGCTGTGTCACAAGCGGACCGTTCTATTCTTGACGCTGTGCCTCGTGACGATTTTTGCCGCCGATCCATCCGGTGTGCGCAATTACGTCCCGCTGTGGTTCAGCATGATCGTGTGGCCCGTGGCGTTCGCACATTATTTGGGACTGTATTATATCGGATTCTTGTTGGCAGCTGCGGTGAGCCGGGTTTTTCCCAAGTTTCGGCTGCCGACACCGCTGATAGGGCTGATTGCCCTGTTCCCTGTCGTTTCGCTCGGCGAATTCGTGGCAGGCGTTTTGAGCAATGGAACCTATCCACAGGGCACTCTCTCGCATATGAGTTTCTACTTCCTGTCGGTTCAGGGAATGGAGACCGTGTTTTACAGATTCATCATGCCTGGCGTGCGGCATGAGATCGAGCAATCCAATGCCGAGCGCCACCTGATCGTCGGGGGCGAAAAGATCAATCTTCGCGACCTGCACCACATCAAGGCCCACGAGCACCATGTGCACCTGACCCTGTCGGATACACGAAAGCTGATCCGTGCCCGGTTGGGCGACTTGGTCGCGCAAACGAAACCCGAGGACGGGCTCCAGCCTCACCGCTCCTGGTGGGTGGCCCGGGACCAGGTGAAGACGCATGAACACAGCAACGGACGAATGACCCTGCGCCTGCATGACGACACCATCGTGCCAGTCGCCAGAACGCGTGTCGACGCTGTGCAGGACTGGTTGTCCAGCCATATCGACGGGCCCACATAACCACCGAGTTTTTTTGGTTTCGAATCAAGGGAATGGTGGGTGATGAGAGACTCGAACTCCCGACATCTTCGGTGTAAACGAAGCGCTCTACCAACTGAGCTAATCACCCGCTGGCGTGCCGTTTAGCCAAGCCGCTCAAGGCGCGCAAGTGCTTTTTGCACCGCGCTTCGTACCGACCGCTCGAAAGCAAAACACGCAGCCCCATCGGGACTGCGTGTCTGAACACATGGTGGGTGATAGAAGATTCGAACTTCTGACATCTTCGATGTGAACGAAGCGCTCTACCACTGAGCTAATCACCCGTTGGGGTGCCTCTTAGCGCTACTCGGCGGCCTGTGCAAGAGGGTCCGCGGCGTCCGCCTGATGGTTCTCATTGCGCCGCAGGCGGGTGGTGATGACATGCGCCTTGGTCGTCTTTTTCATCCGCGTGATCTTGAGCTTGCCCATCGGCGCGAGGTTCAGTTCACGGCCTTCGGCGATGGTCTCGCCCAGCACGGCAAGCATCGCTTCGACCACGGGCTTCGCGTCGCGTTTCTTGATTCCGCTGCGCGCGACCACGGTGTCGATCAGCTCTTTCTTTTTCAACTCGGGCGCGGTGATCGTCGGTGTTTCGTTCACCACCACTTCGGGCTCCGGGGCCTGCGCCGCAGCCTCCTTGGCTGTTTTTGACGCGGCGCTTGCGCGCGTCGATGCTGTCGTGGTGGCCTTGCTGCTCGTCGCCATGGTGATCATCCTCTGTCTGCTTTGTCGTTTATTGGCGAAATCGCCACGACATTAACAGGGATTGTTCCACGATCCAGTATTTCGGATGCCTTGGCGCACAAAATAAGGGGGTTGTTTGAAAAATACGCCACCGGGTCAAAAAACGCCGCCTCGATCGAGGCGGCGTTTGTCGTCGTTTCAAAGCGTGTGGATCAGTGCGCGATGGCCGGATTGCCGCCCTGGTCCTTGGACAGCGCCTGCGCGGCCGCCTCTTCGGCCGCCTCGTCCCATTCGATGGGTTCAAGGTCTCCGACCAGCGCCAGCTTGAGAACCTCCGACACGTGTTCCACGGGGATGATCTCCAACCCGTTTTTCACGTTGTCCGGCAATTCCACCAGGTCTTTCTCGTTTTCCTTGGGGATCAGCACTGTCTTGATACCGCCCCGCAATGCCGCGAGAAGCTTTTCCTTGAGCCCGCCGATGGGCATCGAATTACCGCGCAACGAGACCTCGCCCGTCATGGCGATGTCGCGACGCACAGGAAGTCCCGACAGCACCGAGACGATGGAGGTCACCATCGCAAGGCCGGCCGAGGGGCCATCCTTTGGCGTGGCGCCGTCAGGCACGTGGACGTGAATATCCATCTTGTCGAACTTCGTCGGTTTCACCCCGATTGTGGGGCTGATCGACCGCACATAGCTGGAGGCCGCGTCGATCGATTCCTTCATCACGTCGCCCAGGGTCCCGGTGGTCTTCATCCGGCCCTTGCCCGGCAGCTGGAGCGCCTCGATGTGAAGCAGATCGCCCCCGACCGAGGTATAGGCCAGCCCGGTCACGACACCGATCTGGTTCTCGTCTTCGGCCAGCCCGTAGCGGTGCTTTCGAACGCCCAGGTAATCGGACAGGTTGTCGGACGTGACACGCACCGTGTCCTCTTGCTTCTTGACGATCTGCGTCACCGCCTTGCGCGAGACCTTGGAGATTTCACGCTCGAGATTCCGCACGCCGGCCTCGCGGGTGTAATAGCGGATCATGTCCGTCAGCGCCTCGTCCGTGAGCTCGAACTCGCCCTTCTTGAGGCCGTGATTCTTGACCTGCTTGGAAATCAGGTGCCGTTTGGCGATTTCCGCCTTTTCGTCCTCGGTATAGCCGGCCAGCGGGATGACCTCCATCCGGTCCAGAAGCGGACCCGGCATGTTGTAGGAATTGGCCGTGGTCAGGAACATCACGTTCGACAGGTCGTATTCCACTTCGAGATAGTGATCCACGAAAGTCCCGTTCTGTTCGGGGTCCAGCACCTCGAGCATCGCCGACGCCGGGTCGCCCCGGAAATCCTGCCCCATCTTGTCGATCTCGTCGAGCAGGATGAGCGGGTTCGTCGTTTTGGCCTTTTTCAGCGACTGGATGATCTTGCCGGGCATGGAGCCGATATAGGTCCGGCGGTGGCCGCGAATCTCGGATTCGTCGCGCACGCCGCCCAGCGAAATGCGGATGAATTCGCGTCCCGTGGCCTTGGCGACCGATTTGCCCAGGCTGGTCTTGCCCACGCCCGGCGGGCCGACAAGGCACATGATCGGGCCTTTCAGCTTTTTCGAGCGCTGCTGCACCGCGAGGTATTCGACGATCCGCTCCTTGACCTTTTCAAGGCTGTAGTGATCCTCGTCGAGAATGCGCTCGGCGCGGCTCAGATCCTTCTTCACGCGGGACTTGGTGCCCCACGGGATCGACAGCATCCAGTCGAGATAGTTGCGCACCACCGTCGCCTCGGCGCTCATCGGGCTCATGTTCTTGAGCTTCTTGAGCTCTGCCTCGGCCTTCTCGCGGGCTTCCTTGCTCAGCTTGGTCTCGTTGATCCTGGCTTCCAGCTCGGCCACTTCGTTCTGGCCTTCCTCGCCGTCGCCCAGCTCTTTCTGAATGGCCTTCATCTGCTCATTCAGGTAATATTCACGCTGCGTGCGCTCCATTTGCGACTTGACGCGCGTCTTGATCTTCTTCTCGACCTGAAGAACGCTCATCTCGCCCTGCATCAGGCCGTAGACCTTCTCAAGCCGCTCGCTCACCGACAGCGTTTCCAGAAGCTCCTGCTTCTGTTCCACCTCGATGCCCAGATGCCCGGCCACAAGATCGGCCAGCTTGGCCGGCGCGTCCGCGTCCGACACCGCGCCCAACGCCTCGTCGGGGACGTTCTTCTTCACCTTGGCATAGCGTTCGAACTCCTCGCCCACCGTGCGCACAAGCGCCGCGGTGGCCGCTTCATCGCCCGGCGTCTCGGTCAGGTATTCCGCCGCCGCTTCGAAAAAGTTCTCGTTTTCGAGATATTCGACAATGCGCACGCGGCTCTGGCCCTCGACCAGCACCTTGACGGTGCCGTCCGGCAACTTGAGCAGCTGCAACACGTTGGCCAGAACCCCGGCGCGGTAAATCCCGTCGGTCTGCGGGTCGTCCTCGGCCGGGTCCATCTGGCTGGCAAGCAGGATCTGCTTGTCATCCGCCATCACCTCTTCCAGCGCGCGCACCGATTTGTCGCGCCCGACGAAAAGCGGCACGATCATATGCGGGAAAACAACGATATCGCGCAGTGGAAGCACTGGGTATGATGCGTTCAGGGGGTCTGTCATGCTCGTATCCTTATCATTGGCAAGATGGCACCGGCCCCGCTTGGCGGCAGCCCCGGCCATCTCCGGTCTCTCAATAAAAGTGGGGCGCGACCCGGAATGTTTCAACCTTGCCCCGTTTGTTGGCACAATATCGGGCTGAACGGGGCCTGCAAGGTGGCAATTTTCACTATGGTGAACCGTGGGGCACCGGGGTGATTCAGGTTCGAACCTGCGTCAACGCGATCAAACGGGCGGGATATCGCCCTCGGCGCGCTGCGCATGAAACTGCGATTCAAAGGCTGCGAACCGCCCGGCGGCTATCGCGTCTCGCAGTCCCTGCATCAGCTCTTGATAGTAGTGCAGGTTGTGCCAGGTCAGCAGCATCCCCGAAATCATCTCTTGCGCCCGGAACACGTGGTGCAGGTAGGCGCGAGAATAGTTCCGGCAGGCCGGGCATGTGCAGTCTTCGTCCAGGGGCCTCGGGTCGTCCTGGTGGCGGGCGTTCTTGATGTTCACCTGCCCGCGCCGCGTCCATGCCTGCCCGGTGCGGCCCGACCGCGAGGGCAACACGCAATCCATCATGTCGATGCCGCGCTTGACCGCGCCGACAATGTCGTCGGGTTTGCCCACCCCCATCAGGTAACGCGGCTTGTCCACCGGCAACTGGCCCGGCGCGTAATCGAGGCAGCCGAACATCGCCTCTTGTCCTTCACCCACGGCCAGGCCGCCCACCGCGTAGCCATCGAACCCGACATCGCGCAACGCCGCGGCCGATTCCGCGCGCAGGTCTTCTTCCAATCCGCCTTGCTGGATGCCGAACAGCATATGCCCCGGCCGGTCCCCGAACGCCTCTTTCGACCGGGCAGCCCATCGCATCGAAAGGCGCATCGACTCCGCGATCCGGGCCCGATCGGCAGGCAGCGCCGGGCATTCGTCGAAACACATCACGATGTCCGATCCGAGCAGCTTCTGGATTTCCATCGATCGCTCCGGCGTCAGCGCGTGGCGCGACCCGTCTATGTGCGATTTGAATGTCACGCCGGTTTCCGTCAGCTTGCGCAGGTCCGACAGGCTCATCACCTGGAACCCGCCCGAATCCGTCAGGATCGGCTTGTCCCAATTCATGAATCGATGCAGCCCGCCAAGACGGTTGATCCGCTCCGCAGTCGGGCGCAACATGAGGTGATAGGTGTTGCCCAGCAGAATGTCGGCGCCGGTGGCTGCCACGCTTTCGGGCATCATCGCCTTGACCGTCGCAGCGGTCCCCACCGGCATGAAAGCCGGCGTGCGGATCGCCCCGCGCGGTGTTTCAATGGTCCCGGCGCGCGCCAGGCCGTCGGCGGCGTGCAGCGTGAAAGAGGAAGAGGAAACAGTCATGATCTCGCCTTGCTTGCAGAGCGCGCCTTTGTGGGCCAAATCAGCCGAATTGCCAAGGAGGCCGCGCCCATGACCGAAGACACCCCGCAACACTCCCTGAAATTCGGCTGGGAGGAATGGGTCAGCCTGCCGGACCTCGGCCTGCCGGCGATCCGCGCCAAGGTCGACACCGGGGCGCGCACCTCCGCCTTGCATGCCGCCGATATCGAAGTCTTCGGCTCCGCGAACAAGCCGCGCGTGCGGTTCGCCGTGCATCCGATCCCGGGGCGCGACGACCTGATCATCCCCTGCTCCGCCCCGATCATCGACCGCCGCGAAGTCACCTCGTCCAACGGCGAGACCGAAAGCCGCTATGTCATCGCCTCGCGCATGTCCGTGGCGGGCCAGGACTGGGATATCGAGATCACGCTGACCGACCGTGGCACCATGACCAACCGGATGTTGCTGGGACGCCAGGCGCTCAAGGATCATCTGAACATCCTGCCCGGCGAACGTTTCCAGCAGCCGGAGCTCGATTACGATGTCTACCACACCTCGAGGATGCGCAAGATCGCGCCCAACCGCGCCCTGCGCATCGCCGTTCTCAGCCGGGAAAACAATTACTCCACCCGCCGCCTTGTCGAAGAGGGCGAGGCGCGTGGCCACGCGGTCGAAGTGATCGACACAACCCGCTGCTACATGGCGATCAATGCCATGGCCCCGGAAGTCTATTACGACGGCAAACGCCTGCCCCGCTACGACGCCGTCATTCCCAGGATCGGCGCCTCGATCACGCCCTACGGCACCGCCATCGTGCGCCAGTTCGAATCCATTGGCACCTATGTCGTCAATGGCAGCAGCGGCATCACCTCGAGCCGCGACAAGCTGCATGCACACCAAATCCTTGCGCGGCACGGCATCGGCATGCCGCCCACGGCCTTTGCCAATTCGCCGAAAGACACGTCCAACCTGATCGGTCTCGTCGGCACAGCGCCGCTGATCGTCAAACTGCTGGAATCCACCCAAGGCAAGGGCGTCGTGATGGCCGAAACCAAGAAAGCCGCCGAATCGGTGATCGATGCGTTTCGCGGGCTCAAGGCCAACTTCCTGGTGCAGGATTTCGTCAAGGAGGCGGCCGGCGAAGACATTCGCTGTCTCGTTGTCAGCGGCAAGGTGGTGGCCTCGATGAAGCGCACCGGGTCCGAGGGCGATTTCCGTTCCAACCTGCATCGCGGCGGCAGCGCCACGAAGGTCCGCATCAGCAAGCAGGAGCGCGACGCCGCTGTCCGTTCCGCGCGCGTGTTCGGTCTTGGGCTGGCCGGTGTCGATCTGCTGCGCTCCAATTCCGGGCCCAAGGTGCTCGAAGTGAACTCATCACCCGGACTTGAGGGAATCGAAACCGCCAGCGGCAAGAACATCGCCGCGCTGCTCTATGACGGGATCGAGGAAAAGGTCCGACCGGCTCCCGTTCCGCGCCGCAAATCGGCCCGCAAATCGGCCTGAAACGGACCCTCTCGCCATCGCCCCCCTTTACCGCCGGGGCCGCATTCCCTATATCTTTGCTCAGGAACCGACGGGAAGGACCGATATGAACGATGTCAGCCCAAAAATCGAAGGCGCGCCGCTGATTGCCCCCTCAAGCACCGATCATCCGCTGTATGATCAGGTGGTCGATGCGTGCCGCGCGGTCTACGATCCGGAGATCCCCGTCAACATCTACGACCTCGGCCTCATCTACACGATCGAGATCAGCCCCGAGAACGAGGTCAGCGTGATCATGACCCTCACCGCCCCCGGCTGTCCCGTGGCGGGCGAAATGCCCGGTTGGGTGGCCGAGGCGATTGAACCGCTGCCCGGCGTCAAGCAGGTGGATGTTGACCTCACCTGGGAGCCGCCCTGGGGCATGGACATGATGTCCGACGAGGCACGGCTCGAACTGGGCTTCATGTAAGTCATGATTGGCGGGGACAGGCATATCGCGTTTGTCCCGAAACGCGCCCGGGCGATTCCCGGGATCACGGCCCGCATGATGCCACGCGTCGGCATCCAAGCCGAAGACCTCGGCACGTGGATGTCGCGCGCCTTGGCAGAGCCCGACCGAAACACAACGCTCCGCGTGCAAGACCCAAAGGACAGAACCCATGTTCGGCATTCCCGGCAAGCAAGCAGTCACCCTGACCCCCAAGGCGGTTGCGCAAGTGCGCAAACTGATGGCGTCGAAAGGTCATGCAGGCCTGCGCATCGGCGTCAAGAAAGGCGGCTGCGCGGGGATGGAATACACCATGGATTACGTCGACGCGGCGGATCCGAATGACGAGGTTGTGGATCAGGACGGCGCCATAGTGATGATCGCACCGATGGCGCAGATGTTCCTGTTCGGCACCGAAATCGACTACCAGACCTCGCTTCTGGAATCCGGTTTCCAGTTCAACAATCCCAACGTCACCGATGCGTGCGGCTGCGGCGAATCCATCAAGTTCAAGGATGCCGAAGAGCTTGAGGCCGAACACGCCAACGGCGCACCGAACCTCAAATCATAGGGTTTCTCAAGGCGTCGGGTGGGGCCAACTCAGGTCACGCCCTGTCTTGCAGATGCACATAGGTTTCGGAAAACCGGCGCGACAGGTGATCGCCCGCCTGTATCACGGCATCTGACCCCAAGGGCGCGACATTCGTTTCCACGTTCGGGTTGAAGAACAAGGGCACCGAGATCCGCTCCTCCAGCCCGCCCCTGACACGGTGCGGCGTCGCCACAACGCGCCCCCCGGTCCACATCTCGAGCATTTCGCCGAAATTGATGATGAACTCCCCAGGCGGGGCCTGTAGCGCAAGCCATTTGTCATGTCCGCGCGGCTGCACCTCCAGCCCCGGCTGGCCATCCGTGGCCAGAAGCGTCAAGCAGCCATAATCGGTATGCGCGGCAATACCGAAATCCTTCTCTCCGGCCCAATCCGGGCGCGGCGGGTAATAATTGCCGCGCAACAACGCCATCGGACAATCGAACTTGTCCTCGAAGAAATCCGCATCCGCCCCGATCGACATGGCGATGCCGCGCAGGATCCCGCGTGCCACCTCCAGCGCGTCCGCATAATGGGCGCGGATCACGGCTTCGAACCCGGCGGGCCGGTCCGGCCAGTGGTTCGGCGCATAGACCGGCAGCGCCGCGCGGAAATCGCCCTCGGGCACGTCATGGCCGCAGTCGAACACTTCCTTGTAGTCCGGGTTCGACCCGGGATCGACCTGCTCGGATTTCGGCGCGCCCCAGCCCCGGTTCGCCCCGGTACGCGCCATGTTCACCTGGTCCTTGATCTCGTCCGGCAAGTCAAAGAACGCGCGATAGGCTGCCAGAACAAAGCGCATGCGGGCCGGCGAAAAGGCGGTATTGTGAACCGTGGCAAAGCCCACATCCTCCGCGGCGCGTCTCATCTGCGCCAGGGTGTCCGCCTCGCATGCCGCAAGCGCCGCCGCATCGAGTCTTGGGATCATTCCGCATCCTTCCCGTCTGATGCCCGTCTTTCTGTCATTCCGCGCAGCGCCGCGCAACGCCCCTTGACCTCGGCCCATGGCCCGCGATGATGCGCGCAACCCAACGAACAGACACAGGATGATCGCCATGCGCCGCAAACTCGCCGCCGGAAACTGGAAGATGAACGGACGCCCCGCCGCGCTGGCCGAACTTGACGCGCTTGCGGATGCCGCAACCGGCGATGCCGAGGTCCTGGTCTGCCCGCCCGCGACGCTGATCGCGCAGGCCAAGGCGCGGCAAGCCTCCATTGCCATCGGCGGGCAGGATTGTCACAGCGCCACCTCCGGCGCGCATACCGGCGACATCTCCGCCGCCATGCTGCGCGACGCGGGCGCGACCCATGTCATCCTCGGCCATTCCGAACGTCGCGCCGACCACGGCGAAACCGATGCGCTGGTCGCTGCCAAGACGGCCACGGCCTGGGAGGCGGGGCTGACAGCCATCGTCTGTGTCGGCGAAACGCTGGAGGATCGCGACGCGGGCAACACGCTCGACGTGATCGGCGGCCAACTGACCCACTCGCTGCCTGACGGTGCAACAGCAGCCAACACCGTGATCGCCTATGAACCGGTCTGGGCCATCGGCACCGGCAAGGTTCCGACAACCGCGCAGATCGCCGAGGTCCACAGCTTCCTGCGCGCAAGCCTTGTGCAACGTCTCGGCAACGAAACGGCCAGCGCGATCCGCCTGCTCTATGGCGGCAGTGTGAAGCCCACCAACGCCGCCGAGATATTCGGCGTCACCGATGTCGACGGGGCCCTGGTTGGTGGCGCCAGCCTCAAGGCGGATGATTTCGCCCCGATCATCACCGCGCTCAACACGGCATGACGCACCCCATCAAGACGTGAACCAAAGCCGGGTCAAAGACCAGGGTCCCGTCCCGGCTTCTTCTCTTTGGCAAATATGCACGCGAAACATCGCCACGCGCGCATCAAGGATCGGACCGTATCACCTCAACACTGCCCGGAAACGAGCGCGCGGAAGCGCACATCGTGATTGCGCCTACAAGGGCAGCGCCGCGGTCGATTTGATCTCTTCCATCGACAGGAGCGCGGTCACGTTGTGGACCCGCACCTCGGCGATCAGCGCCTGGTAGAACGCGTCATAGGCGCGGGCGTTCTTCACGCGCACTTTCAGGATATAATCGATATCCCCCGCCAGGCGGTGCGCCTCTTGTACCTCGGGGCGGTCCTGCAAGGCCTTCAAGAAGCTGCGTTGCCAATCGGCGTCATGTTCGCTGGTGCGGATCAGGACGAAGAAACAGGCCTCGAATCCCAGCGCATCGGCATCGAGCCGCACGGTCTGCGCGCCGATGATCCCGGCCTCGCGCATCTTGCGAATCCGGTTCCAGACAGGGGTCTTCGAGGACCCGACCTGGCGCGCGATATCGTCCAGCGATTGCGCCGCGTCGGTTTGAAGCTCGATCAGGATTTTCCGATCCGTGTCATCCAGTTTCATTGCTGTTCCAAATCTTGTCCAATCCACGGATCACCTGTCCGCTCACCTGCAGGACTTAGAACAAATGTCCTTAATCTTGCAAGGCTCTGGCCGACATGCAGAACAATGTTCTATGTTCTGGACAAGAAACGCGCTCATAAGGATGTTCCAATGTCACATATTTCACGCCAGAGCCAGCCTTGCCCGGTATTGTTCGTCGGGGCCGGTCCGGGCGATCCGGATCTGCTGACACTCAAGGCATTGAAGGCGTTGCACGCAGCCGACGTGGTGATCCACGACCGTCTTGTCAGCGCCGACGTGCTTGCACTGATTGGCCCCAACACGCGCCTGCGCAACGCGGGCAAGGAAGGGTTCGGCCCGTCCCTGGACCAGGACACCATCAACAGGCTTATCGTCGAAGAGGCGCAAAGCGGCGCGCGGGTGGTCCGGCTCAAATCCGGCGATCCCACTGTCTTCGGACGGCTCGACGAGGAGCTGGATGCTGTCGCGGCGGCCGGTCTGGAGTTCCATATCCTGCCCGGACTGACCTCCGCCTCGGCGGCTGTTGCGGCGCTCGGGCAATCGCTGACCAAACGTGGGCGCAACGCGGCGGTGCGCCTTGTGACCGGGCACGACATGAAAGGCTATGCCGATCAGGACTGGCAGGCGCTGGCCGGTGCCGGAGAGGTTGCGGCGATCTACATGGGAAAGAAGGCTGCGCGCTTCATCCAGGGCCGCTTGCTGATGCATGGCGCCGACCCCGGCACACCGGTCACGATCGTCGAGAATGCGTCGCGCACCGATCAAAGCATTGTTCCGGCAACCCTGTCAAACCTGCCCGCCGCGCTGGCAGAGGCAGATATCACGGGCCCTGCCCTGCTCATGCTGGGCCTTGCCCCGCGCGACGCCGCCGCGATGCCCTTGCCCCAAGCCCGGGAGATGATCTGATGCCAGCGACATTCACGCCAAAGGTTGTCACCGCAAATGCGCTTCTGGAAGGCGATGTGGTCTACCTGACCGACGCGGACACGTGGTCGCGCAACCTGGAGCAGGCCGAAGTGCTGACCGATGAAGCCGACGCCCAGATCCGCCTGATCGATGCCAGCGCCCGCGTGGACGAGGTCGTGGGCGTCTACCTCGCCGACGTGGCACCCGACGAAAAAGGCCCGGAGCCCGCACATTTCCGCGAGGCCTTCCGCGCGACAGGCCCCTCCAACTATCCCCACGGCAAACAGTCCGAGGCACTCTGATGTATCGCTATACCGATTTCGACGCCGCCTTCGTGGCGACGCGCAACGCCCAGTTCCGCGCACAGGTGGAACGCCGCATCGACGGCAGTCTGACCGAGGATGAGTTCAAGCCACTGCGCCTGATGAACGGGCTCTACCTGCAACTGCACGCCTATATGCTGCGCGTGGCCGTGCCCTATGGCACGCTGAGCAGCGCCCAGATGCGGCAATTGGCGTTCATCGCGGACAAATGGGACAAGGGTTATGGCCATTTCACCACGCGCCAGAACATCCAGTTCAACTGGCCCACGCTGCGCGATGTGCCCGACATGCTCGACGCGCTGGCCGAGGTGCAGATGCACGCCATCCAGACCTCCGGCAACACGATCCGCAACGTGACCGCCGACCATTTCGCCGGTGCCGCCGCGGACGAGATCGCGGATCCGCGCCCGGTGGCCGAGCTGATCCGGCAATGGTCGACCGATCACCCGGAATTCCAGTTCCTGCCGCGCAAGTTCAAGATCGCCGTGACCGGCTCACCCAATGACCGCGCCGTGACAAAGGCGCATGACATCGGCTTGCGCATGGTGCGCAACGAGGTCGGAGAACCCGGTTTCGAGGTGATCGTCGGCGGTGGCCTTGGCCGCACCCCGATGATCGGCAAGGTCGTGCGCGACTTCCT
>JAWLGI010000034.1:0-24459 GCA_041685125.1 Marivita sp. | reverse complement strand
CTGTCCGGGGAACTTTCGGCGCGGTCGGGACATTACGTCGCGCCGGTTTCCTGCCGCCAATGCCTGCGGCACAGGCTGACATAGGTCTCGTTCCCGCCGATCTGCACCTGGTCTCCTTCGGTCAGCGCAGTGCCGTTTGCATCGCGCCGAACAACCATCGTCGCCTTGCGCCCGCAATGACAGATCGTGCGCACTTCGCGCAGCGTATCCGCCAGCGCCAGAAGGGTCGCCGAACCGGGAAACAACGCGCCCCTGAAATCCACCCGCAGCCCGTATGCCATCACCGGGATGGCCAGATCGTCGGCCACGCGCGCCAGTTGCCATACCTGCTCCGGCGTGAGGAACTGTGCCTCGTCGATAAAAACACAGGCGAGCGGCTGGTGCTGCTGGACCACGGCGATCCGTGCGAACAGGTCGTCGGTGGTCGCAAAGGTCTCTGCCTCGCGGGCAAATCCGATCCGTGACCCGATCTGCCCCTTGCCCGCCCGGTCGTCGAAGGCCGCCGTCATCCGCCAGACCGTCATGCCGCGCTCTTCGTAGTTATGCGCGGCCTGCAACAGCAAGGTCGATTTCCCCGCGTTCATCGTCGAATAGTGAAAATAGAGCTTCGCCATGCCGCGTCATGTGCCGCAACCGGCCCCGGCGCGCAAGCTCCCGGGCAAGCCGGATCGCCTCCGGCTCGCGCCGGTGTGCCCTGAACCCGACACCTTCGGGTCCAAGACCAACATCCCATTGCATTGTGATCAAAGTCAGGGAAAACAGGCCCCGAAAGTCCCCTGGTGCGCGGGACGATCCAAAGGGGTCTGCATATGCCGAAATTCGGTCCGTATCTGAAGAAACATACCGAGTTGCTTGTCAAGGATGTCGGCATCGAGACCGCTTGCCGGATCACCGGCAAATCCAAGGCGACGCTTGGCCGATACTACGCCGACCATGATGAACACGCGGACCGCTTCATGCCGGTCGATGCGGTGGCGGCGCTGGAAAACGCGTCCAGCTACCCCCATGTCACCGCCGCCCTTGCCGAACTGCGCGGCATTTCCCTGACCTTCGAGACCCGCCGCGACAACGAAGCCAGGAAGGGCGGCGTCAATTCCGATGTCGTCGCACTCAGCCAGCGCTTTGCCATGCTGATGTCCGAATACCACCAATCGATCCAGGATGGCGTGATCAGCGCCAATGAGGCGCGCCGCCTGCTGCGCGAAACGCTCGCGCTGCAACAGGTCCTGGTGGACATGAAGCTGAACCTCGAAGATGAAACAGTTTGACCGCGTCATCTCTGATCGCGGATCCAAATACGCGGTCAGCGGCGGTCCCGTCGCAACCCGCGACGCGGCACTGGGCTTCCTCAAGGACCTGAAACGCACCAAGAAATACGCCAAGGCAACGCATAACACCTGGGCGGTGCTGTTCTCCGATGGGACCCCTCTCAAGAATGACGATGGCGAAGGCGGAGCCGGACAGATCATCCTGCAGATGCTCGAACGCGCCGCCCTGACAGATCACATCATCGTCGTCACCCGCTGGTATGGCGGCAAGCACCTGGGCGGCGACCGCTTCCGCCATGTCCAGGACTGCGTGCGTCACTACCTCGACAACCGGTAAAGCCGTGCGGCTGGACGGCCTCCAGCAAGCCGGGCAAAGCCGGCAGGGCGCGGCGTGTCAGTCTGATTGGCTGACACGCCGCGCCCGGCGGCGAAGGTGCCAGCGATAGATCAGCGGCGCCAGCACATGATCATAGCCAAAGGCGGCGACGTGGCGGATGCCGGGCACTCCGACCACCCTGGCAAGCCAGCGGTACCGCGGCATCTCGCGCCACAGTTCAAGAAAGGCCGGGAGTCCATCGTAGAGCTGCCCGTCGCGCCTCACGTAGAGCCTGCGCGCCGCCCTGTCCGCGTCGATCCCCCAGGCCGCCCGGTCGGGCCCGTTCAGATCGTCGAACCGGATCGGCAAACCTTCTTTTTCCGCATAGGCGGCATAATGGTTGATCTCGAACGAACAGACGGGGCAGTCGTTGTTGTAAAGCACGCGCGTCTCGGATGTGTTTGTCATGCCGGAAAGGTAACCCGCGGGTCGGGCGCGGCAAGGCATGGCCGGTATCTGGTGCGGTCCTGATCCTCTCCGGTTTGCAAATATCCCGGGGGTTTGGGGGCAGAGCCCCCAAGCGGTCGGGTCAGGCGCCGCCGGATCCGAACCGCAAACACGCCCCCACAGAACCGATTCCCCGGCCTCGTCCACTTCGACCGACACGATCTCGCCCACGCTCAGGTCTTCGGTCCCCTCGTCGATGAAGAGGTTGCCATCGATCTCGGGCGCATCCGCCTTGGTGCGGCAGGTGGCGATGCCGTCCGTGTCGATATCGTCGATGATCACATCCATCCGCTGCCCGACCTTGGCGGCCAGCTTGGCCTCGGAAATCGCCTGCGCCTTTTCCATGAAGCGGTCCCAGCGGTCTTGCTTGACGTCCTCCGGCACGTGGTCGGGCAGGGCGTTCGACCGCGCGCCCGCGACGTTTTCGTACTGGAAGCACCCGACGCGATCCAGTTGCGCCGCGTCCATCCACTCCAGCAGCGTCTGGAACTCGGCCTCGGTTTCACCGGGATAGCCGACGATGAAGGTGGACCGCAGCGTGATGTCGGGGCAGGTCTCGCGCCACGCGGCGATCTCGTCCAGCGTCCGCGCCGCGGCTGCGGGTCGTGCCATGCGTTTCAGCGTCTCGGGATGCGCATGCTGGAACGGGATGTCCAGATAGGGCAGCACCAGCCCTTCCGCCATCAGCGGCACCAGCTCGCGCACATGCGGATAGGGGTAGACGTAATGCATCCGCACCCAGGCGCCCAGTGACCCCAGATCACGCGCCAGCGGCAGGATCGGGAATTTCTCGTCCCGGTCCTTCCAGTCGGTGCCATAGGCCGAGGTGTCCTGCGAAATCACCAGCAGTTCGCGCACACCGCTCTCGACCAGCTTTTCCGCCTCGCGCAGCACCGCGCGCTGTGGCCGCGAGGTAAGCCTGCCGCGCATATCCGGGATGATGCAGAACTTGCACTTGTGATTGCAGCCCTCCGAAATCTTCAGATAGCTGTAATGGCGCGGCGTCAGCGATACGCCCGAGGCCGGCAGCAGATCGACAAAGGGATCCGGCGCAGGCGGCACCGCGCTGTGCACCGCGTCCAGAACCTGCTCGTATTGATGCGGCCCAGTCACTGCCAGCACGCGGGGATGCGCACCGGTGATGTAATCCGGCTCCGCGCCCAGGCAGCCCGTGACGATCACCCGGCCGTTTTCCGCCAGTGCCTCGCCGATGGCATCGAGGCTTTCCGCCTTGGCCGAATCGAGGAACCCGCAAGTGTTCACGATCACCGCGTCGGCGCCGGAATATTCTGGGCTGATCCCGTAGCCTTCGGCGCGCAGCCGGGTGAGGATCCGTTCGCTGTCCACCAGCGCCTTGGGACAGCCCAGCGACACCATGCCGATGGTGGGCTGGCCGGTCCGCGGCGCGTCGGACAGCCGCGCGGCGGGCGCAAGATCGGGGCGAAGCGAAGGGGGGTTCTGGGTCATGCGCTGCATATAAGCGGTCGCGCCGCCCGGCGAAAGCCCGAACCGACCGCGGCAATACCTACGCAGCGTGCCGTCCCGGCGTGCATCTGCGCCTGTGACCCGGACCGGCCGGAGATTTGGTGGGACGTTTCATCCGAAATGGTAAAGAGGCGGTAAATCCGCCCCTGTAACCCGTTGATATTGCGTGTCTGACATGGCGTCCCAGCCATGGGACGCCCGGATCACCGCCGCCGGTCGCGGCGCGATGACATGGGTTGGAAGGCGACCCCGACATGGGCCTCGCAATAGGGTTTGCCTTGCTGGACCGGCAGGCCGCAGAACCAGAAATCCGATGTCGCCGGGTCCCCGACAGGCCATTTGCAGGTCCGCTCCGTCAGCTCCATCAGGGTCAGTTTCTTGGCTTTCTTTTCGATAGCATTCACCTTCGCCAAAGCTTCGGGGCTGATTTCATTCGCCGATGGCTGCGGCGGCAATGGCTGGCCTGCCGGAATGATCTGCTTGCGCGCGTTCGCTGCCGGGCTCGCCGATTTCGTCTCCATCGAAACCGGGGGCTTGGCGGGTTTTTCCGCCACAGGCTCCTTGGGCTCGGGCTTCGGCTTGGCCTCTTCTTCGGCCTTGGGGGCCGGTTTCGGCTCCGCCTTGGCCGCCGCGGGCGCTGCGCCGGCACGGTTCGACAGGCCCAGGCGATGCACCTTGCCGATCACGGCATTGCGGGTCACACTGCCCAGCTCCTTGGCAATCTGGCTCGCTGACTGGCCTTCGTTCCACATCTTCTTGAGCAGCTCGACACGCTCATCGGTCCAGGACATCTCTCGCCCTCCATCAAAAAAAGCGGCCGTTTGCGTTGGCCGCCCGAAATCTCTAAGTCACCACCTATTCTAATCATGCACGGCAGAGTTACAACCCGCGCAGACCGTCAAGAGGCCATGAATGCAGCACACTGGGCAGATGATCGCGAAGGAGCGCCGTTTCGGGCGTGTAAATTGGCTGGGCCTGCTGACGCTGGGCCAGCGCGAGGTGCTGCGGTTCCTCAATGTCTGGACCCAGACGCTTTTGGCACCGGTGGTCACGGCAGGGCTGTTCATGCTGATTTTCACCATCGCCATCGGACCGCGCCGGGGGGACGTGATGGGGGTTGATTTCACCACCTTCATCGCGCCGGGCATCCTGATGATGACGGTGATTCAGAACGCCTTTGCGAACACCTCGTCCTCGATCGTGGTGGCCAAGGTTCAGGGCAATATTGTCGATACGCTGATGCCGCCGCTCTCTGCGGGCGAGCTGGTTCTCGGCTATCTGGCCGGGGGGGTCGCGCGTGGCCTGATGGTGGCCCTTGCCATCGCGGTGGCGCTCTGGGTCTTTCTGGGGATCGTGCCGCAGCAGCCCGTGGCGGCGCTCTTTTTCGTCGTGGTGGGCGGTGCGCTCTTGTCCGGAATCGGCATGGTCGCCGGCATTTTTGCCGAGAAGTTCGACCAGATGGCGGCGATCACCAACTTCATCGTGACACCGCTCGCCTTCCTGTCCGGCACGTTCTATTCGGTCGAGGCGCTGCCGCCGCTTCTGAACGATATCTCGCATGCCAATCCGATCTTCTATCTGATCGACGGTGTGCGCTGGGGCATGATCGGCGTATCGGACAGCAGCCCGCTGCTGGGCGCGGTGGTGGCTGTTGTCAGCACGGTGGCGATCAATCTCGTGGCGTGGTCATTTTTCCGACGGGGCTACCGGCTGAAGGCCTGATCCGGCGATCAGCACCCCGATCCTCGGCCGTTCCAACCATTGTTCCGGTGTTGGTGTGATCGAGACCCGGATTGCTGCGGCCGACGCGATCACGTTGTTGATCGGCGGGATCGGCAACGGTCCTTCCCGCCCGCTCGGGCGCTTGAGAACGCTTACCTCGAAGCCCAGCGACAGCGCGGCACGGTCATGACGGCTTGGCCGGGACGACCTGTTGCACGATGCCGACCAACACCAGGTAGATGGACGTTGCGATCAGCCCCCAAACCGCCCAGCTTTCCGGGTGAAAATCCACCCAGGCCGCCCAGCCGGCAAAGAAGGTCCATGCAAGCGCGATGGGCAGCGAAAGGGTGCGCCAGCGTTCGGTGCGCACGGGATGGATGAATTTCAGCGGCAGGAACATGGTGACCGACAGGATCGCGACGATGGCCAGTGAAACCCAGAAATTCGGCTCGATCGCAAAAAGTACGAGGACAAGCATGTTCCAACAGCCCGGAAAGCCCTGAAAGGAATTGTCGGGCATCTTCATCCGGCAATCCGCGAAATACATCACCGATGCGAAGGTGATCGTGATGATCGCGAACCATCCCATCCAGCCAGGCAGCAGGCCTGATTGGAACAGGGCAAAGGCAGGGATGAACACATAGGTCAGATAGTCGATGATCAGATCGAGCAGCACGCCGTCAAAGCGCGGCGCGTTCGCTTTTACATCGTATTTGCGGGCCAAGGGCCCATCCACGCCATCGACGGCAAATGCCACGACCAGCCAGAGAAACATGATCGACCATTCTTCCTGCGCTGCCGCGAGCAGCGCAAGCATGGCAAAAACTGCCCCTGTGGCGGTGAGCAGATGGACAAGAAGCGCGCGATATTGATCCGTCATTGCGTGGTTCTGGCGCAAATCAGTGACAGGCGCAACGGATCTTGCCTGACGGGCCAGAGCTGGGGTGATCTTGTGACATCAAGCTGTGGCGTTCGGGCAAGGATGGACGCGTGTCGTCACATCGACGCGGCGACGAGGTGCTGGTCTTCCTGCCCGCTGATCGTCGTGCTGACGATCTGTCCCACGGGTTGGGGGTCGGCAAAGCGGACTTCCGTGAATTGCTCCGTCCGGCCCATGTCCGGCGCTTCCATCAAGACGTGATGCACGCGGCCGTGCTGCTTGTGCAGATGACGGGTCACCGCGTCCCGTCCCGCTGCGCGCAATTGTGCGGCGCGGGATTTGATCGTGGGGCCATTGACCTGGGGCATCCGCGCAGCGGGCGTTCCCGTGCGCGGGGAATAGGGAAAGACATGCAGCCATGTCAGGTCGCACTCGTCGACCAACTTCAGAGAATTTTCGAAATGCGCCTCAGTCTCGGTCGGGAAGCCGGCGATGATGTCCGCGCCAAAGGTCATGTCGGCCCGCAGCGCGCGCGCCTCTTCGGCAAAGCGGATCGCATCGTCGCGCAGATGCCGCCGCTTCATGCGCTTGAGGATGAGGTCGTCACCATGCTGAAGGCTCAGGTGCAGATGCGGCATCAAACGCTTCTCGGTGGCGATTGCCTGCATCAGGTTTTCGTCGACCTCGATGCTGTCGATCGAACTGATCCTCAGGCGCGGCAAGTCCGGCACCAGCTTGAGGATGCGCATCACCAGATCACCCAGCTTTGGCGTCGCTGGCAGGTCCGCGCCCCAGGAGGTCAGATCGACCCCGGTCAGCACCACTTCGTTGAAGCCGGTGTCCACCAGCCGCTTGATCTGATCGACGATCACACCGGCAGGCACCGACCGCGAATTGCCTCGACCGTAGGGGATGATGCAGAATGTGCAGCGGTGATCGCAGCCGTTCTGCACCTGCACATAGGCGCGGGACCGCGTGCCGAACCCGTCGATCAAATGCTGTGCGGTTTCCGTCACCGACATGATGTCGTTGACCTGCACCGCCTCGGTCTGGCCCACAAAGTCGGCCGCAAGGCCGGACCAGGTGTCCGGCGTCATCTTTTCGGTATTGCCGATGACCGCGTCCACCTCGGCCATGCGGGCAAAGGTGTCGGGTTCGGTCTGAGCGGCGCATCCGGTAACGATGAGTTTCGCCTCGGGGTTTTCGCGCCGCAGCTTGCGAATCTCCTGCCGCGCCTTGCGCACCGCTTCGGCGGTGACGGCGCAGGTGTTGACGACCACGGCGTTTTCCAAACCGGCCTGTCCGGCCAGGTCTTTCATCGCCTCGGTTTCATAGGCGTTGAGGCGGCAGCCCATGGTGGTGAACTTTGGCACGGTCATGGTACCTGCTCCAGCCAGTCTGGCGTGAGTGTCCCTGTAAAGACATGGGCCGTCGGCCCGGTCATCCAGACACCATCGTCGCGCCAGTCGATCTCGATTCGTCCGCCATCAAGGTCGATCTGCACGCGCGGTCCGGTCAGTCCCCGCCGAGCTGCTGCGACAGCCGTGGCACAGGACGACGAGCCAGAGGCGAGCGTCACGCCGACACCGCGTTCCCAGACGCGCATGCGCAGGCGGTTTTTTCCAATCACGCTGGCGAATTGCACATTGGTGCGCTCGGGAAATAGCGGGTGATGCTCGATCTCGGACCCGCGCGATTCAAGGTCCACCTGTTCTGCATCGGCGACGAAGAAGGTGCAATGCGGATTGCCCATGCCAGTCGCCGTCGGTGCGCCGTCGATCGGCAGGTCCAATGTGTCCGTTTCGCGTGCCAGTGGCACCGCGTCCCACGCCAGTTGCGGCGGACCCATATTGACCGAGGTGAGGCCATGCCCCGCATCCCGCGCGCACAGCTGTCCACGCTCTGTGATCAGGACCAATTCGGGAAGCCCTGTCTCGGTCATAAGGTGGCGCGCGATGCATCGCGTGGCATTGCCGCAAGCCCCGGCAGTGGACCCGTCCGCGTTGTAGAAGGTCAGCCGGGCGGCGGCCTCGCCCTCGGTCGGTTCGATGATCGCGAGCTGATCAAATCCGACGCCGCGATGCCGGTCGCCAATCGCCTGTGCCAGATTCGCGGTCAACTCCATCGTCTGCGCACGCCCGTCCAGCACGACAAAATCATTGCCGAGCCCGTGCATCTTCATAAATGAAATGGCCTGTGCCTTATCGCGCGTCATTGGCGCGGATATACGCCTCCGGAATTCATCTTTCCAGTGCGTTGACTTCGCCACCCCGCGCAATTCGTGAAGTTTGGCCGGGATTGGGCCCTTTTGGGGGTTGACCGTTCCCCGGCGTCTTTCTAGGTAGCGGCGCAGTGGGCCGTTAGCTCAGTTGGTAGAGCAACTGACTTTTAATCAGTGGGTCGCAGGTTCGAACCCTGCACGGCTCACCACTGACTTTCTGTAAAATTGGACAAAGGGTCTGGCCTGTATCGGCCCGCCTGCAAGGCGGATGCGCCGTGTGACTGCGCGGTGCCGCGACAGGGCCAACGGGTTTCGTAGCGTCGCGTTTGGGTCTGCGGCCTTTCACAAACCCGCGTTGTTCGTGGCATCGAAGGTGGTGCGTCTGGCAGGATCAGCGATCGGGACGCGCCCGAACGAAAGCTCAGCGCCGCCAGACGGCGGCGCATAAGCTGTGGAAGCGGCTTTGGCGTGTCAGCCGTTGCGGCAGGTCTTGACGCCTATGATGCTGTAGGCCGGGCAATTGCCGATAAGCGCGGTCACCGCGAAGACAACCGCGACGACCAGTGCCAGCCAGAACAGAATGCCGGACCCGAGCACATTCGTACCAAGCGCCAGGACCAGCAGCAGGACCGCAATGCCGAGTCTCAGGCCGCGGTCGATTTTTCCCATATTCGTCGTCATGTTTCCCTCCATCGAGATTCGATGTCGAGATTATGGCACGTCAGCGACGGAATCTTCGGTGACTTGGTCACAGACTTGGACGAAAGGGCGGGTCGTTCGTGGATCACACCTGCGCGTGCGCGCTTCTCACCAGGCGTTCCAGCCCGTCGCGCCCGATGAGTCGCACCTCACCGCGCGATTGCTCGACCCAGCCGCGGCGTTGGAATTCCGACAAGGTCCGCGAGACCACCTCGCGGGCGGTGCCCAGTTCGGTGCCAAGAACCGCGTGGGTCGCGTGCACCGTGCCGGAGCTGTCCGCCAGTTCGAGCAACCGCGAAGCCAGCCGCACATCCATGCGCTGGAACACGATGTCATCGATCAGGGTGAAAAGGTCGGTGATTCGACGGGAATAGGCGGTAAAGACGAATTCCCGGAACACCGGCGACTTGGCCACGAGGGTGTCAAAGGTCTTGCGCGGAATGGCCACCGCTTTCACCTTGGTCTCGGAAATGCCTTCGGCGGAGTAATCCTCGAAGGCCAGCATGCAAGCCGTGGTCAGGACACAGCTTTCACCCGCATGTACGCGGTAGAGAAACACCTCGCGCCCGGTGTCGGAGCGTTGCTGGACCTTCACAGTTCCCTCCAGCAACAGCAACAGGTTGTCCGCGGTTTGACCCGGCTCGAAGATCTCCGTGGCCGCCGGGACGGTCACGATCTGGCTGCCCGCCTCAAGCTCGGAGCGGATGTCATCCGGCAGGCGGCTCAGCCCCTTGAACTTGTCGATCCAGGATGCATCCATTTTTGAACGTCCAGCGCTTGGCGCCAGGGGGGACGCGGTCATCCCCGGGTCTGACCTGAGTTTCGAAATTCAGCCGATTGGCTTTACGAACCCATACACTGCGCACGCGCCTGTGACAAATGCGATAAACGGACAAACAGGACTGTCCCACCGCGCGCAGTGACTGGCGCGGTGGGCACATGCCTCAGAAGCTTAGAACACGCGTATCTGCCGCCATCAGCGTGGCTGCCATCTCATCCGGCTTTGCAACGCCGATTCCGTCCAGCAGCACGGACTGGTCATCGCCCCGGCCGGGAAGATAGATCGCACAGACCTCGACGGTTGCGTCGGTCTTTTCGCGGATCATCTGCATCAGGCCCTGCGGGCTCATGTCGCGTGGTGGCTGTCCCGCGGTGGCGCTTTCGGGAGCGTCCTGCAGTGCGAGATCCCCCGCTGGACCACAGAGCAGAATATGGGCATCCGCACCCTGCTGCGCAGCCTGGAAGGTCAGAACCATCGACATGAGCTGCGTCTGCGCGTCCGGCGATGTCACTACCGTGACCAGCTTGGACGCATCCTGCGCCGCTGCGGAAACGGCGGTGGTCGCGGCGAGAATGGTGGAGAGGATGAGTTTTTTCATGGAGTGCCTCCTTGGGGTTTGAAATGTCTCCAGCACGGCGGGCCAGTCATGTGTGGTGTTGTCCGTCGCAGTGAAGGTCGCGTCGGGCCGCTGATGCCACGCGGCACGACACAGCGTCGGTGACTTGATCACCAAACCGCGACGCCACGGGAATTTTCCGGCCGTGCCCTTGCAAAGCCGTCCGGAGGGGTTAATAAATGCGAATGATTTGCATTTTCATAGTAGGCCCGACCTGGCGAATACGGAGGCGCGTTCGATGAAATCGAAAACCGTGACAATCCTGTCAGCCGCTTTGCTCGCGCTGGGTACCGGCGCGGCGGCGGAAGAGAAATTGAAGGTGGTCACAACCTTCACCGTTCTGGCCGACATGGCGGCCAATGTCGCGGGGGATGCGGCAGAGGTTGTCTCGATCACCAAACCGGGGGCCGAGATTCACGGCTATCAGCCGACGCCGCAGGATATCGTGCGCGCGGTCGGTGCAGACCTGATCCTCTGGAACGGCCTCAATCTCGAGCTTTGGTTCGAACAATTCGTCTCCAACCTTGGCGATATTCCCTCCGCTACATTGTCCGATGGGATCGACCCGATATCCATCGCGGCCGGAAGCTATGCCGGCAAGCCCAACCCGCACGCGTGGATGGGGCTGGATAACGCACTGATCTATATCGATAATATCGCCGAAGCCTTTGCCGAACAGGACCCTGACAACGCGACCACCTATGCCGAAAACGCCGCCCGCTACAAGGATGCGTTGCGCGCGACGCTCGAGCCGTTGCTCGATGCAGTGGACGAGGTTCCGCAAGGGCAGCGCTGGCTTGTCACCTGCGAGGGCGCCTTCAGCTATCTCGCCCGCGACATGGGCCTGCAAGAGCTTTACCTCTGGCCGATGAACGCGGATCAGGTGGGCACGCCGCAGCAAGTGAGGTCTGTGATCGACGGTGTGCGCGACAACAACATCCCCGTGGTTTTCTGTGAAAGCACCGTCAACACCTCCCCGGCAGAACAGGTCGCGCGGGAAACCGGTGCCGCCTATGGCGGCGTGCTCTATGTCGACTCGTTAAGCGACGAGGATGGCCCTGTGCCGACCTATCTCGATCTGCTGCGCGTTACCACGCAAACCGTGGCAGACGGGCTGACCTCTGCCGCGAATTGAGCGCGGCCTACAGGGTTGTATGGCCCCGAAACCGTGAGGACACATCATGCTCGACCAAGAGCGCCAGACCAGCAACGCGACCTCGCCCAACACCGAGGATGCAGGGCTTTGCGCACGCAATGTGACGGTCAGCTACCGCAACGGCCACACCGCTCTGTGGAATGCCAGTTTCGAGATACCGAGAGGCACCGTCACCGGGCTGGTCGGAGTGAACGGTGCGGGAAAATCGACGCTGTTCAAGGCGATCATGGGATTTGTTCCGGCATCGCAGGGCGAAATACGCATTCTCGGTCTGCCGGTAAAGGACGCGCTGGCCCGCAGCCTCGTGGCCTATGTGCCGCAATCCGAGGAAGTGGACTGGGCGTTCCCCGTGCTGGTCGAAGACGTGGTGATGATGGGCCGCTACGGCAAGATGGGATTCCTCCGCCGGCCCGGTGCAAAGGACCGCGCCGCCGTCGACGACGCGCTGCACCGCGTCAGCATCCAGGAGCTGCGCCACCGCCAGATCGGAGAGCTGTCGGGCGGTCAACGCAAGCGCGTGTTCCTGGCGCGCGCGCTGGCGCAGGACGGGCAGGTGATCCTTCTGGACGAGCCCTTCACCGGGGTCGACGTGGAGACCGAACACCAGATCGTCGCCCTGCTGCGCGAATTGCGTGAAGAGGGGCGGGTGATGCTGGTTTCCACCCATAACCTTGGGTCGGTGCCCGAATTCTGCGACCGCACGGTGCTGATGAAGGGCACAGTGCTCAGCTATGGACCAACCGAAACAACCTTCACCCGCGAAAACCTCGAAAAGGCCTTTGGCGGCGTGCTGCGCCACTTCACGCTGGGCGGCGATACCCTGCATGATGACGAGGACGCGCGCGAGGTGACGATCTTTACCGATGACGAACGCCCCTTCGTGCAATACGGCGAAAAGACCCAACGGACGGAGCCGGACGCATGATCGCGTCTTTACTGGAACCGTTCGGATACACCTACATGGTCAACGCGATGTGGGTGTCGGCGTTGGTCGGGGCGGTTTGTGCGTTCCTGTCCTCGTACCTGATGCTCAAGGGGTGGTCATTGATTGGCGACGCGCTGTCCCATTCCGTCGTGCCCGGCGTGGCCGGGGCTTATATCCTTGGTCTGCCCTTCGCGTTGGGCGCCTTCATTGCCGGGGGATTGGCGGCCTCGACCATGCTGTTCCTGTCGGAAAGATCGGGGCTGAAGCCGGATGTCATCATCGGGATGATCTTCACATCCTTTTTCGGTCTTGGCCTTTTCATGGTGTCGATCAACCCGATGTCGGTGTCGATCCAGACCATCACGATGGGCAATATCCTTGCCATTACTCCAGAGGACACGCTGCAATTGGCGATCATCGGGATCGTGTCCCTTGCCGTGCTCATGGCAAAGTGGAAAGACCTGATGGTCACGTTCTTCGACGAAAACCACGCCCGCGCCATCGGGCTGCGACCACGGCTGCTCAAGGCGGTGTTCTTTGTCCTTCTGTCGGCCTCTGTCGTGGCCGCGATGCAGACCGTCGGCGCGTTCCTTGTGATCGCGATGGTGGTGACACCGGGGGCGACGGCATATCTTCTGTGCGACCGCTTTGCGCGCCTGATCATGACATCGGTTGCGATCGGATCGATCACCAGCTTTGCCGGAGCCTATATCAGCTACTTTCTTGATGGGGCGACAGGCGGCATCATCGTGTGCCTGCAAACACTGATCTTTCTCGCGGCTTTTGTCCTTGCCCCGCGCCACGGTCTTCTGGCTGCCCGACGCAAGGCGAAAGCAGTCTTGCAGGACGGGCCAGATGACGGGCTATTGCCGGGCGATCCGGCAAAGGACGGTGCGTGATGGACCTTGAAACGCTGCTTTTGCCGTTTCGGTTCGCGTTCATGCAGAACGCCTTCCTCATCTCTGCCATGGTCGCGGTGCCCACCGCAATCCTGTCGTGTTTTCTGGTGCTCAAGGGCTGGGCGCTGATGGGCGACGCGGTAAGTCACGCTGTGTTGCCGGGGATCGTGCTGGCCTATATCCTTGGTATCCCGCTGATTGTCGGGGCCTTCGTGGCGGGCATGACCTGCGCGGTGGCCACCGGCTACCTGTCGTCAAACAGCCGCGTGAAAGAGGACACCGTGATGGGGGTGGTGTTCTCGGGCATGTTCGGGCTTGGCATCGTTCTCTATGTCTCGATCGAGACCAACGCGCACCTGGATCACATCCTCTTTGGCAACATGCTCGGGGTGGAGACGAACGAACTTTGGCTGGCGGGCACGATATCGGCCCTCGTGGCCGGTGGGCTTGTCCTGAAATGGAAAGACTTGGTGCTTCAAAGTTTCGATCCGGCACAGGCGCGCGCGTCGGGCCTTTGGGTCCATGCTTTGCACTACGGATTGCTTTCTGCCTTGTCGCTGACCATCGTCGCAACGCTGTCTGCGGTGGGTCTGATCCTTGCCATCGGCCTGTTGATCGCACCCGGAGCAATTGCCTTTCTCCTGGTGCGGCAATTCTCGACGATGCTCTGGCTGTCGGCCCTGATCAACATGGGTGCGATGCTGACCGGCACATATCTGAGCTTTTTTCTGGACAGTGCCCCGGCGCCAACGATCATCCTGATCCTGACCGCGCTCTTCGTGTTGGCCTTCATCCGCCGCCAGATGCTGACGCGCCGCGCGTCCCTGAGGCGCGTTCAAAACGGATAGACAGCACCGGACTTCGGAAATGGCCTGGCTGCCTCAGGTGATCACGTCCGGCGCGCTGCGACCGGTACGCTCTGCCAGTCCGGTGATCTCTGCCGTTGCCTTGGCAATCTCGTGCAGCGCGGTCTGGGGTGCGAGGGTCAAATCGCCCTCCGGCCCCTCATACCGTTCAAGATACACCCGAAGTGTGGCCCCGTCGGTTCCCGTCCCGGACAGGCGCAATACCGCACGCCCGCCGCCTTCGAAGAAGATGCGCAGCCCCTGATTGTGGCTCTGTGCGCCATCGACCGGATCGAAATAGGAAAAGATGTCTGCCTTGGTGACGGCGCAGGCTCCAAAGCTCTGGCCTGCGAGACTGTCCAGCCGGTCGGTCACATCCGCGATCAACTCCTGCGCCGTGCCACTATCCAGCGCCTCATAATCGTGCCGGGAATAGTAATTGCGGCCATAGGTTTGCCAATGGTCCAGCAAAACGTCTTTCACCGACATTCGACGCACCGCGAGGATGTTCAGCCAAAGCAGCACCGCCCAGAGCCCGTCTTTTTCGCGAACATGGTCACTGCCCGTGCCAGCGCTTTCTTCACCGCAGAGTGTCACGCGCCCGGCGTCCAGAAGGTTGCCAAAGTATTTCCATCCCGTTGGTGTCTCGAAACATTCGATCCCATAGGCGTCGGCCACGCGGTCACAAGCGGCGCTGGTTGGCATGGATCGGGCAATGCCGGCGATCCCGCGTTCATATGCAGGGGCCAGATGCGCGTTTGCCGCCAGCACGGCAAGACTGTCTGACGGCGTGACATAGATGCCTTTGCCGAGGATCATGTTGCGGTCGCCATCCCCGTCCGAAGCGGCGGCGAAATCCGGCGCGTCCGGGGACATGACCAGATCGACCAGCGGTTTGGCCCAGATCGGATTGGGGTCAGGGTGGCCCTTGCCAAAATCCATGGACGGCACCGCGTTCATCACCGTGCCGTCGGGCGCGCCAAGCAGGTCTTCGAATATTGCCTTGGCATAGGGGCCTGTCACGGCGTGCATCGCATCGAAGCGCATGGTGAAACCACTTTCGAACAAGGCGCGCAGCGCGTCGAAATCGAACAGTTCTTCCATCAGCATGGCGTAATCCACCACCGGATCCTCGATCTCGATCCGCGTATCGCCAAGCGCAGTTTCGGCAATACCGGTCAGGTCGATGTCTGCCGTGTCGAGCGTTTTGTAACGCTCGATGGTCTTGGTCGCCTCGAAGATGGCATTCGTCACCGACTCCGGCGCAGGTCCGCCATTGGCGGTGTTGAACTTGAGCCCGAAATCCGCGTCGATCCCGCCGGGATTATGGCTGGCCGACAGGATCAGCCCGCCATCCGCACCGCGCTTGCGGATCAGGTGCGACGCTGCGGGTGTCGACAATAGACCGTCTTGCCCGACAATCATGCACTCTGCGCCATTGGCCGCCGCCATGCGCAGGATCGTCTGGATCGCCTCAGCGTTGAAAAACCGGCCATCCCCCCCCACAACCAGCGTTTTGCCCGCAACCCCGTCTATCGCGTTGAAGATCGACTGAACGAAACACTCAAGATAACCGGGCTCCATGAACACCCGTGTTTTCTTGCGCAGGCCCGAGGTGCCCGGCTTCTGGCCGTCGAAGGGTGTGCAGTCACAGGTCAGGATCGTCATTCGGAAACCTCTTGTACTGTCGCGATGATCTGGCGTCGCGTTGCGCGCATGATGCACAGATGACGCGATCAAACCATGCAGGTGCCAAGAATTCATGGAAGTGAATCACCTCCGTCACACCCGACGGCGGCACAATGGGTCAGATGTCCGAGAACGACACGACCTGATGCCCGTTCATATCGAAATTGTCCGGATTCAGCCGGCACAGGAAGCACGCTTTCAATATGGGCCAGTCGCTGTCGAGGATCGAGAACCACGCGGTATCGCGGTTGTGCCCCTCGCAATGGGTGCCCTGCCGGAACGTGCCGTCATGGGTAAAGCAAGGCCGCTCTGCCGCGCGCCGGATTTGCGCGCACCGCATTTCGACTCATAGCGGCGGTAACGGTCGCGGTGTGCTGGCTTCAATCGGCAGGCCAACGGGTTGGCCCAGCGCGTTCAGGCGCTGGGCCGTGATCAAGGGATCAGTCACGCAAATTCGCGGCCCAACGCATCATCCACGGAGGTGATGATCTGGTCGATATCATCCTTGGTCGCGATCAGGGCCGGGCTGAAGCACAGCGTGTTGTTATAGCCGGGCAGGGACCGGTTCGTGGCCCCGATGATGATGCCTTGCTGCATGCAGTCGGCGACCACCTTCTGCACCCGCTTTTCCGCCATCGGTTTGCGGGTCTCACGGTCCTCGACCAGTTCGGCCCCAAGGAAAAGCCCCTTGCCGCGCACATCGCCGATCACGGCATGCCTGTCCGCCAGCCCATGCAGCTGGTCCGTCATGTAGTCGCCCATCGCGGTGGTGTTCTCGAGCAGGCCTTCATCCTCGATAATCCGCATATTCTCCATCGCGGCCGCCGGCCCGGCGGTGCAGCCGCCAAAGGTCGAGATATCGCGGAAGTAATTCATCGGGTCCTCGTGGTCGTCCTTGAACATCGAGAACACGTCCTCGGTCGTGACAAGACACGCAATCGCGGCATAGCCAGAGGCGACACCCTTGGCCATCGTGACCATGTCGGGCTGGACGCCAAATTGCTGATATCCGAACCATGTGCCGGTGCGACCCAGCCCGCAGACAACCTCGTCGATATGCAACAGGATGTCGTACTTGCGGCAAATTTCCTGCACGCGCTCCCAATATCCTTGGGGGGGAGGGATCACGCCGCCACCCGCCGTCACCGGTTCGAGGCAGAGCGCGCCGACCGTATCCGGGCCTTCGCGCAGGATCACCGCCTCGATCTGGTCGGCGGCCCATTCACCGTAATTCTCGGTCGGCGCGCCCTGATCGGCGGCGCGGTATTCAAGGCAATGCGGTACGCGCACGAAACCGGGCGTGAAGGGGCCGTATTGCGCGTTGCGTTCGTCCTGGCCGCCGGCCGACAGGCAGCCGATGGTTGTCCCGTGATAGTCGCGGTCACGGAACAGGATCTTGTGCTTCTTGCCGCCATAGCGCTTGTGGGCGATCTGGCGGACCATCTTGAACGCTTTCTCGTTCGCTTCGGAGCCCGAATTGGTGTAATAAACGCGGCTCATGCCCGGCATCTTGGAAATCAGCTTTTCCGAGAACAGTGCACCGGGGATCGACCCGGCGGACCCCGCGAAATAGTTGAGCTTCAGCAGCTGGTCATAGACCGCCCTCGCGATGCTTTCGCGGCCGTAGCCGACGTTGACGGTCCAGACGCCACCGGACACGGCATCAAGATGCTCCTTGCCCTTCTGGTCCCAGACCCGCATGCCCTTGCCCTCGACGATGATCCGGGGATCATTCGTCTCGAACGGTTTATGCTGGACAAGATGGTGCCACACGTGGGCTTTGTCGGCCTCGACCACATGGCTGAGGTCGTTTTGGGTCAATGTGCCGTCCATGGGATCACCTCCGTCTGGGAATCAGGTATATCCGGCTGCTCGCTTGGCCCCGGTTCACGTATCTTGATCGTATCAGGGAACGCACGTTAGGGCCAGACGGCATACACCCGTAAGTCCACATGGCTGACTCCGACCGTCTGGAACTGTGCCTGTGACACGTGACCGGGGATATTATGAACCGGACTCGTCGGCGACCGGCGCATCACCCTGCGCCGGTTGCTCGGTCATGGGCGCATCCCCCGCGCCGCCGGGGATCATCTCCATCAGCGACCCGACCTGTGCATTGAGCCAGGTCCGCGCGGTGTCGATCATCGAAACATAGGTTTCGAGAGGAGCCTGCAATTGCGGCAGGGCGTCTGCCAGTTGCGGTGCAAAGACATAAAGCCCCGCGGCGATGGCGAAAATGACAAGCACAAAGAAGAAGCCACGGCCGAAGCCGCCGGAGGTATCGTCATCCTCGTCCAGATCGGCCTGAACCGACCGCACTTCCTGCCGGTCCGAGCTTGAGCGCAGGGTCTGGTTGATTTCCTCTACATCGGGAAGCATGTCCCCGCGGGATCGCGGGCGATCCGCGGTAGCGGCCGCTTCAGCGGCAGGCGCTGCAGCCTGCGCATCCTCACCGCGCAGCTTGCGCATTCGGTCTTCGGCCTGTCGGGCGCGTTTCGCGGAATCGTCTTCCGGTTGCTGCAAGCCCAGCTCGGGCTGATCCTCCAGTGACCCGGCCTCGGACTGTCGCGTGCGCGCCTCGAACTCGGCCTCTTCGCGCAGGATGTCCGCGACCGATGGATCGAGCTC
Organism: Marivita sp.; assembly: GCA_041685125.1. Classification (GTDB taxonomy): domain Bacteria; phylum Pseudomonadota; class Alphaproteobacteria; order Rhodobacterales; family Rhodobacteraceae; genus Marivita. Next base: position 5,822 of record JAWLGI010000034.1, on the reverse strand, counting down.
GCGCCGTTTCGGCGGCGTGTCGCCCGGCGCGGCCCCGGTGTTGACCGATGGCGTGTCATCGATGTCGCTTTCAACTTCAGGGTGCCACACCGCATCCTTGGGCGCGGCCGCTTCGGCGGCGAACGCCTCCGGGCTGTTGCTGGTGTCGGGCTGCTGAAACCACGTGTTGCCGCAATTGGAGCACTGCACGTCACGCCCATCTTCGGGGATCACGTCATCTGGGACTTCGTATTGCGCCCCGCAGCTCGGACATGTCAGCCGCATATTGCCTGTTGCCCCCGTCTCATTGGCCAGCAACTGGCGGCCAATGCATATATTCACCGTTCAAGGCACCATAGGCGCCGGTTTGGGCGTGTTAAACACAATTCTGGCCCGTCCGCCGGATTGAAACCGCAACGATGCTCAGGCACAACTACGCCGAACAAAAGGCAGGGACAAGACCGCCGTGATCGAGCTGGAAAACGTGGCCTACAGTTATGGCGGCGGTGAATTGTTGACAGACATGACCCTGAGCGTTCCGCCGGGGTCGTTCCATTTCCTGACCGGCCCATCGGGATCGGGCAAGACCACGTTCCTGAAGCTCTGTTACGGCGCGCTTCAGGCGACATCGGGGCATGTGCGCCTGTTCGATCGCGACGTGCGCGGCCTGAGCCGGGATGACGTGGCGCTGCTGCGGCGCAAGATCGGCGTCGTGCATCAGGATTGCCAGTTCCTTGATCATTTGCCGGTCACCGAAAACGTTGCCCTGCCGCTGGCCGTCTCGGGACAGGATGTCGCCGATAACGAGGCGGATCTGAAAGAGCTTATGGCCTGGGTCGGGTTGACCGCGCGCGCCGATGCCCTGCCGCCAGAGCTGTCCGGCGGTGAACGCCAGCGCGCGGCGCTGGCGCGCGCCGTGATAATGTCGCCCGATGTGATCCTCGCGGATGAGCCTACCGGCAATATCGACTGGGAGATGTCGCAGCGCTTGCTGATGCTGCTGGTCGAGTTGAACCGCATGGGCAAGACAGTGCTTGTCGCCACCCATGATCTCGGCCTGATCCGCGCCGCCAAGGCACAGGTGCAGACCCGTGTTCTGCGCATCTCGAATAGGCGTTTGCAGATGGCGGGGGCAGATCTGTGAGCTTCAACCCGCGCGCCATGGCCAAGATGCTGCAATTCGACGAAAAGGCCGATCGCGTGGTGCCGCCTACCGGCTTTACCGCCCGGCTGACCGTGTTCAGCGCCTTTGCAATGGCATTCCTTGCCGTGTTCGCGCTGGCCCTGTCGCTGGCAGCGGGCCGTGTGGCCGATCGCTGGGGGGACGAACTGGCGCAATCGTCGACCCTGCGCATATCGGCGCCCGCTGGCGAAGTTGCGACCCAGACCGAGGCGGCGCTGCGCGTTTTGCGGACCACGCCCGGCATCGAAGAGGCGCGGGCGCTGTCGCTGGACGAGCAGCGCGCCCTGCTGAGCCCCTGGTTCGGAGCGAGCCTGCCGGTCGAAGATCTGCCTCTGCCGCAACTGATCGACATCACCGAAAGTGATGCGGGCTATGACGCTGCGGGTCTCCGCCTGCGCCTTTCGGCGGAGGCTCCGGCAGCCGTGCTCGATGATCATGCCCGCTGGCGGCGTCCGCTGATCGACGCGGCGGGGCGGTTGCGGCTGCTGGGCTGGGCGTCGATCCTGCTCATTGCGGCGGCATCGGCGGCGATGGTCACGCTAGCGGCCAATGCAGCACTTGCGGCAAATGCGCAGGTGATCGCGGTCCTGCGGCTGGTCGGCGCCAAGGACACCTACATTGCCAGCGCCTTTGTCCGCCGTTTCGCGTTGCGAGCGCTGACCGGCGCCGCGTTCGGCACTCTTTTCGGTGTCGCATCATTGTTCCTGATCCCGGCGCAGGATGACGCGACCGGGTTCCTGACCGACCTGAGAGTCCAGGGCTGGGGCTGGGTCTGGGTTTTGCTGATCCCACCGCTCTCCGGTCTGGTCGCGTTCATCGCCACGCAATTCGCCGCACGTCGGGTGCTGGGGGAATTGGCGTGATGGGGTACGCGGTTCAGTGGGTGCGATCGCTGATCTTCATCAGCGCGGTTTACCTGGCGATCGCTGTTGTCGGTCTCATCCTGTTTCCCTGGGCGCTGGTGTCGCGCAAGGGCGCGCGCGCAGGGTGCATGTCGGTCTGCCTGTTTGTGCGCTGGGCTGCGCCATGGATGATCGGGCTTCGCACCGAAATCCGCGGCGCCGCGCCGGATTACGAGTGTGTCATCGCCTCCAAGCACCAGAGCTTTCTGGATGTGTTCCTTGTCTTCTCGGCCCTGCCGGCCGGCAAGTTCATCATGAAGCGCATCCTCATATACGCGCCCATCGTGGGGCAATACGCGCTGCGCATTGGGTGTATCCCTGTGGATCGCGGCAAACGCGGCGCAGCGATCAAGCAGATGGTCAAGGCCGTAGAAAGCGGCGCGGCAACACCCGGGCAGTTGATCATCTATCCGCAGGGCACAAGGGTCGCGCCGGGGGTCAAGGCGCCCTACAAGGTTGGCACAGCTGTGCTCTACGACCAGTTGAACCAGCCCTGCGTTCCGGTGGCGACAAATGTGGGGCTGTTCTGGCCCAAGCGGGGGATCTACCGCAAACCCGGCACGGCCGTTGTCGAATTCCTCGATCCGATCCCTCCGGGTCTGCCGCGCAGCATATTCCTGCCGCTGCTGGAAGAGCGGATTGAAACCGCATCCAATCGGTTGAACGCGGAGGCCCAGGGCCATGTGGTGCAGGATTGCAACACAGACCAATCTGGACCGGGTCCAGGCGGTCCCCGGACCCGCCGTGATCAGCAAGATGGCTGATCCAAAAACACGTCTGCCGACCGATTCGACGAGAAACAACCAGTTCGATGCGTTGCACGATCCGTGGATCGTCGTCCTGTTCATGATTCCCGGCGCCAAGACGACGGTGCGCGTCAACGGACGGGCCGATCTACACATGTCTTTTGCCAAAGGCGCATGTCAGCCCGAAACGGGGCGGCGCCGCTTTCATCAGGGACAGGAAAGGTCCTTCGAAGGACCTTGAAAACGCGGTTTGCAAACCGCGTGGACAAGCGCGTTAGAACGCGCTTGAGGGAAGCCGTTTCGAAACGGCTTCCCGCGTTGTCCTGTCGGTTTACATGTGGATCGGACCGTCGCCGCACGCGAGGGCCGCTTCGCGCACCGCTTCCGAATAGGTCGGGTGCGCATGGCATGTGAGGGCCAGATCCTCGGCCGAAGCGCCGAATTCCATGGCGACACAAATCTCGTGGATCAGATCGCCTGCCATCGGGCCGATGATATGTGCCCCCAGGATCCGGTCCGTGTCCTTGTCGGCGAGGATCTTCACGAACCCGTCAGCCGCGAAATTCGCCTTGGCGCGCCCGTTGCCCATGAAGCTGAACTTGCCGGCCTTGTAATTGCGTCCGGCCTCTTTCAGCTCTTCCTCGGTATGGCCCACATTGGCCACCTCGGGGTGGGTGTAGATCACAGCCGGAATGACACCGTAATTCACATGGCCCGCCTTGCCCGCTATGACCTCGGCGCAGGCCATGCCTTCGTCCTCGGCCTTGTGCGCCAACATCGGGCCGTCGATGCAGTCGCCGATGGCATAGACGCCCTTGAGGTTGGTCTGCCAGTGAGCATCGGTCTTGATCTGTCCGCGCTCGGACATCTCGATGCCCAACGCATCCAGCCCTAGCCCGTCGGTAAAGGGGCGCCGCCCTGTCGAGACGAGCACCACGTCTGCATCAAGCGTTTGTTCGCTGTCATCCTTGCGCAGCTTGTAAGTGACCTTCGCCTTGGTCTTGCTCGCGTCGACCTTCTGAACCGCCGCGCCGAGGGTGAAGCTCAGACCCTGCTTTTGCAGAATCTTCTGGAACGTCTTTTGAACCTCGCCATCCATGCCGGGGGTGATGGTGTCGAGGAATTCGATCACCTCGACCTCGGTGCCCAGACGGCTGTAGACCGAGCCAAGCTCCAGCCCGATCACACCGGCACCGATGACGATCATCTTCTTCGGGATTTTCGGCAGTTCGAGCGCGCCTGTGGAGGTGACGACGACCTTCTCGTCGATCTCGACTCCCGGCAGGCTGGACGCTTCGGAGCCAGAGGCGATGATGATGTTCTTGGCATCATGCATGTCATCGCCAACCTTGACCTTGCCGGCCTGGGGCACCGATCCCCACCCCTTGAGCCAATCGATCTTGTTTTTCTTGAACAGGAACTCGATGCCTTTGGTGTTGGCCTCGATGGTCTCGTCCTTGTAGGTCAGCATCTGCTTCCAGTCCACGGACGGGCTTTTGCCCTTCAGCCCCATCTTGGCAAAGTTGTGCTCGGCCTCGTGCAACTGGTGCGTGGCGTGCAGCATCGCCTTGGACGGGATGCAGCCGACGTTCAGGCACGTGCCGCCCAAAGTCTCCCGGCCCTCGACGCAGGCGGTCTTGAGGCCAAGCTGCGCGCAGCGGATCGCAGCCACGTAGCCGCCGGGGCCGGAGCCGATGACGATGACGTCGTATTGTGCCATTTTGCGGTGTCCTTTGTGTTGGGTGGGGTTTGGGGGCGCTGCCCCCGTCGCCGTGCCGGCGACTCCCCCGGAGTTTACGGGCAAGATGAAGCTACATGAGTGCGGCTATTAGCAGGTAGAGCGTTGCGAATAAACCAACTGCCCAGATCACAGACCGCCAGGGCACCCAACCGAACGCATAGGCCGGGATGTAAAGCACGCGGGCGGCGAGATATATCGCGCAGGCAATTGCCGTCGTGCCATCGTTCTGCCCGGAATAGGTGATGACCATGACCGCGATGCCGAAGAGGATCAGCCCTTCGAAATGGTTGTCCATCGCGCGTTTCAACCGTCCCGCCATGCCCGTCAGTTCAACGGCCTCGTCGCGCGGCTTCATCGCGGCCTTGGTGCCGACCTGTTTCTGACCCGCGATCGAGTAAAGCACGAGCTGGACGACCTGCAGCAGGGCGGCGAGGGCGAGGGCGGTGAGTTCGGGGGTCATGTTGCAGGCACCATTCGTTGCGTGGGATCACGCACCCTACACCATGGCAGGGTGCGTGCTGGCAGGCCCCGTTCTTACAGATCCATCAACAACCGGCGCGGATCCTCGAGCGCTTCTTTCACCCGCACGAGGAAGGTCACGGCGCCTTTGCCATCGACGATGCGGTGGTCATAGGACAGGGCGAGGTACATCATCGGGCGGATCTTGATCTCGCCGTTCACCACCATCGGGCGGTCCTGGATCTTGTGCATGCCAAGGATGCCGGATTGCGGCGGGTTGATGATCGGTGAGGACATCAGCGAGCCGTAGACACCACCGTTCGAGATGGTGAAGGTGCCGCCCTGCATTTCCGCCATGGACAGCTTGCCGTCGCGGGCGCGTTTGCCCTTTTCGTTGATGGCCTTCTCGATCTCGGCAAAGCCCATCGCGTCGGCGTCGCGGATGACCGGGACCACCAGACCTTGCGGCGTGCCGGCTGCGACACCCATATGGACGAAGTTCTTGTAGACGATATCCGTGCCGTCGATCTCGGCATTGACCTCGGGCACCTCTTTCAGAGCATGGCAGCACGCCTTGGTGAAGAAGGACATGAAGCCAAGCCGGACGCCGTGCTTCTTCTCGAACTCGTCCTTGTACTGGCTGCGCAGCGCCATCACGTCGGTCATGTCCACCTCGTTATAGGTGGTCAGGATCGCGGCGGTGTTCTGCGCGTCCTTGAGGCGGCGGGCGATGGTCTGGCGCAGGCGGGTCATCTTCACCCGTTCCTCGCGCGAGGCGTCATCGGCCGAGACAGGTCCGCGCGGCGCGTTTT
>JAWLGI010000092.1:0-6031 GCA_041685125.1 Marivita sp. | reverse complement strand
TACCTCGAACTGCGCACGGTCAGTCTGGAGGAAGTCGGCGATCGCATGGTCTATGTCGAGGATCCGTTCCACCCCAACGACGCCGAGCCGCTGACTGCGCAGATGGCCGATGCCTTTCCGATGTTCGCGCCGGGTGACATCCTTTTCAGCCTGCGCGAGATCAATCTCGTTGCAGTCGCCGATCCGGAGACCGGACGCTTGAAGTGGTGGCATCACGGCCCATGGATCCGGCAGCATGATCCAGACTTCCAGCCCGACGGAACCATCACCGTCTACGATAACGGCACCGGAACCGGGCGGTCATTGATCCGTCGCGTCGATCCATCGGACGACACCCTGTCGGTCGTCTTTGAAGGAAACGACGAGACGCCCTTCTACTCGTGGCGGCGGGGCAAGCATCAGATCCTTCCGGACGGCAATTTCTTGCTGACGGAGTCGGAGCGTGGACGCGTTCTGGAAGTCGACACCGAGGGCCAACTGGTCTGGGAAAGACATCTGCCTTGGGATGACGAGCGCAATATTGTTGTAACTGAGGCGCGGCATGTGCCCGAAACCTTCTTCGACTCCGGTTTGCCAAGATGCCGGCCTCGTTAGCGGAAGATCGACGACGGTCCAGTCGCGTGCCGACTGACAGGGTAGAGGGCGCCCAGCCCTTGCGGTTCATCTGGCGGCTCGTTAAATTACAAAGCGTTCGGCCTTGCCATGATGGTATCGGAGCAGGCCATGGGGGCGTCGTTCTGCAAAGACGTCCGCGGTGGATGACACATCCCTTGCGCGAGGCCCAATCAAGGCAACGGAAGGTCAAAGACAAGTGACTTGGGTCCGCCGGATTGGTTCGAAACGACGCCACATCCTGATTGTGGTCGGTACGGCCCTGCTCGTCGTTGCGGGAGCGGTGGCGACCTATGCGGCGCTCCCAAATCTTGTCTCCGAGGACCGGCTGCGCAAGGCAGTCACGGCTCATGCCGAAACTTGGAGCGGTCGCGAGGTTCGCCTGTCCGAGGGCGCTACGGTCTCGTCCGGCCGAGGCCTGGTGATCATGGTCGAAAACGCTGAATTCGGAGGACGTTTCGGCGGTGCAAAGTGGGAGTTGGACGTCGCTTCGATCAAGGCGACTTTCAGGATGCTGCCCCTCCTGAAGGGCGAGGTGGAAATCGACACACTGACGCTCGATGAACCGCATCTGCGCTTGCTGAACCGTGACGATACCGCGATGGCAGCCTTTCGCGACCTTCCGGCGGACAATGCGGACCACCTCGGCCCGGAGGGGGAGGTGATCGTCACCAATGCAAGTTTTGAATACGAGGGAAAGACCGGGCGACGGGTCGGCTTTGGCGGCGTAGACATGCGGATGGCGGCGGAGCCCGACTCGACTGCGGTTCTGCTCAACGGCGCGCTTCCCGCCGGGGCGGGACGGCTTCATTTGGAAGGCCGGCTTGAGGATCCTGCGGCTGTCCTTACGCGTCCCGGCAGCATGGCATGGCTGGCATTGAGCGGTGCAGCCAGTGTGGATGATGCCGGGACGACACCGCCGAAGCCCAATCCGGACGTACCAAGCGCCGCGCAAGAGCATCAGGTGATCTCCCAGGTGAAGCGGATTGCGTCGATCTTCGGAGTGTCGGCAACAGGGCCAGTTGCGGTCGAGGGGCACATCTCAGCAACGCCGCGCAGCCTCCGAATTGGCGATGCAACGGTGTCCTTCGGGGGCGTCCTCGCGCAGAGCGATCTTACCATCGCGCTCGACGGTGACGAGCCACCAGTCGATCAGTTGGGCGGCGTCGTACGTGACGCCGGAGATGCCTGGCGCAACGTGGCCAACGCCATCGACGCGGGAACGTGGCGAGACGCTCCTGTCGCGCTGGACTGGCTCGCTCCGCTCGAGATCACGCTTGCGGCACGGCTCAACGACAGCAGGATCGCTGGAAGCAACCTCGAGGCGCGGCGTATCCGGCTCAACACCAAAGAGGGTCGTGCGAATCTGGAAATTGACGGCGTCGGCGATCTGGGACGGTTGCGGACAGAATTGGCGATTGTCGCTGCGTCAGCGGATTATCCAACGCAAATGGCCGTGAATAGCCGTCTGGAAAACATCAAATTGGGCGCGACCTTGCGCACCGTGCTGTTGCGCATGCCGCCTCCTCTCGTCAGTCCGCCGCAACTGCCCGAAGGCATGTTTGACGCTGATGTAGATGTCTGGACTAGTGGCAAGACGCTGGGCCAGATGATTGGCGCGCTTGACGGCGCGATCCGCGCCGAGGCAAGAGATGGCAGCCTTCCGGGAGCCGATGTAGGCCTGACGCTCGAGGGTTTGGCCGGTGGCCGCGAAATCATGACCGAAAGGGATGGCCCCTTGATCCCGTCAGCCGGTCGCACCGCGTTCGATACGGCAGAGGCCCGGATCGATTTCGGATCCGGTATCGCACGTCTTTCCGAGTTCCGCATCCGTGGCGAGCGCTACAACATCGACATGAGCGGCGAGGCCGACCTGAGGACGGGAGAGATGCGTGCGGACGGGCAGGCAAAGCTTCACGCCGAGGTCGCCGACGAGCGTGAAACATTCCCGATCGTCGACCTGCCGTTCGGAGTGGGCGGTACCCTGATCGAGCCTGTGGTGGCCGCAGGTGTACCGCGCAGTTTCGACGATCTCACGTCCGAGGCCGCCGTCGAAGGCGACGGCGAATGAGGCGGGTCGCGGTTCGTTTGCAAAGCGCATGCCTGCCACGCACCGGCCGTGCCGCTTGCCGGTGCGCGTCGTGATGCTGCAGAATGCACACTCGCGGCAGGCGCCAACCCTGCCGGGGGACAGGGCACAGCCTCGACTGGTGCGGTCGATCATTGCCCTTGGGATTCTCGCGTTCTGGGTGTTTTACTACGCTTGGTGCCTGTTTCCCGGGCTAGGCGGCGTCATGAATGCCGGTGATACGGCCAAGTTTCAGACGCTCGGGCACACCCAGATCCTCGTTCACGGGCCAGGGTATCCTCTGGTCCTGTTCTTGGGTGCCGTGCTTCGCACACTCGAGTTGCCAGTCGAGCCGTGGCGCGCGATGACCTTCACGATGGCGGCGCTGCCGGGTGCCATCGCCAACACGATAGGCTTCCTGATCATAGAGCGCGTGACCCGCAGCGCCCTTTTCGGCATCGCAGGCGCGCTTCTTCTTGGCAGCGCCGGCCTGATGGCCGTCCAGTCGACCGAGGCCGAGGTCTACCCGCTTGCACTGGCATTCATTCTTGCGACGGCGTTCCTTTTGATCGTTTTCGTCCAGACCCGGCGCCAAGGGTATTTCATTGCGGCCTGTGCCGTCTACGCGCTGTCGTTCGGCAACCACCTGATGATGATCATGCTGGTGCCGCTTTTCCTCCTCGTTGCGGCGGTCCATTGGAAGCTCTTGCTGCGTCCACGCATCGTGGCATCCGTCCTTGTCGTCGTCCTGCTGGGGGCCAGCCAGTATCTTTATCTCGCCTACATGACCCATCATCCCGAAACGGCATATTCCGAATACCTGCCGCTGCCGCCAACAGTGACAGAGCTGATGCAGTATATCTCGGGCACTTATTTCAGCGGCCTCTACGGCTCGGGTTTGCGATCAAGCTACAGCTCCGAAATGCTGGCCGTCACGCTGCGCTCGGCGCATCCGTGGATATCGTCGCCGCTGATCATCGCGGGCGTGGTTCTCTTTGCGGCCGGCTGGCAGCGGCGCGATGCGGACTGGGGCGGTGTGGCGCTCATATTCGCGGTAGCTCTGTCCTTCGTACCTTTCCTTATCTGGTACGGTGCCTATGACATCCAGGCATTCCACCTGCCGGTGTTGGGACCACTGCTTGTCGGTGCCGTCGCGGCGGCTGGCTGGTGGCTTGGGCGCTGGCAAATGATGCAACGGGGCGCGGCTCTGGTGCTGATTGTCATTGGCGTATGGCGGGCGGCGGTCATGGCCGAGGGTCTGACCGCGCGCCAGCCGGTCTTTGACGATTTGCCCCGGGCGCTCGAGGCGCTGGTCGCCCAGGCCCCGATCGAGGATCCGCTGGTCTCGATGACCTACAACCTTCGGATGGCGACGCTCTATCACGAACTGCTCGGCGAAACACCGCAGGCGCGCTACCGGGTGCCCTGGCGCGCCGAGGAAACCGCGGTCGAGCGAGACGAGGTCGGCGGCATCGTCGTGCCGACCGACGGCGAACAACTGCTGCGCTGGATCGAGCATCGCCATTCCGAACTCAGCTGTCGATCCTGGGCGCTCGACCAGCCCGAAGGAACGCCGTGGCCGGCCTATGCCTTCCTTTGCGCCGAAAATCCCGGCACCGATGCAGACCCGGACGACGGGTAGCGGCCGGTGGTCCATCACGCTGTGAGTTCTGCGTCCCGGTGACGAAATCGTGAACGCAACCCTGCATTTGCCACTCGAAATTGTGGCGATTTTTCGCCTATATCATCGGCTGGGTTTACCGTCCGCCGGCCGAATGGTGCGCGCGGCACATTTCTGGAAAAGGAGATCGCGCGTGGGCTTTCGTCTGGCAACGCTCGGACTGTGTGTCGCGGCAGGCATGTTTCTGTTCCGTGAGCAGCCCCTCGCGATGCCTACAGCGCTTGAAAAGGACGGCAGCACTGTCGTGCTCAACAGTGCCATCCCCGCAGACCCCGCGCCCGAGAGCACGCCGGAGACGATCAGTCTTGGTGTCGGCCCGGCCGAGGTCGTGCGGCAGCTGACCGGCCCACACTCTGCCAACGCAACTGACCGCTGGAACGTGCACGGAACCGACCTGGGCCACATGATCCGCCACAAGGGCGCGCTTTTCATGGTCTTCGGCGACACCTACGGGCCTGACGGCAGTGCATGGCGCAGCAGCACGATGGCGCGGATCGACGCCCCGCATGATGCCTTCGACTTTGCACATATGATCACCGGTCCAGACGGCGCTGCCAAGGAACTGATCCGCTCTGCCAAGATCCCCGGTGTCGAGTGGACCGTGATCCCAACCAACGGCATTTCGCTTGGTGACCGGATGGTGCTGCACTACATGGCCGTGCGGATGTGGACATCGGATGGTCGCTGGCTGGTCAAGGACTCTGGCCTCGCCTATTCCGATGACGACGGGCAAACTTGGCACCGCTCGCCGACGGCCATTTGGCGCAACGGCTCCGGCTTCGAGCAGGTGGCCTTTGTCGATCGAGGCGAGTTCATCTACACTTTCGGCATACCCGCAGGCCGCTTTGGCGCGGTAAGCCTGCGCCGTGTCGCGCGCAATGATCTGTTTGATCCTGCCGGCTACAGGTACTGGGATGGCAACGGCTGGGTGTCCGATCACAATGCGGCCGCGACCGTGGTTCCGGCACCGGCAGGCGAGCTTTCGGTCGCCTGGAGCGCGCCCCATGGCCGGTGGCTGATGATGTATCTCGACGAAACGAAAGCTGCGATCGTCCTGCGTACAGCAAAGGACCTGGTCGGCCCGTGGAGCGCTGCGGAGACGGTGGCACATGCCCGCGACTATCCGGGCCTTTATGCGCCCTACATCGTTCCGGGCGACCCGCTCGATACAGAAGTTCGGTTCACCATGTCCCGGTGGAAACCGCTTTACAACGTTTTCCTGATGCGGGCGCCGCTCCACCTCGACGTACCCGTTGTCGCGGCAGCCGAGGACGATACCGCGTCGCAGATCCAATTGGACAGAGCCACACCCCGCTGAGACGCCTTGGCGCTGGTCACGCCGGGTCCGAATTCAGCCAGTCCGCAGAACCATTATAATCAAACAAGATCAGTCGCGTTCATGGTCCTCCCGAGGCGACATCGACAAAATCTGATTGCAGTTGGGACGCTTTGGCTTTTGTCGCATTGGCGGTGCAGGAAGTTTGCCTTCTACTTATGCGGATCAAGAAGCCATCGTCGGAGCGACTGCTGCGACTCCATGCCTTGTTTGCGAAATCTTCGGTCGATCCGGCGAAAATGCTGCAATTGCAGCCAAAAGCGTTCCGAGGAAAATTTGAAACCTGATCTGTGATTCACCGTAAGTGGGAGGATCGCATCATGCCTGCGAAGTT
>JAWLGI010000091.1:3393-6036 GCA_041685125.1 Marivita sp. | reverse complement strand
ATCGTCCCTGCGCATCGCCCGTGCAACGAAACGCATGCGGCGCGCCATCAGGCACAACCAGGGTTTCCCCTGTCCGGAGCGGAACCGGCGCGCCGTCGATCATGAACATGAACTCGCCGTACAGCACATGGAAGCTTTCAGCTTCGCCGGTGTGGGAATTGGGCGGCGCGCCCAGCCCGGGGGGCACCACGGCCTCGATCAGGGCGAACTTGCCATCCACCTCCTCAGGCAGGACGCGAAAGCTGATCAGAAGACCAAAGACATCGTAGTGGCGTGAAGTTTTCATGGGTTTCTCCTTGACGGGACTGATTCCCACAATAAGACTCTATTATCACGATGAGACAGTCGTCTCAAGATGGAAAATGAGTGGGAGAGCCAGTGTCGGACACGACTGAACGAACGAACCAGAAACAGCGCACGCGCGATGCCATCCTCGACGGGGCGCGCCAACTGATGGGCCGCGGCGAGCCCGTCACCGTGACCGCAGCAGCGGCAGAACACGGTATCTCGCGGGCAACGGCGTATCGCTACTTCTCCGACCCGCAGGTGCTGACGCTGGAGGCCGGCCTCGCCACGCTGGTCCCGCCCTACGAGGCGATCACTGCCGGGACCACCGACCTGCGCACACGTCTGACGGCGATCACGGAGGCGATGATCCGGCTGACGCTGGAGAACGAGACGGCGTTCCGGCAGTATCTCGCGCATGCCGTGACCGCGCCCGAAGACAACCGTAGCAGGGGCGCGCGACGCATGGCCTACATGAAGCGCGCGCTGAGCGAGTTGCCGCATGACCTCACGGCCTCCGAACAATCCGACCTCGTGGCTTCGCTCTCGACCGTCGCCGGTTTGGAGGGTCTGGTCGCGCTGACCGATGTGGCCGGGCGCGACAGCGCCAGCGCCGCGCGCCTGCTCGGTGAAATTGCCGAAGCAATCCTGACCCGCCACCTCGGGCCTGCAACGCCTTGAACAGTCTAAGGAAGGAAGATTCCGCCGAACCGACGCGAGGGTCCGCGCTCGGAGAAGCTCCAGAAAACCCAAGAAGTGGCGTCGATCCTGACCTGTCAGCGCTGTCGCTGATCCGGCGACCGCGCAGACATGCTGTTTCGTGGATCTCAGTGCGACGGACTGCACGGTTGGCCACGGCGCTTGCTTGACGCAGGCTGCATCATCCTTCTGCAGCGCGAAATTCAGTACTCCGGAAGCGGTACGAAAAGCGCCTGCACGAGGGCGCGGAAGGTCAGGATCTGGCGCTTCAGCGAGATCGGATCGTTCAGCGCTTTCGCCATGACGATGCCGCCTTCCAGCATGGTCGAAACCATGTCAGCCAATTCGTCCAGATCAACCGGTTCGCGCGGCCGGTAGCGGGTGCCGATCTCGTCCAGCATTGCCCGGAACCGCCGCCGCCACTGAAGCGCGGCCTCGGTGTTGATCTCCCTCAACTCGCGGTCGAACATCCGCTCGTAGTAGCACGACACGGCGACCACGCATCCAGGGTGCCCGTTCGGCATGTCGCCCATCACGTCCGCCAGCAGCTTCAGCCCGAGCAGGAACACCTGAAGCGGGTCGTCGACGAGGTCGCGCGCCTGTCCGAAGATGCGGTCGTAGACCTCTTCGTCCTCGCCGATGTAGCGGCGCAAGAGCGCCTTCGCGAGGTCGTTCTTGTCCTTGAAATGGTAGAAGAACCCACCCTTGGTCAAGCCGCCTTCCTCGATCAGCTCGTCGATCGAGGTGCCCGTGAAGCCTTTTTCCAGGATTGCGCGCTGCGCCGCGTCCAGCAGCCGCTGGCGCGTCGCCTCACCCTTGGACATGCGTGCACCGGTCACGGAACTGTACCTCCGGTCGGTTTCAGGCAGCCTCCGGTCGAGAGCGCAACTCCACATCCGTGCCGGATTTCTTGTAACATCCTGCACATAATGGGAAAAGCCGTTTCCGCTACAACTGGACCGCGCCGCCAGTAGAGCGCCCGATCCGGCCCGCGTAAATCCTTGGGCAATTCGGACCGGAGCGGGACCAAACAACGATCTTGCGAGGGTATCCCGATCCCCGGCCAACCGACCGACGATGGCGGGTACGGCTTCAACAAGACCGCCATGCCGCACCCCGACTGCCCCGAGTGCATGGGGGAAGGTGTTGAGACCGTCCATTTGGCCGACAGCCGCGAGGCGACGTCTCACCCGCTCTACGAGGGCGTGAAGCAGACCAAGGACGGGAACGAGGTCAAGATCGCCGACCGCGCCAAGGCGCTGGACCAAGTCGCGCGGCACATGTCGTTTTTCAAGGACGCGATGCAGCTGAGCGTCTCCGACGAGCTTCTCGATGCGGCCCGCAAGATCAACGCCGCCTCGCCCCCGCTGGACGCAAAATACATGGCGCAGAACGCGCATCGGCTGCACGATGATGAGCAGGAATTGAGTAAGGGATAAGAGGCGTCAAACCCAAGATCGCTGCCAGATTGGCCTTGGCCGCACTCGGGATTGGTTAGACGCAACACCTGGCCGTCTCTGCTACCGAGGATGTCACCGGAAGACACCCGGCCCGTCAAGCAACAACAGAGACCTAAGCAATCGAACCAGTCGATCGAGGGGTACAGGTCAATAGCGAAGGCCGAAAGGCGGTGGGCTGTGGGCTGTGGGCTGTGGGCTG
>JAWLGI010000091.1:0-3293 GCA_041685125.1 Marivita sp. | reverse complement strand
GTGGGCTGTGGGCTGTGGGCTGTGGGCTGCCTAAAATCCTGTGGCGAAGGAATCATGGCAAGAGACCCCGACAGCCAGACCACCGAAATCCACATCTGCCTCGCCCTCTTGAACCGCTTCTCGGCCCTCGGCTCCGTCGAGATCGTCCGCGTGACCTTACGTCAGTGAGGTACTGGGAAGTCGCGTCTCAGGACTCAAATGCGCAACGACGCCTCAAAGTGGCCATAATACACAGTTCATCACGACTGAAAGGGTGGACAATTGGGGGGATAAGCTAGACCATCGATTCAATTTAATTATTTAAATTCAGACACTTATTTGAATCTTATGGTGCCCAGGAGAGGACTCGAACCTCCACGTCCATACAGACACTAGCACCTGAAGCTAGCGCGTCTACCATTCCGCCACCTGGGCAGGTGGTGATGCGCCGTTTAGTTGCAGCGCCTGACGGTGTCAACGGCGATTTTGCGTGACCTCTGCTGCGGGTCAATCGCCTTGTCCAAAGCGCGCAGGAGCGGTAGTCAGGGACCGGTCGCGTTCAGCCCGGAGGCTCTTTGATGTCCAGACTTGTCACCATATTCGGCGGATCGGGTTTTGTCGGTCGCTACATTACATGGCGCATGGCCAAGGCGGGATGGCGGGTGCGCGTGGCTGTGCGGCGCCCCAACGAGGCGCTGCATGTCAAGCCCTACGGCAATGTCGGGCAGGTCGAACCCGTGTCCTGCAACATCCGCGATGACGACAGCGTGCGCGCCGTGCTGCGCGGGGCCAATGCGGTGGTGAACTGCGTCGGCACCTTCGATCGCAAGGGGCGCAACAACTTCACTGCCGTGCAGGACGAAGGCGCCACACGGATTGCCCGCCTGTCCGCGGCCGAAGGCGTGGCGCGACTGGTTCACGTGTCGGCGATCGGCGCCGATCCGCAGTCGACCAGCGAATACGCGCGCAGCAAGGCGGCGGGCGAGGCCGGCATCCTGAAGCACTTCCCGCAGGCCGTGATTCTGCGGCCCTCCGTGGTGTTCGGGCCCGAGGATCAGTTTTTCAACCGGTTCGCGTCGATGAGCCGGTTCGGCCCGGTCCTGCCCGTGGTGGGCGGCGACACGCGCTTTCAACCGGTCTATGTGGACGATGTGGCCCGCGCCGCCGAGATGGGCGTCGAAGGATCGGCCCCTGCCGGGATCTACGAGCTTGGCGGGCCGACAACCGCCACGTTCCGGGAATTGATGCAGATGATGCTCGGGATCATCCGGCGACGCCGGCTGATCGTGAACATCCCGTTCGGCATCGCCGCCGCCATGGCCTGGGGGATGGAACTGGTGCAGACCGCGACCTTCGGCCTTGTCCCGCCACAGATCACCCGCGATCAGGTGCGCAGCCTGCGGATGGACAATGTCGTATCGGGTGATGCCCGGACGTTCGCGGATCTGGGGATCAAGGCAACCGCGCTCGATGCGGTCCTGCCCGATTATCTGTGGCGATTCCGCCCGGGCGGGCAGTATGACGCGATCAAGGAGTCGGCCCGGAACCTGCGGTCCTGAGCACGCTCAGCCATAGGCGATGCCCAGAAGAGCCACGCCCAGCACGAGGCGGTAGACGACATAGGGCGTGAAGCTCACCCGGTTGAGAAGCCGCATCATGAAGGCCAGCGCCAGAAGCGCCGCAACGAATGCGAAAGCGGCCGCGATGGCCCCGTCGCGCAGAAGCGCCATATCGGCCTGCAGCGCCGCCTCGCCCGCCAGCAGGATGCCGCTCGCGGCGATGGTCGGGATCGACATCAGCATGGAGATGCGCGCCGCGTCGTGCCGTTGGTACCCCAGAAACCGCGCACCGGTGATCACGATCCCCGAGCGCGACGTGCCGGGGATCAGTGCGACCGCCTGCCAGAACCCCAGCGTGACCGCGTCCCAGATCGACCAGTCCCCGGTTGTCTTGCCGCGTTGGCCGATCTGGTCGGACCCGTAGAGCAACAGACCGAAAATGATCGTCGTCCAGCCGATGACGGTCAGCGAGCGCAACCCGTCCTGCAGCCCCGACAGCTTGAGCAGCAGGCCGAGGATGATCACCGGAATAGTAGCGACAAGCAGCAACAGCGACAGCCGCGCGCCGGGCGTATCGACCCGTCCGATCAGCATGCGCGGCAGCCCGATGATCGCCAGACGCACATCCGCCCAGAAATAGAGGATGACCGCGAACAGCGTGCCGACATGCACCGCGACATCGATCACCAGCCCCTGATCGGGCATGCCGGTAAGTGCGGGCAGCAGGATGAGGTGCCCCGACGAGGAGATCGGCAGGAATTCGGTGACACCCTGAATGGCCGCAACGAGAAAGATGTGAAAAAGCGTCATTCCGGCAATCCTGTCTTTTGTCGCGGGCACCTATAAAGCATTGCGTACAAGGGGCAAACGCCAATAAAGGACCGGTTCGGACGTAGTGTTGAGGATTCTTTCACAATTCACGCATCGGACTTTCGAAAATATTGGTTATAGGTCAGTATCACTGCCTTTTCATCGCTGACATATTGGAGTATTTCCCAAGACAACCATTACGGAGGGGGTGTTGTGATGAAGCAACCCATGCTCAAATTCGTGTCCGTGGATCGGGATATGCCCGAGAAACGAACCGCAGACCAGCGGCGGCAGGATTTTCACGAAATCTATGCCGAGTTTGCCGATGAGAAGGCCAAGGAGCAGGCGGGGCGGTGCAGCCAGTGCGGGGTGCCGTATTGTCAGACGCATTGCCCGTTGCACAACAACATTCCCGACTGGCTGCACCTCACCGCCTCGGGGCGGTTGAAGGAAGCCTATGAGCTGAGCCAGCAGACCAACACCTTTCCCGAGATCTGCGGACGGATCTGCCCGCAGGACCGGCTGTGCGAAGGCAATTGCGTGATCGAGAAGGCCGGGCACGGCACGGTCACCATTGGCGCCGTGGAGAAATACATCACCGACACCGCATGGGAGGAAGGCTGGGTCGAACCCATTGCACCGGCCACGGAACGTGTTGACTCCGTTGGTATAATCGGCGCCGGACCGGGCGGGCTGGCGGCCGCCGACGTGCTGCGGCGCGAGGGAGTGCAGGTCACCGTCTATGATCGCTATGACCGGGGCGGCGGGCTGATGACCTATGGCATCCCCGGCTTCAAGCTGGAAAAGGACGTGGTCATGCGCCGCATCGATCAGCTGGAGCAGGGGGGCGTCGAATTCGTGCTGAACTGCGACGTGGGCCAGGACATCACCTTCGAGGAAATTCGCAGCAAACACAACGCGGTAATGATCGCCACCGGCGTCTAC
>JAWLGI010000090.1:0-6176 GCA_041685125.1 Marivita sp. | reverse complement strand
GTGATGACCGACTGCGCAAGCTGGATCAGTTTCCAGAACAAGCAGGATTTCGAAATTCACGTCGCGAGTGCTGCGGATTTGGTCAACCAATACGGTGTGATCCCGGTCAACCCGGACAAATGCCCGTCGGTCAATCTGACGGCGGCGCAGAGCTTTGCGGATTGGCTTGTTTCCGACGCGGGCCAAGAGACGATCGCGGCCCACAGGGTTGCCGATCAGCAGCTGTTTTTCCCCGGCGCGCCGGATTAGGGGCGAGACCCTGACCCGTCGCCGGCGCAGGCTCAGGCCCGCAGGCTGCTCAGGACGCTTGACCCGACGAAGACCAGCGCCGCAACGCAGACGATGGACGGCCCCGCCGGCGTGTCCAGCAGCAAGGCCGCCTGCAACCCGATCACGGCTGACGCCGCGCCGATCCCGGCGGCGGTCAGGGCCATCTGCTCGGGCGTGCGGGCAAAGGGCCGTGCCGCGGCCGCGGGGATGATCAGCATCGCCGTGATCAGCAAGACACCCACCACCTTGATCGCCATCGCCACGGTGATCGCCAGCGCCAGTGTCAGGATCAGCTGTTCGCGCTTCGGGTCGATGCCGCTGGCATAGGCCAAATCCGCGCTGAGGGTCGCCGTCAAAAGCGCCGACCAGCGCCAGCCGATCAACCCGACCACCAGAACCGCTCCGCCCCAGATGACCGCCAGATCGCCGCGCGACACCGCCAGTATGTCGCCGAACAGATACGCCATCAGGTCGATCCGGATGCCCGACAGGAACGACACCGCCACCAGCCCGAAGGCCAGCGCCGAATGGGCCAGCACGCCCAGCAGCGTGTCCATCGCATAGCCGCGCCCGGCGAGCAGTGTCACGGTCACCGCCATGACAAGCGCCACCGCCATCGCGCCGGCAAAGACCGACACTTGCAGCGCAAGCGAAAGCGCCACGCCAAGCACCGCCGCATGGGCCGTGGCGTCTCCGAAATAGGCCATGCGCCGCCACACCACGAAGCTGCCCAAGGGGGCGGCAGCCACTGCCACGCCAACGCCGGCCAGCGCGGCGCGCGTCATGAAATCATCCAGCATTACTCTGCGGCCTCGGTCTTTTTGTCGGAGTGCGAAGTGCCGGACCCATGGTCACAATCGCCGTCATGGTGATGATCGTGGTCATGGCGGTACAGCGCCAAGGCCCCGCCGGTGCCCGTCCCGAACAGCGCGCGGTATTCAGGCGCCGCGGAGACGATATCCGGCGTGCCTTCGCAGCAGACATGCCCATTGAGACAGATCACCCGGTCCGACGCACTCATCACCACGTGCAATTCGTGGCTGATCATCAGCACGGCGCAGCCGGTATCCTGCCGCACCTGCTCGATCTGCTGGTAGAACGCGGCCGATCCCGGCTGGTCCAGACCCTGCGTTGCCTCATCGAGCAGCAGGAAATCCGGCTGGTTGATCAACGCACGCGCCAGCAGCACGCGCTGAAGCTGACCGCCCGACAGCGCCGACATCTGGTGGCGCGACAGGGCTGGCACGCCCGCGCGGTCCAGTGCGGCCGCGCTCGATGTTTTCGAGGTATTCCCGGGCAGGCGCAGGAACCGGTCCACGGTCATCGGCAGCGTCCGGTCGATATGCAGTTTCTGCGGCACATAGCCGATCCGCAATCCCGGCTTGCGGGTGATCTGGCCGCCAGCGGGCTGAACCGCGCCGATCAAAGCGCGCAGCAGCGTGGTCTTGCCCGATCCGTTGGGGCCGACAACCGTGACGATCTCGCCGGGCTCGATCGACAGGGACACATCCCGCAACACGGGATCCGCGCCGTAGCCGACGCTCAGGTCCGTCACCGTGACAAGGCTCATGTGTCGGCCGTTTCCGTGCAGGCCGGGCAAAGGCCCTCGGCCTCAAGCACGGTGCGTTCGATCCGGAACCCCGCACTGCGCGCAGCGTCGCCCAGCGTGTCGCGGGTGGATTGCGCCTCGGCCACGGAATGACATTCGCGGCAGATCATGAAGGCGGGCGCATGGCTGGCGCCGGGATGCGCGCAGGCGATAAAGGCGTTCAGCCGTTCGATCTTGTGCGCAAAGCCATGGGTGACAAGAAATTCAAGCGCGCGGTACGCGACCGGCGGTTGCGATCCGAAGCCCGCGTCGCGCAGCCGGTCCAGCATCTCGTAGGCCCCGAGCGCCCGGTGTTCCTGCAAGAGAATCTCCAGTGCCTTGCGCCGTACCGGTGTAAAGCGCAGACCTTCCGCCTTGCATTGTGTCTCGGCGGCTTTGGTCGCGGCGCTGATGCAGGTCCTGTGGTCATGCGTTTCAAAGCCGACCGGATCGGCGGGCGGGGTGTTTTCTGCGCGCGGCAGTCTTGTCATATTATCACATATCCTGTAATCGATCCGTATTGTTATAAAATCACATGGAGAGAGCAATGTCCAGAAGCCTGATCCCCATCGCGGTTGGCGCGTCCCTTTTTGCGGGCACCGTCAACGCCGAAATGCCCCGCGTGGTGGCGGATATAACGCCGATCCATTCGCTTGTCGCCCAGGTGATGCAAGGCGTGGGAGAGCCGTCGCTGATCGTGGACCCCGGTGCCTCGCCGCATGAATACAGCCTGCGCCCGTCAGAGGCGTCCGCGCTGCAAGACGCGGATCTGGTGTTCTGGGTCGGGCCAGAGCTGACACCATGGCTCGAAGGCGCGGTGGACACGTTGGCCGGGGAGGCCGCGGTGATCGGGCTCTTCGACCTTGAGGCTACCACCGTGCTGCCCGTGCGCGAGACTGCCCTGTTCGAGGCCCACGACCACGGCACGGGTCACGCTGAAGAGGCAGATCACGAGGAGCATGACGGGCATGACCAAGGGCACGCGGATGAGGCCAAGGAGGAAGACCACGACGACCACGCCCATTCAGAGCATGACCAAGAAGACCATGCCGAGGACGCACATGCGAATGACCAGCACAAGGGGCAAGAGAGCGCCCATACCGGCCATGACCACGCGGGCAATGACCCGCATGCCTGGCTGTCGCCGAAAAACGGCGCAGTCTGGCTGACGGCAATCGCCGACGCCCTTGCCTCGGCCGATCCCGACAACGCCGATACCTACCGCGCCAACGCCGCTGCCGCGCGCGACGAGCTGACAATGCTCCGCGCCGAAATCAACACGATCCTCGACCCGGTCCGCAATCGCAACTTCGTGGTCTTTCACGACGCCTACCAGTATTTCGAAGCAGCCTTCGAATTCCCGGCCTCGGGGGCGATCTCGATCTCGGATGCCTCCGATCCAAGCCCGGCGCGCATTTCCGAGATCCAGGATCGCATCGCTGACCGAAACATCTCCTGCGTTCTGTCAGAGCCGCAATTCGACCCCGGCATCGTCTCTGCCGTTATGGCCGGATCAGAGGCGCAGACCGGGGTTCTGGACCCGCTTGGCGCAGACCTCGCGCCCGGACCGGAATTCTACAACCGGCTCTTGCGCCGCCTCGCAACCTCGCTTGCCGAGTGCCTTTGACCTGCTGGACCTGGGGACCGGCACGGATGCCGCATCATTGATGCCCGGATCTCTGAACGGAATCGCGCCCGTCCCCAAGGGCGGGCGCGATTCGTTTCGCACGCGATCCGGATGGACGCAGCGGGCATGTCGTCAACGCCTTCGGTCCTGCAAGACAGGCAAGATCGCTCTACCGCGCGATCCGGCCTGCACGGCCGCCGCGCCGCTTTGTCAATTGGCCCGCGCGTGACGGCAGTTCCGCCATCACCGCCCGGCGTGCCTCGGGCGACATGCGCGACCATGCGGTGATTTCGTCGATCGTGCGCAGACAGCCGGTACACAGCCTCGCCTCTGGATGCACCACGCATATCTGCACACAAGGGCTGTCGATCTGGTCGCGTTTCGGGGTATCGTCTTTCATTCCTGTTCGCTCCCTCGTGCCTGGGCCTCGATATGGCGCAATCTGTCCAACGCGCCTTGCAGGATATAGCTTGCCGCGACATGGTCGATCACCTCTGCGCGACGTTTTCGCGTCGTATCCGCCTCAAGGAGCGCTTTTTCCGCCGCAACCGTGGAGAGGCGTTCGTCCCAGAACCCGATCGGACGGTCCCAGAGTGCGCTGAAATTGCGGGCAAACGCGCGGGTCGACTGGCATCTTGGCCCTTCGCTCCCGTCCATGTTGCGCGGCAGCCCCAGCACGACCCCGGCGATGTCGCGCTGCGCCAGGATCGCCAGAAGCGCCTCTGCGTCACGCCCGAACTTGACACGTTTCACCGTCTCAAGCGGGGTTGCCACGCTGCGCATCCCGTCCGACACGGCCACCCCGATGGTCTTTGTCCCCAGGTCCAGCCCCGCGATTGCGCGCATCGGGGGCAGGGCAGCGGCAAATTCGGAGAAATCACTGTGAATCACCGGCTCACAGCACCAGGCCAGCAGCCCGCGCGCCCTCTCGCACGATCTCGAGCGCGTCCGGGTTGTCGGCAAAGACCTCCTGCGCGTTGTTCCATATGGCGATCGCCTGCGCCTCGTCGCCAAGGACAGCCAACGACGAAATCAGCCGCGCCCAATCCTCGGGCGGGCCGCCTTCGGTGGCCAGCCTGTCGGACAGGCGCGCCACCATGCCCTGGATCATCTGCTGGCGGTCTTCTGGGCTCATGTCCTCGGCGCTTTCCAGGTCTTCGGCGGTGGGGCCGGGAGCCGCGGCCACACTCGGCACCTGGTAATCATCGACCCCGGCGCGCTGCGCCATCTCCTCGATCTGGGCAAGGATCGGCGGCACCCAGGTCGCATCCGGCGGGCTGCGCCGCAGCAGCCCGTCCCAAACGCGAAAGGCGACATCGGGCCGCCCGGTCTGCGCCATCATCAGCCCCATGTAATAGCGCGCCACGCCGTTCTGGTCATCCCGGCTCAGCGCCGCCTCGAGCGCGCGCTCCGCCTCTGGCGAAACATAGCCACCAGCAGCCAGCACCATCATGTCCGCAAGGTCGGCGTAATCTTTCGCGGTTGCCCTGTCGCCCTTGATCGACAGCACACGCTCCTGCGCGCGGTAGGCGGCCACGTAATTGCCCATCGCCGCCTCGGACCGCGCCAGCAGGACATGGCCCTGCAGGTCGCCCGGCCGCTCGGCCACCGCGCCGCGCAGGCGCTTGACCAGATCGGCGTATTCCGGCTGGATTTCGGCCGCGTCACCGGCGGGAAGCTGGCTCTCGGCGCTTTCCTGTGACGGGCGGTTTTCGCGCGCGTCCTCTGCCATGTCCAGACGCGTCGCCAGACCCAGATCGCCATAGCCCGGAGCACCGATCTGTGAATAAATCCAATAGCTTCCGCCAATCAGTGTCGCCCCGATCAGGGCTGCAACCGTGTAGCCAAGCCGGTTGGGCTGCACCGTCGCTGCCGTCTCGGACGTGGCCTTGGCATCCGCCGACAGGATGCGCCGGGAAATCTCGGTCCGAAGACGCTCGGCATCCTCTTTGGAAATCACGCCGCGTTGCAGATCGCGATCCACCTCACCCAGCTGGTCACGATACACCTGAACATCGAACGACTCAGCCGGGCCGGTGCTACGCTGGCCCCGCAAGAGGGCCAGCCCCAGAAGCCCAGCCATGCCAAAGGCCAGAACGATGGTCGCGATCCAGAAAACCGTCATCTTTCGCAATATCCACAAGCTGTTTCACAGGTCATCTATACGTGCAGCCGCTTTGAAAAAAGGGCAAATCCCCGTGACAAAGCGCCATGTCGCAAAAACACTGAAAACCGGCGCTGTGAGTATCCGCAGAACCGGCTGTTCGGTCCACATATCCCCAAGATCATCCCAAGCCTCGAGTCGCCCATGAAACGCTATTCCGCCTTTGCCGTTGCCCGCGAGGCCCTTCGCAACCAGACCGGTTGGGAACGCGCGTGGCGCAAGGCGCAACCGAAGAAGAGATACGATGTGATCATCGTCGGTGCAGGCGGGCACGGCCTGGCCACGGCGTATTACCTGGGCAAGAATTTCGGCATCACCAATGTGGCGGTGCTTGAAAAGGGCTGGCTGGGCGGCGGCAATACCGGGCGCAACACGACCATCATCCGCTCGAACTACCTGCAAGACCCGTCCGCCGCGATCTACGAAAAGGCGCGCTCGCTCTACGAGACGCTGAGCCAGGAGCTGAATTACAACATCATGTTCTCGCCCCGCGGCGTGATGATGCTGGCCCAGACCGAACACGAGGT
>JAWLGI010000033.1:0-25490 GCA_041685125.1 Marivita sp. | reverse complement strand
CAGCATGACCTCGTCATGCGTGAGGCGGCGGCTGATCTGCGGCAGGCGCATGGCGTCGCCCGAGATGCCCGCGGGGTCGACCGTATAGCTGACGGTCAGATCGGAATCGTTCGCCATAACCTTGGTCGCCTCGGCCAGGGCTTTCTTGAACGGATCGGCAGGGTTGTCGCTAGGTTTGTTCATGACCAGACCTTTCCACGCAGTTCGGATGCGTACAATGCCCACTGCCCGACCTGGCCGCGCGGCATCTGCGGTTTCACGGGCGCCACATAAAAAGTTGCATGCCCGGCACGCGCCAGCGGGCCAAGCCCGGCAGCCGGCGGGTGGCTGCCCCCGGCACCCCGGACCGGCAAAGCCGATCCGAAACCGATCACCCGATGCTCAGGGAGGCCGCACTTTCCGGCAGTTCCTCGTCAAAGCAGCGCTGGTAGAACTCGGCCACTGTCTGGCGTTCCAGCTCGTCGCATTTGTTGAGGAAAGACACGCGGAAGGCATAGCCCACATCGCGGAAGATTTCGGCGTTTTGCGCCCAGGCGATCACCGTCCGCGGACTCATCACCGTGGACAGATCGCCCGACATGAAGGCGGTGCGCGACAGGTCCGCCACGGTCACCATCTGGCGCACGGTCTTGCGACCTTTCTCGGTGTTGTAATGCGGTGCCTTGGACAGCACGATCGACGTTTCGGCGTCGATCGACAGGTAGTTCAGTGTGGCCACCAGCGACCAGCGGTCCATCTGGCCTTGGTTGATCTGCTGGGTGCCGTGGTACAGCCCGGTGGTGTCGCCAAGGCCCACGGTGTTCGCGGTGGCAAAGATGCGGAAATAAGGGTGCGGGGTCAGCACCTCGTTCTGGTCCAGCAGCGTCAGCTTGCCATCGGTTTCGAGAATCCGCTGGATCACGAACATCACGTCGGCGCGGCCGGCGTCGTATTCGTCAAAGACGATGGCGGTCGGGTTGCGCAGCGCCCAGGGCAGGATGCCTTCCTGGAACTGGGTGACTTGCTTGCCGTCCACCAGCTTGATCGCGTCCTTGCCGATAAGGTCGATCCGGGAAATATGGCTGTCCAGGTTGACCCGAACCGCCGGCCAGTTGAGCCGCGACGCGACCTGTTCGATATGGGTCGATTTGCCGGTGCCGTGATAGCCCTGGATCATCACCCGGCGATTGTTGCGGAAGCCTGCGAGGATCGCCAGCGTGGTGTCGGGGTCGAACTTGTAGGTGCTGTCCACGTCCGGCACCCGCTCCGAGCCCTCCGAGAAGCCATGGACAATCATGTCCGTATCAATGCCAAACACCTCGCGAACGGAAATTTCTTCTGTCGGTTTGGCGTTGATGTCGATCGTCCCGTCGGCCATGTTGTGGACATCCTTCGTTGCTGAGAGATTGCGCCTGTGTCGTGCAACATAATGGCGCAAGGGGCAAGGGAAAGGGCACGGGAATTCGCGCATGACTCCGCAAGAAGAGGTCGAAAACCTCATTGCCAGGGTGGCCATGGGGGACCGGACCGCCTTTGCGCGCCTTTACGACAGGACGTCTGCGAAACTTTTCGGGGTGTGCCTGCGTGTCTTGAATGATCGCGCAGAAGCCGAAGAGGTGCTGCAGGAGGTATTCGTGACGGTGTGGAACAGGGCGGACAGTTACCGGATCAACGGGTATTCCCCGATGACCTGGCTGATCACGATCACCCGCAATCGCGCGGTGGACCGTCGGCGTGCCCTGCGCCAGCCGCCCGAGCCGATCGACACCGCCGATCTTCTGCCCGATAGCACGCCGGGGCCCGAAGCGACCGTCATGGCGCAATCCGAAACGCGCCGGATCAACGCGTGTTTTGACGAGCTGCCACGCGCACGGGCGCATCTGGTGCGGCGGGCATACCTCGACGGCGACAGCTATGCCGACCTGGCCGAGGCCACGGGCATAAACCTCAATACGCTGCGCACTTGGTTGCGGCGCAGCCTGATCGCGCTCCGGGAGTGCTTGAGCCGATGAGTGAGCACAGCTCCAGCGGTCCGCAGCGACCAGACGGCGATGATCCCCGCGTGACGGCGGCGGAATTCGCAATGGGTCTGCTCAGTGATGCAGAGGCGCGCGCGTTCGAGGCCCGCATGGCCGAGGACCGGGCCTTGTATGACGAGGTCGTCGCCTGGCAAGAGCATCTGGCCGACCTGATGCTCGATGAGGTCGACGCGGTGGCGCCGTCGCCGCAACTGCGCAAACGGATCGAGGCGCGGCTCTTCCGCTCTGACGCGCCGCCTTTCTGGAAGCAGATCCTGCCCTATGGCTTTGGCGGTGCGGCCGCGGCGCTGGTGCTTTGGCTTGCCGTGAGCAGCGGGCTCGTCAACCCGGACGAAGACGCCATCGAGGCCGATCTGGTGGCCGAACTGGCCCCGACTCCAGAGGGCGAAGGCCTGGTGATCAACGCGGCCGTGGACACCGATCTGGGCGCCGTGCAGGTGGTTCGCGTCGCCGGTGACGCGCCGGAAAACCGCGTGTTCGAGCTTTGGTTGATCGCGGGGGAGGCCGCACCGGTGTCGCTGGGGGTGCTGGACGATGCGGCGGACAGCACCGTGATCACCCTGCCGCAAGACGTGATGGCGGAATTGCCGGGTGCGGTGCTTGCCGTTTCGGACGAACCGCCGGGGGGATCGCCCACGGGCGCCCCAACGGGGTCCGTGCTGGCTGCCGGGCCGCTCACGGCGTCGTGATATTCATGTGATGCGTTATTTGAAACGCCGGGGCGCTGCCGTCCGTGTCTACGTCCGACCGCCGACTGATGGCGGGATAACTGGAGAAAGACATGACTTTGAAGACTCTGACCACAGCACTTGTCGCAGCCACAGCCTTGACCGGGGCCGCCCTGGCGGAAAGCCACTCTGAAACAGGCAACCCGATGGTGGGGGGCGCTGCCATGTTCCCGGACAGGACCATCGTCGAGAACGCGGTGAATTCGGCGGATCACACCACGTTGGTCGCCGCGGTGAAAGCGGCCGATCTGGTCGAAACGCTGTCGAGCGAAGGGCCCTTCACCGTGTTCGCCCCAACCAATGCGGCGTTCGACATGATCTCGGACGAGTCGCTCAACGCGTTGCTGCAGCCGGAAGCAAAGGCCCAGCTGGCGCAGATCCTGACCTGTCACGTCGTTGCGGCAAACGCCATGTCCGGCGCGATTGCGGGCATGATCGCCGATGATGACGGGGTTCACCCGGTCGAAACCGTGGGCGGCTGCACGTTGCAAGCGCGCATGGACGGTGGCGAGATAACCCTCACGGACGAAAATGGCCGCATGGCCACTGTAACAGTCGCTGATGTGCGCCAATCCAACGGTGTGATCCACGTCATCGACCGCGTTCTTTTGCCGGCTCAATAAGCACCTGCACCCCCATCACCGGGTGTGAGATCGCGCAAAAGTGTGTGCCCCGGCCTTGTGTGTTATCCGGCCGGGGCACCATTTATCTCTTGATAGAGGAGGGACTTATGTTGAGACGACATTTTCTGCAAAGCACGGCCGCCGTCCTGGGCTTGGGGGCCTTGGTCCGGAATGTGGACGCGGCCGAAGGCAATTTCGAAGTGACACGCTCGGATGCGGAGTGGAAGGAGATGCTGAGTTCCCAAGAATACCGCGTGATGCGGGAAGAGGGAACCGAGCGCGCCTATTCCTCGCCGCTGAACGACGAAACGCGGGACGGCATGTTCCACTGCAAGGGGTGTGGCCTCGCGCTTTACGCGTCGGAGCACAAGTATGACAGCGGCACGGGTTGGCCCAGCTTCTGGCAGGCGCAGGACAATGCCATCGGGACCAAACCTGACCGGTCGCTGTTCACCACGCGCACCGAGTGCCATTGCCGTCGCTGTGGCAGCCATCTGGGCCACATCTTTGATGATGGGCCGCAACCCACGGGCAAGCGGCACTGTATCAACGGTGTCAGCCTGACCTTTCGGGCGGCTTAACATCCAGCCTCCAGGCGGCGCAGTCAGGCTTTTTGAAACGCCTGCGCAAACTCTTTGAAGAGTCTGCCGCCTCAACCGCGTGCGCCAAGGCCCAGTTGCATCAGGGTCTTGCGCACCGGTTTCAGGGTATAAAGTGCATCCAGCCCCGTCGCGCGTATGTCGCGAAGCGGTTGTGCGCCGAGCATGGATGTTCGGTTCAAAAGCGTGATCCCGGCCACACGCGTGCGCACATCTACGATCCGCTTTTGGTGATATCGATCCAGCATCGTCCGGTTTCCGACATCGTCGCCAGCCTGCCGCGCGAAATCGCGCAAGGTGGCAAGATCCTTGAGGCTCATGTTCAGACCTTGCGCGCCGATGGGCGGCACGACATGCGCCGCCTCGGCCACCAGCGCGATGCGCTCACCGCTCAGCCGGTCCGCGTGTTGGCTGATGATCGGCCAGATGCTGCGGCGCGAGGCCAGCCGGAGCCGACCAAGGACACCACAGGAGCGTTCCGTCATCGCGGTTTCAAAGGCATCTTGCTCCAACCCCATCAAGGCGTCGGCTTTCGGCCCTTCCTCCATCCAGACAATTGCCGAGGAGGGCTGGCCGTCCAGATCGGGAAGGGGCACCAACGTGAAGGGGCCGCCGGTGCGGTGAATCTCGGTCGAGACGTTGTCATGCGGGATGGGATGCGTGACCGCGAAAGCCAGCGCTTTTTGCCCGAACCGCGTTGTCTGCACGTCGATCCCGGCCGCCTTGCGCATGGGCGAATTGCGACCGTCCGCGGCAATCACCAACCGACAGCGCACCTTTGTCCCATCGCTGAGACCGACCCGTGCTTCGCGTTCTCGGGTGAACAGCGACGACGTCGCGACACCGGCGCGGAATGTCACGGTCTCAAGGCTGTTCATGTGGGCCATGAATTCGCGACGCAAGAGCCAGTTGGGCAGGTTCCAACCGAAGGGAAGATCGGAAATATCCGACGCATCGAAGGATTTGGTCACGCGCGGCTCGGGCGCTTCGCCACCCGCGTCGATGATCCGCATCACCTGAAGCGGCATCGCGTGGGCGGCAAGGCGCGGCCAAAGGCCGATGTCTTCCAGAAAGCCCTGCGCCGGTTGCAAGAACGCGGTCGTGCGCAAGTCCGCGCCTTCGGCGTCGCGATCGGTGACCGGCGACGCGGGATCGAGACACAGGACGCGGTGCCCGTCTGCGCCAAAGGCGACGGCGGCGGCCATACCGGCGATCCCGCCGCCCGAAACGACGATGTCATAATCCATGATCGGGCCTCTTTTTGTCTGTTATGGGTCGCAATGTAATGCGCCGAACTGCAAGAGGCGATGCGTCAGGGCGCCCCTGTCATTTGCCGACCGTGATCAGGAGCAAGGTCACCATCACGACGGGCACCATCACAAGCGCCGCCATGCTGAGCGCAACAATGCCCCATTGCATGACTGCCAACACCACAAGCGTCAGCAGCGCCACCAGCAGGTAGTAGATCGTATCCTCTGGCCCTTCAATCAGGTCGCGTGCGATCCAACCGATCACCGGAACGGAATAGAACGGGTTGCGGCGGCGCGGGCGTGTTGGTTCAGAAACAGACATATCAGAGTCCTCTTTTGCGTCTGAACCGGAGATAGGGATTATAAGGGCCTGCTCACACTGCCAAATTGCCGCAATCCAGCGGGTTTTTCGTCAGGTCAGCCGCGCAAGGAACTCCGACAGGCTTGGCGTGTGATGATGGATATGGTCGGCCTCGATCGCATCGGGGGCAACATGCACGGTTTTCATCCCCATCGCGTGCGGTGCGGCAAGGTTGCGGGGATCGTCCTCGAACATCGCGGCGCTTTCGGTCTGGGTGCCGTCGCGGCCAAATACACGCTCGAACGCGCCACGTTCCGGCTTGGGCAGGAAATCTGCATGTTCCACGCCATAGACCGCGTCGAAGATGCCGTTCAATCCGCGCGCGTTCAGCACGTTTTCGGCATATGGCGCCGAGCCGTTGGTATAGACGATCTTGCGCCCTGGCAGGTCCTTGATAAGCCCGGC
This sequence comes from Marivita sp., assembly GCA_041685125.1. Classification (GTDB taxonomy): domain Bacteria; phylum Pseudomonadota; class Alphaproteobacteria; order Rhodobacterales; family Rhodobacteraceae; genus Marivita. The sequence goes on along the minus strand of JAWLGI010000033.1, from coordinate 19,506 downwards.
GAGGTACGGATCTTCGGACAGGACGGAGAAGTCGATGTCATGCACCTCGTGCAGATAGGGGGCCGGGTCGACATCGTGTTCGCGCATCAGGCCGGCGAGCGTGGTGCCGTAGGTCTGCCAGTATTCGACACGCAACTGGTTGGCGCGTTCGAGATCTACGCCGACCTCGTCCATCACGAACCGGGTCATGCGCGTCTCGATCTGGTCGAACAGGCGCACGGCCGGCGAATAGAGCGTGTTGTCAAGGTCGAAGACCCAGTGACGGACGTGATCGAAAGCGTATTTTACCATGCGAGCGACAGTAGGCGCGATGGTGGGGCGCGGCAATGGCTCAACTTGCGTCTTTCCGGGTCCCGGCGGTATGGTGTCGCCAGCCTTGAAGGGATGACGCGGTATGAAAGATGTGAAAACGCCCCAGAAAGACGCGTATACCTCGATCCTCGAGGCGATAGACGTTGGTGTTTACCGGCCCGGCGACCGGCTTGTGGAAAGCGACCTTGCCGAACGGTTCGGCATGTCGCGCACACCCATCCGCGAGGCGTTGCAGCGGCTGGAAACGCAATCGCTGCTGACGCGGGATGGGCGGTCCTTGATCGTGGCGTCGCTGGATCACAACCAGATGGCGGAACTGTACGTGGTGCGCACCGAGCTGGAGGGGCTGGCCGCGCGGCTGGCGGCGCGGCATGCCACCGATGAAGAGGTGCAGGTTCTGCAAGACATGGTCGAGGAGGACCGCGCTTTGCTGGAGGACCCTGCCACGCTGGCGCGGGCCAACCGGCGGTTTCACAAGCAGATCCATTTGGCGTCGCATAACAGGTTCCTGGTGCAGCAACTGGACCTGGTGCATCGCTCAATGGCGCTGATGGCGACCACCTCCCTGGCAGCGCAGGGCCGCGGCGAGATTGCACTGGGGGAACACCAGGCCATCGTCGATGCGATCACGAACCGCGACGAAGAGGCTGCCTATACCGCGCTGCGCGATCATATCTCGGTCGCTTTCGTCACACGGCTGAAGCTGGATTCCCTGTCGCAGGACCCTGATCTCTAGGCGCTCAGCGGCGCGTCACATGGATGTCGCCGCCCGGAACATCGGGCTCGGACAGGCCATGCGGCGTCTTGTCCCAGTAAAAGGGTTTGAACACCAGTTCGGACCACGCCTTGTAGACTGCGAACACGCCCATCGGGAAATAGAAGATCATCATCGGCACCCATTGCATCAGCTTTTCGTGTTGCGTGCGTCCGACGGCGACGAAACCGATCAGGAGAGAGACGAGTTCCGCGAAAAGAAAAAGGGCCAGCAGGCCCTTGGTCCAGTCGGCGGGAAACGCCTCGAGGAACGGTGTCGATAAGCCAAAACAGACAAGCCAGAATGACCAGAGCGCGGGCGCGAAGGTGAATTGCAGGATGGTTGTCAGGAAGAAAACCTGAAACCCCAGAAATTTCCCGGGTCCCAGGTCCCGCAACAGACGGAAGGGCCGGCGCATATGCACCAGGTAGGTGATGATGTAGCCCTTGAGCCAGCGAGACCGCTGCTTGATCCATGCGATGACGCGGTTATTCGCTTCTTCCCGTGTCACGGTCGGAATCAGGATCGTGCGATAGCCGAAGCGGGCGAGACGAATACCCAGATCCGCATCTTCGGTCACGTTATGCGCGTCCCAGCCGCCGACATGCGTCAGCGCCGCGCGCCTGAGATATACCGTGGTGCCGCCCAGAGGGATTGGCATGCCCAGCCGCGCGGCCCCGGCCAGAACGATGCGGAACCATGTGGCGTATTCGATGGTGAAACAGCGCGCGATCCAGTTCGATTTCGTATTGTAGAAATCGAGGATGCCCTGCACGCAAGCCACGTTGTGCGGCGAGACGTGAAATGCCTCGACCACGCGTTCGATCTGGTCGGTGGCGGGGGCGTCCTCTGCATCGAGGATGCCGATGATGTCGCCGCGCGTATGGCCAAGCGCGTAGTTCAGCGCGCGGGGCTTGGTTTTCAACTGCCCGGCCGGGACGGTCACAACCCGCATCCAGGCCGGCAGGGACAGCGCCCTGAGCATCTGGCGTGTCTTGTTGTCGTCCGCTTCGAGCACAAGAACCACGTCGAGAAGTGATTTCGGGTAGCTGAGCCGCGACAGGCGCTGGACCAGGGCGTGTGCGATGGCTGCCTCCTTGAACAGCGGCACCATCAGGCTGACCACCGGTTTTTCGGCCAGGGGGACATGCACCGGTTTGTTGGGAGGTTTCTTGTACCCGGCGAGGAACACGGCGATCTTGAAGATCAGGCAGGCCAGCAGGTTGACGACCGCGACCGCTGTGATCCCGGCAAAAAACGCGTTGGGAAAGAAGAAGATCAGCGCGAGGCTGACCCCGAAAAAGAGCGATGCCATCAGACCGCGCGACATCGAGAGCTTGTTGATATCACGGCAGCTGTAATCGGCTGCAACCTGCTGTTCGGCGCGCTCTGCGAGGTAATCCCCGTGCCGGATCGAAATTTCGCGCAGCAGGGCTTTTTCGGTCATATCGGTAAACACAACTGGCCCGATCATGTTTTCAAGCATGTCGCGCAGTTGCGTCCGGTCCCTGTCGGGCGAGGCGGCGACCAGCGTTGCCTCGCCCAGTTTGCTCCATGGCATGACGCGGTGTTCGAGGCAGAATTCCGGTGGCACGAGATGGTCGAGCGCCGGGTCGGGCGGGTTGGTTTCAGGGTCAAGCCTTCGGCTGCGCGCGGACAATTGCCGTGCGTCGCGCAAGAGCGCGTCGGCAGTCCGATCCTGGTGCTGCGACACGTCGGCCGCGTGTGCGCGGTGCGACGGATCCAGCCGGAGTGGCGCCGCTGATGGCGCGTCTGGCGTGCGTTTCGCCTTCAGGAACATGCGACCCCCCGGTGAAGTTTCGGGGGCCAGTTAATGACCTCAAGGTTAAACGGCGGTTAACGCGCCTCAGACCTTGGCCAGTTTCGCTTGTGCCATCGAGTCGGCGAACCGTTCGAAAAGGTAAAAGCTGTCCTGCGGCCCGGGGCTGGCCTCCGGGTGCTGCTGGACCGAGAACACGGGGCGGTCGGCCATGCGAATTCCGCAATTCGATCCGTCAAAGAGCGACAGATGCGTTTCCAGAACGCCCGTGGGCAAGCTCTGGCTGTCGACGGCAAATCCGTGGTTCATCGAGGTGATCTCGACCTTGCCGGTCTCGGTATCCTTTACGGGATGGTTCGCGCCGTGGTGGCCGTGGTTCATCTTGACCGTTCTTGCCCCGAGGGCGAGCGCCAAGACCTGGTGGCCCAGGCAGATCCCGAAGATCGGCAGAGCCGTGTCGGTCAGCAGGGTCTGGATCATCGGCACGGCGTATGTGCCGGTTGCCGCCGGATCGCCGGGCCCGTTGGACAGAAAAACGCCATCGGGACCGTGGGCCAGCACCTCTTCCGCCGTGGCGGTCGCCGGCAGCACCGTGACATCGCAGCCGGCACTGGCAAGGCAGCGAAGGATGTTGCGTTTTGCGCCGTAATCGATGGCAACGACCTTGTGCTTCGGGTCGTTCTGGCGGGTATACCCCTCGGGCCAGGCCCAGCGCATTTCATCCCAGCGGTAGGATTGCGCGCAGGTCACGTCCTTGGCCAGATCGACCCCTTCAAGGCCATTGAACGCCCGCGCCTTTGCAACAAGCGCGGCAATATCGAAGCTGCCGTCAGGATTGTGTTCCAGCGCCACATGCGGCGCGCCCTGCTGCCGTATGGCGCGGGTCAGGCGGCGGGTGTCGATACCGCCGATGGCAATGCGGCCGCGCTGCCGCAGCCAGTCGCCAAGTTCCTGCGCCGCGCGCCAGTTCGAGCTTTGGGTTGGCATCCATTTCACGACCATGCCCGCGGCGACAGGATCGCCGGTTTCGTCGTCGTCGGGATTGACCCCGACATTGCCGATATGCGGGAAGGTGAAAGTCACGATCTGGCCAGCATAGGACGGATCGGTCATGATCTCCTGGTAGCCTGTCATCGCGGTGTTGAAGCACAGCTCGGCCACCGTCGTGCCGTTGGCGCCAAACCCCATGCCGTAGAAAATCGTGCCATCCGCCAGGGCGAGGCAGGCGGTCGGTGTGTCGGTGGAAAGGTCTGACATGGCGCGACTCCGGTACGGCTTGATCGACGGGAAACTAAGGGGGTGGTGTCTTGCGGTCAAGCCATGCCCATAATTGTGATATTGTTATGTATCAATATGTTAGATCGCCTCACCTTGACTTGCCTCTGAAGCAGACCTCGCTTAATGTGCGCGCTCGGTCAAACACGGGATAGAACTCATGGACCTTCGGACTCGGATCAACACGTCTATCAAGCAGGCCATGCGCGAAAAGGACAGCGCCCGGCTTTCGACACTGCGACTTGTCAATGCCGCGATCAAGGATCGGGATATTGCCCTGCGCGGAGACGGGAATGAACAGGGCGTCGGCGATGACGAGGTGCTTGGAATCCTCGACAAGATGGTGAAGCAGCGCAAGGACACGGCCAAGACCTATGAAGAGGGTGGGCGGCTTGATCTTGCCGAGCGGGAACAGTCCGAGATCGAGGTGATCGAGGAATTTCTTCCACGCAAGCTTTCTAAGGACGAGGTGGCCAAGGCGGTTGACAAGGCACTGGTCGACACCGGCGCCTCATCGATCCGGGATATGGGTCGGGTCATGGGCGCGTTGAAGGCCAAGTATTCCGGCCAGATGGATTTCGGTGCAGCAGGCCCGATGGTCAAGGAGCGACTGTCGAATCTCTAGGCGCGTTTCCATTGATGGAAACGGAACGATGCGACATCGCATCGTCGCCCGGCGTCAGAGTGGAAACTCCTGCCGGATGGTGTGCAGGGTGTCGGGATCGGTGATCCTGTAACGCTGCACAAACCGCGTCTTGTAGCCGACGCGCCCGCGACGTGCGCCGAAGTTTTCGCCGTGATTGAGCATATAAAGCACGGACGGCCGATTCAGAGGGTCGAGTGTTTGCCCGGCCAGTGTCGCAAGGTACGGAAACATGCGGTGTTCATGCTGCGTCATCTCGGTGATGAATTTGGTCGAGGCCGGGTTTGCCGGGTCGTGATAAAGCGCCGCGCAGCTTCCGCAGAGTTTCCAGAACGGTTTGCGGAGGGGCGCGGTCAGGCTACGGCGGTCTGCCAGCGCGATATCGCCGGTGGCGACATCCATCACGAGCCCTGATCGCACGAGGTATCCCCCGGCCGCCTGTCGCGCCAGCATCTCTGTCACCGTGCCTTGCGCAAGCAGGTCGTCTGCATCGAACGACATGACATAGCCGGGCGCGTCGGCCAGGCGTGGCAGCGCGTCGGCCAGCACGCGCAGCTTGCGCCATTTGTCATTGCCCGGCGCGGGGTCGTCAAAGGGCAGGTAACTGATGCGCGGATCGTCCGGCAGGTCCGGCTTGCTCTGACAGCAGACCACCGCCCGCCAATTGGGATTGTCTTGCGCCATGAAGCTGTCCAGCGTGGTCCCGAGGCGCGCTGTGACGGCCTCCCAGTCGCTGACGTGATGCGCGCCGACCAACGGGATGAGGAACATGACATGCTCTGCCGTCTCGCGCGTGGTTTGCGCGCTGCGCAATGACATAGCGGCGCGTTCGGACACCGCCATGCCCGTCGACGGGGCGGTGTTGCCCGCGAGACGGGTGCGCAGCAGATGCCAGGCGCGGGTGAGTTTGGGAACGGCGGGGACTTGTGCCATGACGTCTCGGTTCAGGGTTGGACGAAACGGCGGACCTTGTCACTCAGTTCGTCATACAGCGCTTTGCGTTCGTCTTCGCTCAGAAACGCGCCGATCTCAACCTCGCGTCCGGCACCGGAAAGCGTGACGTAATGCGGCACGGGGCCGCCCTTGTGGTGCATGTTCACCTTGGTCCAATAGGGGTTGCAGTGCCATTCCTGCGGATCGCCGCGGCGCGATCGCCGTGTCAGGTGCAGATTGTCGGTGGTGAGCGTCAGCACTTCGAGGATTTGCAGATCGCGTTCGTTGCGCCGCAGCGCGTACCACATTGCCCCGAGCGCCAGCAGCATGAACGGCAAAATCCCCCAAAGCGCAACCGTGCCAAGCAGGCCGTAGAGCGGGATCGTAGACAGGGTGAATATGCCCAGTATGGTTGCCGCGAAGCCATGCGCCGGAAGGCTCTGATGTGGCCAGAGGTGCAATTCGGAACGGTCCTGTGCGTCATCGGTCCACGTGTAGGGCATCGCGGGTCAATTTCCTGTCAGCAGCATGTCGCATGATAACGTCGCGTTTTTTCGCGCCAGACCCAATATGTGTCTCGAATTGTGACATGGTCAATATCGCGAATTGCACGGGGTTGAGGCGCCGTGTCGGAATGCCAAGCAGGAGGCGCGGGGATCGACCGTTTCCTGGCGCCGTCCCGGATCACCGGGGAAACGACGGTTGGCAGTATGATAAGGTAAATGGCCCCGGCGTTTCCGCCGGGGCCATTGGTTTCGGATCAGCCAACGCTTAGTGCGCGTGGGCTTTTTCCCAATCTTCGCGCTTCGGGAGCTGCTCGAACGTGTGCTCGGGCGGCGGCGAGGACAGGGTCCATTCCAATGTATCCGCATATTCGTTCCACGGGTTTTTCGCGGTTTCGGCGCGGCCCTTGGCAAGGCTCCAGGCGATCACTCCGATGAAGAACAGGAACGATGCGAAGGACAGGAACGCACCCCAGCTCGACACGTAGTTCCAGAAGGCAAAGGCCTCGGGGTAGTCGATATAGCGGCGCGGCATGCCCTGACGGCCCAGGAAGTGCTGCGGGAAGAATGTCAGGTTCGCACCGATGAAGAAGGTCCAGAAGTGCAGCTTGCCCGCCCATTCGGGATACATCTTGCCGGTCATCTTGGGGAAATAGAAGTAGATCCCCGCAAAGATGCCGAACACGGCCCCAAGGCTCATCACGTAGTGGAAGTGCGCCACGACATAGTAGGTGTCATGGTAGGCCCGGTCCACGGCGGCCTGGCTCAGGACGATGCCGGTCACGCCCCCCACGGTGAAGAGGAACAGGAACCCGAAGGCCCAGAGCATCGGTGTCTTGAACTCGATCGAGCCGCCCCACATGGTCGCGATCCACGAGAAGATCTTGACCCCTGTCGGCACCGCGATGACCATCGTTGCCAGCATGAAGTAGGACTGCTGGGTCAGCGACATGCCCACGGTGTACATGTGGTGCGCCCACACGACGAAGCCCAGTGCGCCGATCGCGATGATCGCCCAGACCATCGGCAGGTAGCCGAAGATCGGCTTGCGGCTGAACGTGGCGATCACGTGGCTGATGATGCCGAAGGCCGGCAGGATCACGATATACACTTCCGGGTGGCCGAAGAACCAAAGGATGTGCTGATAGAGCACCGGGTCACCGCCGCCGGCAGGGTCAAAGAAGGTCGTGCCGAAGTTGCGGTCGGTGAGCAGCATGGTGATTGCACCTGCCAGAACCGGCAAGGCCAGAAGGATCAGCCAGGCGGTGACGAAGATCGACCATGCGAAGAGCGGCACCTTGAACAGCGTCATGCCCGGTGCGCGCATGTTCAGGAAGGTTGTGATCACGTTGATTGCGCCGAGGATCGACGACGCGCCCGACACGTGCACCGCGAAGATTGCCAGGTCCATCGACATTCCGCCCTCGTTTACCGAAAGCGGCGGGTACAGCACCCAGCCCACGCCGGAGCCGAGCTGGCCGTTGCCGCCCGGTGCAAAGACCGAACAGATCGCCAGGGTGGTGCCCGCCACGAACAGCCAGAAGGACAGGTTGTTCAGACGCGGGAAGGCCATGTCCGGCGCGCCGATCTGCAAGGGCATGAAATAGTTGCCAAATCCGCCGAACAGCGCCGGGATCACCACGAAAAACATCATCAGGATGCCGTGAGCGGTGATCAGCACGTTCCATAGATGGCCGTTGGGGGTACAATCGCCGACCGCCGCTGCGGTGAATCGGGCGCCTTCCATACACATGTATTGAACACCGGGGTTCATCAGCTCCATGCGCATATAGACTGTGAATGCCACCGAGATGAAGCCCGCGAGACCGGCGACGATCAGGTACAGAATCCCGATGTCCTTGTGGTTCGTGGACATGAACCAACGCGTGAAAAATCCGCGCTCGTCCTCATGCTCGTGGCCGTGAATGGCGGCGTCTGCCATATCTGCCTCCTGCTGGTTCCCAATGAAATGGCGCAAGGGTCCCCCGAGCGCATTTCTCATCGACGTTTTAGAATGTGTGACCGGTGGCGGCAACGGATGTATTTGACGCAGATCAAACTTTATTGTCGCAGTTTGTCCGGATCGACGCGCTTGTGATCCGGGTCCAGACCCTTGGTGCGGTCGGGCTCGAAAATTGCGTCAAACGACCGGCGCAGGGCCACGTCGACGTCATCCATCGTGACGGGCATGCCCAGATCGACCAGAGAGGTCACCCCGTATTGCGTGATGCCGCAGGGCACGATGCCGTCGAAATGCTCCAGTTCCGGTTCGACATTGATCGAGATCCCGTGAAAGCTGACCCATTTGCGCAGGCGGATGCCGATGGCGGCGATCTTGTCCTCGGCAGGTCTGCCATCCGGCAATCGCGGTTTGTCTGGCCGGTCGATCCAGACACCGACGCGCCCGTCGCGGATATGTCCGGTCAGGCCGAACTCGCCCAGCGTGGCGATCACCCAGCGTTCGAGATCCTGCACGAAACAGCGCACGTCACGGCCGCGTTTGCCGACATCGAGCATGACATAGACCACCCGCTGGCCCGGCCCGTGATAGGTGTACTGCCCGCCGCGTTTCGTCGCATGGACGGGGAAGCGGTCCGGGTCCTTGAGATCCGCGACATCACAACTGGTCCCGCCGGTATAAAGCGGCGGATGTTCGACCAGCCAGACCAATTCCGGCGCTGTGCCCGCCGCGATCTCGGCCGCGCGGGCCTCCATTATGGCCACGGCGTGATCGTATGCCGTCAGACCGTCCTCGATGATCCACTCAACCATATGTGTTATCGCGGCAAGAGCCCCGCCCGTTTCAGTTTCGGAATATTGCTGCGGCTGACAGGAATGTCGGCCCCTTTTGTCATATGTAGTCGCGCGCGGTCGCCATCGCGAGTCACGCCGGTGACCTGATCGAACGCCGCCCAGTGCGAGCGATGGACCCGGTCACCTTGCGTGTCGCCGGTTTCGCGGATTGCATCGGCCAGGCGCATCAGGATCATGTCTTCGCCTTTCGTCGTGCGGACCCGGACGTAGTGATCCTCGACCGAGAGCGCGATCAACGCGCCGCGCTTGTCCAGTGGCAGACGTTCGAGGATCGCCGGAGGTGTGACATCGCCCTGTGCCTGAGCCGCCTGTCGCGGAGCGAGGTGGCGGCTGAACGTGTCGATCACCGCCATGATCACCACGGATATCGCGATGATCGTGGCAACGAAAGCGGGGAATTCCGTCTCGCCCGGCAAACGGCCGAAGACGACCAGATTCAGAAGTGTCACCGCCACGGCCATGCATAGCCCGGTCGACCCGCCAGCCAGTGCCACGCGCACCCAGTGCGGGCCGCGCCCCTGCGCGCCTCGCAAGAAAACCAGGCTCAGGCTGTAGCCTGTGGCATAGCCACCCGCGACAAGCAGCAGCCAATAGACCAGCCGCTCGATGGTGTTGAGCGATGTGATGGTGCCGAAAGGGCCGACCAGCGCGAGGATCACCGTCACCCCTGCAATCGCCGTCAGCGTCAGCGGATGGGTCATGTGCAGGCGCCATTCGCGAAGCGCGGATTGCGATTCGGTGTCTGTCACGAAGCCCTCTCGTCGTTCGGCACATCCGGTCTGGCGCGTCGCCACGCCCTTGGCACAGGTGGTGCCGTATCGAACGCCAAACAGCAAGAGGCCAACATGACGCTCGCCCCCCTGATTTCCGCGCCTGTCGTGATCCAAGTCCATGTGATCGCGGCGCTTTTATCCATCATCCTTGGCCCGGTGGTGCTCTACCGCCCGCGCCGTGACCGCATTCACACGCATCTCGGCTATGTCTGGGTGACAGCGATGGCGACGGTGGCCCTGTCCGCCATGCTGATCCCGAACTTTTCCGGCCCGTTCCATTTTGGCATCCTGCACGGCTTCGCGGTGTTGACCTGCGTCACGCTGGTCATGGGTATCCGTTACGCGATCCGACGCGACATCGCTGGCCATCAAGCCGCGTTTCGCAGCCTGTACTGGAACGGTCTAATGATCGCGGGCATGTTCACCTTGCTGCCCGGTCGGCGCTTCAACGAAATGCTGTTCGGGGACCGCGCGCATCTGGGCTACGTGGTGATCGCGCTTGGCGCAGCGCTCCTGATCCGGCGCGCGACACGGCGGTTGCGCTCTGGTCCGATGGAGGCCTGAGATCGGCGAAATTTGTCCTTGCTCCCCCTGCGGCACATCGCTAAAGAGCGGGTCACCAAGTCGGGACAGTGCGGTCGTGGCGGAATTGGTAGACGCGCAGCGTTGAGGTCGCTGTGGGGTAACTCCCGTGGAAGTTCGAGTCTTCTCGACCGCACCAAACTCTTTCAAAGAGATACATTTTTCCCATGAATCCCCGACCCTAGTCGAAGCGCTGGCTGAAGAGCCGTGCGGCTATGGGGGCACCGAGTATGACGACGACGATGCGCAGGACGTGGTGCGCCACGACAAAGGCCACGTCTCCTCCGACAATCAACGCCAAGACGGTCAATTCGGCCTGGCCCCCCGGGGCAAAGGCCAGAAGCGTCTCCATGCCCGGAGCCAGGCCCATGCCATAGATCGCTTCGACGAAGATGAGGGTCAGGATGATCAGGATCAGGCAGAAGCCCAGCCCTGCCACCAGGTCCCTGCGTACCTCGGCGAAGGTGATTCCTGCGTATTTCGTGCCGATTGCCATGCCGATGAAAAACTGCGCCGCCCAGATGGCCTCGGTCGGGGGGCGGTTTTGCAGGCCGCCGGCAAGGGTCACCGCCGCCGTGGCGATCATGGGTCCAAGGATCGACGCGCCGAACAATCCGACGCGGTCGGCGACGCGCCAACCGACGAATGCGCACAGGACCATCAGGGCCATTTCATCCAGCGGCACGCTTGAGGCCGGCGCGCCGGGCGGGTTCGACAGGTCGGCGTCCCAAATCCCGATCAGCAGAAACGGCAGTGCAAAGACGATCACCATGACCCGTGTCGCGTGGATCAGGCTGACGGATTTGACATTCGCGCCAGCCTCTTCGCCGAAAATGATCATGTCCTGGAGCCCGCCGGGCATTGTCGCGTAATAGGCGGTCGGGAAGTCATACCCGCAATAGCGTTGGAAATACGGAATGCCGATCAGCCCGATACAGGCCACCATGATCGGCATCAGCAACAGCGTGGGCCACATCGCCGGAAAGGTTGCCAGAACCGCGGGAGTCAGTGTGGCGCCCACCGCGACACCAAGTATCGTGCGCATGGAATCGTTCAGCGTTTTCAGGCCGCGCATCGGCACCCCGGCAAGGGCGGCAACAAGACAGGCCGACATCGGTCCCAGCAACCATGGCAGCGGCAGATGGAGCAGCTTGAACACGGCCACGCCGCCCCCGGCGACCGCGAAAGCAAACAGAACCTCCCTCACGAGGACAGCCCCTTGAGCCGGTAGCGCAGCGACGTTTGCAGATGCGCCTCCGCGGCGCTTGCGGCCATGTCGCCGTCGCGCTGGCGCAGGGCGGTGATCACATCGGCATGTTGCAAGACCACGATCCGCACGCGGTCCGGGTCGTGATAAGTGGTGGGCCCCAACAGGATCAGTGCATTGTTGATCGCGTCGGCGGAGGACAAAAGAAACCTGTTGCGGGCCGCACGGTAGAGCGCTGCGTGAAAGTCCTGATTGATCGCGGCGCCAAGGGTTGGCGTCTGCTTGGCTGCCTCAAGCCGGGCATTGATTTCCTCGAGGGCGTCGAATTCGGCCTCGGACCCGTGCTGCGCCGCCATCCGCGCCGCTGTGCGTTCAAGCACGATCCGCATCTCGTACAGTTCCACGATTTCGGTCTGTGACAGTTTGCGGATCACCGCGCCGATGCGCGGGCGGTGTTCGACGACCCCTGCGTTTTCAAGCCGCCTGAGGGCTTCGCGCACCGGCGTTCGAGACAGGTCGAGCCGTTTGGCAACGTCCTCCTCGCGCAAGCGGTCGCCGGGTGCGAAATCTCCGTTTCGCAGCGCGGCGATCAGGCTGGCATAGGCGGTTTCGCCGCTGGAAAGAGAGGTATCGGATGCCATCTCGTGCTTGTATCCGTTCGGATACAATCCGTCCAGTCCTCGTCACGGATCCGGATGGTCGACGTGATGGATCATCAGGGCAGGATCCCCAGCCAGAGCCACGCCGTGACAATCGACAGCCCGCTGGCCATCAACACCGAGGACGCGGCGACCCGGCGGGCGCGGCCATAGATATTGGCAAAGACATAGCAATTCACACCGGGTGCCATTGCTGCAGTGATCACGGCGCTGCGCAGGGCGTCGTCAGGCAGGGCAAAGCTGGTGCCAAGCGTCCACGTGATCGCAGGATGCAAAAGCAGGGTGATCGCACAGACATAAAGGATGATCCGCATGTCCCCGTCAGGCCGGTAACGATAAAGAACCCCGCCCATCGCGAAGAGCGCGGCGGGCAGGGCGGTGCGCACCATCATGTCCAGCGCCTCGGTAAACGGGGCTGGCAGCGAGATGCCCAACAGGTTGAACATCGTGCCGAATGCGATCCCGATCACCAGCGCGTTGCGAAACATCGCCCTGACCACGATCATCGGCACGTCCCTGTTGGGCTGCCGCGCGGCGCGGGCGCGAACGAACTCCATCACGGTGATGCCCACGCCATAGCAAAAAGGCGAGTGCAGCGCGATGATGGCATAGTTCGCCGCCAGCGCATCCGGCCCGAAGGCGCGCTCCGTGATGGCAAGGCCCAGAAGCACCGAATTGGCGAACAAGCAGCAAAAGCCGATGGCGACCGAATCTTGCCAATCGCGTTTGAACAGGTGGCGCGCGCCCAGCAGACCGATTGTGAAACAGGTCAGCGACCCGGTATAGAAGCTGATCAGCAAGGGCACGGAAAAGCTGTCCACCAGATCGAGCGTCCAGATCGCGCGAAACAGCAGACACGGGATCGCCACGTTCTGGGTAAATGTCATCAGCCCGTCGACCGTGGTTTCGGACAAAAGCCCGCGCCAGGCCACGGCATAGCCGAAACCGATCACGATAAAGACGGGAAAGATAACGTCGATCAGCGCCTGCATGTCAGGCCGACCCCTCTAACCCGGACCTGCCATATCGCCGGCAGCCTGTCACACCAGGGGTTGCGTGATGACCATGCCGTCATACGCGGGAGTGATGTGATCAGGTGTTTCAGCCTCGACCGTGGCGTAATCCAGATCGACATGCATGTTGGTCAGCACGCCGCGCCTGGGTTGGGCGCGCTCGATCCAGGCCAGGGATTTTTCCAGGTGGGCATGTGTCGGGTGCGGATCGCGGCGCAGCGCGTCCAGGACCCAGACATCGAGGTCTTGCAGATGGGTGTCCCAGACCGGGTCCGGGATTTCGGCCACGTCTGGCAGGTAGACCAGGTCGTCGATCCGAAAGCCCAGCGCGTCTATGCTCCCGTGGTTGACCTCGAACGGGTCGAATGTGAGCGTTCCGCCCGCGCCATCGATCCGCACCGGTCCGTCGATGGTGTTCATCTCGAGGATCGGCGGATAGGGGCTGTCCGACGGTTGCACGAAGGCATAGCCGAAGCGCGAATAAAGATCGTTCTGCGTGTCGCCATCGGCCCAGACCTGAAGCCGTTTTTTCATGTTGAAGACGATCATCCGCAGATCGTCGAGCCCGTGCACGTGATCGGCGTGGCTGTGGGTGTAGATCACCGCATCCAGCTCTCCGATCCCGGTATCGAGCAATTGCGCGCGCATGTCGGGGCTGGTGTCGATCAGCACGCGGGTCGTGCCCGCCTCCGTGACCCGCTCGACAAGCATGGAACAGCGTCGGCGCGTATTGCGCGGATTGTTCGGGTCGCACGCGCCCCAAAGGCCACCGAGGCGCGGCACGCCGCCGGACGATCCGCAGCCCAGAATCGTAAAGCGCATATCGCCCATCATGCGGCAGCCTCGTACTGCGCGACTTTCCAGAACAGGCGGTTGAAATTCGCCTCTGTCTGCGCGGCGAACCGGGCATAGTCCATTCCAAAGACCTCCGCACCGACCTGTGCCGTATGCGCGGTATAAGCGGGTTCATTGCGCTTGCCGCGATAGGGCGGCGGCGCAAGATAGGGGCTGTCGGTTTCCACCAGCACCCGGTCGACGGGTGCAGCCGCGAAAATGTCGCGCAGGTCCTGGCTCTTCGGGAAGGTGGCGATCCCTGACATCGACAGGTAAAACCCCAGGTCCAAGGCTGCGCGGGCCAATCCGGCAGAGGAGGAAAAACAATGCATGACACAGGTATATGGCTTGGCACTGAAGCTTTCGGTCAAGATGCGTGCCATGTCGTCATCCGCCGCGCGGGCATGGATGATAAGCGGCAGCCCGGTTTCCTGCGCCGCCTCGATATGCACCCGCAAGGAGCGTTTCTGGATCTCCGCGCTTTCGGACGTGTAGTGATAGTCGAGCCCCGATTCCCCGAGTCCGACGAATTTCGGATGCTGCGCCAGCGCGACCAGGTCATCGACGGTCGCGAGGGGCTCGTCCGCGGCGCTCATCGGATGGGTGCCGGCGGCATAGAACACCGGCTCATGCGCCTCGGCAATCGCGCGCACCGTCGGCTCCAGCCGCAGTTTGGTGCATATCGTGACCATGCGGCGCACGCCCGCCGCAAGGGCACGATCGATAATCTCGGGGCGTTCCCCGTCGAAATCGGGAAAATCCAGATGGCAATGGCTGTCGGTGATCTGTGGTATGGACATGCCCCGTGGTATCGGGGATGCGGCCGGGGGCGTCAAGCAATGGCATGGGATCTGGACCCTAGGCCCTGGGGCATCCATCCTGCAACGCCAGAAAGCTGGACAGCAGCAGTGATCCGGCCTCCACGTTGACAGCCCGGCCATGGCGCAGGCGCTCGCCCTGGTCCTGCGCCAGTTGCGCCCATATGCGCGCCTCGGTCGGGCCGGGGCACAGGCGTCGAAATGTCTCGGCTTCCTGCGGGGCCGCTTCCGGTTCGGGTGGCCGGCCGATGGCCCCGCTGCGCGCAAGCCGGGCAAAGGCGCGATCCATCAGGCCCAGCAACAAATCCAGACGCTCTTCCTTGCCGCGCCCGGCTGCGCTTTCGGCCAGCGCGATCGCATGCGGGCGGCTCAGCTCGGGAAGGGTGGAGAATAATTTGACCAGGTCGGCATACAGCTTGAGCCCGTCCTTTTGCATCAGCCGTACCGCATCGCCCACGGACCCGCCTGACAATGCCGCAAGGGCGGCCGGATCGGCGATTGTCTGGTCGATCTCGGTGGCGGCCAGCGCCTGCGCCATATCAGCCGCGTCAAGCGGGGCCAGCCGCAATTCGCGGCAGCGCGACCGGATGGTGGGCAGCAGGCGCGAGGGCTGGTGGCTGACCAGCAGCAGCGTTGTGCGGTCCGGCGGCTCCTCCAGCAGCTTGAGCAGCGCATTCGCAGCGTTCACATTCATGTCGTCGGCGGCATCGACGATCACGACCCGGCGCCCGCCATCGACAGAGGACAGCGCAAAGAAATTCTTCAGTCGCCGCACCTCGTCCACGGTGATCTGCGCCCTCAGACGTTTGGCCTTTTCGTCATAGGGGCGGCGCAGGGCAAACAACCCCGGCTCCGACCCTGCCATGATGCGGCGGGCAACCGGATGGTCGTCCGAGATCACGAGGTCGGTTGGCGGTGGGGCTGCGCCGAAAAGGCCATCCTCCTCCGATATCGGGGTGGCGAGCAGAAAGCGCGCGATCTGCCATGCAAGAGTTGCCTTGCCGACACCGCGCGGCCCCGTGATCAGCCAGCCGTGGTGCAGCCTGTCAGACCCGAAGGCCTGCAGGAAATCGGCCTGCGCCGCATCCTGTCCGAACAGCTTTGCCGTCTCGCGTGGATGCGGCGCTCCGTCGATGCGGTCGGGTTCGGTCCGTGTGGTATCGGTCATGGCAGATGCCGGCTTATCGCAGCCCAGACATCGCCTGCAACGCGTTCTGTGTCCCGCGCGCCGTCGATGACATGAAACCGGTTGGCGAATTCCTTGGCCAGCCCAAGGAACCCGGCGCGCATGGCGTCTTGCAGGCCTTGGCCAAAATCCTCGAACCGTTCCTCGTTGGTGTTGCGCGCCTTGGCGCGGCTGAGGCCGGTGGCCGGGTCCATATCGATCAGCAGGGTCAGATCAGGCTCCACCCCGATCATCAGCTCGTGCAGCGCGTCCACCTTGGCGCGCAGATTGCCGCGCGACAGGCCCTGATACATGCGCGTGCTATCGGCAAAGCGGTCGCAGATCACGACCTTGCCCGCCTCAAGGGCAGGCCGGATCGTCCGTTCCAGGTGATCGCGGCGCGCAGCGGTGAAAAGCAGCAATTCGGTATCGGCTGACCAGCGGTCCGGATCGCCCTGAAGGACAAGCGCGCGAATCTCTTCGGCGCCGGGGCTGCCGCCGGGTTCGCGGGTCAGGATGGCGTCACGGCCGCTCTCGCGCAGCCGCGTCGCCAGAAGTCCTGCCTGGGTGGATTTGCCCGACCCGTCGATGCCCTCAAAGCTGACAAATAGCCCCGATCGGCTCACATCGCGTCCTCGGCCTGCATCCGCCCCAGGAGAACCTGAGAGACACTGATCATGCGCGCGACAAATCCGCTCGCGGTCACCTCATGCGCCGCATAAAGCGGAATGCGATGTTCCGGCAGGTCCTCTGGCCTGATGATCAGTTCGGCCAGTTGCCGTCCCTCGGCAATCGGTGCCTCGATCGGCCCGGTGTAGACCACTTCGGCGGTGACCTCCCGTCCGGGCGTGTTGGGCAGCAGGATCGTGAGGTCCTGGTCGGCCACCAGGCCAACGGTGTCGCGGGCACCCATCCAGACATCCGCCTGTGCGATCACGTCCCCGGCGCGGGTCACGGTCTGTTCGGCGAATTGGCGAAAGGCCCAGTTGACGATGGCCTCGGCTTCGCGGGCGCGTGTCGGCGCAGTGTCGAGCCCGGTGATGGTGAAGATCACGCGGCGGTCGCCCTGTTTGGCCGATCCGACAAGACCGTACCCGGCCTCCTGCGTGTGCCCGGTCTTGAGCCCGTCTGCCCCGATGCCAAGCGTCACCAAAGGGTTGCGATTGAACCGGTTCGAGGATTCCGCCTCGTCGAACAGGAACTCGGTTTCCGCGAACATCTGGTAGAATTCCGGGAAATCCTCGATGATGCGCTGCGCCAGAAGTGTCAGGTCGCGGACTGACATTTCATGGCCCTCGGCGGGCCAGCCGCTGGAATTCTTGAAGTTGGAATTCGTCATGCCCATCTGTTGCGCGCGTTGGGTCATCATCTCGGCAAACCCGGCTTCTGTCCCGTCAGGTGACAGGGCCTCTGCGATCACGACACAGGCATCGTTGCCCGACAGAACGATGATCCCGCGCAACAGCTCCTCGACCGAGACGCGCTCACCGGTCCGCAGAAAGAGTGTCGAGCCTCCAAAGGAGTTGGCGTGCGCCGAGACCGGCAATTCTTCGTTCAGGCTCAACCGCCCGTCGCGCACGGCCTCGAACGCGACATAAAGCGTCATCAGCTTGGACATCGACGCCGGGGGCAGGGGCGTGTCGGCATTCTTGGACAAAAGGACCGTCCCGGTCTTTTCATCCAGAACAAACGCCGCGCGGGCCTGCGTATCGAACGCGGCCAGGGGCGCGGTGGCCAGCATCAACGCCGCGATCCCGGCGGCAAGGTAATTGCGGATCATGGCGGCTCTCCTGTCATACCTGCGAGGGTCTGGACTAGTTCGTGACGGCGTAGGCGTCGGTAAACCCGGTATCCTTGATCTTGGCAAGCAGGGCGCTGCGTTCCGAGCGGGTCTGCGCCGGGCCGACGATAACGCGCCAAAAGGTCTTGCCGCTGGAGGATTGTTCGAGAACCGTCGGCACCATGCCCGCCTGGCGCATCGCCGTGGCGGTGTTGTTGGCGTTCTCTTCGATGCTGAATATGCCGATTTGAAGGAACGGCTTTTCCAGCGAAGAATCCGGCGGATTCGACGCACGCGCCTCCTGGCTTGGCGCTGCATCGCTTGGCGCGGCGTCCAGCGCCGCGGCGGCGGACTCGGCGACAGGATCAAGCGAAGTTTCGGTCACATCGGACGGCGCGTCCAGATTGCCGTCGCCGGTGGGCGCGTCCTGTGCGGGCGCGGCTGCGGCATCTTCCGGTGCCTCCTCGCGGCGCAACGCCACCACGTTCAACTCTGTCGGTGCCCCGGCCAGCACATCCAGCGCGGCGGCGGCATCGGACGAGATTTGCAAGCGTGGTCCGGGCGTGTCGCGCTCCTTGCGGAACAGCGCGCCGATCACGAAGCTGTCATTGGTCTCATTGCGGATGATCGCACGCTCGGGGTCAGAGACATCCGGGTGCGCCGCCCAGACGCCGCCCAGCGACGGACGCCCGTCCCAGAGCCCCGGTTCGGTGACCTGGAAGACCTCGGGTGCTTCGACGTCGCGCTCCACCAACCGCGTTGATCGGGTGCCGCCTTCGGCAGGCGCATCCGTTTGCGACTCGGCGCTGTCACCGCCCTGCAGGAAGGCCGGCATGTTGGCAGCCTCGCATGCAGCCAGTGACAGGGCGGCAATGCCGCACAGTGTTGCTTTGCAAGTGCTGCGCCAAAGCCGGAAACTCGTGATCGTGTTGCTCATTGCCTGCTTGCCTTCTGCTTTGCCGATCCGCGCGCGCCTCGACCCTGCCAGCCCGGCGCAGTTCTCGTTTTCAACATGCTTACAGACTTCGTTGCCGCAAGAAAAGTCCGACGCTTGCGAAGCGCAGATTTTCCTGTCCCCCGCTTCCAGAATCGCGGACGGCGGTCTAAGAAGCGTCCACCGGAGGTTTGGCAGAGTGGTCGAATGCGGCGGTCTTGAAAACCGTTGGGCGTGAGAGCGTCCCCAGGGTTCGAATCCCTGAGCCTCCGCCACAAATTCCTGGAAGCGCGTTGGTGTTGATGGATCATGATCCGGTCTGACCTGTCTTGCTCGTCAAGGTTCTGCCGTGTGAGGCTGCATCGGTCTTCGGTATGGCTGCTTGGCGGGGCGCCGTTCTGCCGGACAACGTCTGCACGACGTGGGCTGCCTGCTGAAAAACGGTGGAAAACCGGTTCCCCCTGTTCGGAATGCGCACTATACGGGCGCGGGTTTGATGGAATGCAGGCAGAGGTCTCGAGACATGGCGAATGTGGTCGTAGTCGGCGCTCAGTGGGGCGACGAGGGCAAAGGCAAGATCGTGGATTGGCTCTCGGAACGGGCGGATGTGATCTGCCGTTTCCAGGGGGGGCACAATGCCGGCCATACATTGGTCGTGGATGGCAAGGTCTACAAGCTGCACGCGCTGCCCTCCGGCGTCGTGCGCGGGGGCAAGCTGTCGGTGATT
>JAWLGI010000007.1:63573-71534 GCA_041685125.1 Marivita sp. | reverse complement strand
GGCGGGACGAGCCTCGTCAAACCCGATGATTGGGCGCAATACCGCTATCCTTTCCTGTACGGTCAAACCGATCCGCAACTCTTCGATCACGCGAACTGGCGGTTATGCGCCTTGCAGGCGTTGGGCGTGCGTGATTTCGGGGCTCTGACGCGCGATTATTATGATCAGGACGATCCGCAACTGGTGGAATTCATCCTGCGCCACACCCTGCCCCGGCGCGGGATCACCGCAACACCGGACCAACTTCTGATTACGATGGGTGCGCAAAATGCGCTCTGGATGACAAGCCAGGTGCTGCTCACACAACGCCGCCGGGCGGTGATCGAGAACCCCTGTTATCCGCCCCTGCGGGATATGCTCACGCAATCCAGATGTCACCTGAGCGCTCTGGACGTGGATGCCGATGGCCTCCCACCGGACGCCATCCCGGCCAAGACCGATGTGGTGTTCACCACGCCCAGCCACCAATCCCCGACCTCTTGCACGATGCCGCTTTCCCGGCGGCAGGCTCTTCTGTCGCGTGCGCGTGATCTGGACGCGCTGATTGTCGAGGATGATTACGAATTCGAAATGGCCTATCTCAAACCGCCGATGCCCGCGCTCAAGAGCCTCGATACGGATGGGCGCGTGATCTATATCGGCAGCTTTTCAAAGTCCCTCTTTCCAGGTCTGCGGCTCGGTTACCTGGTCGGGTCGGCCCCCTTCATCCGCGAGGCCCGCGCGCTGCGGGCCTACATGATGCGCCATCCGCCAGGCCTGACGCAACGGACCACCGCCTATTTCCTGAGCCTTGGTCACTACGACAGCCTCATCCGCCGCACCGGCAAGGCGCTTCATGACAGGCGCGCGATCATGGAACATGCGATCCGCAAACACGGTCTGACCATCGCCGGCAAGGGCACCTACGGCGGGTCAAGCTTCTGGATGCGCGCGCCCGATCATGTCGATTGCGAAGAATTGGCGGAGCGGTTGGCCAAGGCCGGGGTGCTGATCGAGCCCGGCGCGTCCTTTTTTGCTGGGGCGACTCCCCCCCGGAACTATTATCGCGTCGCCTACAGCTCCATTGCACAGGCCCGGATCGGGCCCGGCGTGGCCGAGATCGCAAAAGCCATAGACGCCACGCCAGTTACATCGACGCCGCCACCCTGAACCCGGGCGGTATGGCATCGCGGTCGTCCAGAACCAGGTCTGCCATCACCTCAGCGACTTTCGGTGCCATGCCAAAGCCGATCTTGAAGCCACCATTGGCGATGAAATGCCCCTCTCGGTCGGGCCATGGCCCCAGCATCGGAGCCCGCGACCGAGCGCGGGGACGCACCCCGGCCCAGCGATCCACCACGGGGGCCTCCGCCAAGACCGGCAACACGGCGATGGCCCGCGCGATCAGATCCTCGCATTGGTCATCCACGCGATCCGGCAGATCAAACTCCCGTTCGCTTGTCGATCCAACAGCAATTGTGCCGTTGGCATGCGGAATGATGTGCAGACCATCAGCGAAGACCTGCGGCACCGCGCCGGCGGCATGGGCAAAGGCTGCTGATTGCCCCTTGATCCCGGCCCCAACCGCTTTGCCCACTGTCTCGGACAGATCCAGCAAGCCGCGCCAGCCGGTGGCCCAGATCACGACACCGCGGTCCGGTGCCTCTGGCAGAACCTCAATGCCCTTCGTTCCCAATGCCGCCACGAGTGCGGCACAGGCCTGACGGGGATGCATTCGGGCGGTCAGCGTGTCGTGGATCAGATACCCCGATGGCGCCTGCGGAGCGAACTCCCCGGCATCTTCGCAGCGGATCACGTCCCAGGTGGCGCGCCCCTGCCAGAGCGCCTTGGCCCCTCGGGTCCTTGCATGTGCCAATTCCAGCGCATGTTCGTCAGCGACAGGTTGCAACCGGCCGGTACGCGCATAACCGGGGTCGACACCTCCAGCCTGCTGCACCCCGGCCCAGAACGCCTCGGCGCTCAACAGACTGTCCAACTGAAACGCCTTCTTGTCATTCCAGTTCTCGGGAACATGGGGGGCAAGCGCTCCGACCAGACCGCCGCTCGACCCGCTACCCGCGCCATGTGGGTCGATAACCTGCACACGCGCCCCGCGACAGGCAAGCACCCACGCGATGCTCAGGCCGAAAATTCCTGCCCCGCGCACTGTGATTTCGGGCATTGCCATTTGGGTCTCTCCTCGCCAAGGTCGCGCTGTTGCCAAGGTATGTCATCATGGAACTCCAGACGGAACCGCTCGACTGGCGCGATGGGGATGTTCCCGTCTCTCGCCGGTTCGACGACCCATATTTTTCGCTCGACAACGGGCTGGCGGAAACCCGCCATGTGTTTCTGGCGGGCAACGACCTGCGCGTGCGGTTCCGCGACGGGTTTCACATCGCCGAATTGGGTTTCGGCACCGGGCTGAATCTTTTGGCCGCGATCGATCTGTGGCGCAGCAGCGGCCAGAAGGGAGTTCTGCATTTCACCAGTTTCGAAGCCTTCCCCATGCGGCCGGCCGACATGATCCGCGCGCAACAGGCCTTCCTCGATCTGAAACCCATCGCCGACGAACTCGCCCCGGTCTGGGCCAAAGGCGCGCGGCAGGTCAGCCTGACCGACCTGCGTTTTTCACTGGTCGAAGGCGATGCGCGCGTCACGCTGCAAAGCCTGACGCAGCCGGTGGATGCGTGGTTCCTTGACGGGTTTTCCCCGGCCAAGAACCCCGAACTTTGGGAACCGGCTCTGCTGTCCCTCGTCGCGCAGAAAACCGCGCCAAACGGCACCGCCGCAACCTATACCGCCGCAGGGCATGTGCGCCGCGCACTCGATACGGCCGGGCTTGTCACGACGCGCGTGCCCGGTTTCGGGCGCAAGCGGCACATGACCATCGCCCGAAAGGCCGCCTGACATGACCGAGACGAACAATCAGCTTGGCATCTGGCTCATGGTGGCGACAACCTTCGTCTTCGCCATGCAGGACGGGCTGTCGCAACATCTGGCCAGCGAATACAATGTGCTGATTGTGGTGATGATCCGCTACTGGTTCTTTGCCGCTTTCGTCATGTTCATTGCGAGCCGCCGCGCTGGCGGTCTGCGCGCCGCAGCCGCCACCACGCAACCATGGCTGCAAGGGTTTCGCGGGCTGCTCTTGGCGGCCGAGATCTGCGTGATGGTGCTGGGCTTCACCTATCTGGGCCTTGTCGAAAGCCACGCGATCTTTGCCTGCTATCCGCTGCTGATCGCGGCGCTGTCCGGCCCCATCCTGGGCGAACGGGTGGGCTGGCGGCGATGGGCGGCCATCGGTGTCGGCTTCATCGGCATCCTGATCATCCTGCAACCGGGCTTTGGCGTGTTCAGTCCGCTCGCCATCATACCAGCCATCGCGGCCTTCATGTTCGCGCTCTACGGCCTGCTGACCCGCTATGCTGCCCGCCGCGACAGCGCCGCCACCAGCTTTTTCTGGACCGGCACGGTGGGCGCGGTGTTCATGACCGTCATCGGCATCTGGTTCTGGGAACCGATGGTGCCACTCGACTGGGTCATGATGGCCCTGCTTTGCGTGACTGGCGCGAGCGGGCATTTCCTGCTGATCAAATGCTACGACATGGCCGAGGCCAGCGCGGTGCAGCCCTTTGCCTATCTGCAACTGCCCTTCGCGGCGAGCCTTGGCATTCTGGTCTTCGGAGAGGCGATCCGCCCCAACGTGGTCTTCGGCGCAAGCCTGATCGTTGCCGCCGGTCTATTCACCCTTTGGCGGCAGCGGCAGAAGGGTTGAGCCGGTCAGTTCCTCCGAAAACGGCACCGGGTGCGGATCGCGCCCCAGACGCGCCCGGTAGATCGGCAGGCTTTCGGTGACGCGCATCACGTAATTCCGGGTTTCGGTGAACGGGATATGCTCGATCCAGTCGATGATATCCATCTCGCCTGTGCGCGGATCGCCCCGCTCGTCCATCCAGCGCACAGGACGGCTCGGCCCGGCGTTGTAACCCGCGGCGATCATCACCGCATTGCCGTCGAACTGGCGCGCAAGGCGCTCGAGGTAGCGCGCGCCAAGCACGGAATTGTATACCGGGTCAGTCAGAAGCCTGGGTTCGGAATACTCCATATCGAGCCATCCCGCGACTTCGCGCGCGGTGCCCGGCATCACCTGCATCAAGCCCCGCGCACCAACCGGAGATATCACCCTCGGGTCAAACTCCGATTCGCGGCGCGCGATGGCCAGAACCAGCTCTGTCGGCACGGAATGATCGACATCGGCCAGCGGGTGCAGCGCGTAGTAGGGCGCATGTACCTCGTGGCCATATTGCGCGGCACGTTTTCCCAGCATCACTTGCACATGCGGCAGTTGCAGATGGTCCAGCATTTGACCCATCTGCCCGATTTGCGTGCGATCCAGCGATTCTGCCAGATGGGTCAAGAAGCGTTCCGCCAACACCGGCTCATCCGCGTCCAGCAAAAGGATCGCGGCCGAAAACACGGATGATTTGGTAAACGGCGCATCGCGCCAATCGGGAAAGGTTTCTGTTCCCGCCAGCCGTGGGTCAGGCGGAAGGCCACCCGCCTCGGCCGCCAAAAGACCGTAGAATGAGGTCTGGTATTGCGCTCCGAACGCAAAAGCGTCGGCGGCCGCATCCGCATGCCCCGCCGCGTCTTGCGCACGGCCAAGCCAATACCCGGCGCGGCCCAGGGAAATCGGCGTCTCCACGCTGCCGCGTAACGCTTCGAAATGACCCGTCGCGCGGTCTGGTGCCTCCAGGAAACGCAAGGACAGGTAGCCAGAAAGCCACTCCAGATCCGCAAAGGACGCACCTTCGGTCAGACCATGACCGGCGGCAACCTCGTAGGCCGTCTGGTGCTCTCCTGCCCACATCAAGCGGCGCACCAGGTCGTCGCGCTGTCGCGCCCAAATGTCGGCACGGCCCAGCGTATGGGGCGATTTCGACCGCGCCAGCACAAGGTCCAACGCATCATCTGTGCGCCCCTTGCGCAACCGCCAGGCGAACCGTTCATACGCCAATCCGGCATCCGCCCCAAGCTCGGGCGGAACAGCCTCGATCAGGGCGTCAACACCGGGCGCATCATTGCGCAGAGCAATCCGCGCTTGGGCCAGCGCGCGCCAACCGTCATCGACCAGCGGAAACATGGCGCGCGCATTGCTTTCGAACCCGCGCCAGAGCATCGTGTCCAGCCTTTTCGCGTGCTGACCCGACAAGGCCGCCTCAAAACTCTCCAGGAAGTCGTCATGTTCACCCGAGGTCAGCGGCAGCGTCAGCCATGCGGCAACAACGGTTGCCTCGGCCGCATCACGATCCCCCGATGCCGCTTGCGCCCTGGCCAGTGACAGCGCACCGGCGCCGGTTTCCGGAACATGCGCGTCGTAGAACTCCAAGATAGCCGCGTCCGAGGCCCCGGCCATCGCGCCTTCGCTCTTTTCCTTGAGATAGGGAAGGCCGGGCCAATCCGGGTTAAGGGCGAGAAACGCCTGTATTTCCCGCGGCGCACCTTGCCCCGCACGCAGGTAGTGCCACAGGATAACATCCAGCGCCGCCTGCCCGTCTCCGCGCGCCTCGATCTGCGCGGCGGACCAATTGCCACGCCGCATCTCGTCCATCGCGCGGTCCAACGGCCTTGGGGTTTGCTGGGCAAAACCGGCCAAAGGCAGCACGAGCGCCATGAGCACAAGGAAGGCGGTCCGCCGAAACATCACTTGCAATTTCTCCGCTGAAACAGGATAGACGCGTCGCTAAAGGGTAACCGACGAACCGCCAACTTCAATTCACATTCGCGGGACGTCTGCGACGGCTTATAGGCTGTCACTGAAAAAGGAGCGTGACAATGTTCAAAGGGTCAATGCCTGCACTGGTCACACCGTTCAAGAACGGTGCAGTGGATTTTGACACGCTCAAACGTCTGGTGGACTGGCATGTCGATCAGGGAAGCCATGGGCTTGTCCCGGTCGGCACGACCGGCGAAAGCCCGACACTGAGCCATACAGAGCACGAGACTGTCGTGTCGCACGTGGTCGAGGCAGCGGACGGCCGCATCCCGGTCATCGCCGGTGCCGGGTCGAACAACACCGACGAAGCGATCCGCTTTCTCCAACACGCGCAGAAGGCCGGGGCACAGGCGGGGCTCGTGGTGACACCCTATTACAACAAGCCGACGCAGGATGGCTTGATCCGGCATTTCACCATGCTGCACGAGGCCTGCGATCTGCCGATCATCATCTACAACATTCCCGGTCGGTCCGTTGTGGACATGATGCCCAGCACGATGGGCGAATTGGCCAAGCTGCCCCGCATCATCGGCGTCAAGGACGCGACCGGCGATCTGGCCCGCGTCTGTTCACAGCGCCAGACATGCGGTCGCGAATTTGTGCAGCTCTCGGGAGAGGATGCAACGGCGCATGGCTTCAACGCACAGGGCGGCGTCGGCATGATCTCGGTCACGGCAAACGTGGCCCCCGCGCTTTGCGCACAGATGCAAGAGGCGACGCTTGCCGGGGATTACATCACCGCGCTCGACTTGCAGGACCGGCTGATGCCGCTGCATCAAAGCATCTTTGTCGAACCGGGGCTGAGTGGCGCGAAATACGCCATGAGCCGTTTGGGCCTGTGTGACGAGGAAATGCGCGCGCCCCTTTTCCCGGTGTCGCAGCCGACCCGCGATCTGATCGACAACGGTTTGCGCCACGCAGGACTGCTGAACTAGGCGAGCAAATTCCGAGACTCCCGTCTAAGGATTTCGGCCCAATTAAACAGGCCGCGCGCAAGTGGCGCGGCCTGTTCCCTATTCCATCTGATCGAGCTCTAGGACTCCAGCCCCTCGGGCTGCCCCACGACGACAAAGCGCAACGCGTCCGGCTTCAAGACGCGCTGCGCGACCCGCTTGATGTCCTCAAGCGTGATCGCTTCCACCTTGTCATTGCGGGTTTTCACGTAATCCACGGGCAGATCGTCCATCTGCATGCCGACAAGGATATTCGCGATGGCCGCATTCCCGTCAAATCGCAGCGGATATGCCCCGGTCAAATAGGTTTTGGCGCTGTCCAGCTCCTCTTGCGTGACACCGTGCTCGGCCATCCTGGCCCATTCATCGCGGATCACCTCGATGGCCTCGGCGATGCGGTCATTCGCGCTCGACACGCGGCCCAGATACAGCGCGGCATGATCCTTGGGCACCAGATAGCTGTAGACGCCATAGGTCAGGCCACGTTTCTCGCGCACTTCCTCCATCAGCCGCGCCTCGAAGCCGCCTCCACCGAGGATCTCGTTCAGAACATAGGCCGCGAAGAAATCGGGATCGTCACGCGCGAGGCCGTCATGACCAAAGATCGCCACGGATTGCGGCACGTCGAACGGTACAACGGTCACTCCGGCCTCGGTCTCGACCTCGATATCCGCCGGTTGCGGCGCGCCCGTTTCTGGCAGATCGCTCAACAGCGTATCCAGAACATTCGCAAGGTCTTCGGGCGAGATATCGCCCGCTGCACCGACATGGACATTGTCGCGGGCCAGCGCGCCCTGATGCGCCTCGACAAGATCGTCGCGCGTCAGGTTGGCCACGCTTGCCTCCGTGCCCTCGATGGGGGACCCGTAGGGATGATCGCCGAATACCAACTCATCGAATTCGCGACCGACGATGCTGTCCGGGTCTTGCGCGTCAGACCGGATACCGGACACGACCTGCGCCTTGACGCGGTCAATTGCATTTTGATCGAAGCGAGGCTGGGTGATCGCCTCGCGCAAAAGCGCCAGCGCCTCGTCCTGGTTTTCCGTCAAGAAACGTGCCGAAACGGACACGGCATCATCACCGACATCGAAATCGAAACGCGCCGCCAGAGACTCCGCACGTTGCGCAAATTCGCGTGCATCCAGATCGCCTGCGCCTTCCTCCAGCAATCCTGTCATGAGATTGGTGGCCCCCCGCTTGCCCGGCAGGTCGAGCGAGGCTCCACCCTTGAACCGCAACTCAAGCGA
>JAWLGI010000007.1:0-63473 GCA_041685125.1 Marivita sp. | reverse complement strand
GCCTGCGCCTTCCTCCAGCAATCCTGTCATGAGATTGGTGGCCCCCCGCTTGCCCGGCAGGTCGAGCGAGGCTCCACCCTTGAACCGCAACTCAAGCGATACGAACGGGATCGACGGTTCTTCGACCAGCCATGCGTCGATGCCACCGGGGGTTTCAACCTCTGTAATGTCAATTTCGGCGTGCAGCGGCGCTGCCAGCACGAGCAGCGCGATCAGCGGAGCAAAAAGCTTCATTGTGTCACCTCTTCGGAACCGCGCAGGAAGCCGGTCACGGCTTTGTCCCTGTCGAACACCTCTTTTGCCGCAGCGATAATCTCGTCGGGCGTGATGGATTGCAGGATATCGGGCCAAGCGTGCACGTCTTCGAGGGTCAGCCCCGATGTCAGCGCCGCCCCATAGCGCCGCGCCAATGAAGTCGCGCTGTCCAACTCGTAGACCTGTGACGCACGAAGCTGGAACTTGATCCTGTCAAGCTGCTCCGGATCGACGCCGGTTTCCATGAACTCGGCGATCACACGATCCATGTCGGCCTCGGCCTGATCAAGGCTGACGCCTTGGGTGGGCACGTTGACGATACCGAAGGTCGTGTCGTCCAGCGACAAGCCGCTGTAGAACGCACTGGAATAGACCGAGGACTTTTCCTGAAATTGCAGCTTTTGCTGCAGGACGGATGTTTGCGACCCGCCCAGGATTTCGGCCAGCAGCGTCAAGGCCGCCGCCTTACGTTGATCGCCGGGGTCGCGCTCCGGGGCAAGGTAGGTGCGCATGACATATGGCTGCGCCACGCGCGGATCCGTGAAGGTGATACGGCGTTCTGCCATCTGCGGCGGTTCTGAGGGGCGCACCCGTTCCGGCAACGCCTCGTTCTTCGGGATCGGGGCGTAATGCTCTTGCGCCATTTCCAAAACGTCGTCGGCTTTCACATCCCCGGCCACGACCAGAACCGCATTGTTCGGCGAATAGAACTGCTCGTAATAGGCCATCGCATCGTCCAGATCGAGATTTACCATCTCGTGCCGCCAGCCGATGATCGGGGTGCCATAGGGATGGTTCAGGAACTGTGCGGCCATGCGTTGTTCGCGGAACAGGGCGGCAGGGTCGTTCTCGACCCGTTGGTTGCGTTCCTCTATGATCACGTCACGCTCAGTCAGGATGTCTTCGCGGTCGAGCTGGATGTTTTTCATCCGGTCCGCTTCCATCTCCATCATCAAACCAAGACGGTCTGCCGCGATACGCTGGAAATACCCGGTGTAATCAAAGCTCGTGAAGGCATTGTCGCGACCGCCATTGGCCTTGACGATCTCGCTGAACTCACCGGGCTCCAGCTTTTCCGTGCCTTTGAACAGCAGGTGTTCAAGAAAATGCGCAACGCCCGACACCCCCGCCTGTTCATCTGCCGCTCCAGCCCGGTACCAGACCATGTGGACCGCAGCAGGCGCGCGGGTGTCCTCGATCACGACCACGTCCATCCCGTTGTCAAGCTGGAACGAGCTGACCTGATCCTCGATCGTCTGCGCGCGCAGCGGCACGGCGGCACACAGGCATAGCCCGACAAGGGCAAATAGGCGACGCATAGGCAAACCTCCTTGGTTTTGAGCTAACGTACGATGCATCGGGGTGGTTTCAACCCGGCCAACGGCATCGTGAGCCGCCAAACCCGTCCGGCGTGCCAGCGCAGCGGCCCTGCGATCAGCGCGGCGGTGCAGACGGTGTGAGCGCCCCGGCCCTGCGCGCGGCCTCCAGCGTTGCGTAGGGATCAAGCGTCTGCCTGCGATAGACCCGGTTATACGTGTCTTCCGGCACCAGGCGCCAGTTGAACAGCGACCGACGCTCGCGGAATTCCTGATCGGCTTGGGCCAGCTGGTCGCGAATGCCCGGATCGCGTCCGAACCGCGACGCCCTTGCGACAAGCGCCTGATCCCCGGCCCCGACGCCTGCCGGCAAATCCAGGCGCTCCGGTGATCCGCCCAGCACCGCCACCGCATCCTTGAGAGGAGTCTGGTCGGTGCGATTGGCTCCGCCCGGGGTTGGCTGGGGCAGTTCGGCAAGGGTGTCGGGCGTCTGCAACGGTTTCGGCGGCACGATCGAGAATTCCTCGGGCGCGCCCGACGGATTGCGCAATTCGCGCAGATTGGTGTCACGATCCGCGGTGTCCTGACGCGTGCCGCATGCGGTCAGCGCCAAAAGAGCCAGTATGATCAATGTGCGCGGCATGTTTTCTGCCCGCCTCCGTGTTCGCCTCGAACTTGCTTTAACGTATCCTGTCGCCCCCGTCACGGGGCGTTTTTGCCGCCCGAGAAAAGCGCAAGGCCAATGGCCCCGATGAACACGCTGATATCAGCCACGTTGAACGCGTAGGGGTTGGAGATCCCGCAGCAGGACATGTTGAGAAAATCCGCAACCGCCCCATAAAGCAACCGGTCCACAACGTTGCCAAGCGCGCCACCGATCAACAGACCCGCAAAGACCAACCCCGTGCGCCCCGGCGGATCGCGCCGCATCCAGACAAGAACAAACAGCACGATGCCCAGCGCCACCGAAATCAGCACCCAGCGTGTCCAGTCGGCATGACCCGACAGAAGCCCGAAATTGATGCCGGTGTTCCACGCCATGCGGAAGTTCAGATAGGGTGGAAACACGTCGATGGCGCCCACGCGGGCAAGGTCCATCACGTGGACCACCAGCCACTTGCTGATCTGGTCGACCACGAAAACGATCAGCGCAACAAGAGCGACCAGACGCATGAAGGTTCCTTTCGCCGCGGCAGGGTCCTACCGCTTGGGAGAATCAGTGTCGGAAATGCCGCATCCCGGTGAGCACCATTGCCAGCCCGGCCTCATCCGCAGCCTTGATCACCTCGTCGTCACGCATCGAGCCACCGGGTTGAATGACACAGGAGGCCCCCGCCGCCGCCGCTTCCATCAGGCCATCTGCAAAGGGGAAGAAGGCGTCGGACGCCACCGCGCTGCCCTTGGTGAGCGGCTCTGGCAAACCCAGCGCCTCGGCCATGCGCTCGGCCTTCTTCGCGGCGATCAGCGCGCTGTCCAGACGGCTCATCTGGCCGGCGCCGACACCCACTGTGGCCCTGTCCCTGGCATAGACGATGGCATTCGACTTGACGTGCTTCGCCACGGTCCAGGCAAATAACAGATCGCGCATCTGGTCGTCCGTGGGGGCGATTTTGGTCACGACCTTCAGGTCATCCAGATCAATCCGCCCATTGTCGCGGTTCTGGATCAGAACCCCGCCCGAAACTTGCGTCCAGGCGGTCCCCGGCTCTGCGGTGTTCGCCAGTCCCGGCGCCATCAGCAGACGCAGGTTCTTCTTGGCCGCGAACACATCCTTGGCAGCCTGATTGACACCGGGAGCAATCACGACCTCGGTAAAAATCTCGGAAATCGCCTCGGCGGTTTCCCCGTCCAGCGTCGAGTTTAGCGCAACGATCCCGCCAAAGGCAGAGGTGCGGTCACAATCGAACGCCTTTTGATACGCCTCTTTCAGACTTCGCCCCTTGGCAACGCCGCACGGGTTCGCATGCTTGATGATCGCGCAGGCAAAGCCATCGCGCGGCAGGAATTCCGAAACCAGTTCAAACGCCGCATCCGTGTCGTTGATGTTGTTGTAGCTGAGCTCCTTGCCCTGGATCTGCTCTGCCACAGCAACACCGGGGCGGTTGCTGCCATCGTGATAGAACGCCGCCCCCTGATGCGGGTTTTCGCCGTAGCGCAGTGACTGCGCCAATGTTCCGGCAAAGACGCGGCGGCGCGGCGTGTCCTCTCCGATCGCGCCTGCCATCCACGTGCTGACCGCAGCATCATATGCCCCGGTGCGGGCATAGGCGATTTGCGCAAGCCGCTGGCGGAATGCCAGCGTCGTGTGGCCATCATTTGCATCGAGCTCGGCCAACAGCCCCTTGTAATCCTCGACATCGACCACGGTCGTGACAAAGGCATGGTTCTTGGCGGCGGCCCGGATCATCGCGGGGCCGCCGATGTCGATATTCTCGATGCAGGTGTCATAATCGGCACCCTTGGCGACCGTTTCTTCAAACGGGTAGAGGTTGACCACCAGAAGGTCGATCGCCTTGATGTCATGCGCGAACATTGCCGCGACATGATCGTCATTGTCGCGCAGGGCCAGCAAACCGCCATGCACCATCGGGTGCAGCGTTTTGACCCGGCCATCCATCATCTCGGGAAATCCCGTCACCTCGGACACGTCCTTGACCGGCACATCCGCATCGCGCAGGGCCTTGGCAGACCCGCCGGTGGACAGAATCTCGACCCCTCGCGCATCCAGCGCCTTGGCAAGATCGACGAGGCCGGTTTTATCCGACACGGAAAGCAAGGCGCGGCGCAGCGGGGCAAGATTGGTCATGGCAGCAAGAATTCCCAGTGTTCAGTTCAGCAGCATCGCATCGTCCTCAGCCAGGTCCCGCACCGCGATGGCGGTGTCCTGCGCCTTGGCCAAAGACCAGCGAACGCGGGTCGCATACTCCATTGCGCGGCCGGTTAAAACGATCTGTTTCGTCGCGCGGGGGCGCAATCGGCCCTTTTCAAGGTAAACCGACGCCTCCAGCGACAGGTCGCACCGCCCATCGTAACGGAAAATCCAAATCTCGCCGCTTCTCAAGGCCATTGAAACCGCGGTTCCGTTCATGTCGATGGCGGTGTCGACCTCGGGATGCAGGTGGAAGCGAATGTCAAACGGGATCCCGGACAGGCGGCTGTCTTCCATTTTCTTGTTGAACTGCGCCTTGCCGTTGCTGTTGAGAGCCACGAGGAGGTCCTCACCCACGATCCCGCGTCCGTCGAATGTCAGTTCGAGGATGCGCGCATGGGTCAGCCCATGCGTCCGCGAATAGCCGTCATGCCCGCCCTCGAATCGGAGGCCATCAGTGGCGCGCGACATTTCCACCGGCACATTCCTGGGCGCATCGTCGAGCAGTTCGCGCTCGATCGGGCCCATTCGCGTTGTGTCTCCAAGGCGTGCGCTGGAATAGCCGTCCAGGCACAGGGTCGAATGCGATGGCGTCGCCCGTCCCGCCCTGCGCCAATCCTCGCCAAAGGCCGATCCCGAGCCGCAATTCACGATGAGCGGACGCCGCCCGGAGGTGAGCTCGAAGGCCAGCGTCGAGGCATGGGCATTGATGCTCGACATTCCTGTTGGCGGCGGCGCGGCGTCAATGATCAGGGAGGTGCGCCCGGCGGACAGGCGCGCAAATCCCATGACAAGGTTCTGCGGAACCTGCGCCTTGACGCCAGCCGCCGCAAGCGCGGTGTCCAACCGCCCTTCCATTCCGCGCCCGCCGCCATGAAACCGCGCGAGGCCACCATCGCAATGGCGCAATGCGCGCAGCGTTGGCACGATCTTGGCAATCGCCTGAATATGAGCGGGCTCCGGCGCGCGGGCCGTTTCCTGCAGCGCATCGCGTGCCCAGATCAAAAGGGTGCAGACCTCCATCAACTCTTCGGGGTTGCGGGTCGAAACGCCACCTCCTTCGTTGATCTGACGCGCGCATTCCTGCCCCAGCGCCTTGATCGCAGGGTCGGCCTGTGCCTCCATGCCCTGCAGCGACAGGCCGGCAGAAATGAGTCCTGTCAACGCTTCGAACCGGGGCAATCCGGGGCATGCGCTGTGCCAGCGGCGATTTAGAAATATCGTCTGCTGCGCGATGGACCGAAAGAACGCCCGCGATTGTTCCGGAGTCGAGCCGCCCAGAACGAAAAACGCGTGATGCAGCCAACGGATCACCCGGCGCCCGGCCAATTCCGCTGTCCAGCCCGGGCCGGAGCCGTTGCCATAGCGGGCAATCCATTCGAACAACCAAGCCTGCGCGGTTTTGCGCGTCACCGGATCACCAACGCTCGCCATATCGTCAAGCCAGTGAAACCCGTGAATCTCTTCAAGGAACATATGATCCGGTGGCGGAATATCCCAAAGGACCGCGCCCGGCGCTTCAACCAGATGACCCGCAAACAGAAGATTGCCCGCCGTCAGTTGCCGCCCGCGGGCATAGGACCCGACGGTGCGTGGTTCGGGCTGGCCGACAAAGGCGGTCGCCGGTCGCGCGCGCGCGGACAGGCGCGCGTGAACACGGTCCAAAAGCCGGGTCTGCGCCCGTTTTGCGGCGTCCAGTCGAAACATCAGCTCTGCCTCTGCCTGGCTTTGCGCAGGCGGTCTTTTGGCAGCATCATATCTTTGTGATCGAGGCAAGTCACGGCGGAATTGTCAGGCGGGCGACGGACCGCCATCGCGCTGCAACACTGCCATGTAGAATCCGTCCATGCCGCCCCGGTCCGGCCAATAATCCGGTCGCAGGCGCACGCCGCCTTCGGGACTGATCCAACTCGCGTCAAGACCGGGGGTCACGGGGGAAAGCAGGGTCAGATCGCTCGTCTGCGACAACAGCCACTTGACTTGATCCTCACCCTCCTCGCGCAGCAGGCTACAGGTGCAGTAGACCAGTTTCCCGGTCGGCTTGAGAAAGTGAACCGCACGAAGCAGCAGGCTGCGCTGCAACTTGACCAGATCGTCTATTCCCGCCTGTGATTTGACGTAAGGAAGATCGGGATGCCGCCGGATCGTGCCCGTCGCAGAGCACGGCGCGTCCAGCAGGACCGCATCGAACGGGTCGTCTTGATGTGTCAGGGCATTTGCCACAACAGTCCGTGCCGCCAGCTTTGTCCGGGCAAGATTTTCACCGAGCCGCCCCATGCGCTGTTCAGAGACGTCCAGCGCAGTCACGTCTGCGCCACGAGCGGCAAGCTGCATGGTTTTGCCGCCCGGCGCTGCGCCGATGTCGAGAACACGTGCGCCTGTCACATCCCCCAACAGCTGAACGGGCAATGCGGCAGCGGCGTCCTGCACCCACCAATCGCCAGTGTCGAACCCCGGCAATGCTGACAATTGCCCCCGCGCGGACAAACGGACAGACCCGGTGGGCAACAGCGTCCCATCAAGGGTGTCTGCCCAGCTCTGCGCATCAGATTTCACACTCAGATCAACAGGCGGCGGCACCGCATGGGCGCGTTCGATCCGGGCGACAACCGGTTTGCTCCAGTCCTTGGCAAGTTTCGGCCGCAGCCATTTGGGCAGCATCGTGTCCGGCGCCGCATTCCACGCGCTTTGATCCAGCGCCGTGATCTTGCGCAACACGGCGTTCACCAACCCTTTCATGGGCGCGGTTTTCTTGTTGCCCGCGGCGAGGTTCACCGCGTCGTTCACCACACCATGCGCAGCGCCGCCGGTCATCAACTCCATCGTCGCCAATCGAAGAAGGTTCATGACCTTCAAGGGCGGGGTGCGCTGCAGGTTGGAGGCCAGGAGGTGATCCGCCCGGCCAAGATACCGAAGCGTGTCCGTGACAAGCCGTTGCGCGGCAGCCCGTTCGGCGGGTGTCAGGTCCTGCCAGAGCGGATCGCCCATGATCTCCGAAAGCATCCGGCCTTCGCCGATAATCTGGCTCAACCCATCAAGGGCAACGCGACGCGGAGAGGCAGGTGCGGGCAAAGGACTTTCCTGTGTTGGACCGGGGTTGTCCCGGACCGGATGGCGCGTATATCAAACTCATACAAGAGGAAAGACCGAGATGAGTTTCGATAAGCCTTCTGATTTGCCACCCGCCGCGCAACGCGCCTTGGCCGAAGCCGAGGAACGACGCAGGAAAACAGAGTCGGAACCCCCCTTGCCGAAAGAGCTCGGCGGCCGTGATGGACCGGAACCGGTGCGCTACGGGGATTGGGAAAAAGGCGGTTTGGCGATCGATTTCTGATGCTTACCGCAGTCGGAAATCTGCCGTGTCTCCGGCCCCTTGATCGGATGTGAAACGCACCTCGCTGCCATTGGTACGCACTTCCTGGCAATCGTATCCAAGGTCATCGCCACCCCAGTTCAGGTCACGGCAAAAGAAGCCGTCTTGCCAAGACCAGGAGCCGGTCACATCCCAGGTCACGCCCCGGCCCGTGATGTCACCGTTCTGATCGACGGTAAGACGCACCAAGGGGCGCGACAGGGTCTTGCCCTGCACGATCTGCATGAATTCCGACTTGCTTTCGATCCGCTTCAATTCGGCGGCAGCGCTCTGTGGCAGGCCAAGCGCAACCGCGACGGCCACGATCAGGGAAACACGGGTCAACATTTGATCCTCTCGGGCTGGGGTGTACGTGCAATACGTGTCCAACGCGCATTTGGATCAAAGGGTTTCCGGCATCGCGTCTTTCCGTGTCACCCTTCGGACAGCCCCAGCACGTCCAGCATGTCGTATTCTCCGGGCGCCTTGTCCTGCCCCCAAAGCGCCGCCTTGAGCGCGCCGCGGGCGAAAAGCGCCCGGTCGCTGGCGATGTGGCGCAGGATGATACGCTCACCCTCGGTGGCGAACATCACATCATGTTCCCCCACGATGTCCCCCCCGCGGATGGCGCTGAACCCGATCGCGCCCCGCTCGCGCGCGCCGGAAATCCCATCGCGGCCCCGGTCCGACACCTCGCGCAAATCGACGCCACGTCCTTCCGCAGCGGCTTCACCCAACATCAGGGCTGTGCCAGAGGGCGCATCAACCTTCCGTTTGTGGTGCGCCTCGATCACCTCGATATCGTAATCCGCATCGAGCGCCGCAGCGACCTTTCGTGTCAGCACCGTGAGCAGGTTGACTCCAAGGCTCATGTTGCCGGCGCGCACGACAACCGCATGACGCGCAGCGGCCTTGATCTTGGTCAGGTCCTCTTCGGACAGGCCGGTTGTCCCGATCACATGCACAGCGCGGGCCTGTGCCGCCAGTTCGGCGAACCCGACAGTCGCGGCGGGTGCGGTGAAGTCGATCACCGCCTGAGCGCGCGCGAAACTGTCCAGCGGATCATCCGCCACTATCACACCGTTGGCGCCGCCCCCCATTGCTGTGCCCAAATCCTGACCCACCCAGTCATGCCCCGTGCGTTCGACGGCACCGGCAAGGTAAAGTCTTGAATTTCTATCTATTTCTGTCACGAGCATCTGCCCCATGCGTCCAGACACTCCGGTGACAACCACTCCGATCTCTTTGCTCATGCCCATTCTCCGCCGGTGAATTTTCGCCTCAATAGCGGTTGGTCCTCTGCTTGGCAAAGGCCACCAGAAGCCTTATGTCCCGGTCATGGCAAAAAA
Source organism: Marivita sp. (assembly GCA_041685125.1). Classification (GTDB taxonomy): domain Bacteria; phylum Pseudomonadota; class Alphaproteobacteria; order Rhodobacterales; family Rhodobacteraceae; genus Marivita. The sequence goes on along the minus strand of JAWLGI010000007.1, from coordinate 54,332 downwards.
CCGATCTCATAGCTCTGACGGACCGAGCCAACGGCAATTGCGCGTTGGCGAATTGATCCGGCGCACGCTGGCAGACGTGCTGGCGCGTGGCGACATACACGATCCGGACCTCAATCGATATTCCATCACCGTGGGCGAAGTCCGCACATCTCCCGACCTCAAGGTGGCGACAGCCTTCGTCGTGCCTTTGATGGGAGATGGGCAGGAGCAACTTATTGAGCTTCTGAACCGCAATCGCAACGAATTGCGGCGTATTGTGGCAAAGAACCTGACGCTCAAATTTTCGCCCGAACTGCGCTTTCGACTGGACGATACGTTCGACCGGATGGACGATACCCGCCGCATGTTCGAGCAAGACGATGTCCGCCGTGACGTGGAGAGCTAGGGGCGCGCTGGCGGCGCTTGTGCTGCTTGGCACGACCCTGTCTGCACAGTCCAAGGTCGTCTGCGAGGAGCGGGACTTTGACGGTCTGCGCTATACCGCCTGCGACATCGATCCGCGCGAAGCTGATTTGCGCCTGTTTCTTGATGCGCCATCGGGCGACAGGTTTGGTCAGTTTTCTGCAATCGACGCGGAATTGAAGACCGAGGGTCAGCGTCTCTCCGTTGGCATGAACGGCGGAATGTACCATGACGACCGCGCCCCTGTCGGCCATTACATCGAGAACGGTCAGGAGATCATGCGCGTGATCCCCAATGCTGGTCCGGGGAATTTCGGGCTTTTGCCGAACGGCGTGTTTTGCATCCAGCAAGGCCGGGCCGACGTGATCGAGACCCTCCGCTATGAAGCGGCGCGCCCGGACTGTCGCTATGCCACGCAATCGGGTCCGATGTTGGTGATCGACGGGGACTTGCACCCAAAGTTTCTGAAGGACGGCACGTCGCGGTATATTCGCAACGGGGTTGGCACCTCCGAGGACGGCACGCGGGTGGTTTTCGCGATTTCCGACGAGCCGGTGACATTCCACGAATTCGGGCGCATCTTTCGCGATGACCTCGACCTGCCGCAAGCGTTGTTCCTGGACGGTCGCATATCGCGCCTGCATGCGCCCGGGCTCAACCGGTCGGATTTCGGGCGCTGGATGGGGCCGATTCTGGGTGTCGTTGAAATGGTTGACCCATAGGGTATGACCCCTTGCAGGGTTGCGGTGCCGCCCCGACCGCTCTACGTCACAGGCCCGCAGGTATCGGCACCGGAGGCCCCATGACACAGACGCTCAACACCCTGACGCAAGACTTGTTGCAGCGGGCCAAGGCCGCCGGCGCGGACGCCGCAGACGTGGTTGCCGTGGCCGGCAATTCGATCTCGATCGATGTGCGCGGCGGCGCTTTGGAGCAGGCGGAGCGGGCCGAATCCACCGACATCGGGTTGCGGGTCTTTGTCGGGCAACGGGTGGCGAACGTGTCATCGTCGGATATGCGGGCGGACAACCTTGCGGTGATGGCCGACCGGGCCGTTGCGATGGCGCGCGAGGCACCGGAAGATCCGCATGTCGGCTTGGCCGATCCGGCGCAACTGGCCCAGGACCGGTCTTCCGAGTGGCTGGAAATGTACGATCCCGCGCCCGAGCCGACGCCGGACGCGTTGGAGCGGGACGCGCGGGAAGCGGAAGGCGCGGCTCTTGCGGTGGATGGGATCACACAGGTTTCGTCAGCCTCGGCTGCCTATGGGTCGCAGGAGGTCTATCTTGCTGCAAGCAATGGGTTTTCTGGCGGATATCAGCGGTCTTCACGCTCCACCTCCTGTGTGGCGATCGCGGGCACGGGAACCGGGATGGAGCGGGACTACGACGCGGACCAGCGGATCGTCCAGTCGGATTTGCGGTCTGCGCAGGATATCGGCCGCACGGCGGCAGAGCGGGCGCTGGACCGGATAAACCCGCGCAAACCCAGGACCGGGGCGTACCCGGTGCTGTTCGACGAACGGATTTCATCGTCGCTCATCGGGCATTTTCTGATGGCGATCAATGGTGTCGCGATCGCGCGCAGATCGTCCTGGGCTTTGGATTTATTGGAAAAAGAGGTCCTGCCACCGCATCTGAGCTTGACCGAGGATCCGCACCGCGTACGCGTTGCCGGGTCACGCCCGTTCGACGCCGAAGGCTTGCCGACGCAAAAGCGCGATATCGTCAAGGACGGGGTGTTGACGGGATGGACGCTCGATCTGGCCACGGCGCGCAAGCTGGGGCTGGAGCCAACCGGGAACGCCGCGCGGGGGACCACCGGGGGGCCCTCGCCCAGCGTGTCGAATATCGCCTTGACTCAAGGAGTTATGGACCGCGAGGGATTGATCGCCGAGATGGGAACCGGGCTTGTCGTGACATCGATGATCGGGTCCACCATCAACCCGAACACCGGGGACTATTCGCGCGGGGCAGCCGGGGTCTGGGTGGAAAACGGCGAAGTGGCCTATCCGGTCAGCGGCGTGACGATTGCCGGTAACCTCATTGAAATGCTCACGAAAATCACACCGGCCAACGATGCGCGGCCGTGGCTGAGCCGGGTTGTGCCATCGCTTCTGGTGGAAGGTCTGACGCTTGCCGGAGAATGATCTTGAGCTTTTGATCGAGGCCGCCAGGGAGGCGGCAGAAATCGCCCTGTACCACAAGTCCAAGGGTTTGAAAGTCAACGAAAAACCTTTTGATGCCGGCCCGGTGACACAAGCGGATATCGCCGTGGACCGCGCCTTGCGCGACGGTCTGACCACGGCCCGGCCCGGCTACGGCTGGCTGAGCGAGGAGACGCCGGACAGCGCGGACCGGCTGGTGCAGGATCGTTTGTTCATCGTCGATCCAATTGATGGCACCCGCAGCTTCGTGAAGGGGGAGCGCACCTGGGCGCATTCGCTGGCCGTGGTGGAGCATGGCGTCGTGACGCAGGGTGTGGTGTTTCTTCCAGAGTTGGACTTGCTTTACGCAGCGGGCGTCTCGCAAGGGACGTTCCTGAATGGAAAGCGCATAAGCCTTTCGCATAAAACGGATATTTTGGAAGCGCGCGTATTGGCGACCAAGCCAAACATGGATCCCAAACACTGGCGGGCGCCGGTTCCGGAGTTCGAACGTGCGCACCGCCCGTCGCTGGCCTACCGGCTGTGCCTGGTCGCGCAGGGTCGGTATGATGCCATGCTGACACTGCGGCCAAGCTGGGAATGGGACATCGCGGCGGGGGCGCTGATCCTGTCGGAAGCAGGCGCGAAGGTGACGGATCGGCAGGGCGTGGATCTGCGGTTCAACAACGCTGTCCCGCAGACAGCCGGGGTGCTGGCCGCGCCGCATGATCTGCATGCCCAGATCGCAGCCAGGTTGGTGTATACCTGAACGCGCCGTACAGTTTGTACGGTTGAGCGGGATTCGTTGTACGGGCCAGCAGCGACGCGGGGCGACGCCCCGCCGGATCGCGCGGATTTGCCGCCAACTCTGGAAGGTTACCCGAGACGGCTGGCCCAACCGTACGAAGTTCAGTTCGGAACCGTACGGTTGATTCGTACGGATTTGCATGGAGGACCGACATGAGGACATGCGGCCGACACGGCGGGCGCGAATGATGCGCCGCGTTGCGGATGACACGGGTTACACCACCTCGATGACGTCCTTGTCGATGGCGAGCATGTAACCGCGCCGCGCGATATTCTTGATCAGCAACTCGCTGACCAATTGGTTGCCCAACCCATCGCGCAGGCGCTTGATCCGGGTGGCTCCGGCGGCTTCGTCGCAATCGGCTTCGGACTTGCCGGACACCATCGCCTCGATCTGGGCGCCGGAGAGCAGATCGTCGTCCAGCCGCGCTTCGGCCAGAATCGAAATCGTCTCCATCATCGCATCGGTGAGCTTGAACCCCATCGTGTTCAGGTAGACGGTGTTTTCCTCTCGGCTGACGATGAGGGAGTTGACCTGAATCCCCGAGCGCTCGATCTGGGCCATGCGGCGATTGAGCATGACCAGCAACATGAGAAACACCAAGGCCGCGACCAGCATCGCGGTGGCAAAGATCAGCAGAACGAAAATCGCAGTGCGATACCCCGCCAGCGTGTCGGAGAACGCGGTGCCGGACTGGGCGAGGATCTCGAGCAGCTTGATTTCGGCCTGCGAGGTCAGGTCGTCGTTTTCGACGAAAATCCGCTCGACCCGCGCATTGAACGCGTTGCCATCCGGCAAGGTGAGAAACAGCACGATACCGGCCAGCAGCAGCAGGCCGACAATCACGCTGATCCCGATGGCCACGATCCGGCTGCCGGAGCGACGCGCGTCAGTAGCGGAGGAAGTTCGATCCGGCACTGTCTTTCCTTTCGGCCAACCCGTCTTCGTCGAACACCGACACCACATTGAGCAATGTCCAGCCCGCTTGTGCAAGCCGGGTCTCAAGTTGCCGTCGCGCCGCGGTCGCCGAACAGGGGCCCGAGATCTCGGCCACGCCGTAATGCAAGCGCAGGGGATTGTCCTGTTTCGCCTTGTAATCGGCATAGCACGCCGCCTGTGCGGCGGCCGGCGCCAAGAGCGCGGCAAGGACAACAAAAGGAAAGACGTGTTTCATGGTCTCAACCTGCGGCGGCGCGCGGGGAAATTCAATAACGGCGCTGTGGTTATCGCATAACCGGGGCGCGTTATTGCCTGACGTGTCAGAGGTCGCCGAGATGTCAGCTACAGGCAGCGGGGTGCAATCCCCTGCCGTTTCAAAGCGCCCGGTTCGGCGCGTCACTGACCGAAAGGATGCCCTCTCATGTCACGCAAATTCATCGCAGCTGTCCTTGCTGTCGCCACCACCATCGCAACGCTTTCAGCCGCCCCCGCAAAGGCGGCGTCCGAAGAGGATATCGCCCGACTTCTGGCCGGGGCGGCGACGGTTTTCATCATCGGCAAGGCGATCCAGACTGCGCGCGACAGGGATCGGGACGACAATGAAGACGCGATAACGCGGCACAGGCCCAAACCCCAGATCACACGATCGCAGAACTATCCCAAGGTTATGCCGCGCGGTCATGTGTCGGGCCGTCACAAGGCAGCCCTGCCGGAGCGCTGTGTGCGGCAGATCAAGGGCGGGCGGGTGAACCGCGTCGTCATGGGGCGCTGCCTTGAGCGAAACAATGTCCGCCTCCGCGCCTTGCCCCGTGCCTGCGGCATGACAGTGCAGACGCGGCGCGGCAGGGCACCGGCCTATGCGCTGCCCTGCCTTCGGCACAAGGGATACAGTCTGGCGCGTCACTGACGCGGGCAGGCCGGCAAAGGGTCTGTGGTCCTTGATCCTTTGCACCTTGCGGGCATGACAGCCCCATCGTCATGCCCGCCTTTTCCTGTGCGGGTCATCGGCGGGGCGCCCCTGCTGCGAAAACGTGATTGCCCAAAACGGGGAACTCAATTGCAGAGATGGTGGTTCAACTGCTATGCGTTTTCATGTGGAAAACGAGGTTTGGGGCGGATGAGCAGGTTTGACCGCAGGATGTTGTGCTTGTGCCTTGTGGCGCTTCCCGGCATGGGCGCCGCCCAAACGCTTGATCTGAATGTGTCCGGCGGGGGAGACGAGCTTCGCTCCGAGCTGAAGGACGCGATGTCCATGGTCGATCTGCTGGATACCGAAAACCCCACGCCACAAGCGCTTTTGGCCGCCGCGCAAGCAGATTACGGACGTCTGGTGGCGGCCATGTACGCCGTAGGACGCTTTGCTCCGGCGGTTTCGATCACGATCGACGGCCGGGAGGCGGCCGGGATTTCGCCCTTCGAAGCACCGGGCAGCATCGATCTGATCCTTGTCGAGGTCGATCCCGGATCACGGTTCCGCTTTGGCCAGGCCGAGATCGCGCCGCTGGCCGAGGGGACCCGGATACCCGACAGCTTCCGCAGCGGCGCGCGGGCCGGAACACCACCGATCCGGTCGGCAGTGGATGCCGGTGTCACGGGCTGGCGCAACGCGGGTCACGCCAAGGCGCGGCTGGCCAATCAGCAGATCACCGCCAATCACCCGGACAGGGAGCTGGACGTTCAGCTGGACCTGTCTCCCGGGCCGCGTCTGCGGTTCGGGGATATCGGGGTGACGGGCAATGACACGATCCACGCCCGGCGTATCCGCGAGATTGCCGGCATTCCGGAGGGCGCGGTGTTCGATCCAGAAGAGATCGCTCAGGCCGAGCGCCGGTTGCGGCAGACCGGTGTGTTCAATTCCGTCGCGATTTCAGAGGCGGAAACGGTGGAGCCGGACGAGACGCTCGACCTGAACGTGCAACTGGCCGAACAGAAGCCGCGGCGGTTCGGCTTTGGTGCCGAGGTTTCGACGCAGGACGGGGGCAAGCTGAGCGCCTTCTGGCTGCACCGGAACCTGTTTCAGGGCGCCGAGCGGCTGCGGGTCGACGGTGAGATTTCCGGGATCGGCACCGACGAGAACGATATCGACTACAAGCTGGGGCTCACCTATGGGCGGCCCGCCACCTTTACGCCCGACACGGAGTTTTACCTGAGCGCCTCGATCGAGCAACTCAACGAGCCGGGGTTCAGCAGCAATCAGGCGAGTCTTTCCTCTGGCCTGACGCATCGGTTTTCCGATGAGCTTACCGGGACGTTCGGGCTTGGCTATCGCTATATCGATACCGAGGACGCTTTCGGCGAGCGGGAGTTTCAACTGCTGACGGCCACGTTGGGCGCGAGCTACGATACGCGCAACAACACCCTCAACCCGACTGACGGATTTTATATCTCGGCGACCGGCGTTCCGTTCCTTGGTCTGGACGATAGCGAAAGCGGGGTGCAGCTCACCTCGGATGCGCGGGCTTACCTGGGGTTCGGTGAAGACAACCGTTTCGTGCTTGCGGGCCGGGCGCAGGTCGGATCGGTCTGGGGGCCGGACCTTGAAGGAACCGTGCCAGACTACCTGTTCTATTCCGGCGGCGGAGGCACGGTACGGGGTCAACCCTACCAGTCCCTGGGCGTGACGGCGAACAATGGCGAATTCACCGGCGGGCAGAGCTTTGCCGCGGTTTCGGCGGAACTGCGCACAAGGGTGCGCGGCAATATCGGCCTTGTCGGGTTCTACGATGCCGGGATGGTCACCGAAGACAGCGGCTTTTCTGGCGACAGCGACTGGCATGCAGGGGCCGGGGTTGGCCTGCGCTACGATACCGGGATCGGTCCGATCCGGGTGGATGTGGCGACGCCGGTGACCGGCGATGACGCCGGTCAGGCCTATGAGCTTTACATCGGTATTGGGCAGGCTTTCTGAGATGCGATTCGTTCTGACATTGTTGATGGTCCTGTACTGGCCGCTGGCTGCGGCCGCCCAGGACAGCGAAGAAGACCCCGGGTATCTTGCCGGTCTGTTGCAGGACGCGCTGTCCGGCGCGGGCCGCGACGTACGGATACGCGGCTTTCAAGGCGCGCTGTCGAGCGAGGCGTCCATCGCGCTCCTGGCGATCTCCGACGAGAGCGGCGAATGGTTCCGGGCGGAGAATGTGGAACTGGACTGGAACCGCGCGGCCCTGTTGCGCGGGATCGTGGATGTCACCTCTTTCACCGCCGAAACGGTCGTGGTGTCGCGTGCGCCCGATGCCGGGTCGGAGGTGCCGAGCGCGGAAGCCACGCCGTTCTCCATTCCCGATCTTCCGGTCGAGATTCGCATCGAGGAATTCGCGCTGACCTCCGTTCAGCTTGGCGCTTCGCTGCTTGGAGAAGAGGCCGAATTCGCGGTCAACGGGTCAGCCTCATTGGATGACGGCGGGGGCGCGGTGCAGCTTGGTCTGAACCGTGTGGACGGCGAGCAGGCGGTGATCCAGGTGGCGGCGAGCTATGATCCGTCGTCGCGGCAATTGGCGGTCGATCTGACCGCCGAGGAAGCAGAGGGCGGGTTGGTTTCCACGCTTGTCGGCATCCCCGGCGCGCCGTCGATTTCCCTGACCGTCGAGGGTGAGGGACGGATCGACGATTTCACGGCCGATCTGGCGCTGGCCACAAGCGGTGAGCCGCGCATCACCGGTACGGTCGAGGTTCTGGCCCCGGCGGACACGGGCGGTTTTGACATCCAGGTCGATATAGACGGCGATCCGACACCGCTTTTGACGGAAGACACGCGGGATTTCTTTGGCGACGACATCTCCCTGCAGGCGCGGGTCATCCGCGATGCGTCCGGGCGGACGGACTTGCCGCAGTTCGAGCTGACCGCCAACACGCTGTCGCTGAGCGGCAGCGCGGAGGTGTCGGAAAGCGGCTGGCTTGAGGCGCTGGACGCCACGGGACAGATTTCCAACCCGGAGGGCGGTCCGGTGGTGTTGCCCTTTGGCGGCGGCGACACCCAGGTGGCGTCGGTCACGTTCGATGCGGCGCTGAACGGCGATTTCACCCTTGATGCGCGAGTGTCGGACTTCGAAAACCCGGCCGCGACGCTGGACGTCCTGACGCTGCAAGGCCGGGGCGTGATCGACCAACAGCAATTGGCCGAAGACGGGACACTTGGGCTGGACTTGTCCTTTGCCGCGAATGGTCTGGCCTTGACGGATCCCGCCTTGGCCGACGCCGTGGGCACGGACCTGTCGGGCAAGGCACGGGTCGATTACCAGAGCGGCCAGCCGATTCGGGTCACCGGGATCGAAGCGGCGGGCGAAGATTATGGCCTGAACGGGACTGCGACCTGGACAGCGCAGGACGCGATGCCGCTGATGCTGGACCTGACGCTTGTGGCCGAACGCCTCGCCCGGTTCTCCGCGCTGGCAGGACGGTCCCTTGGCGGGCGGGTCGACATGCGGATCGACGGGGCGATTGCACCAGTCTCGGGCATGGCCGACATCGTGATCGACGGCACAACGGTGGATGTGTCGATCGGCCAGGACATCGCGGATCGTCTTCTGGACGGCGTCGGATCCGTGCGGCTGGATGTGCGGCGCGACGAAACGGGGACCACGCTGCGGTCCGCACGGGTCGCGACATCCGCGTTGAACATGGGCGTGACCGGCAAGATCACGAGCGCCGACACGTCGCTGCGTCTTGACGGGCGGCTGGCCAATCTGGACGCCGTATTTCCGGGCGAAGCAGCCGGCGCCGCGGTATTGGACGCAACGGTGCTGCTGAACGGCGCGAGGCTGCGCAACCTGGCGCTTACGGCGGATCTGTCGAACGGGTCGCAAGCGGTGCGCCTGCCCTTTGCAGGCGGGATGCAGCTGGACACCGGGACGGTCGCGCTTGACGCGACCGGCGGGCCGGATGGAAGCTGGGACGCGGATATCACCGTCACCGAACTGGACTCGCCGCACGTGTCGGCCGATGCGCTGTCGATCCTCGGCGCCGGTGCGCTTGCACAGAACGACAGCGGCGGGCTTGTGTCGGTGGGCGGTGATCTGACTGTCGAAGGGACCGGGTTGCGGCTGGCCGATGATCGGTTCGCACAAGCGGTCGGATCGAACCCGAGCGCCATGACACGGTTCAACTGGGTACAGGCGGGCGAGCGCCTGACGCTGCAGACGATCCGGTTGGACGCGGGAGCAATCAGCGCGACCGGGTCGGCCGTGGTGACACGGGCGCTGAGCGCGCCGGATGCGACATTTGACCTGTCGGTCGATGCAGGCAACCTTGCGCCCCTGTCGGCCTTGGCCGGCCAATCGCTGCGCGGGCAAGCGCGCGCGGACCTGCGCGGCTCTTACGAAGATGACGGCACATTCGACGTTTCGGGCAGTGGCCAAGGGTCGGGTCTTGGCATCGGGAACCCGGTGGTGGATCAACTTCTGCGCGGGGTCACGCGGTTCGAGTTTGGCGCGACCGGGCAGAACGGCGAATTGGGCCGGCTGTCGGCACAGATCCGGAACCCCGAGATCACCGCCCGGGTGAGCGGGCCGTTGAGCAATCTCGATATCTCTGCACGACTGGCGAATGTCGGGCTGATTGCACCGGATTTCCAAGGCGCGCTTGCCGTGGATGGCAGCGTGCAGCAGCGCAGCGATGGATATGGCGTGGATATTGATCTGGATGGTCCCGGCGGCACCGCGTTGGCGGTCAATGGCGCGGTCGCCAATGGCGGCAGGGCCAATCTGCAAATCGACGGGACCGCCCCTCTTGGCCTTGCCAATGTATTCATCGCGCCGCGCAGGCTGAACGGTCGGGCCGATCTGGACCTGACGGTGTCGGGTCCCCTGGCGTTAACGAGCGTGTCGGGCACGATCACGCCGCGCGGTGCGGAACTGAGCGCGCCGACTCTGGGGATCATCCTGACGCCGATCGACGGGCAGATACGGCTGGCAGGTGGTGCCGCGCAGATCGCGTTGTCGGCACCGGGCAATCACGGCGGATCGGTCGATGTGAACGGGCGTCTGGGGCTGAGCGGCTTTGACGCAAACCTGACGGCGACCCTGACCCGGTTCGGCATTCGCGATGTGGAACTTTATGACACAAGCGTCGATGGCACCATCACCCTGACCGGGCCGATTGGCCGGTCGCTTTTGATCAGCGGCGATCTGCAGCTCAACGAGACCGAAATCAAAGTGCCTGAATCGGGGGTGACGGCGCTGGCGGATATTCCGCCGGTCACTCATCTGGGCGCGACGCGTCCCGTGATGCGCACGCTGGATCGGGCCGGGCTGGGGGACGCGGCCGCGAACGGCGGCGCGGAACCGCAACGCAGCGGCCCGTCGTCGACACGGTTGGACCTGACGCTGCGCGCACCGGGGCAGGTGTTTGTCCGGGGCCGCGGGCTGGATGCCGAGCTTTCGGGGCTGCTGCGGCTCACCGGGCCGACATCGGACATCATTCCGCAGGGTGGGTTCGAACTGGTGCGCGGCCGTCTGGATATCCTGAACCAGCGTTTCACGCTGAACGAGGGGCGAATCCAGTTGAGCGGCAGTTTCAACCCGGTGCTGCGTTTCGTGGCCGAGACCGAGGCGAACGGGATCACGGTGCGCATCATTCTGGACGGGCCCGCGTCATCGCCGAACATCGCGTTCAGCTCCAGCCCCCAATTGCCGGAAGACGAGGTTCTGGCGCAGCTGCTCTTCGGGCGCGATTTGTCGAACCTGTCAGCGCTTCAGGCGCTGGAACTGGCGAATGCGGTGGCGACGCTGGCCGGCCGCGGAGGTGGCGGGATCCTGTCAGGGCTGCGCGACAGCTTCGGGCTGGATGATCTGGACGTCACGCAAACCGAGGAGGGCGACACGGCGGTGCGCGCCGGAAAATACATTTCCGACAACGTCTATTCGGATGTCGTTGTGCAAAGCGGCGGGCAGACCGAGATCAACCTGAACCTTGACGTGACATCGGACATCACGGCGCGGGGCAGTGTCGACACCACCGGGACTTCGTCTGTCGGTGTCTTTTTCGAAAGGGATTACTGACGCGTCGGGCCGGTGCCGGGGCCACCGCAGCTGGCGGATCTGACGGTCTTTCCCGTGGCGGTGACAGGAGGGGAACGAATCCCCTTGCGGAACCGGGATACGCTGCGTATATCCACCTCAATAGCGGCGTGTTGGTTTCGGCCCTCACCCACCGAATTCTTCAACGGGCCGCGCGCCCGTTTTTTTGTGTCTGGAGAGTGAGCAGCAATGTCCGACCTGATCGCAAAAGCCGCGATGGACCGTCGTCTGGCCGAGATCATCACCCCTGTCATCGAGGACATGGGGTTCGAGCTCGTGCGCATCCGGTTGATGGGCGGCAAGACATCGACCTTGCAGATCATGGCAGAGCGCCCGGATGGCGGGATCGAGGTGGATGATTGTGCCGCGATCAGCACCGCCGTGAGCGCGACGCTGGATGTCGAGGATCCGATCCTCGACACCTACACGCTTGAGGTATCGTCGCCGGGGATCGACCGGCCTTTGACCCGGCTCAAGGATTTCGAGACGTTCGAGGGCTACGAAGCCAAGCTGGAAACCTCCGAGCTGATCGACGGGCGCAAACGCTTCAAGGGTGTTCTGGCCGGTGTCGAGGGGGACGAGGTTCTGGTCAATCTGGACGAGGGCACGATCGGGTTGAAATTCGACTGGCTGTCGGACGCCAAGCTGGTTCTGACCGACGAGCTGATCAAGGAAATGCTGAAGGCACGCAAGGCGCAAGGCTTTGACGAGACCAATTTTGACGACGTGATCGAGGCCGAAGGGCCCGAAGAGGAGTAAAGCGCATGGCAATCACATCCGCCAACCAGTTGGAACTGTTGCAGACCGCCGAAGCGGTGGCGCGTGAAAAGATGATCGACCCCGGTCTGGTGGTCGAGGCGATGGAAGAGAGCCTCGCCCGCGCGGCCAAGTCGCGCTATGGGTCCGAGATGGATATCCGCGTGTCGATCGACCGCAAGACGGGCCGTGCGGACTTTACCCGCGTGCGCACGGTGGTCGAGGAAGACGAGCTCGAGAATTACCAGGCCGAGATGACCGTCGAGCAAGCCAAGCAATACCTCGACGATCCCAAGGTCGGCGATACGCTGGTCGAGGAAGTGCCGCCCGTGGAGATGGGCCGGATCGCGGCGCAATCGGCCAAGCAGGTGATCCTGCAAAAGGTGCGCGAAGCCGAGCGGGACCGCCAGTTCGAGGAATTCAAGGATCGCGCGGGCACCATCATCAACGGTGTGGTCAAGCGCGAGGAATACGGCAACGTCATCGTCGATGTGGGCCGGGGTGAAGGCATCCTGCGCCGCAACGAGAAGATCGGCCGCGAGAGCTATCGCAACGGCGACCGGATTCGCTGCTACATCAAGGATGTGCGCCGCGAGACCCGCGGGCCGCAAATCTTCCTGTCGCGGACCGCGCCGGAATTCATGGCCGAGCTGTTCAAGATGGAAGTGCCGGAAATTTATGATGGCATCATCGAGATCAAGGCGGTGGCCCGCGATCCGGGGTCGCGCGCCAAGATCGCGGTGATTTCCTATGATGGGTCCATCGACCCCGTCGGCGCCTGCGTCGGGATGCGCGGCAGCCGCGTGCAGGCCGTTGTCAACGAGCTTCAGGGCGAAAAGATCGACATCATCCCGTGGAACGAGGATGTGCCGACATTCCTTGTGAACGCATTGCAGCCCGCCGAGGTGAGCAAGGTCGTTCTGGACGAGGAGGCCGAGCGGATCGAGGTCGTTGTTCCGGATGAACAACTGAGCCTTGCAATCGGGCGTCGCGGCCAGAACGTGCGTCTGGCCTCGCAGCTGACCGCGCTCGATATCGACATCATGACCGAGGAAGAAGAATCGGCCCGCCGCCAGAAGGAATTCGAGGAGCGCACGAAGCTGTTTGTCGAGACGCTCGACCTGGACGAGTTCTTTGCGCAATTGCTGGTTTCCGAAGGGTTCTCCAACCTTGAAGAAGTGGCCTATGTCGAATTGGACGAGCTTCTGGTCATCGACGGTGTCGATGAAGACACGGCGGCAGAGCTTCAGACCCGTGCCCGCGAGAACCTCGAGGCGCAGGCGCAAAAGGCGCTGGACAATGCCCGTGAACTGGGTGTCGATGACAGCCTGATCAACTTTGACGGGCTGACGCCGCAGATGATCGAGGTTCTGGCCAAGGACGGTGTGAAAACGCTCGAGGATTTCGCAACCTGCGCGGATTGGGAACTGGCCGGCGGCTGGACCACCGTGGATGGCGAACGGCACAAGGACGATGGTCTGCTCGAGCCGTTCGAGATGTCTCTGGAAGAAGCGCAGCATCTGGTGATGACCGCGCGGGTTCTTCTGGGCTGGGTCGACCCGACCGAGCTTGAGACCGACGAGGGTGACGACGCGCCCGATGAGGAAATGGCAGACGCGCAGGCCTGACCTGTGCGCGCCCAAGGAGGATGACAACGAACGTGACACGCGGCGGCAAAGACAAGGATCGGGACACCGGACCAGAGCGCAAATGCATTGCGACCGGAGAGGTGCGCCCGAAATCCGCGCTGCTGCGGTTCGTCGTCGGGCCGGAGGACACGCTCTACCCCGATCTGGCGGGCAAACTGCCCGGTCGGGGGATTTGGGTGACGGCGACGCGCCCTGCCCTTGAAACGGCGATAAAAAAGAACATGTTTCATCGCGCAGCCCGAACGCAACTCCGGGTGCCAGAAACGCTTGTGCAGGATATCGAGCATCAGCTTGCGCGCCGTGTCGTCGATCTGATAAGTTTAAGCAGAAAATCCGGCCAGGCCGTTTCCGGCTACGAGAAAGTCAAGGACACCCTGTCAAAGGAATCCGCCGAAGTCCTGTTGCAGGCCGAAGACGGATCCAGCCGCGGGAAGTCCAAACTCAGCACCCCGCATTACGGCCATTACATTGGTTGGCTTACGGCAGACGAGCTTGGAATGGCTTTTGGGCGACAAACTGTGATACACGCCGCGCTTGGTGCTGGTGGACTCACGCAACGTGTTGTAGAGGAGGCCCAAAGATTGAAGGGCTTTCGCATCGGAACGTCCGATGCAGTGACAGCGGCAGCGGCTGCTGGGAAGGAAAAAAGAGCTAAATGAGCGATAACGACGGCAAAAAGACTTTGGGTTTGCGTGGCGGCCCCAGATCCGGGAACGTGAAGCAGAGCTTTAGCCACGGGCGGACCAAAAACGTCGTGGTGGAAACCAAGCGCAAACGCGTTGTGGTGCCAAAGCCCGGCGCGCCCCAATCCGCAGCGGGCAGCGCGGCCACGTCGGCGATGAGCGCCTCGGGAAGCAAGCGACCCGCCGGGATTTCCGATGCAGAGATGGAACGCCGCCTGAAGGCGTTGCAGGCGGCGAAGGCGCGCGAGTCCGAAGAGGCGGCGCAGCGCGAAGCCGAGGAAAAAGCCCGCGCCGAAGAGCGTGAGCGGATGCGCGCCGAAAAAGAGGCCAAGGAACGCGAACAGCGCGAGGCTGAAGAGCGCGCCAAGCAAAAGGCCGAAGAAGAGCGCAAGGCCCGTGAGGCCGCCGAAGCAGCCAAGCAGGCGCCAGAGCCGAGCGCGGCCCCGGCGGCGCGGCAACAGCCCTCGGATGGGGGCGGTGGACAAAAGCCGGCGCAAGCCGCGCCACGCAAGACCGACAAGGATCGCAATGATCGCGGGCGCCGTCGCAACGACGAGAGCGGTCGCCGGTCGGGCAAGCTGACGCTCAATCAGGCGCTTGGCGGTGAAGGCGGACGTCAGAAATCCATGGCCGCGATGAAGCGCAAGCAAGAGCGTGCGCGCCAGAAAGCCATGGGCGGCAACCAACCGCGCGAAAAGGTCAAGCGCGATGTCAAGCTGCCCGAGGCGATCACGGTGGCCGAACTGGCCAACCGGATGGCGGAGCGTGTGGGCGATGTTGTCAAGTCGTTGATGAACAGCGGCATCATGGCGACGCAGAATCAGAGCATCGACGCCGATACAGCCGAGCTGATCATCGAGGAATTCGGCCACACCGTGACCCGCGTTTCGGACGCGGACGTGGAGGATGTGATCAAGGAGATCGAGGACGCGGACGCGGATCTGCAACCGCGCCCGCCGGTCATCACGATCATGGGCCACGTCGATCACGGCAAGACATCGCTGCTCGACGCGATCCGGGAAGCCAACGTCACCTCTGGCGAGGCGGGCGGGATCACGCAGCATATCGGCGCCTACCAGGTCAAGGCGAAGGATGGCACGGTCCTGTCCTTTCTCGACACACCGGGCCACGCGGCGTTTACATCCATGCGGTCCCGCGGGGCACAAGTGACGGATATCGTCGTGCTTGTGGTCGCTGCCGATGACGCGGTGATGCCACAGACCATCGAGGCACTGAACCACGCGAAAGCGGCGCAGGTGCCGATGATCGTGGCGATCAACAAGATCGACAAGCCCGAGGCGAACCCGACGAAGGTCCGCACGGATCTTCTGCAACATGAAGTCGTTGTGGAAGAGATGTCGGGCGATGTGCAGGACGTTGAAGTATCTGCGGTCAGCGGCAAGGGGCTTCCGGAACTGCTGGAAGCGATCGCGCTTCAGGCCGAGATCCTCGAACTCAAGGCGAACCCGAACCGGGCGGCCCAGGGTGCGGTGATCGAAGCACAGCTGGACGTTGGCCGCGGCCCCGTCGCGACCGTTCTTGTGCAGAACGGCACGTTGCGTCAGGGCGACATCTTTGTCGTCGGCGAACAGTACGGCAAGGTGCGCGCGCTCATCAACGACAAGGGAGAGCGCGTCAAGGAAGCCGGGCCATCCGTGCCGGTCGAGGTGTTGGGCCTGAATGGCACGCCCGAGGCCGGTGACGTTCTGAACGTCACCGAAACCGAAGCGCAGGCGCGCGAGATCGCGGAATACCGCGCCAATGTCGCCAAGGAAAAGCGCGCGGCAGCGGGCGCGGCAACGACGCTCGAACAGCTGATGCAGAAGGCCAAGGAAGCCGAGGACGTGTCCGAACTTCCGATCCTTGTCAAAGCGGATGTGCAGGGTTCTGCCGAAGCCATCGTCCAGGCGATGGAGAAGATCGGCAACGACGAGGTGCGTGTGCGTGTGCTTCACTCCGGCGTCGGTGCGATCACCGAGACCGATATCGGCCTTGCCGAGGCGTCGAATGCACCGGTCATGGGCTTCAACGTCCGGGCCAACGCATCGGCGCGGAACACGGCAAACCAGAAGGGTGTGGAGATTCGCTATTACAGCGTGATCTATGATCTTGTGGACGACGTGAAAGCGGCGGCCTCGGGCCTGCTGAGCGCCGAGATCAAGGAAACCTTCATCGGGTATGCCGAGATCCGGGAAGTCTTCAAGGTGTCGAACGTGGGCAAGGTTGCAGGCTGTCTTGTCACCGAAGGCGTTGCCCGCCGCAGCGCCGGTGTCCGCCTGTTGCGCGACAACGTGGTGGTCCACGAAGGCACGCTCAAGACACTCAAGCGCTTCAAGGACGAAGTTGCCGAGGTTCAGTCCGGTCAGGAATGCGGGATGGCCTTTGAAAATTACGAAGACATTCGCCAGGGCGATGTGATCGAGATTTTCGAGCGTCAGGAAGTCGAGCGCGTCCTGGAGTAAGGGGCGCGACCATTACAAAAGAAAGGGCAGCGACTTCGCTGCCCTTTTTCGTTCCGGTGTT
This sequence comes from Marivita sp., assembly GCA_041685125.1. Taxonomy (GTDB): domain Bacteria; phylum Pseudomonadota; class Alphaproteobacteria; order Rhodobacterales; family Rhodobacteraceae; genus Marivita. The sequence goes on along the minus strand of JAWLGI010000007.1, from coordinate 37,413 downwards.
GCGTGAGCTTCAAGCGGCCGTGGCGACAGGCGAGCCTGTAAAAACGCGGTTTCCCACGCGAACGCAGATGCGCCCATCCGGCAAGGTCCGTTCAAGGACGCCCTGCACCGATATATAGCTTCCGATGAGTATTGTTTTGAGCACGCCAATCTCCCCCAAGGCTTGACACATCTTTTGTAGAAGGGTGCGCAGATCTTTGCCAGAGCGAAGAATGGCCTGACACAGCTTTTACATGCACCTGACGCAATCTGGCGTCTGAATCCTACAGCCAGTCGCGCAAGATAGGGATGAGCGGAATGTCCGCGGGCGGCATCGGATAGTCGCGCAAGCGGTTTGCGCGCACCCACTTGAGCGCCTGCCCTTCGCGCGATTCGGGGACGCCATTCCATTTGCGGCAGGCAAAGAGCGGCATGAGCAGGTGAAAGTCATCGTAGCCATGCGAGGCAAAGGTGAGCGGTGCGAGGCAGCTTTGCCACGTGTCGATGCCCAGCTCTTCGTGCAATTCACGGATCAGGGCGTGTTCCGGGGTCTCCCCCGGCTCCACCTTGCCGCCGGGGAATTCCCAAAGACCGGCCATGGATTTTCCCTCGGGGCGTTGCGCCAAGAGGATGCGGCCATCCGGGTCGATCAGCGCGACGGCAGAAACAAGGACGATCTTCATGCGCTCAGGACCGGTAATCGGCGTTGATCGAGATGTAGCCATGGGTCAGATCGCAGGTCCAGACGGTGGCTTTGCCGGTGCCCATGCCAAGGTCGATGGTGATGGTGATATCCTGCTCTTTCATCACGGCCGCCCCCATTTCTTCCTGGTAATCGGGGTCGACCCATCCATTGCTGGCCACCTTCACATCGCCAAAGAAGATGCTGAGCGTATCGCGATCGGCCGCTGCGCCGGATTTGCCGATCGCCATGACAACACGGCCCCAATTGGGATCCTCGCCCGCGATGGCCGTCTTGACCAGCGGAGAGTTGGCGATGGACAACGCATGGGTCTTGGCATCAGCGGCGCTGAGCGCGCCGGTGACGGTGATTTCGACGAATTTCGTCGCGCCTTCGCCATCACGCACGACCTGCTGCGCAAGGTCCTGCATGACGCCGTGCAGCCCGTCCCGGAAGGCTGTGTCATCCTCGGGCACAGAGACACCGGACGCGCCCGTGGCGGCGACAAGAAGCGTGTCAGAGGTGGATGTGTCGCTGTCGACGGTAATGCAATTGAACGTCGTTTCGTTGAGCGCGGAGACGCATTTCTGCAAGTCGTCTTGCGCGATCCTTGCATCCGTGAAGATGTAGACCAGCATCGTCGCCATATCCGGGGCGATCATGCCGGAGCCCTTGGCGATGCCCGCGATCCGGATCGGCCCGCCGGGCAGATGCACGGTGGTTGCCGCCGCCTTGGCGAAGGTGTCGGTTGTCATGATCGCATGGGCGGCGTCGGGCAGGCCGGTTTCGTCCAGACGGTCATGGAGGTCCCGCACCGTGGCAGTGATGCGGTCATGTGGCAGGCGTTCGCCGATCACGCCAGTGGCACTGGTAAAAACGCGCGTGGCCGGCAGGCCCGACACCTCTGCCACCGCGGCGCAGATGGCGCGGACGGACTCGTCCCCGGCCCTGCCGGTGAAGGCGTTCGAGTTGCCCGAATTGACAAGGATCGCCGCGCCGTTTTCATCGGCGAGGCGAATTTTTTCCTGACAATCCAAGACATTGGACGACCGTGTGGCGGATTTGGTGAAGACCCCGGCTATCACGGAACCGGGGTCCAGAAGGGCAAGCATCACGTCGGAGCGCCCGACATATTTGACACCCGCGGCAGCGGTCGCGAAGCGCGCGCCCCTGATCGCGGGAAGATCCGGAAATCGGGCCGGAGCCAGCGGCGACACGGACGTGATCTTGGCCAAGCTTATTCCTCCAGCAAGTCGAGGTTGCTGAGAACGGAGGTATCCACCTCTTCCTTGGCAGTGCGGGTCACATCCGCGTTGCTGGTCAGCTCCTGGATCTTGCTGGCCACAACGTCCTGGCTCAGCTCGGTTTCGATCTCTTCGCGCACCTCTTCAAGGGCCGGGGCCGCCTTGTCGCGCGTTTCGTTGAGCGTGATGACGTGCCAACCGAACTGGGTCTGCACCGGTTCGGAGATTTCGCCGACTTCCATATCCTGAACCGCGGCCTCGAATTCGGGGACCATCATGCCGGCACCGAACCAGCCCAGCTCACCGCCGTTGGGACCGGAGGGACCTGTGGATTTCTCGCTCGCCACTTCGGCAAAATCGGCACCATCGTTCAATTGCTCGACGATTGTGGCGGCCTCTTCCTCGGTCTCGACAAGGATGTGCGACGCGTTGAACTCCACGCCCGAATCACTTTCGGCGTATTGTTCTTCATAGGCTTGCTGGATCGCCTCATCGGTGACGCCCTCCGCGACAAGCCCTTCGATCACCTGTGCCGCGAGCAGCGCGCGGCGTTCGTTTTCAAGCGCCAACTGGATTCGACGGTTTTCTTCGTCGGTGTCCTGCTGGCTGAGGACGGTCTGCTGCACGATCTGGTCGAGGATGCCGTCCCAGAGCACTTCGTCCGGCAGCTCCTGGTATTGCTGCGGCAAGGAACTGCGCACCATGAGCATGTGACCCAGGGTGATGTCCGTGCCGTTGACCGTCGCCACCACGGAATCGGCGTTCAGCGTCTCTTGCGCCTGAACCGGCAGGGCCAGCATCACGGCAAAGGCGCTTGCGGACAGTTTCGTGCGGAGATTCGTCATGTTTGGTCCTTTCAGAGCCCCGCCCGCAGACGCGGCAACATTGACAGTGTATTTCCCTGACCTTACATCGCGACAAGGCTCTGCAAGGCCAGCGTTCTCCTGTGACATATGGGCTGTGTGCGAGGCGGGCAAGCAGATGCCGCACACGAAGATGTCAAAGCTGAAAGAGAGACATGCTGGGATTTGGTAAAGTCGCACGATCCGTGTTCGGAACGCCGAACGACCGCAAAGTCAAGGCGACGCGCCCGCTGGTCGACAAGATCAATGCGCTCGAGGCAGACTTCGAAAAGCTGGACGATGCGAAGCTGATCGAGAAAACAGCCGAATTGAAAGCGCGCCACGCCAATGGTGAAGCGCTCGATTCGCTTTTGCCCGAGGCCTTTGCCAATTGCCGCGAAGCCGCCAAGCGCGCGCTGGGTCTGCGGGCCTTCGATGTGCAGCTCATGGGCGGCATTTTCCTGCACCAGGGCAATATCTCGGAAATGAAGACCGGTGAGGGCAAGACGCTGGTTGCGACGTTCCCGGCCTATCTAAACGCCCTGACCGGGCGCGGCGTGCATATCGTGACGGTGAACGATTACCTCGCCAAACGCGACAGCGAATGGATGAGCAAGGTCTATGGTGCCCTTGGGCTGACCACCGGGGTGGTCTATCCGCGCCAGCCCGAGGATGAAAAGCAGGCAGCCTATGCCAGCGATATCACCTATGCCACGAACAACGAGCTGGGTTTCGATTATTTGCGCGACAACATGAAATCCGAGCTGAACCAGATGAACCAGCGCGATCATTTCTTCGCCATTGTCGACGAGGTCGACTCGATCCTGATCGACGAGGCCCGCACGCCGCTGATCATCTCCGGCCCGGCACAGGACCGCAGCGACCTGTATGTCGCGATCGACAAGATCATTCCGTTGCTGACGGACGAGCATTTCACCATCGACGAAAAGACCCGGAACGTGACCTTCACCGACGAGGGCAACGAGTTCCTCGAACAGACGCTGATCGAGCACGGGCAATTGCCGGAGGGGCAATCGCTTTACGATCCCGAAAGCACGACCCTCGTACACCACGTGAACCAGGGCCTGCGGGCGCACAAGCTCTACCAGAAGGACAAGGATTACATCGTCCGCGATGGCGATGTTGTCCTGATCGACGAATTCACCGGGCGCATGATGGCCGGGCGGCGCCTGTCCGAAGGTCTGCACCAGGCGATCGAGGCCAAGGAAGGCTGTGACATCCAGCCCGAGAACGTGACGCTGGCAAGCGTGACCTTCCAGAATTATTTCCGGCTTTACGAAAAGCTCTCGGGCATGACCGGCACCGCCGTGACGGAAGCGGATGAATTTTCCGAGATTTACGGTCTGGGTGTGGTCGAAGTGCCCACGAACCGCCCGATCGCCCGAATCGACGAGGACGACAAGGTCTACCGCACGGCGCAGGAAAAATTCGACGCCATCGTGGCCGAGATCAAGGAGGCGCACGAAAAGGGCCAGCCAGTTCTGGTCGGCACCACGTCAATCGACAAATCCGAGATGCTGAGCCAGCTGCTCACGCAGGCCGGGCTGACCCACAACGTTCTGAACGCGCGCCAGCACGAACAGGAAGCGCAGATCGTGGCCGATGCCGGCAAGCTGGGTGCGATCACGATTGCCACCAACATGGCCGGCCGCGGCACCGACATCAAACTGGGCGGCAATGTAGAGTTCCAGATCATCGAAGCGATTGCCGCCGATCCCGAGGGCGACCCCGAGGCGATCCGGACCCGGATCGAAAAGGAACACGAGGCCGACGAAAAGGCCGTGATCGAAGCGGGGGGGCTTTTTGTTCTGGCCACCGAACGGCACGAAAGCCGCCGCATCGACAACCAGCTGCGCGGTCGGTCGGGGCGTCAGGGCGATCCGGGGCGGTCGTCGTTTTTCCTGTCGCTGGATGATGACCTGATGCGCATCTTCGGGTCGGAACGTCTGGACAAGGTCCTGTCGACGCTGGGCATGAAGGAAGGCGAAGCGATCGTGCACCCTTGGGTGAACAAATCACTCGAGCGCGCGCAAGCCAAGGTCGAGGGGCGCAACTTCGACATCCGCAAGCAGCTGCTCAAGTTCGACGACGTGATGAACGATCAGCGCAAGGTGATCTTCAGCCAGCGCCGCGAAATCATGGAAGCGCAGGATCTGGCCGAGGTCACGCAGGACATGCGCCACCAGGTGATCGATGACCTGGTGCACACGCATATTCCGCCCAAGTCCTATGCCGACCAGTGGGACACCCAAGGTCTGCAAGAGCAGGTCAAGGCGCTTGTCGGGGTTGATGCCCCCGTCGTCGCCTGGGGCGACGAGGAGGGCGTCGATGCCGACGTGATCCGGGAACGGCTCGAAGACGCATCAGACACCATGATGACCGAAAAGACCGAAGCGTTCGGGTCGGACACCATGCGCCAGATCGAAAAGCAGGTTCTGCTCCAGACCATAGACAGCAAATGGCGCGATCATCTTCTGACGCTGGAACATCTGCGGTCGGTCGTGGGGTTCCGGGGATATGCGCAACGCGATCCTCTCAACGAATACAAGTCCGAGGCATTCCAACTGTTCGAATCGATGCTCGACAGCCTGCGCGAGGATGTGAGCAAGCAGTTGGGCCAGGTGCGTCCGATGACCGAGGAAGAGCAGAAGGCCATGATGCAGCAGCTTGCCGCGCAGCGGGCCTCCTTGTCCCAAGCCGCCGAAGCCGCGACACCGGAACAGGGCCCGGCACCGGGACACCCCGAGAAAGCAGCCGACGGGTTTGACGAAAATGATCAGACAACATGGGGCAATCCGGGGCGGAACGATCCCTGCCCCTGCGGCTCGGGCAAGAAATTCAAGCATTGCCACGGGCGTTTGACCTAGGACCTTGCGGCGGTTCTGACACAATGCTGTCGCAAAGTGACCAAACCGTTGCCCTAGGTACACCCGAATTCTCTGCCAGACGCATGGATGCAATGAAGGCACCAGGAGTCTGTCATGGACCGAAGAAAATCCCGGCTTATCGCCATTGGAACGATTGCCACAGCATTGGGCATCGGCGGGGCCATGCAATACCTGCCGACACAGGGCGGCCCGTCAAAGGCGCAAGCTCCATTGGAGGTGTCGGACGTGCAGGAGGTGTCCTCGACACCGCGCAACGCCCTTCCCGAGGATCGGCCCGGGCCGGCAGAGCTTCCTGCCGCCGTGGTATCCACCGAAACGGCCCCTGTCCAAGAGCCCGAGGTCTCGCCGCCCAGCGCGCCCGATGACAGCGGCTTTGCCTGCGAAGTGGACATGACGGCGACCCCGGCCGCCGGAGCAATGATGACGGTCAGGATCGAAGCCCCCTGCCACGGCAGCGAACGCGTGACGCTGCATCACAGCGGGCTGATGTTCACCGACCTGATGCAGCCGGATGGCACGCTGCAGGTCGATGTGCCAGCGCTGGACGAGACCGCGCTTGTGATCGCGTCCTTCATGGATGGCGGCGGGGCGGTTGCGCACACGGACGTGACATCCGTGCCCTTCTATGACCGGGTTGTCCTGCAATGGCGCGGGGCCGCCGGGCTGCAGCTTCATGCGCGGGAGTTCGATGCCGAATATTTTTCCGACGGCCATGTCTGGCAGGGCGCCGGCGCGCTGCCGGCACGCGCAGCCAGCGGCAAGGGTGGCTTTCTGACCAAGTTGGGGTCAGCCGATGCGCCCGATGCCTTGCTGGCCGAGGTCTACACCTTTCCCACCGGGATGATCGATGCCGAGGGCACCGTCGCCCTGACGGTCGAAACCGAGATACTGTCATCGAATTGCGACAGCGTCGTTGAGGCGCAGACCCTGGAGATTCGCGGTGACAGCGATCTGGTCTCCAAGGAGTTGACCATCGACGTGCCCGGCTGTGACGCGGTGGGCGATTTCTTGATGTTGAAAAATATCGTGGAAGACCTGACAATCGCGACAAAATAAGCGGCGGGTTCGAGGCTCTTCATGAAACATCTCTGTGCGGCGCTCTGGGCCGCACTTTTTATCGGTGCAACCTGCGCCGCGGCTCGGGCAGATGATATCACCTTGAAGTCGCGCGATGGTGCGATCGAATTGTCGGGCACGCTTCTGGGCTTTGACGGGCAATTCTACCGGGTCGAGACGCAATATGGCGAACTGACGGTGGATGGATCGGGGGTTCAATGCGACGGGCCGGGATGCCCGTCCCTGACCGATTTCGTCGCGCGGCTTTCCATTTCCGGCTCATCGACCATTGGCGACGTGCTGATGCCCGCTCTGGTCGAGGGGTTTGCGCTGCAAAACGGGTTGCGGGCCGAGCGGATCACACGGGATGAGGCACATTTCGAGTATGTCCTGTCCCGGAGCGATGGTGATGCAATCGTCGGGCGCTTCGAGTTTCGTGTGTCGAGTACCGATGAGGGGTTCGCCGATCTACTGGCAGACGAGGCGGATCTTGTCATGGCCCTGCGCGAGATCCGGCGCGGTGAGCTTGCATTGGCGGCCGAGGTCGGGCTGGGCCAGTTGGACGATGTAAACCGCAGCCGTGTTCTGGCGCTGGATGCGATGACGGTGATCGTGTCGCCGGTGAACCCGGTCTCGGCGATATCGGTATCCGACCTGTCGCGCATTCTTTCCGGCGAGATCGCAAATTGGCGCGCACTGGGCGGCCCGGATGCGCCGATCACGATCCATCTGCGCGATGCGCAGTCCGGCCTCGCACAGGCGGTGGAAGATCGGGTTCTCAAGCCGGCGCGTCTGACGCTTGCCGACACCGTTGAGCGCCACAGGACAAATACCGCGCTGGCGCAGGCGGTCGCGGGCGACCAGCTTGGTCTCGGGGTGGCGAGTTTTTCCGAGATCGGCAACAGCAAGCCGTTGGCCTTGACCGGACCCTGCGCGTTCAGGCTGCGCGCCAATCGCCTGTCGATCAAGACCGAAGATTATCCGCTGACCGCGCCGATGTTCCTTTATGTCCCGGCCCGGCGGTTGCCCAAGCTGGCCCGCGAGTTCCTGTCCTATACGCGAACGGGGCCCGCCCAGATCATCACGAGACGCGCCGGGTTCGTGGACCAGGCGCCCGAAGAGATCGCGCTGAATGCCCAAGGGGACCGGTTCGCCAACGCGATCCTTGTGGCCGACGGGTCGGATGGGTTGACCGAATTGAAACGGATGGTCGGGACACTGAGCCCGTTGCGGCGGTTGTCGACCTCTTTCCGATTCGAACCGGGCGCGGCGCGGCTCGATGCGCAATCGCGGTCGAATGTTCAACAATTGGCCCATGCGGTGGAGGCCGGGGTGTATGACGGGCGACAGATGGTCTTTGTCGGCTTTTCCGACGGCCAAGGGCCCGCAACGGGCAATCTGGACATTGCAACCCGGCGCGCACAAGCGGTGCGGCAGGCGATCGAAGCGGAGGTGGAGGCGTCGCATCTGTCGCATGTGCAGTTGTCCACGGATGCCTTTGGTGAGGCGATGCCAATGGCCTGTGACAACGCGCGTTGGGGCCGGCAGGTGAACCGCAGGGTCGAGGTTTGGGTGAGGTAGGCCGAGCGAGGACAGGGCGTGTCGCGGTCATTTGCAGTCGCGCGTCCGTCCAAGGGGCGTAGAATCGATATCCAGTTTTGCGCGACACGCCCTATAGATAGCCTTCGGACTTGAAGCTGACCTCGCTCGATTTGCCGACGACGAGGTGGTCGTGTATCACGATGCCGACCGCCTCGCAGGCGCGGGCAATCTGATCGGTCATGTCGATATCGGCGCTGGACGGTGTTGGATCGCCCGATGGGTGGTTGTGCACAAGGATCAGCGCGGATGCGTTGAGTTCCAGCCCACGTTTGACCACCTCGCGCGGGTAAACCGGGACATGGTTGACCGTGCCCGTGGATTGGATTTCGTCGGCAATCAGGATATTCTTGAGATCGAGGAAGAGAATGCGGAACAGTTCGGTTTCGCTGTGGGACATGGTCACGCGGCAATATTCCAGCAGGGCCGCCCAACTCGAAATCACCGGGCGTTTGAGAACCCGGCCGCGTGACATCCGGTGGGTTGCCGCTTCGATCAATTTCAGGTCACAGGCGATCTTGGGTCCGACGCCGTCCACTTCTTTCAATCGTTCGACAGAGGCAGACAGCACGCGGTTGAAATCGCCGAAAGTCTTGATCAGCCGATGCGCAAGCGGTTTTACATCGCCGTTTTTGAGCGATTGAAAAAGCACCAGTTCGAGGAGTTCGTAATCGGGCAACGCGTCTGCGCCGCCGTCCATGAAACGGTCGCGCAGGCGCTGTCGGTGCCCTGCGACATAGGGCGGTTGCCTGTCCGGCCTTTCAGCCTTGGCCACAGGCGGTGCCGGGGCCACGGCCGCCATTTCGAACAGGGATCGCTGGGAGGGAGGAGGATCGAGCGCCATATGCGCATCATGCGCGCGCGCACCTTAACGAAACGCTAATGGCCCCGCAAATCACGGGGCCATCGGCTCAGCCTTTCATGGAATCCCAGAAGCCCTTCACGGATTTGAAAAAGCTCTTCGATTCAGGGTTGTTGTCTTCGCTCAGCTCTTCGAATTCGCGCAGCAGGTCTTTCTGCTTGGACGTCAGGTTGACCGGGGTTTCCACCGCCAGTTCGATGAACATGTCGCCGAAACCCTGACCCCGCAACGCCGGCATACCCTTGCCGCGCAACCGCATCTGGCGGCCGGACTGGCTGCCCGCGGGGATGGCGACCCGGCTGCGGCCACCGTCGATGCTGGGCACTTCGATATTGCCGCCTAGCGCCGCCACGATCATCGAAACCGGCACGCGGCAGTGCAGATGCGCGCCGTCGCGATCGAAGAGGTCATGCTGCGCCACTTCGATGAAGATGTAGAGATCTCCCGGGGGACCGCCGCGCAGACCGGCCTCTCCCTCTCCGGCCAGCCGGATACGGGTGCCGGTTTCGACACCTTTCGGGATGTTTACCGACAGCGCCCGCTCTTTCTGGACACGTCCCGCGCCGCTGCAAACCTTGCAGGGATTCTTGATCGTCTGTCCCAGACCGGAACAGGTCGGGCAGGTGCGTTCGACCGTGAAAAATCCTTGGGTCGCGCGGACCTTGCCCATACCCGAACAGGTCGGGCAGGTCGTGGGTTCGGCCCCGCCTTCGGCCCCAGACCCCGAACACGCGTCACATTGAACCGAGGTCGGCACCTGTATGGTCTTTTGCAGCCCCTGATGGGCGTCTTCCAGCGTGATGCGCATGTTGTAGCGCAGATCCGCACCGCGGGATGCACGCTGGCGGCCGCCCCCACGTTGACCGCCCATGAAATCGCCAAAAAGATCGTCGAACACGTCAGAGAAGGCACTGGCAAAGTCGCCCTGCCCCTGTGCGCCGCCAAAGCCGCCACCGGGCCGGCCACCGCCGCCCATGCCGCCTTCGAAGGCCGCATGGCCATAGCGGTCATAGGCCGCCTTCTTGTCGTCATCCTTGAGGACTTCGTAGGCTTCGTTCGCCTCTTTGAACTGGGTTTCGGCCTCGGGATTGTCCGCGTTGCGATCGGGATGCAGCTCTTTCGCCTTCTTGCGGTAAGCTTTCTTGATTTCATCCGCCGAGGCGCCTTTGGACAGGCCGAGCACGTCGTAATAGTCACGTTTGGACATCATGCCCTCCTTCACCGGAACGTAAAGGGCCGGCCCGGCGTCCGGACCGGCCCCTTATCGGTTCCTCCTGAATATTCCTCAGGCGCGCTTGTCTTCGTCGATATCTTCGAAGTCCGCGTCGACGATCGTATCATCGTCGCCACCCTCCGAATTGTCCGCAGCAGGGGCTTCGCTATCGCCGCCCTCGTCCTGCTGCGCCTTGTAGATCGCCTCGCCCAGCTTCATCGCGGATTCGGTCACGTTCTGGATGCCGGACTTGATCTTCTCGGCCGTGGATTTTTCATCCTCCAGATCATCCTTGAGCGAGGCAATGGCCAGCTCGATCGCTTCGACCGTGGTCGGATCGACCTTGTCGCCATGCTCTTCCACCGATTTTTCCGTCGAGTGGATGATGCTTTCGGCCTGATTGCGGGCCTCGACCATCTCGCGGCGTTCCTTGTCGGATTCCGCGTTCTGCTCGGCGTCCTGAACCATTTTTTCGATGTCGTCTTCCGACAGGCCACCGGAGGCCTGGATGGTGATCTTCTGTTCCTTGTTCGTGCCCTTGTCCTTGGCCGAAACAGAAACAATGCCGTTGGCGTCGATGTCGAAGGTCACCTCGATCTGGGGCATGCCGCGCGGTGCGGGCGGAATGTCCTCAAGGTTGAACTGACCAAGCATCTTGTTGTCGGTCGCCATTTCACGCTCACCCTGGAAGACCCGGATGGTCACCGCGTTCTGGTTGTCTTCGGCTGTCGAGAAGATCTGGCTCTTCTTGGTCGGGATCGTGGTGTTGCGATCGATCAGGCGGGTAAACACGCCACCCAGCGTTTCGATACCCAGCGACAGCGGGGTCACGTCGAGCAGGACAACATCCTTGACGTCACCTTGCAGAACGCCGGCCTGAATGGCCGCGCCCAGCGCCACAACCTCGTCGGGGTTCACACCCTTGTGCGGCTCCTTGCCGAAGAATTTGGTCACTTCCTCGCTCACCTTCGGCATGCGGGTCATGCCGCCGACGAGAACCACCTCATCGATGTCGTCGGTCTTGAGACCGGCATCTTTCAGAGCGGCCTGGCACGGCTTCATCGACGACTTGATGAGATCGCCCACGAGGCTTTCCAGCTTGGCGCGGGTCAGTTTCATGACCATGTGCAGCGGCTGGCCGGTTTTTCCGTCCATCGAGATGAATGGCTGGTTGATCTCTGTCTGGCTGGAGCTGGACAGTTCGATCTTGGCCTTTTCCGCCGCTTCCTTGAGACGCTGGAGCGCCATCTTGTCTTGCGTCAGGTCAACGCCGTTCTCTTTCTTGAACTCGTCCGCGAGGTAGTTGACGATCCGCATGTCGAAGTCTTCACCACCCAGGAACGTATCGCCGTTGGTGGATTTCACTTCGAACAGGCCATCGTCGATTTCCAGGATCGTCACGTCGAAGGTGCCGCCGCCAAGGTCATAGACCGCGATGGTGCGGGATTCTTTCTTGTCGAGACCGTAGGCCAGCGCGGCGGCTGTCGGTTCGTTGATGATCCGCAGCACTTCGAGACCGGCAATCTTGCCCGCGTCCTTGGTGGCCTGACGCTGGGCGTCGTTGAAATAGGCAGGCACGGTGATAACGGCCTGATCCACTTCTTCACCAAGATAGCTCTCGGCGGTTTCCTTCATCTTTTGCAGGATGAAGGCGGAAATCTGGGAGGGGCTGTACTTTTCGCCCTTGGCGCGCACCCATGCGTCGCCATTGCCGCCGTCGATCACCTCGAACGGCATGTTCTTGCGGTCCTTGGCCAGATCCGGATCATCGTTGCGACGGCCGATCAGGCGCTTGACGCCGAAGATGGTGTTTTCCGGGTTGGTGACAGCCTGACGCTTTGCCGGTTGGCCGACAAGGCGTTCGTCGTCGGTGAACGCGACGATGGACGGCGTTGTGCGCGTTCCTTCCGCGTTTTCGATCACACGCGGCTGCGACCCATCCATGATCGCAATGCAGCTGTTCGTTGTACCGAGGTCAATACCAATCACTTTGGCCATTTTTTCGATCCCTTCATTTCTCAAGGCGATGTCACGAGACGAAGACCCATTCCGGCATCCCGCCCCGCATTTCATTCCACTGGCCGTGTTCGTCCAGCGGGTCCGGTCGGTATATAAGGAGGCATCAGGACGCCTGCAAGCGTCGCTGCTAGGGTGTTTTTCTTAAAATTTCGGTGTGAATTCCGGGATTGGACGGATTATTCTGGCCAGATGACCGTATTATCCATCCGAGGGTTCGAGATTCATCCAGGGTATCTGGATGCCGGAAAACAGGCCGCCATCGTCGCGGATCTGCGCAAATGCCTGGCTCAGGCGCCGTTGGTTCAGCCAGTGACGCCGCGCGGCAAGCCGATGTCGGTGCGGATGAGTGCGGCCGGGGAATTCGGTTGGGTGACCGACCGCAAAGGCTATCGCTACGAGGCGAAACATCCATCGGGTGTGGATTGGGCGCCGATCCCCGACAGTGTGATGCAGGTCTGGCGCGCATTGGTGCCCGAGGCGCGTGCGCCGGAATGTTGCTTGATCAACTGGTATGACGACACTGCCAAGATGGGGATGCATCAGGACAGCGACGAAGCGGACATGACCCAGCCGGTGCTGTCCATATCGCTGGGGGACGAGGCCTTGTTCCGCATGGGCAATACCACGCGGGGCGGCAAGACGGAGTCGCTCTGGCTCGGGTCCGGCGATGTGGTGGTCATGGCCGGAGACGCGCGTCGCGCCTTTCACGGAATCGATCGCGTGCGCGCAGGGAGTTCGACGCTCTTGCCGAATGGCGGGCGAATCAACCTGACCCTGCGGGTCGTGACCTGATCAGCGCCGCGCCGACCACGACGCAGAGGCGTGTTTGCGCGTGTAGAATTCGCCCATCAGCCCGACCATCAGCAGGGTCAGGGACAGGTACATCACGTAGTCCCAATCGGTGTAGCGCGGCACGTAATTTATGAAGGCAAATCCCCGCGCCTGATCGATTGTATGGAACAAGGGATTCCAGTCGAACATGGCGATCATGGTACTGGGTAGCTGGTTTGCGACGAACATCTTGCCGGATGCGATCATGTTCGCGCGTTTGTACAAGGTGGAGAGCGTGCCTGTCAGACCGGGCAGCCACGGCTTCAGCGCGAGGAATACCAGCCCGACCGCGCCACCCGAGAACCAGGACAGAAGCAACATGCCCATGACCGGCGACGGGTTGACGATTTCATTGAGCACATTGGGATTGATCGCGACATCGTAGACAAACAGGATGAAGAACATCGCAAGAACCTGGATATACAGCGTCGACAGCATGCCGGAGATGATCGAGATCACGGTGTTCATGGGCGCGTGCTGCAGCATCGGGCTGGCCGGTCCTTCGCTGCCCAGAACGGCACTGACCGCCTTGTTGTGGGTCATGAACATGAAGATGCCGGTCAGCAGGAAAATCACGAAATCCCCGCGCAGCGCCAATCCCTTGAGACCCATGATGCTGAACATGACGTAGAAGAAGAGAACGAACATCAACGACTGGAAGACGCTGATCGCGATGGACATGAATGCGTTGCCATGCGTCTTGCGGATGGAGCGGACCGTATCGTGGTAGATGAGTTCGAGGATATTTGCAGCCGAAGCCGCCCGGTTGCTCGGAGCCGATTTCTGGAACATCTTTGCCTGCCTCTGCCTCTGCCCACGATTTGCGCCAATTGGTCTGACTGTTGTTGCGGACACTTGTTAAGCAGACGATAAAAGAGGCGTGCTTTCAAATCAATCGACGTGAGGACAGATCGCCATGGACCATGATGCACTGATGCACACAATGCGCAGGCTTGCGCTTGAGGCGGGCGACAGGATCATGGAGATTTACCATGCCGATGACTTCGATATCCGCGCCAAATCCGACGACAGCCCGGTGACCGAAGCCGACGAGGCGGCGGATGCGCTGATCTCTGCGGGGTTGCGCGCGGCCTTTCCCGAGATCGCGCTTGTGACCGAGGAACAGTCGGATACGCATGCTCAGGATGTCCGCGATTTCCTGATCGTCGATCCCCTGGACGGCACCAAGGAATTCATCAAGCGCAGAGGTGATTTCACGGTCAATATCGCGCTGGTCGAAAACGGAGTGCCGACGCGCGGCGTTGTCTATGCGCCTGCCAAGGGACGGTTGTTCTATACAGACGCGCAGGGACAGAGCGTCGAGGAAACCGGCGATCTTGCGAAAGACACGGTCGGCGTGCAGACGCCGGTCCATGTGTCGGACCCCGATACCGGCGCGCTGATGGTTGTCGCGTCGAAGTCTCATCGCGATCAGGCAACGGATGACTACATCAACCGCTACTCGGTGAAGGACAGCAAGAGCGCGGGATCGTCGCTCAAGTTCTGTCTTGTCGCGACCGGAGAGGCGGATTTCTATCCCCGGCTGGGCCGCACGATGGAATGGGATACGGCAGCCGGCCATGCTGTTCTGAACGGCGCGGGCGGCAAGGTGCTGCGGCTGGATGATTTGCAGACACTGACCTATGGCAAGCCGACTTTCGCCAACCCGTTCTTCGTTGCAGCGGCACCGGGCATCGACCTGTCTGCCGCCTGACACGCGGCATGGCGGCCCTCCCGATCAGCGTGATCGTTGTCAGTCGCAATCGACCGAAATGGCTGCGGCGGTGCTTGCTTGCATTGGGCCAGCTGGACTACCCGCGCTTCGAGATCCGTGTCGTTGCCTGCTCCGACGGGGCAAGCGTGGCGCGAAAGATGGGCGGCGTTGCCGTCCACGATCTTGATCGGCCCAACATCTCGGCGGCCCGCAACCTGGGCGTTTCGCTGGCGCGCGGTACGGTCATGGCCTTTATCGACGATGATGCCGTACCCGAACCGACATGGCTGGCCCATCTCGCCCGGGTTTTTGACGACCCTAACGTGGCGCAGGCCGGGGGCACCACGCTTGGCCGGAACGGGATCTCCGTACAGCACGCTGCCTCCCGCGTTGATGTGTTCGGACGATCGTACCCGTTGGCGGTGGACGCGGCCGAACCGGTCCCCGTGACATCGTCGGCAGACCGGTATCCGCGCCTGCACGGCACCAATATGGCGATCCGCCGGGATTGTCTGGTTGCGCAGGGCGGCTTTGATGAACGCTTTGCGTTCTACCTCGACGAAACGGATCTGACCTTGCGCCTTGCGCGCGCCGGCGGGGGCACGATGTTCGTGCCCAAGGCCGTGGTTCACCATGCCAGCGGGGAAAGCGCCTTCCGCGGCGCCGACCGGACGCCGCGAAGCGTGTTCGAGATCGCGGCCTCGGCAGCGGTGTTTCATGCAAAGCACTGCCCGGACGCAGTTGCGCAAGAGGCGCGCGACATGTTTCTTCTGGACCGGCGGAATTGGCTTTTGCAGCATATGCACTCCGGTGCGCTCGCGCAGGATACGGCCTATCGCCTGATCCGCGACCTGCGCCGCGGGTATGATGCAGGATGGCGGCGGCCCGCCGCGATGCCGCGGGAGTTTCCAGACCCGAAAGATACCGTGCCGGAGGCACCGACAGAGACCGGGCGCGATGTCTACCTGTCAAGACCGCCGACCCCGTCAAGGCTCCGGTCCTTGATCGAAGCCGGTCACCGGGTGAGCGTCTTTGACCACAAGCCGGATGCGAGATTCCATCAGGTTACGTTTACCGACGCGGGATATTGGCGCCATACCGGCGGGATATTCGGACGTGAGCTGCGATCCGAACCTCTGCTACAGCGCGGAACGCGCGCGCGACGACTGCGCAGAACACTGGACCGATTGTCCGATATTCGCGCAATCTCGGGAATACGCTGCGGCGACGAGGGTCTGAACCCACCTGACCCAGACCTTGGGGAGATTAATTGAGGCAAAAATCAGCAAAAGACCGCATTGTTTCCGCTGTTCTGTCATACACTCAGATCAGGTAATGTATCATGACACGCGACGCGTGATGAGACGAGTTTTTATGAGGAGCAGCCACGATGCGTAGAAAAGTCACCAAAGCCGTTTTTCCAGTTGCCGGGCTTGGAACGCGCTTCCTGCCTGCCACGAAATCTGTCCCGAAAGAGATCATGACGCTCGTGGACCGGCCACTGGTGCAATACGCCATCGACGAGGCGCGCGCCGCCGGGATCAAGGAATTCATCTTCATCACCTCGCGCGGGAAAAGCGCGCTTGAGGATTATTTCGACGAGTCCCCCGTTCTGGAGCAGGAGCTGCGCAACAAGGGCAAGCTCGACATCCTCGAAAACCTGAAATCGACAAACATGGAAAGCGGCGCCATTGCCTATATGCGCCAGCACAAGGCGCTTGGCCTTGGGCACGCGGTGTGGTGTGCGCGGCGTCTTATTGGCGATGAGCCCTTTGCGGTCATGCTGCCGGACGACGTGATCTCGGCGGAAAAGCCATGCCTGCAACAGATGGTCGAAGCCTACGAGGACACCGGCGGCAACATGGTTGCGGCCATGGAAGTGCCGCGAGACAAGACATCGAACTATGGTATCCTGGACGTGCAAGAGGACATGGGATCAATGGTGTCGGTCAAGGGCATGGTCGAAAAACCCGCATCCGCGGATGCACCGTCGAACCTTGCCGTGATCGGGCGCTACATCCTTGATCCAAAGGTTCTGCAAAACCTGAGCAAGATCGAATCCGGTGCCGGCGGCGAGATCCAGTTGACCGATGCCATTGCGCAGGAAATCGACAAGACAGGTGTCTATGGCTATCGCTTCAGGGGTCAGCGTTTCGACTGCGGGTCCAAGGCTGGCTTCCTTCAGGCGACCGTTGCCTTCGGACTGGCCCGCGACGATCTCAAGGATGATTTGCGCGGCTTCCTGGACTCTGTCATGCAGGCGGAAAACGCGGCTGAGTGATCCATGAACATTCTCGTTTCGGGCGGCGCGGGGTATATCGGGTCGCATGCCTGCAAGGCGCTGGCACGGGCCGGGTTTACGCCGGTTACCTTTGACAACCTGTCAACCGGTTGGCGCGATGCCGTCCAATTCGGGCCATTCATCCAAGGTGACTTGACGGATGCGGATGCAATCGGCCGTGCGTTCGACGCGTATGACCCGAAAGCGATCCTGCATTTCGCCGCGTTGAGCCGTGTGGACGAGGCGATGCGCAACCCCGGTCTTTATTGGCGCAACAATGTTCTCGGGTCGCTGAACCTGATCGAGGCGGCTGTCGCGCATGGCTGTCTTGATATCGTGTTTTCATCCACCTGTGCGACCTATGGCGACCAGGACAACGTCGTTCTGGACGAAAAGACGCAACAACAGCCGCTCAACGCCTATGGCGCGTCAAAACAGGCGGTGGAGCAAATGCTGCGTGATTTCGGGGCCACGCATGGGCTCCGCCACGTCATCTTTCGGTATTTCAACGTGGCAGGGGCTGATCCGGAGGCGCAGGTGGGCGAATTCCACAGGCCGGAAACGCATCTCGTGCCGATTGTGCTGGACGCGGTGGCAGGGGTTCGGGACGGGGTCACGATATACGGCACGGATTATCCAACCGAGGATGGCACCTGCATCCGCGACTATGTGCATGTGTCCGACCTTGTCGATGCGCATCTGCTTGGCCTGCGCTGGCTGCTCGAGGGCAAGGGGGACCGCACCTTCAATCTTGGCACCGGGTCGGGCTTCTCGGTGCGCGAGGTGATCGATGCGGCGCGCCGCGTGACGAATATGGACGTCCCCACGACATTGGGCGACCGGCGGCCGGGCGATGCGGTCAAGCTGGTGTCAGGATCGAACCGGGCCGAGCATGAGTTGAACTGGAAACCACGCAAATCGACAATGCCACAGATGATCGAAGATGCGTGGCGGTGGCATCAAGTTGCAGATTATCGCGAATAGCCCCGCGCCGGCGCATCTTCTGGATGTGACCCGAACCGTCAGCCGGGCCGGGCTGCGACCCACCGGGATCGACAGGATCGAACGGGCCTATATCACGCGTCTGGCAGACGATCCGGCCCCGCTTTTCGGGCTTGTGCGAACACGGCTTGGGTTCATGCTTCTGGACAGGACCGCGTGTCAGCAACTGCTCGCGCATTGCGACAGACCAATGTGGCAGCACAGCGACCTGATATCGCGCCTCTCGCGGCGCAAGGATTCACGGCGCGGGAAAACGGAAACCGGGCTGCGCCGGATGGCGCTGGACCGGTCAACGGGTCCTGGGCTGACCAACATGCTGAAACGGCATCTGCCAAGGGGAACCGTCTACCTCAATACAGGGCAGACCAATTTCGATGATCGGATCATCCATGCCCTGCGCGCCTGCGACACGACGCGGATCGCGATTTATCTGCATGACACGATCCCGCTCGACCTGCCCGAGGTGCAGACACCGAAATCCTGCCTGGCCTTCAAACGGTTTTTCAACCGTGTGGACCGGCACGCCGATATCGTGATGTGCAACTCGAAACAGACCAAGGCGCAGATCCTGTCGCACGCTGCGACCCTGGAGGATGATGCCATTCACATTCTATGGCCCGGCCAGCCAGCCATGACACTCGGCGCGGCGCCAGTCGGTCCATGGACCGGAAAGCCCTATTTCGTGGTGATCGGCACGATAGAGCCGCGCAAGAATATCGGGTTTCTGCTGGACCTTTGGCACGCCTATACCGGCTCCGAGGATCCCCACCTGGTTCTGTGTGGGCGGCGTGGCTGGATGAACAAGGACGTGTTTGCCCGCCTCGACACACAACCGCGAAACGTGCATGAATTGTCCGATCTGGACGACAGCGCGATGTGGGCGCTGCTGGAGAATAGCAACGGGTTGCTGTTTCCCAGCCGGGCCGAAGGCTTCGGCTACCCAGCGATCGAGGCTGCAGCGCTTGATGTGCCGGTGATTTGCACACCTTTGCCAGTCTTCCAGGAAGTCTTGGGCGAATACCCTGTTTACGCCAGCGAATCAGCACGCTACCTTTGGCACAAGCATATCGAGAAACTGGCGCGAAAACGTCGGGACCGAAACGGTGATCAGTACAGGAAAGATGGGGTGGTTGCCCCACAATGGCAGATGCATTTCAACAAGCTGTTTACCGTCTTTTGATACCAGGACGTCCCACGCTGCCGCAAAAACAGGCAACTGATCCTTGGGATTGGCGCAAAGATACCGGCTAAGGCTTCAGCGAAAACGCTGGAGGATTCGCGCGTTCCGCAAACGCCGCGAATTGAAACCTGTTTTCAACCGCACCGATCTGATCCGCAGCAAGGACGTTCTGTTGTTCTGCACGCTGCGCAACGAAGGCATCCGGCTACCCTATTTCCTGAAATATTACCGGGAAATGGGCGTGTCCCATTTCATTTTTGTTGACAACGACAGCACGGACGGCACGGCGGAACTGCTCGCCGCGCAGCCCGATGTGTCGGTCTGGCACACGCGCAAAAGCTACAAGCGGTCACGCTTTGGCATGGACTGGATGAACTGGCTGCTGCGCAGATATGGCCACGGTCACTGGTGCCTGACTGTCGATCCTGACGAATTCTTCGTCTACCCGTTCTGCGATTCCCGCCCCTTGCCGGCGTTGACCGACTGGCTCGAGGCGTCAGCGATCAAATCCTTCGGCGCGATGCTGCTGGACATGTATCCGAAGGGCCGGATCGACGCGGTGCCCTACCAGGCGGGCCAGAACCCTCTCGAGATCGCGGCGTGGTTCGATTCCGGGAATTACACGGTCAAACGCAACCACCTGCTGGAGAACCTGTGGATCCAGGGGGGGCCGCGGGCACGCGTGTTCTTTCCCGACCGTCCCGAGGCGGCACCGGCGCTGAACAAGATCCCGCTGGTCAAATGGCACAGCCGCTATGCCTATGCCAGTTCCACACACATGCTCCTGCCGCGCGGCCTGAACAAGGTGTATGACGAATGGGGTGGCGAAAAGGCCTCGGGCGCGCTTTTGCACACCAAGTTCCTGAGCACGTTCAACGAAAAGGCGATGGAAGAGCTCAAGCGCCGCGAACATTATGCCGGAAGCCAGGAATATGTCGCCTATGCCAGCGCGCTGAAGGACAATCCCGAGCTTTGGTGCAAATGGTCCGAGAAATACATCAACTGGCGCCAGCTTGAGATTCTCGGCCTCATGTCGATGGGCAACTGGGCATGAGCATCGGGATCGTGATGCTGGCCCACACCGCGCTGCACCGCGCAGAGCAGGTGGCCCGCCACTGGACCAAGGCCGGTTGCCCGGTGGTGATCCATGTGGATCAGGTGGTGCCGAAAAACCGCTTCAAGATTTTCGCCGAACGGCTGGCCGACGATCCCCTTATCCGGTTTTCCCGCAGGCACAATTGCGACTGGGGAACATGGGGGCTGGTCGCGGCCAGCCAGGATGCCAGCCAATTGATGCTGTCCGAGTTCGAGGATGTCAGCCATGTCTACCTGACCTCTGGCGCCTGCCTGCCGCTGCGCCCGGTGCAGGAATTGGTCGACTACCTCAAGGCCCGCCCCCGCACTGACCATATCGAAAGCGCAACAACGGCGGATGTGCCCTGGACCATTGGCGGGCTGGACGAGGAACGTTTTACCATGCGGTTCCCGTTTTCGTGGCGGCGCAACCGGTACCTGTTTGACCGCTTTGTCGAGCTGCAGCGCAAGATCGGCTACAAGCGCAAGATCCCCGATGGTTTGACGCCGCATATGGGAAGCCAATGGTGGTGCCTGACCCGACAGACGCTGGCCTCGATCCTCGAAGACCCCAGGCGCAAGGTCTATGACCGGTATTTCCGTCACGTCTGGATCCCCGATGAAAGCTATTTCCAGACGCTGACGCGGCTTTATTCGACCAATGTGGTCAGCCGATCATTGACCCTGTCGAAATTCGATTTCCAGGGCAAGCCGCACATCTTCTACGATGACCATCTGCAATTGCTGCGTCGGTCCGACTGCTTTGTGGCGCGCAAGATCTGGCACAATGCGGATCGGCTCTACACGACGTTCCTGAGCCCCAAACCCGGCGAGCTGAGCCTTCAGGAACCCAACCCCGGCAAGATCGACCGCATCTTTGCCAAGGCGGTGGACCGCAGGACGCGGGGGCGACCCGGCCTTTACATGCAAAGCCGCCACCCCAACGAGGATTGGGAAAACGGCGTGACGGCGGCCAAGTATTCGGTGTTTCAAGGGTTCACCGAGCTGTTCACCGATTTCGAGCCTTGGCTGGCACAGGTCACAGGCGCGCGGGTGCACGGGCATCTTTTCGCACCGGACCGGGCGCATTTCGCCGATGGGCAAAGCTTCATGAACGGTGCGCTGTCCGACAATGCGACGTTGCGCGACTACGATCCCAAGATGTTCCTGACAAACCTCTTGTGGAACACGCGCGGCGAACGGCAGTGTTTTCAGCTCGGGCCGAAAAGCACGCCGCACGTGATCTGGGACATCGCCAAGGACCCGAACGCGCAGGTCTCGGTGATCTCGGGGGCATGGGCGATCCCGCTGTTCCAGTCGAACCGCAGTTTTGCCGACCTGCGGCGCGAAGCTGCGCAGCTGCAGAAGATCGAGACCGAGATGCTCGATGCGCTGCGCTCGCCTTATTCCAAGTGCCGCAGGCGGATCTGGACGATGGCAGAGTTCATCGAAAGCCCGATGGAAGCGATCCAGGTGATCGTGGACGAGATCGGCTTTCAGCCCAATCGCCGCCTCACGGAGGCACCGCGCATGGTAGACCTGACCGGCTTTGGGCAGTTTTTGCAGAACCTCAAGAACCAGGGCATGCACCCTTACCTGATGGGCGATTTCCCCGCCGACCCGATTGCACAGGGCCCCGCACATGATGCACCCCGCCCGCGCCCATACCTCGTGAAAGACTGAAACCTTGACCGCCCGCTTCGATCACTTCGTGGTTTTCGCCGAGATGCGGACAGGCTCGAACCTCCTTGAGGATTACCTCAACCAGATCCCCGGCGTGACCTGTCACGGGGAGGCGTTCAATCCCAATTTCATCGGCTATCCGAACCGGGACGATGTTCTTGGCATCACGCTGCGCCAGCGCGAGGACAACCCTGAAAGGCTGTTGTCGACGATCCGATCACGCTCCGACGGGCTTGGCGGTTTTCGCTATTTCAGCGACCATGACCCACGCATCCTGCCCGCGATCCTGAGCGATCCGCGCTGCGGCAAGATCATCCTCACACGGAACCCCCTGGATAGCTATATCAGCCTCAAGATCGCGCGTGCGACCGATCAGTGGAAGCTTACAAATGTGCAGAACCGCAAGGACGCCAAGGCACATTTCGATATGCACGAATTCGAACGCCATCTTGGACGGACACAGGCGTTCCAGATAGAGATGATGCGCGCGCTGCAGGTGACGGGTCAGTCTGCCTACTACATCGGCTATGACGATCTGAACGACACGGAGATCCTGAGCGGTCTGGCCGCTTGGCTGGGGATCGAGATGCCACCGGAGGCGTTCCAGTCCAACCTCAAGCCGCAGAATCCGCAGCCCGTGTCGGACAAGGTGTCCAACTTTGACCAGATGCAGACAGCCCTGCGCGCGATGGACACATTCGATCTGACCCGGACACCGAATTTCGAACCAAGGCGCGGACCAGTGGTGCCGACATATGTCGGCTCGGCGCGGCACCCGCTGTTGTTCATGCCGATCCGGTCCGGTCCGCAGATCAGCGTGACGACATGGATGGCGGCGCTCGAAGGGGACGGGTCAGAGCTTGTCACCAGGTTCAACCAGAAAACGCTGCGCAGCTGGATGCGGGACCATCCCGGTCATCGCCGCTTTGCCGTTCTGCGGCACCCCCTGGCGCGCGCCCATGCCGCGTTCTGCGACAAGGTGCTTGCCACGGGACCGGGCAGCTTCACCAAGATCCGCCGGCACTTGATCCGGTCCCACGGCATCGCGATGCCGGACGACCCGAATGATCCGGGTTACGACTTGCGCGCCCACAAGGTCGCGTTCGAGGGGTTTCTGGCCTTCCTGCGCTCGAACCTGAACGGACAGACCAGCATCCGGATTGACGCACATTGGGCCAGCCAGGTCGCGGTCTTGCAGGGCATGGCGGATTTCTGTTTGCCAGACCACCTGATCCGCGAGGCAGAGATGGCCACTGCCCTTCCCCGCCTGGCACAGGCGGTCGGCGTCGATGTCGTGCCGGACCTGCCGGCAGAGGACACGCATCAGGTCAGGCTCTCGCAGATTTACGATTCGCAGCTCGAAAAGCTGTGCCGCGATGTCTATCCGCGCGATTACATGATGTTCGGTTTCACCGATTTCGATGCGACCGCCTGAGGCAGGTGGGGATCACGCCGCCTGAACAGCGGCCGCTTCGGTGATGATGGTGTACAGGGTCGACGGGTCGGGGTTTGACCGCAGCTTGGTGCAGAACGTCTGGTCCCGCAGCGTGCGCGACACCAAAGCCAGTGCCTTGAGATGTTCGACACCTGCATCCTCTGGCGCGAACAATGCGAAGATGACGTCGACCGGCTGACGATCGACCGCCTCGAAATCGATGGGTTTTTCCAGCAGGATGAAGACACCCGACACCTTTTCAACCTCGTCAAGTCGGGCATGCGGCAGGGCGACGCCATGGCCCACACCCGTGGGGCCAAGGCCTTCTCGTTCGAGCAGCGCCTCAACCGCGCGCTGGGCGGGGATCCCATAAGCGGACTCCGCCACTTCGGCAATCGAATGCATCACGCGCTTCTTGCTGGATGCTGTGGTCACGGCCTTGACGGCCTTCGAACTCAACAGGTCTGCGAATTTCATGGGCTGCTCTTTGCTGGAAGAGCGGTGCTCGAAGCCGATCAGGGATCGATCCAGCCGATGTTTCCATCGTCCCGGCGATACACGACGTTGACACCGTCCTTCTTGTCATTCCGGAACACCAAAACTGGCAGTCCCGCTAATTCCATTTGCATCACCGCTTCGCCAACCGACAAAGACGGGATTTGCGTTTCCATCTCTGCCACGATGACAGGCTGCAGTGATTCCGGTTCGTCATCCTGCGTTTCCACGTCGCTGGCGAGGATATACGAGGACGCACCAGAGAGTTCAACCGGCTCCGTCCGATCCTTGTGATGGTCCTTGAGCCGGCGCTTGTAGCGGCGCAACTGCTTGTCCATCTTCTCGCAAGCACCGTCAAAGGCAGAATAAATCTCGGTTGCATGCGCCTTGGCCGTCGCGTTCAGACCGGTCGACAGGTGAACCACCGTCTCGCAAACATATTCATGGCCACTCTTGGAAAAGATGACCGTTGCGTCCGTCGGGCGCCCTGCATACTTGCCCAGCATGGCGTCCAGTTCGGTCTTCACATGAGTCTGAAGCGCCTCCCCAACATCGATCTGTTTGCCGGTTATCTGGTAACGCATAGGATATCCTTTTTTATTGTTCTGGTCTTGCAGCCGAACGGTGCGGGCCTGCCCGCCGGTCCGTTCAGGAGCAAAAGGAATATGACGTGACGCCCGTTTAATTTGGTTGACCCGCCGGGGTGGCGGGCACTGCACAACGTGACGGTCTGAGTCTTCAAACGCCATGGGTCCATTTCAATCCCGGCATGGCGACCTGTCAATGACTTCCATCAAAAGCCGCAGGAATTATCCGATCCGAAAGCTGTCCCCAAGGTAGACCCGGCGCACGTTTTCGTTGCGCACGACCTCTTCGGGAGAGCCGGACATCAGCACCTTTCCATCATGCAGGATATAGGCGCGATCCACGATTTCGAGCGTTTCGCGCACATTGTGGTCGGTAATCAGAACGCCGATGCCGCGTTTCTTGAGATCGGCAACAAGGTGGCGAATGTCGCCGACACTGATCGGGTCGACGCCGGCAAAGGGTTCGTCCAGCAGGAGGTACTTGGGGTCGGCAGCAAGACAGCGTGCGATTTCAACGCGGCGCCGTTCTCCGCCCGACAAGGCCAGCGCGGGCGCGCGACGCAGATGTTCGATGGAAAACTCGCCCAGCAATTCCTCGAGCCGTTCGCGGCGGCGATGCCTGTCGGATTGGCTGATATCGAGGATGGCGCTGATATTGTCCTCCACCGTCATGCCGCGAAAGATCGACATTTCCTGTGGCAGATACCCGATTCCCATGCGCGCGCGGCGGTACATCGGCAGGAAGGTGACGTCATGCCCGTCGATCAGGACAGTGCCGCCTTCGGGATTGAGCAACCCGGCAATCGCATAGAACGACGTGGTCTTGCCACTGCCATTGGGGCCGAGCAGCGCCACCACCTCGCCGCGCTGCACCTCGAGCGATACGTCGCGGATCACCACGCGTTTCTTGTAGCTCTTGCGCAGGTTCCGGACGATCAGCCCGCTTTGCCCGTCGGTCACTGAAAAAGTCGGGGCGGACATCAGTTCTCTTCTGATGAAAACACGGTGCGGACGCGCCCGTTCATCTGGGCAGTGCCACCTTCGAGATCGACATCCATGCTGTCGGACACAAGGGTGTTGGCCCCCTGGGTCAAAAGCACATTGCCCGTCATGCGGATCGTACCGCGATTGACCTCGTATTGCGCCTTGTCCGCCTCGGCGGCCTGATCGCCATTGACCAATGTTACACCGCCGGTCGCTTCGAGCCGTTCCACGCCGTTTTGGTTTTCGGTGTAGAACACCAGAACGCGCGGGGCGGACAGGCGCATTTCGCCCTGCCCGATCACGACATTTCCGGTGAACAGCGCCGACCCGTCGTTCTGCGAGACCGACAGCGACTCCGCGCTGACCTCGATCGGAAGGGATGTGTCCTGATCCACCGTGCCAAACGGAACCTCTGTCCCCTGCGCCGCCGCGCCAAAGGCCAGCCCCAGCATCAGGAGTGTCATCACTGTTCGTCTCATGGCCGAGCCTCGCTTTGTTGAGGGGTGTATACCAGCTTTACCCCATCGGTGAACAGCAACTGAATATCGGCCCCCTGTCCCGCGTCGCGAACCAGCAACTTTCCCGCCGAAAGCGTCAGGCCGGGCCCGTCTGCACGCACCGGCGCGGTGCTTTCCATGTCCACGCGGTCGATTGCGGCGTCCATCCCGTCCGTGCGCACGGAATAGCCCGAACTGCTTTGGAGCGTGACCCCGTTGCGCATCACGAGCCGGTCTTCGTCGTCCACCCGCCCGAGGGTCGCATCGATCGTGATACGGTTGCCCGGGTCGATGTCGATCACCGCGCGCAGATCGTCGGCGACAATCCCGGCGTTCTTGTCGTCACCCATGCGGGCCTGCCGCGCGGCGAGGGTCAGGCCCTGTCCACCATCGGTGGTGCCAGCGTAAAACGGCGCGCCGATCTGTTCGCTCTTGCTCGGGTCGGCGCCGCCGGTCAGGACGGGGATCGTCGCGATCGGGTCAGGCCCGCGCGAGAACAGAAAGATCGTCGACAACAGCACAAGCGCGCCCAGCGGCAGAAGGATTTTCAACCAGGCAATCAGGCGCGAATACATCTGGCGATCCGGCCGTTCACGAATGGGCGAAAATATCGGTGTCCGGCCAACCGACAAGATCAAGACGCGCCCGTGTCGGCAGGAAATCGAAACATGTCTGCGCCAGGTCGGCCCGGTCCTCTCGTTCGAGCATCACCTGAAGCGCGTCGCGCAGACGGTGCAGGTACAGAACATCTGACGCGGCGTATTCGACCTGCGCCTGGCTCAGCTCCGTCGCGCCCCAGTCGCTGGATTGTTGCTGCTTTGAGATGTCGATGCCCAGAAGTTCCTGAAGCAACGCCTTCAACCCGTGCCGATCGGTGTAGGTGCGCACGAGGCGGCTCGCGATCTTTGTGCAATAGACCGGTGCGGTGACGACGCCGAAGGTGTTCTGCAATGCTGCGATATCGAAGCGGCCAAAGTGGAAAAGCTTGAGCACCTTCGGATCGGCGAGAAGTCGTTCAAGGTTCGGAGCCGACGTCTGCCCCTTTTCGATCTGCACCAAATGCGCGCGGCCATCCCCGTTGGACAGCTGAACAACGCACAAGCGGTCGCGATGCGGATGCAGACCCATCGTTTCGCAATCAATCGCGACTTCGGATCCGAGGTCGAGATCATCTGGCAGATCGCGCGCATAAACTTTGTGGGACATGGGGAACCAATCCTGGCTGAAGACAACGCCTTGCAGATAGACCTTCGCAAATTGTGGCGCAACCTGTCCTGCTTTGCCCAACTTCGACCCGATTCTGTGAATTTGGACCAGATTCGGGCGGAATGTGGCAGGAACAGGATGTCGACTGTTCAAACTCAAGGCAAAATTATTTCAAATTATTACATTTCGTGATCCCAATGAGGTCGCACCGGTTGGTCTTGCCGATGGCCTGAACAGGTTTCCTGCTGACACCCGGCAGATGGATCATTGTCGCAACTCCATAGACAGTCGGCGCAGCCCAGAAATTGCGCCTGCCTACGGCAACTGTTTCCCCAGCGGCGACAATCGGTGCAAAAAAAATGGATTGATGGAAAACCTGATCCGTTTCGTGACCAATTGCCCGCCATGAACAGTATTGAACACGAGGATCGCGATATCCATGCGATCCTTGAAACGCGAAGTGTGACACGTGTTGCTTCCCCGGATCGGAGCAAGCGGCGTGTCGCGCTTGATTGGCCACGTCCCGTAAATAATCGAGCGGGTCCTTTTCAAGAAAAAATGGGCGATTTCAACCGATTCTGCGTTGGTCTGCGCATGTAGCCCACGGCACGCCATCGCTTTCTCCAGCATGAAAGTTGACGGAAATGCGGCAAGCAGTCATAACCGTGCTCAGAGGCGGCAGGCCACAATCCTGTCACTTTCAAATCTGGCACTTGGGGGTTGGTGCGTCCATTGGGGAGCCGCGTAAAGTCGTCTGCTGAAGTCTGCCAAATAGCTTGAAAGTCTGACCATTTGCGCCGCTAGGGCGCAGAAATGTTTGCAGCCCGACGCTGCAAACAACCGGTTCTTGCTGGCCTGCGGCGGCGTCTCGGTCGGCCTTGGCAAAAAATCAAAGGGTGTTCCACATGACACTGCACGTTCGTCAAACTCTGCAAGGCAATGAAATCAAGACGCTGGTCAACTCCGCATTCACCACCCAGGAAGCGCGGAGCGTCTATCGCGACACTTTCAAGCGCGGCCTCGACATTCTGCTGGTTCTGATGGCGGCGTTTCCGGTCTTGATCGTTGTCGGTATCTGCGCGCTGCTCGTGTCGCGCGACGGTGGAGGTGCATTCTACAAGCAGACCCGCGTCGGACGCTTCGGCAAGACGTTCACGATGTGGAAGCTGCGCAGCATGGTGAACAATGCCGATGCGGCACTGCAAAAGCACCTTGCCGCCAACCCGGCCGCGCGCCACGAATGGGATCGCAACCAGAAGCTCCAGCATGATCCGCGGATCACCAAAATCGGCCATATCCTTCGCAAGACATCTCTGGACGAGTTGCCGCAGCTTTGGAATGTGCTCAAGGGTGATATGTCGCTTGTCGGCCCGCGCCCCATGATGGTGGACCAGCAGGCGATTTATCCCGGTTCGGCATACTACGCGCTGCGCCCGGGGTTGACAGGTTTCTGGCAAATCTCCGCGCGCAACGAAAGCAGTTTTGCCGAGCGCGCGCAGTACGATGCCGACTACCTGAGCAAAGTGACCTTCACTCAGGATCTGTCGGTAATTTGGAAAACCCTCAGCGTGGTGACCAAAGGCACAGGCTGCTGATCACGCCGAGATGGTCGCCTCTGCGGCGCGGCGCAGGTTCGCCATCAATGCATCCAATGCCTTTGCATTGATTTCGTTCGTCAGACGGCCATCCTCGTCCCACTGATTGAACGTGGTCCCGACAAGAACCTCTGGTCCCGGCACAAGAAGCGGGCGAAACGGAACAAGGCACAGGCGTGTCATGTTCTGCGTTCGCTCCCCCCCGGCGCGTCCCGCCGTGGACGACATGATCGCAACGGGTTTGTCGGCCCAAGGCGCGCCTTCGGTGCGGCTGACCCAATCCAGAGCGTTCTTGAGCACCCCGGAAATCCCCTTGTTGTACTCCGGTGCGGACACCACCACCGCGTCCGCGTTCGCTATCTGATCCGCCAAGGTCTGAACGCTTGGCGGCACACCTTCCTCGCTTTCGAGATCACCATCATAAAGTGGAAACCGCAGATCGCCCTCCGCGAAGGTTGCATCGCCAAAGCGGCGAGCCGCCTCGTGCAGCAGCAAACGGTTGGTAGAGGCGCGGCGCAACGAACCGCACAAACCAAGAAGCGTGAGTTTCGACATGGATGTGACTTCCCCGAACAATGGATATGACGACAGACGTGATGCGGATTGCGCGCAAATCAATTGTCGCGACTCGTGATCCGCAACTGACACATAAATAAAAGTGCAAAAACCCGCGCCAGGACTGGCGCGGGTTGTGTTCGCTCTAGTGGATTGGATTACGCCGTCGGCAGGATCACGATCTCGACACGCCGGTTTTGCGCGCGGCCTTCCGGCGTCAGGTTGCTTGCGATCGGCTGATCCTCTCCTCGCCCGATGCTCTGGATCCGCGCCGAAGAAACGCCTTCATTCGCCAGGATGTTCGACACCGATTGCGCACGCTGACGCGACAGGTTGAGGTTATATGACGCCTCACCCGTATTGTCGGTATGCCCGATGACCTGGACCGTGGTGTTCGGATAGTCCAGAAGGTTCTGGCCGACGCTGCGCAGATCGCGCTGCAGGTCGGGGCGCAGCGTTGCGCTGTCGGTTGCGAACAGGATGTCTTGCGGCAACGTCACGATCAAACGATCGCCAGTGTTGCGGATCGTCACGTTGTCATTGCCGATCTGCTGGCGCAGGTCCGCTTCCTGCTTGTCAAGCCGGTTGCCGATGATGGCGCCCCCACCCCCGCCGATGATCGCGCCCGCGGCGGCGTTGCGGCGGCGCTCTTCGGGATCGTTGCCCATCAAGGCACCGATGGTGGCCCCGGTTCCCGCGCCGATAAGCGCACCGGTCTTGGCTTGGCGGTTCGGGTCGTTCGGGTCTGTACATGCGCTCAGCGCCAGGCTGCCGGCCAAAAGGACTGCGATGGATTTCTTACGGTGATTCATGATCTCGTACCTCATTGTTTACCTCGGAAAAGGGTCCTGGCGTCATGGTACCTTGTCATGACGGGTGGAAGAATGCCAGTCTTGGAGAAGTCGGCATCTTTCCGCCCATGGCACGATCTGACCCCTGGGGGTCACGCCCTAGACATCAGCCTCGTGGCGCGCAGCCTCCCATGCCAGGATGCTGCGTTTCACTGGCAGGCCCCAATGATAGCCACCAAGCCCACCCGATTTGCGCAGTGCCCGGTGGCACGGGATCAGGAAGCTGATCGGGTTGCGACCCACCGCCGTGCCCACCGCGCGCACGGCTTTTGGGTGACCGATGAATTCGGCGATCTCGGAATAGGTGGTGACGTGACCGGACGGGATCCGCATCAAGGCTTCCCAGACCTTGATCTGGAACGGGGCGCCAATCATGAAAAGCGGCACATCGCCCTCTGCCTGGCCGAAGGCGGCCCGCACCCGAGGCTCGAGCCGGTCCGGGGCCTCGACATAGCTGGCGTTGGGCCAGCGGCTGGTGAGGTCCTGCATCGCCTCGTCCCCGGTGCATTCCGAGGCAAAGGCGATACCGCAGAGTCCCTTCTCGGTCCCCATGACAAGGGCAGGACCAAACGGGCTCTCGAACCAGCCCCAGTACACGGTCAGATGCGCGCCCTTGCGGGCGAAATCTCCGGGGCTCATCGCCTCCCATCGCAGGAACAGGTCATGCAATCGTCCGCCCCCCGACAGGCCAGTGGCATGTGCCGCACCCAGCGTGGTGAAACGATCAGACAAGAGCGCCTTGGCATGGCCCAGCGTCAGGTATTGCTGGTACCGCTTCGGGCTGACGCCCACCCAGCGCGAGAACACGCGCTGAAAATGCGCCGGGCTCATGTTCATCTCGGACGCCAGTTCGTCAAGCGACACGTTCGGACCCTTGGTGTCTATCACATCAAGCGCGCGCCGCATGACGTGAAAATGGTAGCCTTGGCTGTCCTCTGCGAGATCGGTCAGGGTCATCCTTTCGGTCCTTCGTGCTGCTGTGGCGCAATCTGTATCCCACGGGCAAGGCCACAGGCGACCCGAAACCTGCGCAAGGTGAGGACTTGCCCCGCGCGCGCCTGCGCGGCATACCGGCGCTCATGGCCCGGCAAATCGACTATCACACGATCCGAGAGATCTTTACCCGTTTTCAGGCGGACGAACCCGAACCCAAGGGCGAGCTCGATCATGTGAACGCCTATACCCTCGTCGTCGCCGTCGCATTGTCGGCGCAGGCCACGGATGCCGGGGTGAACAAGGCCACCAAAACGCTGTTTCAGGTCGCGGATACCCCGGACAAGATGCTCGCGCTTGGTGAAGACGGGGTGATCGAACATATCAAGACCATCGGTCTTTATCGCAATAAGGCCAAGAATGTCATAAAGCTCAGCCGCATCCTCGTTGATCAGTATGGCGGCGAGGTGCCCAATTCCCGCGCCGCGCTGGAAAGCCTGCCCGGTGTGGGCCGCAAGACCGCCAACGTGGTCCTGAACATGTGGTGGCACTATCCGGCGCAGGCGGTCGACACCCATATCTTTCGCGTCGGAAACCGCACCGGCATCTGCCCCGGCAAGGACGTGGTCGCGGTCGAACGCGCCATCGAAGACCATATCCCGGTCGATTTCCAGCATCACGCCCATCACTGGCTGATCCTGCACGGGCGCTACACCTGTGTCGCCCGGAAACCCAAATGCGGCGTCTGCGTGATCCGCGATCTCTGTCAATTCGAGGACAAAACGACATGAGCAAGACATACCAGGTTGTCGGCATCGGCAACGCCGTCGTCGACGTGATCGCGCGCGCCGAGGATGCGTTTCTGGACCAGATGGGCATTCAGAAAGGCATCATGCAACTGGTCGAACGCGACCGTGGCGAGACGCTTTATGCGGCAATGAAAGAACGCACGCAGACGCCGGGCGGATCGGTCGCCAACACGCTGGCCGGGCTGGGCAACCTTGGCTTGCGCACCGGCTTCATCGGGCGGGTGCATGACGACGCGCTGGGGCGCTTCTATGCCGACGCGATGAAAGACGGCGGAACGGATTTCGTGAACGCGCCTGTGGCGGGCGGTGAATTGCCCACCTCGCGGTCGATGATCTTTGTCTCGCCCGATGGCGAGCGGTCGATGAACACCTATCTGGGTATCTCGGCCGAGCTGGGCCCCGAAGACGTGTCCGAGGATGTCGCCGCCGAGGCCGAGATCGTGTTCCTCGAGGGGTATCTGTTCGACAAGGACAAGGGAAAAGACGCCTTCATCCGCACCGCCCGCACCTGTCGCGCGGCGGGGGGCAAGGCGGGGATCGCCATTTCCGACCCGTTTTGCGTCGAACGTCACCGAGACGATTTCCTGAACCTCATCGAACACGAGATGGACTACGTGATCGGCAACGAGGCCGAGATCATGTCCCTCTATCAGAACAACGATCTGGAGTCCGATCTGGCCGCCGTTGCCGCGATATGCCCGCTGGTGGTCTGCACCCGGTCGGGCGATGGGGTGTCGATCATCCACAAAGGTGAACGGGTCGATATCCCGGTCGAAAAGGTGGTCCCGGTGGACGCGACAGGGGCGGGCGACCAATTCGCGGCCGGATTCCTCTACGGGCTGGCCACGGGCCGCGATATGGAGACGTGCGGGCGCATGGGCTGCGTCGCGGCAGGAGAGGTGATCTCTCATATCGGGCCGCGACCCGAGGCGGAGTTGCACCAGATGTTCAAGGCAGCCGGGTTGGTTTGACTGCGGGACCGCAGGCCGGGACGCATGTCAGCCCCCACAAGACCACCTTTTGCGGTCGGTTGACCTGATCCGCATCCGCGCCCATTCGACCGAGATTATAGCCACGCAGGCCGTCCGACGGTTGATGCAGAGCCACCTGTCCGGGCACCGTCCTTGGCCCCCAACAGGGGGCGCGGGGCGCGCCCTTGTGGCAACCCGACTTCCCCGCTACCGATTCCGGCCAAGTCTCCTGTCGTTCCCGGATCGGTTCCTGGCGATGGCGCCTGCGCATTCCGTGATGCAGCGCGCGAATACCCCCGTCATCGGCATCGCACCGGTCACGTCGAGACGACAAGCCGGTTGATCGGCATCGCGAAACTGCCTTGTGGCACGGCGCTCGTGCCCTGCCCGGACGTTGAAAGGAGAGCCGCAAGTTCCGCCAGCATCTTCACGCGCGACGCGGGTGACAGGATGAAGGCGGCATAAAAGAACCCGGCCGCAGCCTCGGCCACGTCCGTGGCGGCACCCTCCAGCGTGACGACGCTGGTCTCGACAGTCACCGTCGCGGCGGGAAAGGCCGCGCGGACCAGATCGCTCAGGCTGTCGGTGCCGCGTATCCGCGGATCCCCCAGATCGACCTCGCCATAGCCGGGCAGTTCAGACTGCACATATCCATAGATAAGATCATGCACCGCGGTATACCCCGGCGCGGCGTCCATCGGGCCATCCACCAGCGCCGCAAAGCAGCCACCCGGCGCCAGAACGCGGCGCACCTCGTCCAGAACCGGCGTGACAGGGTCCATCAGCGTCAACGCCCAGTGGCACAGAACCGCGTCAAGCGAGCCAGCCGCGATCTGTTCCATGTCCTGTGCTTCGGCCAGCATCAGATCGGCAGACCCCGCCGGCAAACGCGCACGCGCCAGCGCCAGTTCTTCCGGGCACATGTCCAGGCCCGTCAGGCGCAATCCCGCATTGCGGTGGTGCAGGATGTCCAGCAGCGGACCGGACCCGCAAGCAAGGTCGAGCACCCGTGCTCCGCCTGTCTCCGGCACCGCCTCGGCAAGCCAGTCGTAGCTGGTGCGCCCAGCGGCATCGCGGCAGGCCCGCGCGCAGGTTTCGGTAAACCCCGCATGGTCACGATGCACGGCCCGCAGATGGGCGCGCAGGGCGGCCGCGTCGGGGCGCTGGCCACGGGCAAGACTTTCGGTCCAGGCAGACCTCAGGGGGCTGTGATCATTCACACGCAATCTCCGGTTTGTGGGGCTCAGACTGTGATGTCCATCAGGTGCACCAGCTGCGGAAAGCGCCAGCCATCATCAGCCTGCGCCACCTTGAGCCAGTCTGCCACAGGGTCGCGAGCCTGCATCTCCGCCAGCGAGACGCTGTCATCAAAGACGCAGCGCTGCAGGTATCCCTCGACAGCCGCCACATCGTCCGGCCCTGCGACACTCTCATAGCGCAGCTCGGTCACCGTGACATCCGCGCCGATATCGCGCAGCGCGGCCGCAAGATCCTCGGCCGAGATGTAGGGGGCGGCGTCCTCCGCGGCGAAGGCCTCCAGATAGCGGCGGTGAAACTCGATGTAATGCCCGGCGGCGGCACTGTGGGCGATCACGCCCCGGCCCTCGGTTCCAATCGCCTCGCAGAAGCGCCGTGCAGCCGCAGGCAGGTCGCTGGCCGGCACGGCGTAAAGCGCGTGGGTCGCCCAGACGATGTCATAGCCGCCGGACGGCGGGGTGAAATCCTGCAAGGTCGTTTCGTGTTCGGCGCTTGCCATGAATGGGGCAGGCAGGGCCGCGCGGGCCTCGGCGATGGAAAACGCAGAAGGGTCCAAGAGGTCGGTCGCCACCGGCCGCAATCCAGCCTCGGCCACGCCCGCATGACGCACCAGCGCGTTGGGAAACTTGCCCGATCCGCAGGCCACGTCGAGCAGGCGCAGGGACCGGCCGCCCGCCCTCGACTGCGCCGCCGACAACCAAGCCGACCAATCACGTGCCTGCGCCAGATGCCTGTAATCGTCGGTGGCAAGGGTGTAGAACGCATCCATTCCGGCGCGTCCGGCCTCGGACCAGTGGGCGCTGCTGCGCGTCAGGATATCGCCGCTCATTCGGAACCCTCGACCGGCCAGCAGACCGGGTTGAGCGGGCTGGCCGCAACATCGCCCGGCCCGACACCCGGCATGAATTTCTGCCAGTCGCCAGAGACCATTGTCGGCGCATCCACGATACGCGCGCCGTCGGCGTAATAGGTGTTGGCCAGAACCACGCGGCTGCGATCAGTGCGATTGCGCGCGGCGGTGTGAAAATTCAGGTTGTGATGAAAGCTGACCTCGCCCATTTCGAACGGGGTCTCGTCCACGGTCACGCCATTGCGGGCGAAAACCTCGGCCACGCCGCGGTCGTAGCCGGTGCCGGTCTTTTCGAAGGTCACGGCATCGACCAGCTTGTGCACGTCCAGCGGATAGGCGAAAGCCAGCGGCCCCATTTCCAATGGGATCGGCTGCGCCGGGGCCCAGGCGGTCACCACGTCATGCGTGTCCAGCGGGAAGTGATGATCGTCGAAATGCCATGGCGTGCGGCCACATCCGGCCTGCTTGGCAAGAACGTTGTCATGGTAGAGCCGCACCGCCGGGACCTCCAGCAGATCCGCCGAAATCTGACCCAGACGGGGCGACAGCACATAGGCCCGCAGGAGCGGATTGTCCGGCCAGACCATCTCGAGGCTCAGGAAGCGGTCGCGCGCGCCGCTGTCCGGGTCAACATCGAATTCCACCTTCAACAGCCGGATCAACTCGGCCCGCAGCTTGAGCACTGTCCCCGGCGAAAAGACATTCTTGAGCTTGATGAAGCCGTTTTCCCGGAAAAACGCGATCTGGTCCTCGGTCAGCGGGTAGGGCGCCGCCAATTCCGCGATGACCTCGTCATCTGTCGGGATCGGCACGTCCGGCAAGGGCGCAGCGGCCAGGACCGCGTCGTCGGCGCCATCGTTCTCCGCAAGGCTGACATACCAGTCCCACCAAGCCTGGTTGTCCTGATCCCAGGGTTGGCTCACATCGGTGGCATCGCTCTCGGGCGGGGTCGGCTCGGCCATGTCGGGTCCTTTCATCATCTTGTGTGGGACCTAAAGCATCGCGCCGCAACGGCAAGCCAGATATCGGCATCGGCTGGATGTTTTGATCTGGCGGGTTAGGTCATCGCGGGCCGCCACAACCAATCGGAGATATCATGGACGCACGCACGATGGAGCCACGCAAGCCGGACATCGGCAACAGCGCGCTTTACGCCGATGTGATCGCGGGGCTGTCGCGCCGCCCCAAGGGGCTTTCGCCGAAATGGTTCTACGACGACCACGGCAGCGCGATCTTCGAAGAAATCACGCAACTGGCCGAGTACTATCCGTCGAGAACCGAACGCGCGATCCTGGAGACCGGGTTGGCACGGGTACAGGCGCATGTGCCCGCAGGCGCAGCGCTTGTGGAGCTTGGCAGCGGCGCCAGCGTCAAGACGCGCTTGCTGCTGAACGGGCTGGACGGGCTTTCCACCTACGTGCCGATCGATATCTCGGAGGATTTCCTGCAAGCCTCGGCCGCAGAACTCGCGACCGATTTTCCCCATCTCGACGTCCGGCCGGTGGTCGCCGACTTCATGCAGCCCGTCCCCCTGCCCGATCTCGGCGGGCGGCCGGTCGTCGGGTTCTTCCCCGGCTCGACCATCGGCAACCTGAGCCCCGACGCCGCGCGGGCGCTGCTGTTGCGGCTGGGGCAATGGCCGGATCATGACGCGCTGATCCTCGGCGTCGATCTGGTAAAGGCCCCCGAGACGCTCGTTGCCGCCTATGACGATGCCAGCGGGGTGACGGCCCGTTTCAATCTCAATCTTCTCAGCCGGCTCAACCGCGAGGCCGGGGCGGAGTTCGACCTCGACACATTCCAGCACAAGGCGATCTGGAACGCGACAGAGGCCCGTGTGGAGATGCATCTGCAAAGCCTTGAGGAGCAGAGCGTGCGAATCGGCGATCATGTCGTGGCTTTTGCAGCCGGCGAGACGATCCATACGG
This sequence comes from Marivita sp., assembly GCA_041685125.1. GTDB lineage: Bacteria > Pseudomonadota > Alphaproteobacteria > Rhodobacterales > Rhodobacteraceae > Marivita. The sequence goes on along the minus strand of JAWLGI010000007.1, from coordinate 291 downwards.
AGAACAGCCACAAATACTCCGTCGAGAGCCTGTCGGAGCTGGCCCAGACGGCAGGCTGGAACCTGGCCGAGGTTTTGACGGACGCGCAGGCACTCTTCGCGGTCGCGATCCTGCGCCGCAGATGACGGAGATGGGCGTGACAGCCGGTTGAAAGCCCGCGCCGGACCTATAAACTGCGGTCTAGCGCGCGGCGGCATGAAACGAACGGGATCGGGACAGATGAACGGATTCGCAACCTGGCTGGTGCTTGTGGGCACGGTCATCCTGGCCGGCATCGCGGTGCCTTACGGC
>JAWLGI010000032.1:0-25695 GCA_041685125.1 Marivita sp. | reverse complement strand
ACGATGCATCGCCTGGGCCAGGGCGGCTTGCCGCCCGGCGAGCGCGCGGCCTTGGCAGTTTTGGACGGCCTGAACGGCAACAGGGGCCAGACCACCTGATCCGACCCCCGTTCCATCCTGTCGGCAATTGTTTACTGGCGCTGGTCTTCCAGCTCGGAAAGCTCTTCATAAGCAGCGGTGAAACCGGACAGCGACATCGTGACGTTCACGCGCTGATCGGGTGCTAAGGCGGGGACGATGACGACTTCCGCTGCGGCACCGGCGCGGAACGCGGCCACGTCCTCGGCGGTGAAGCCGACACGCGAATAGCAGCCGACCGTGGTGCAGAAGGAAAAGTCGTACCGCTTGGCCTGACCCGAATCCACGCTTACATTCAGTTTTTCGGTCAAAAGCGTCTCCAGCGGGACCACGAACGTGCCGCCCGCGGCGACCTGTCCGCCATTGTTCAGGCGAAAGATACTGACCTCGGCCACGCTGCCGCCACTCTCGTCCTCGAGAAGCTGGTACATCTGGCAGGGTTCCTCGCCTTCTTCGACGCGCAGGCATTGCACGGCCCAATCGCCATGGGTCGACCTGACATAGGTGTTGTCATCCGAACTGGCGTCGTTGACAGGCTCTCCGGTGTCGAGAACCGAAAGGTCCGCGTTCGGGGCAGGGGTGTCTGTGGACTGTTCGCTCGGGTCCGCGTCTTGCGCCATCGCGAATCCCGACATCGCCAGGGTCGAAAGCGTTGTCAAAAGAAACAGGGGTCTGGTCATAAATTCCTCTCCGAAACATCGGGTCTCATGTGCTTGTGCGTTAACATGGCCTTTATGCAGTGTCAGTCCAAAACGCAAAACGCTGGGCACGCAACAAGCGGGTTCCCGCAAGATCCGAAATCCACAGCGCGCGATTTACAGCCTTATGCGATGCCGCAAAGATGCGTTTGAAGTGCCTGAAAATAAAAGGGAAGATGTCTTGCGACATCTCCCCCTCTTTGCCCCCTGTCGGACCGGCCGACTATTATTGGCCTGACGCTACGAAATGAAACCCATACCGTCAACAGTCAAAATCGACTCCGAAGATCCACAAAAAGGACCGCGCCGTGAAGCGCGGCCAGTCCAACAGGGAGGAATGTCCGTGCCGCATGAGGATCATGTTGCCCCGGACGAAAAACATACTGGCGGCAAAAGGTTAACTTTGTATGGTCTGCATTCGAAGCCACAGGCAGAGGTGCAGGTATGGAAAACGGGGTGTTCGTTGGCGGTGGCGGCGAAGGGTATGGCGTCAAACAATGGCTGCGGCTGGACTATTCCAACCGGCACGGTTTGATCGCCGGGGCGACAGGGACGGGCAAGACCGTCACGCTGCAAATCCTGGCCGAAGGGTTTTCGGCGCAGGGCGTGCCGGTGTTCCTGTCGGATGTGAAGGGTGATCTGTCGGGCCTTTCAAAACCGGGCTGCGCCGATTTCAAGCTGCACCAGCCTTTCATGGACCGGGCACGGACGATCGGATTTGACGATTACAGCTATGACGCGTTCCCGGTCACCTTCTGGGATCTCTTCGGGGAACAGGGCCATCCGGTGCGCAGTACCGTCGCCGAGATGGGGCCGCTTCTCATCTCGCGGCTATTGGAGCTGTCAGAGGCGCAGGAAGGCATTTTGAACATCGCGTTCCGGGTGGCGGACGAAGAAGGCTTGCCCCTGTTGGACCTGAAGGATTTGCAAGCCATGCTGGTTTGGCTTGGCGAAAACCGGGACAGTGTGTCCTTGCGCTATGGCAATATCTCGGTGCGGTCGGTGGGCGCGATCCAGCGGCAATTGCTGGTGCTGGAAAATCAGGGCGCCACCGGGTTCTTTGGCGAACCGGCGCTCGATCTGCGCGACCTGATGCGCACGGATCCGCAAGGGCGCGGGCAGGTGAACATCCTGGCCGCGGACAGGTTGATGGCGTCGCCGCGGCTCTATGCGACGTTCCTGTTGTGGCTCTTGTCCGAGCTGTTCGAGGAGCTGCCCGAGGTCGGGGACCCGGAAAAGCCGAAACTCGTGTTCTTCTTCGACGAGGCGCATCTGCTGTTTGACGACGCGCCCAAGGCGCTGGTCGACAAGGTGGAACAGGTCGCGCGCCTGATCCGGTCCAAGGGGGTGGGGGTGTATTTCGTGACCCAGAATCCCGATGACATTCCCGAGGATATCCTGGGCCAGTTGGGAAACCGGGTGCAGCACGCCCTGCGCGCCTTTACCGCGCGCGACCGCAAGGCGTTGCGCATGGCCGCCGAAACCTATCGCGAAAATCCCGAAATCAACACCGAGACGGCAATTCGCGAGGTTGGCGTGGGCGAAGCGGTGACATCCATGCTCGAACACAAGGGCATTCCCGGAATCGTCGAACGGACGTTGATCCGGCCTCCGTCTTCGCAACTCGGCCCGATCTCGCCCGCCGAGCGTGGCGGCATCATCGGGGCCAGCGACCTGGGCGCCAAGTATGGCGTCGCGCTGGACCGGGAGTCGGCATACGAGATCCTGGCGCGCCGGACCAAGGAGGCCGCAGATGCCGCCGCCAAGTCCGAGGCGGACACCGCCGATCTGGATGTGGCGATGCGCGAATACACGACCGGGCGGCGTTATGCCGGCGCACGCGTGGGAAGATCGACCGCCAAACCCCCGCGCGCAGCCAAGAAAAGAGAGACCCTTGGCGGCGCGATTGCCGGGGTTGTGATGAAGGAATTGAAGGGCACCACGGGCCGTCGCATCGTGCGCGGTATCCTTGGCGGGTTGTTCAAAGGTCGCTGACCGCTGGTTCTTTGACAGTTCTCGGGCTAAGTGACAGTCACAAGAGAGAACGAAAGCCAATTCATGCCAGCCGATACCAGAACCGACGCCGATATTGCAGCGGACGAACGCCGCTCGGGGATACGGACGATCCGCAAGGTGGGACCGTATCTCTGGCCCGATGACAAGCCATGGGTCAAGCGCCGCGTGGTGATTGCGGTGTTGTGCCTGATCGCGGCCAAGCTGGTAAACGTGGTGGCCCCCATGCTGTTCGGCCGCGCTGTCGATGCGCTGGGTGGAGACGTGCCGGACCTGATGCTGGGCGGGATCGGCCTGACGCTGGCCTATGGGCTGGCGCGGCTGATGAATGTGGGGTTCCAGCAATTGCGCGACGCGGTGTTTGCCAAGGTCGGGCAGCGGGCGTTGCGCACCTTGGCGCTTGAAACCTTCGCCCATATCCACCGCCTTTCCATGCGCTACCACATCGCGCGCCGCACAGGCGGTCTGAGCCGGATCATTGAACGCGGGGTCAAGGGCGTCGATTTCCTGCTGCGCTTCATGCTGTTCAGCATCGGCCCGCTGGTGCTTGAACTGCTGCTGGTGATGGGGTTCCTCTGGTTCCTGCTGGACGCGTGGTACATGGTCGTCGTCATGGTGACGATCTGCCTTTACGTCGCCTTCACCTTCAAGGTCACGGAATGGCGCGTCCGACTGCGGCGCGAGATGAACGAACAGGACACCGACGCCAATCAAAAGGCGATCGACAGCCTGTTGAACTTTGAAACGGTCAAGTATTTCGGTGCCGAAACGCGCGAGGCCGAGCGGTATGACATCTCGATGCGCGCCTATGAGGGAGCGGCGATCAAGACGGCGACATCTCTCGCCATGCTCAATTTCGGGCAAAGCCTGATCATCACCAGCGGTCTGCTCACCGTGATGGTGATGGCCGCGCTGGGGGTGCAGAACGGCACGCTGAGCGTCGGCGATTTCGTCATGGTCAACGCCTACATGATCCAGATCACCATGCCGTTGAACTTTCTGGGCACGGTCTACCGCGAAATCCGGCAGGCGCTTGTCGATATGGGCGAGATGTTCGATCTGCTGGAACAGCCGCAGGAAGTGTCGGACAAGCCGAATGCCCCGGCGCTGGACGTCGGTTCGGGCGTGGTGGAATTCGACGACGTGGAATTCGGATATGATCCATCCCGTCCCATCCTCAAGGGTGTCTCGATCACGGTGGGGGCAGGCGAGAACGTGGCGCTTGTCGGCCCCTCCGGTTCGGGCAAATCGACCATTGGGCGGCTGCTTTTCCGGTTTTACGACGCCAGCAGCGGGACGGTCCGGATCGACGGTCAGGATGTGCGCGACGTGACGCAGGACAGCTTGCATGATGCCATAGGCGTGGTGCCGCAGGACACGGTCCTGTTCAACGATACCATCCGCTACAACATTGCCTATGGTCGGGCGGACGCGACCGAGGACGAGGTCATCGCTGCCGCCTATGCTGCGCAAATCCACGATTTCATACTGTCGCTGCCCAATGGCTACGACACCATGGTGGGCGAACGCGGGCTGAAACTGTCCGGCGGCGAGAAACAGCGGGTCGGCATCGCGCGCACGCTGCTCAAGAATCCACCGATCCTGATCCTTGATGAGGCGACCTCTGCGCTGGATTCGGAAACGGAATCGTCGATCCAGGATGCACTGAAGCTTGCTGGCGAGGGCCGCACTGTCATCACCATCGCGCACCGCCTGTCGACGGTGGCCGATGCAGACCGGATCGTCGTTCTTGAAAACGGCAAGGTGGTCGAGCAGGGCGCGCATGACGCCCTATTGGCGCGGGACGGGCGCTATGCCGCCCTCTGGAACCGCCAGATGCAAGAAGATGTGGCGGCCTGAGGCTATTTTTGAAGGAATTTTCATTTCGAGGCCACAAAATGGCCGCTTCGTCGGGGAATACCCGTCTGGTTTTTAATGTTATAAAGTAAATCGAACAGATGTTCCGACTGATCGTCTCCTTGATCCTGTTCCTGATCGAAGCTGTGATCGTGGTCGCGGTCTACCAGGTGTTCAGCGCGTTCGAGTGTCAGCAGACCGGACTTTTCGCCTTGTGCCGGGGTTTGCGCATGGCAATGATCCTTGGGATGTGCCTTGCAGCGGGACTTGCGCTTTTGCTGGTGTTCCGCCCGGCCATCCGAACGGATTTCATGCGCAAATCGGCGAAACCATCGGTCCGCGCACCCGCCTGGGGCGCGTTGCATGGGCTTGGCCTGCTCCTTGTGATCGCACCCAGTCTTTTCATGTCGGCGGCGCAGATGGTCGATTTTGCCCATCTGTTTCTCGGCACGCTGGCTCTGGGTGGACTGTTGGCACTGGTCGGCGGGGCGCTGTGGCTCATGACGTGGGCGGCATGGCGGGATCTGACGCGCAGCCATGCAAGGCTGCTGCTTCCGATTGCCGTCATCTCGCTGCTGATCCCGCTTTTGTCATCGATGATCGGGCTGTTCTGGAACTGGTTCGACGGGCTGCAATGGGCCACGTTCTATGGAACGGCCATCGTGCTCGCCATTCTGGGCAATGATGTCTTCATAAATCTGGAACACGCGACCATCGGGATCGAAGAGTTCTTTGTCGAGGTTGCGGAAAGCTGTTCCGGCATCGAGGGGCTGGCGCTGACAACCGCGTTCATGGGGATTTACGCGCTTTTGATGAAAGACGACCTGCGCATGGGGCGGTTCTGGCTGATCGTCTGGCCGGCGGCGCTGGTCTTGAGTTTTGTCCTGAACGTGCTGCGCATCAGCGGCTTGATCCTGATCGGTGCGTTTGTGTCCCCTGAACTGGCGGTGAACGGGTTTCACAGCTTCGCAGGCTGGCTGTCATTCACGCTGTTGGCGCTGTTGATCCTGACCATCGTGAACGTGTTGCCATGGCTGACCAAGACCGAACATCGCGGCGGGCCGCGGGACATGCCGCCCTTGACCGAGGACCGGGCCGCCGCCTTCATCTCTCCATTTCTTGCCTTCATGTTCTCCGGCTTGCTCGTGCACACCTTCTCGCAAACGCCCGAGATCTGGTACGGCGTGCAGGTTGTGGCGATGACGGCTGCGCTCTGGGTGTTCCGGCGTCCCATCCTTGCCCTGACGCGCGGAGTTGATCCCTGGTCCGTCGGAGCCGGTGTCGTGATCGGCATTGGCTGGATCGTCACGGCAGACAAGGCAGCACCTTACGCTTCCCTGGCAGAATTCGGCGGGCTTGCCCTGGCGGTCTGGGTGGTCCTCAGGGTGATCGGGACGACGATCCTTGTCCCCCTGGTCGAAGAGCTGTTCTTTCGCGGCTACCTGTTCAGCCTGATCGATGATGGCAGCACACTGCGCCGGGTGATCGCGATCGTCGTCACGACAGCCGGCTTTGCCGCGCTCCATTCCAGACCCATGGCGGCGGCGGTGGCCGGTGTGATCTTTGCCCTCGTTCTGTTGCGACGGAGTCGTCTATTCGATGCGATCCTTGCGCACATGGTTGCAAACGCCTTGATCGCCGCCGCGGCGGTTGCGACAGGGCAATGGTCGCTGATCTAGAAGAATATGACCATGTGAAAAAGACCGAAAAGAAAGACATCCAACGTGACCGTCGGATGTCTTTCCGCTTTCGGGAAAGGATTACGCGCCCTTGCGGCGGCGTACTTCCCAGGCCAGCAGCATCGCTGCGGCAATTACAGCCAGCGCCAAGGCGCCGCTGCTTGCATCAATCTCGGGGACTGCGGATGCCGTTGTTTGGCCACCACCACCCCAATGAAAAATGCTCCAGTCATACCACCACATAATTTTCTCCTATATAGTAGTGTGTAATATCTACACAAAATTGCCCCCACCGCCAAGCTCGAGGATATTATCGTCCCCAACCGGATGACAATGCGCGATGTGCCAAAGACTTGAGTGGTTTGGGAAACGTTTTTGCCCAATTATTCGGCAGCGCGTACGGGCGGCACGCTGTCATTCGCCTGCGGCTGTCGCAATATTCGCTTGAGATCCTCCAATTTCGGTGCTCCGCCCTGATTGTCCTCGTTTTCGGGATGCGTTGGCGAATCGGCTTCATCCCATAGGATGGTGGTTGATCTGAGCTTTCGCGCGGCGCGTTGCAACGCCCAGTCGCGACCCGCTTGGCTGGCCCGGCCGGCGCCCAGCCGGGCGATCAGACGGAAGAACCACAGCGCATATGCCGTGAACCACACGCGCGCGGCCAGCATGGACGGGGTAAAGACGAGCGTCAGAATGGTCGCGATGCCCAGTCCGAACACCACGGCCGTCGCCAGTTGTTTCCACCAAAGCGCGGTCGGGCTGTCGACCGTGTATCCGCCGCCATAGAAATCGAGGCTGAGGCCGAACATCATTGGCGCGAGTCCGGCCATCGTCGTGATCGTGGTCAAAAGCACGGGGCGGATTCGATCCTCGGCGGTGCGCACGATCGCCTCGATCCGGGGCATGTAGCGCGCGTATTCCTGGTAGGTGTCGATCAGGACAATGTTGTTATTCACCACGATCCCGGCAAGGGCGACAATGCCCGTGCCTGTCATGATGATGCTGAAGGTCTGGTCCATGACCAGCATCCCGATCAGCACACCGGTGGTCGACAAAACCACCGCCAAAAGCACCAGGAACGCGTTGAAGATGCTATTGAACTGCGCCAGCAGGATGATGAACATCAGCCCCAGAGCCGCGGCAAAGGCCTTGCCCAGGAAGGCCTGGCTTTCGGCCTGTTCTTCCTGATCGCCGGTCCATTCCCAATCCACGCCCGGCAGTGGATCGGTTTCGAGCCATTCGGTCAGGACCGCAATCCGTTCATTGGGATTGACCGGAACGAGGCGCGCGCCCTCGTCCAATGCCGTCTGGAGCTCTTGTGCGGTCACGTCGTTCGCGTCGTAAAGATCGTAGGTCCCGTTGGCCCCGGTGATCTGACCGTCAGACGTCTCGCGAAGCACGGCAAGCGGTGTACCACCCTCGGGGCCGCCGTTCGGGCCGTCCTCGACAACCAGCTTGGACAGACCGGGCAGCACATCGGCCTTGACGTCGAAATGGCGTTGCTGGTCGACGCGGTTGATCTCGGCCAGCTTTGCAACCGGTTTGCGGGTGATGAAATTCGACAGTGGCACAAGGCCGTCCTGCGTGCGCACGCGCAACGTGTCGAGCGTGGACAGATATCTGTCTTTTTCGGGCAGGCGCACACGGATTTCGATCTCTTCGTCCGAGCTGTCGACCCGCATGGTATCGAGCAGGATGCCGCGCGTCACGAGTTGTACCATCGCGCCCACAACCGCCACGTTTGCCCCGTAGCGTCCGGCCTTTTCCACGTCGACGTCGATCTGCCAGTCGATGCCGGGCAGGGGGAGCGTGTCTTCGATCAGGGTCAGACCCGGCGTGGCTTCGAATTTTTCGCGCGCGATGGCGGTCGAGGTCAGCAATGTTTCCCAATCATCCGCCTTGAGCTGCAGATGCACCGGTTTGCCGCTGGCCGGACCGCGGTTTTGCGACATGATTTCAATCTTGACGCCAGGAATGGCGCCCAATTGCGCGGTCAGGTCCTCGATCACGACGTCGCCGTCCAGATCGGGGCGGTCGGCGCGCTCCTCCCACGGGATGGTCTCAAGCTGGACCTGTCCGATCGTGTCCTTGGGAATGGACGCGCCACTGGCATCAGTGTTCAGGCCGCCATCGCCCGCGAAGGAAAACGCACTCTTGACCCCGGGATGTTGCAGGACAATCGCTTCGGCCCGCGTGACCAACGCATCCTTTTCCTCCAGGCTCAGGTTGCCGCGCGCGCGGACATAGACGATGGCTTGTTCAGGTTCGGATTCGACAAAGAACTCGACGCCATTGTTGTGCTCGGCGAAGTAGGTGAAGACGCTGAACACAACGCCAAGGACCGCGGCCACCGCGACAATCGGCATGACCGGGTTGCCAGCGATCAGCTTGATCACCATTCCGAATACGGACCGTCTACGGCCTCCGGTAATCCTTTGAGGTGTCCGCCTGATCGAAGCGGCATCCAGAACGATGGAGGCCAGAACCGCTGCGGCCAGGAAAAGGATGATGCCCGGCATATGCGCCACGATCCCGTCCGCGAGTGGCGGGAAAAGAAAGCCCGGATCGAGCAGTAGCAACGCTCCGACAAAGAGCAGGCCAAGCACGACAGGCACCAGCGCCGCGCGCAATGGCCAGGGTGTTCGCGCGCGCAATCCCTCCGAGGCGCGGTCGAGCATCCGCGAAAACCGCCCCGTCACGCCGCCCATCACGGGCAGGTAGACAAGTGCCACGATCAGGGATGCGGACAGCACGAAAATCAGCGTGACCGGCAACATGCCCATGAATTCACCCGGAACGCCAGGCCAGAACAGCATCGGCAGGAAGGCGCAAAGCGTCGTCGCCGTCGAGCTGACCACCGGCCAGAACATGCGCTTGGCCGCCTCGACATAGGCATGCATCGGGCCGGTGCCTTCCTTGATGCGCTTGTCGGCATATTCGACCACCACGATGGCGCCATCGACGAGCATCCCGACCGCGAGGATCAGGCCGAACATCACGATGTTGGAAATGCTGACCCCCATGATCGTCAGAAAGACGAAGCACAGCAGGAACGAGGTTGGAATGGCAAAACCCACCAGCAGCGCCGCCCGCAGGCCCAGCGAGGCCAGCACCACGATCATCACAAGCGCGATGGCCGTCAGCACCGAGCCCTCGAGCTGTTTTACCATGCTGTCCACGATGCGCGACTGGTCGTTCGAGGTGCCGACGGTCACCGCGGCCTGCAATTCCGCAGGCCAATTCTCTTCGGCTTCGGAAATCTCTGCCTTCACGGCATCGGCGGTGTCGATCAGGTTGAACCCCTTGCGCTTGACCACTTGCAAGGCCAGCGTCTTTTCCCCGTTGAACCGGGCCGTGCCCATCCGGTCCTCGAAGGTGAGATTGATCGTTGCCAGATCGCCCAGCGTGACAATGCGGTCGCCGTTCACCTTGACGGGGAGGTCATATACATCACGCCGATCATCAAAACTGGACGGGATCTTGACCGCGAAACTGCCCTGGTCGCTGCGCAGCTCGCCTGCCGCGATCAGCTGGTTGTTGTTCTGCACGACGTTGATCAGCTCGCTTGCCGTGACGTTGTAGCTTTCGAGCTTGAGCGGGTCGATCACGACTTCCAGCATCTCGTCGCGGTTGCCGGCGATGCCCGCTTCGAGCACGGAGTCCAGGCCTTCGAGCCGATCCTGCAAATCCTTGATCACACGGGCCATCGTGCGTTCGGGCACCGGGCCGGTCAGGTTCACGATGACGATCGGGAATTCGGAAAAGTTGATCTCGTTGATCGAATATTGCTCGGACCCGGCGGGAAACTTGGACTGGGCCTTGTTCATGGCGTCACGGACATCCGCCATGACTTTCGTCTTGTCCCAGCCGAATTCGAATTCCAGCGCAACCCCGGCATAACCCTCGGCGGCGGTGCCGGAGATGGATTTCAGCCCGTCCAGATCGGACAGCTCGGTCTCCATCGGCTTGACAAGCAGGGTTTCGCTATCGGCAGCAGAGATGCCGGGGAACACCGTCGAGACGAAAAGCGCCGGAATCTCGATGTCCGGTTCGCCCTCCTTGGGAAGCTGGTCATAGGCGAAATATCCGATCGTCAGCGACAGCGCGATGAACGCCAGCACCATGCGGGCGCGTTCGGCGGCCCAGTCGACGATCCCGGTCACTGGATCACCTCTTCGAAACTGGGCTCTACCGGGACGCCATCGGTGACGAATTCCTGCCCCACGGTGATAACCTCCACCTCTTCCGGCAGGCCGGTGACATACACGCCCTGGGGTGAATCTCGAAGGATGGTCACGGGTATGAACTGTGCAGTCGCGTCGGCGTCGATGGTGCGAACGCCAAGCGTGCCGTCGTCGTTCAGGGTCAGGGAGGACGCGGCGAGCACATGGGCCATCACGCCTTGCGACTGGATCAGGATCTCCGCGGTCTGGCCGTCGCGGATCAACAGGTCCTCGTTCGGCACGGTCAGTTCGACGCGAAAGGTTCGCGTGACCGGATCGGCCGCGCGTGACAGGAACGACACGCGCGCCTGGACATCGGGGCCCTGGTTGAACCGCGCACCTGCCATCGCCCCGACTTCGACGCGTGTAATCTCGTTCTCGGCGACAAAGCCTACCACCTTGATCGGGTCCAGCTCGATCACCGTGGCGCAAAGCGCGCCGGGTTGCAGCAGGCTGCCCGACTCGGCGGTGTCGGTTTCCAGCACGCCGGAAAACGGGGATGTGATGTTGAGCCGGTCGATCCCGGTCTGGGCGCGTTCGACGGCGGCCTGCGCCGTTTCGATGTTGGCTTGAAGGCTGTCCAGCCCGGCCCGCGCGGCCTTGACCCCGGCTTCGGCGCTGACAACAGAGGCCTGTGCGCTTTGCACGGCGGCTTCGGTATTGGCAACGCGGGTTCGGCTGGCAAAGCCGTCCTGGCTCAGCCGGTCCGCCGCATTGGCATTGATCCGGGCCTCATCGAGCCGCGCTCGGGCTTCGGCGAGCCGGGCATTGGCCTCGGGGATGCGTGCCTCGACCTCCGGGCGGCGGGCGATGGCCTCGGCCAGTCGGGCCTTGGCTTCGGTCAGCGCGGAGTCGCTTGTGCCCGCATCGACGGTACACAGGTTTTGACCTTCCTCGACAAATGCGCCTTTGCGCAGCGGTTCGGAGACGACCTTGCCATTTGCCTCGGACAGCACCGATACCTGACGCGCCGCTTCCGTTTCACCGCGCAGGCGCACCTGGGTGCCCACCTCGCGGGCGACCGACCGGCGCGCCATGACGCGCACGATCTCCGCAGTATCGGCCGGGGCAGCGGCCGCATCGGTCGATGCCGGGTCGTCCGTGGCAGGGGAATTTGAAGTTTCGGTTGCCTCTTGGCGCGGGCTCAGATCAGCCAGAAGCGCGAAGACCCTGTCGCGCTCGATTACCAGCGCATAGAGAATCGCCGCAACAAGGCAGGCGGTCACCACGGAAACGATACGCATATAACGAACCTTGTGCCTCGACTTCTACAACTGTGCCGACCTTGCCGCCCCGTGGGCAAATGCCACCGTCCACGGCACCAATATGAAAGCATAATACGGTAAACCGATCAGTTCAGATTAAAGAGAGCCCCGGTTTTTTTCAAGGCGGACACAGCCCGTCCAGCGGTCATTTGGTGCAATTGCGCCACCGCGGCGGCCTCGAACATCACGGTTTCCTCCTGGACAGGTCCGGCCCGACCAGGTCCGGCCATGTGAAACCGCCGCTTGGCACCTGTGGCCTGCCGCGTTAAGAGGGGCGAAATACATGCGTTTTCCATTGGAACGCACCGATCAGGGAGCCCGGCGTGAGCGAGACTGACAGCTTTATCAACGAAGTGACCGAGGAAGTCCGCCGCGACCGCCTTTTCCGCCTGATGCGGCGCTATGGGTGGATTGCCGTTGTGGTGGTTCTGCTTCTGGTCGGTGGCACGGCGTATCGCGAATACACCAGCGCGTCCGAGGCGGCCGAGGCGCAGGCCTTTGGCGACGCCGTGGTCGCGGCGCTGGAAAACGATGATCCGTCAGGGCGCGTTTCGGCCCTTGAGCAGATCACGCCGCCGACGGACGAAGCATCGGCCGTGCTGTCGATGCTGATATCCGCGGAGCAAGGGTCTGCGGGCAATGGCGAGGCCGCGTCCGAACGATTGAACGCCACCGCGACCAATGGCGCGCTCCCCGAGATTTACCGGCAGATCGCCAGTTTCAAGGCGCTGATCCGTCCCGAGACATCGCTCAGCATGGATGAACGCCGCGTCGCCTTCGAAGAGATGGCCAGACCCGGCGCGCCGCTGCGCCTTTTGGCAGAAGAACAGCTTGCGCTGCTGGAGATCGAGGCCGGCGAGACAGAGGCCGCGATGACCCGGCTCAACGCCATTCTCGGCGATGCCGAAGTGACAGCAGGCTTGCGCCGGCGCGCGTCTCAGTTGATTGTGGCGCTTGGGGGCGAGCTTGGGGCGAGCTGATCGCGCGAGAAGACGACAAGAAGACGAGGGCAGGGCAGTGCAAGCAAAATTTCTGATGATCAGCGTGATTGCAGCGGGTGTCCTTGCCGGGTGTGGGGACCGAGAAGTTATCCTGCCGGGTGAACGGCTTGGCGTGCGCGACATCCTTCAGGACGGGGGTGGCGCAGAGTCCGCCGAGACTGCCAACCAGACGGTTGAAGCGGCGGTGCCTGCGGCGACGAAGAACGCGGCCTGGCCGCAAAGCCATGTCAGCCCGTCAGCCCGCATCAGCAACGCGTCCCTGTCCAGCAACCTGACGCAGGTCTGGTCGGCCTCCATCGGGCAGGGAGACAAGCGCCGGGCGCGGATCATCACCGACCCGGTCGTGGCCGATGACCGCATCTTTACCATCGACAGCGCAGGCCGTGTCACCGCCACCTCCACCGAGGGGCAAAACCTGTGGACCTACAGCCTTGTGCCGTTGCGCGATGACGCGTCGCAGGCGCTGGCCGGCGGTTTGGCATATCGGGGCGGGCGTCTTTACGTGACCTCCGGCTTTGGCACGGTGTCGGCGCTTGACGGCGCGACGGGAGAAGAAATCTGGACACAGGAACTGGGCAACACGGCCACCGGTGCACCGACGGCGATGGGCGATCTGGTCTATGTCGTCGCCGGGGACAGTACCGCCTGGGCGATCGAGGCTGACGACGGCCGTATCCGTTGGCAATCGGATGGGCTGGGCGATGTGAAAAATGTCGCCGGCGCCGCGCCGCCCGCGGTATCGTCGACGCATGTCGTGTTTTCCTATGGCAGCGGCGCGGTGCAAGGGGCCTTCCGTGAAGGCGGTTTGCAGCTTTGGAGCGCCGACATCGTCGGAACACGCAAAGGCTTCGCGATTGCGCTGGTCGATGATATCACCGGCTACCCGGTGATTTCGGGCGACCGCGTCTATGCGGGCAACCATTCGGGACGGGTGGTGGCGCTGAATGTCAATTCCGGCGAACGGCTCTGGACGGCGCGGAACGGGGCCCTCGACCCGGTCTGGCCTGCGGGCAACTCGATCTATTTCGTGTCCGACCTCAACGAGCTGGTGCGCCTGAACGCGGAAGACGGATCGCAGGTCTGGGCTGTCGACCTGCCGGGCTATGAACCCGTGCGTCGTCCGCAGCGCCGCCGCGAGTCGGCTTTTGTCAATCATGGGCCGATCATGGCCGGGGGACGTTTGATCGTGGCGTCATCCGATGGGGCGATACGCGCCTTCGATCCGGCCTCCGGAGACCTGGTCAACGAAACCGAGATCCGGGGGGGTGCAACCACGCGGCCTGTCGTGGCGAATGGCACGCTTTACGTCGTGTCCACCAATGGTGTGCTGCACGCCTATCGCTGACCCCTTTCGCGCGCGCAGGAGATAGGCTAGACGGGCGGCTTGTCATAACCCGAAGCCCAAAAGCGGAGCCGCGCGCACCCATGTCCTTTACCCTCGCAATCGTCGGACGGCCCAATGTCGGCAAGTCGACGCTTTTCAACCGTCTGGTCGGCAAACGGCTGGCGCTGGTCGATGATCAGCCGGGGGTCACGCGTGATTTGCGCGAAGGGGCGGCAAAGCTGGGCGATCTGCGCTTTACCGTGATCGACACTGCCGGTCTCGAGGAAACCACCGACGACAGCCTGCCGGGCCGGATGCGCAAGCTGACGGAACGGGCGGTGGACATGGCCGATATCTGTTTGTTCCTGATCGACGCCCGCGTCGGCGTGACCCAGACCGATCAAGCGCTGGCCGAGATCTTGCGCAAGCGCGCGGACAACGTGATCCTTGGTGCGAACAAGGCCGAAGGCAACAGCGCCGAGGCCGGGGTCCTCGAAGCCTATGCGCTTGGGCTGGGAGAGCCGTTGCGCCTGTCGGCGGAGCATGGCGAGGGTCTCCCGGATCTCTATGCGATGCTGCAACCCTTGGCAGACGGGTTCGAGGCGCGGGCCGAAGCCGACGAGCCCGAGGTCGAGGTGAATGTCGAAGGCGAGGAGATCGACGATGACAGCGGCCGACCGGTGACCCCGGCCAAACCGCTCCAGATCGCCGTGGTCGGGCGCCCGAACGCGGGCAAATCCACGCTCATCAACCGGATTGTCGGCGAAGAGCGCCTTTTGACCGGGCCGGAAGCCGGGATCACCCGCGACGCCATATCGGTACAGTCCGACTGGGACGGCACACCGATGCGTATTTTCGACACCGCCGGGATGCGCCGAAAGGCCAAGGTTCAGGAAAAGCTGGAAAAACTGTCGGTTTCCGATGGCTTGCGCGCAGTGAAATTCGCCGAGGTGGTCGTCGTGCTGCTCGACGCGGCGATCCCGTTCGAAAGCCAGGATCTGCGCATTGCTGATCTGGCCGAGCGCGAAGGACGCGCGGTGGTGATCGCGGTGAACAAATGGGACATGGAAGACGAAAAGCAGGACAAGCTGCGTCTGCTGAAAGAGGAATTCGAGCGCCTCTTGCCGCAGTTGCGCGGCGCGCCGCTGGTCACCGTGTCGGCCAAAACCGGGCGCGGGCTGGACCGCCTCAACGCCGCCATCCTCAAGGCGCACGCGGTCTGGAATCGCCGCGTGACGACAGCGCAGCTCAACCGCTGGCTGGGCGCGATGATCGAACAACACCCGCCCCCCGCGCCGCAGGGCAAGCGGATCAAGCTGCGATACATGACGCAGGCCAAGACACGGCCGCCGGGTTTCGTGGTGATGTGTTCCCATCCCGACAAGTTGCCGGAAAGTTATCGCCGCTATCTGGTCAACGGGCTGCGCGATGATTTCGACATGCCGGGGACGCCGATCCGCCTGACGCTGCGCGGACAGGGCGACAAGAACCCCTACAAGGGCCGGCGCGAAAAGAACGCGGGCGCATTGAAAAAGCACCTGGGGAAACGGGGTTGAGCGTGACGCAAACCGATGCCGGTCTGTGTTCCCCGCCTGTTCGCCGGCATCAAGTCCAACAGGTTTCACTGATGCGGCGCGGTCTATGAAAACTGTTTGAGGAAACCCTCGAGCACCGAGGTGCTGTCACGCGAAGCTGTTACCGAAAACGTCGCATGGCGCATTTCCGGCCCATCGCAACAGACGCCAAAAACAAAAAAGCCCTGCCGATTTGGC
Organism: Marivita sp.; assembly: GCA_041685125.1. Taxonomy (GTDB): domain Bacteria; phylum Pseudomonadota; class Alphaproteobacteria; order Rhodobacterales; family Rhodobacteraceae; genus Marivita. The sequence continues at coordinate 9,785 of JAWLGI010000032.1, read as the reverse complement.
AGGGCTTTTTCACCAAAGACCGATCGTCTTAGGTTTTTCTGTCGAGTTTCTCGTCCAGTTCGGATTTCTCCTGAACGGCCGGTTCGTCGGTCTTTTGCTCGTCCTCGGTTTCCATCTCGTCCAGCTGGGCCGACCCGATATCGTCGAACAGTTCCTGGATTTCGAATTCGGCCTGTGCCTCTTCCTCTGCGGCAAGGTCCTGGATGGACTTGCCGGAGGCTTGAAGTTCGGCTTCCTCGGGAGACCGGGCGACGTTGAGCTCGATTGTCACCATCACCTCGGGGTGCAGGTGCACCTCGACCTCGTGCAGACCCAGCACCTTGATCGGGGTGCGGATGATGACCTGCTTGCGGTCGATGGTGAAGCCTTCCTCGGTCGCCACGTCAGCCGCATCGCGGGTGGTGACGGAGCCGTAGAGGTTGCCGCCGTCCGACGCTTGGCGAATCACGACGAATTGCTGACCACCAAGCTTGTCGGCCAGTGCTTCGGCCTCTTTCTTGGATTCCAGGTTTTGCGCTTCGAGCTGTGCCTTTTGGTCTTCGAAGACCGCGACGTTCTCTTTCGAGGCGGTCAGCGCCTTGCCCTGCAACAGCAGGTAGTTGCGTGCGAAACCCGGTTTGACGTCGACGACGTCGCCCATCTGGCCAAGCTTGGCCACGCGTTCCAGAAGGATAACTTGCATGTCCGTCTCTCCTTACTTCACTGCATAGGGCAGCAGGGCGAGGAAGCGGGCGCGCTTGATCGCGCGGGCCAGCTCACGCTGTTTCTTGGATGACACGGCGGTGATCCGCGACGGTACGATCTTGCCCCGTTCCGAGATGTACCGTTGCAGCAGCTTCGTGTCCTTGTAGTCGATCTTGGGTGCGTTGTCACCCGAGAAGGGGCACACCTTGCGACGACGGAAAAATGGTTTTGTAGCCATGGGTTAATGTCCTTTCTTCAGGCGATCAGTTGCGGCGGTCACGGCGGTCACCGCGATCGTCTTTCTTCTGCATCTGAACCGATGGGCCATCTTCATGCGCATCGACCTTGATGGTCAGGATCCGCATCACATCGTCATGCAGGCGCATCAGACGCTCCATTTCCTGCACGGCCGCTGCGGGGGCGTCGGTGCGCAGATAGGCGTAGTGGCCCTTGCGGTTCTTGTTGATCTTGAAGGCCATCGTCTTGACACCCCAGTATTCCTGTTCAACCAGCTTGCCGCCGTTGTCGGACAGGACCGTGCCGAAATGTTCGATGAGACCTTCAGCCTGCGCGTTGGACAAATCCTGGCGCGAGATAAAAACATGCTCGTATAGCGGCATGTGCACTCCGTTTTCTGTTCTGGCGCATTTCATAGGACAGGTCTTGATCCCTTTCGCTCCTGCCCACGAGAGACTGCGCGGTAAAATCGATCCGCGAAAGGAGCGCTCCGTATACACGGATTGGCCGCGGGATCAAGCAGCGGCGCAGGCGCCGCACGCAGCGCCACAATCCTGCCCCGAACATGCCGCGGGACGGTGCGGGGACTGCCCTGACTTCGGCGAATTCCCTGAACAGACTGTTTCGTGCGTGTAAACGGTATTTGGCCGGGTGTACCCCGGCGAGGGAGACAGAAATGGTTCATTACGATCAACAGCATGGGCGCGGGGAACATGCGCTTTCCCGTCTTGTGCGGCACATTTTTGGGATTGCCTGCCTGATCTCGGTGCCGGGCATCTGGCTGGCGACGCAGGGCGCATTGCCCGAAGCGCGAATCATGGGGCTGGCGCTTTCATTGGTTGTGCTGGGGATTGCGGGGTTGTGTTTTGCAGGGACCTCCAGGCATTGAGGATGTCCTGTTCATCTGGACACATAGTCTGTTGAATTTCCCGGAATTGTGCACAGTGCGCTTCACCTGACATGAGGCGTTCATTGTTACAACTCACAGGATCGTCCCATGACCATGAAACAAACCCTTCTCGCCGCATTGATCGCCACGGCACCCTTTGCCGCCCAGGCCGAGCCGGTCGCCTACACGCTGGATTCCAGCCACAGCCAGGTTCTCTTTTCCTATAACCACCTCGGCTATTCGACGACCTGGGGCATGTTCTCGGGTTTCGACGGAGACATCCAGTTCGATCAGGAAGACCCGGCGAATTCCTCGGTCAATGTCTCGTTCCCGGTGCGGTCGATGTTTACCGGCTGGGAAGCCCGGTTCGAGCATTTCATGTCCGAGGATTTCTTCGGCGCGGGTGAGGACGAGATGGTGACCTTTGCATCCACCGGGATCGAAGTGACCGGCGAAACGACCGCCGACATCACCGGCGATCTGACGCTGAACGGCATCACCAAGCCGGTCACATTGGAGGCGACGCTGAACCAGGCGTCTGAGCACCCGATGGAGAACAAGCCTTGGGCCGGGTTCAATGCGACCACGACCTTGCTGCGCAGCGATTTCGAGGTCGGGGATTTCGCACCCTTCGTCAGCGATGAGGTGGATGTTCAAATCTCGATCGAGGCCATGCCCGCCGGGTCGTGATCGACGACGTATCCGCAGTGTCGGAAAGCCCCGAACCGCGTGTTCGGGGCTTTTTTTGTGAAAGGGGCGGTCGGCAGAGTTGAGTGTGACCACAGTTTCGCAGCGATGTCGTGCCACGATCCGGGCCGACAAGACCATGCACGGCACCTTTCAAGAGCCTGAAAGGCGCGGAGCCGGGATCGGTATCTGGTCATTTCCCGGGCGCGTTGTTAACCGGGTGCATGACTTTGCCTTTGAAAGCCACAGTGGCCTGCATCAAATGGGGCACGTTGTTCGGTCCCGAATATGTGAACCGGCTTTATTCCGGCGTGCGGCGGAACCTGTCTGTGCCGGTGCGATTCCTCTGCATGACCGAGACTGCAGAGGGCCTTCATCCCGATATCGAGGTGCTGGACCTGCCGGTGGAACCTTTTGCAGAGCCGATGGCCGAGGCGCTGAAGGTCGCCAATCGGCAAGGCGCAATGCGCAAGGTTTCGCTTTTTCGGCCGGGCCTGATCCCGGATCTGGCAGGGCCGGTGCTGGGATTCGATCTCGACGTGGTGATCACAGGGTCGCTGGATGACCTGCTGATGCTGGCGCCCGGGGACGTGGTGATGCGCCACGACTGGACCGAGGCGCGCAAGGGGCGCCCGACCGGGCATGGATCGGTGTTTCGCTATGATCCGGCGCGGCACGGGTTTTTATATGACGATCTCGCGGCCAATCCGTATGCGGAGGTCGCGGCGGCACGCGGATCAGAGCAGCGCTACACCTCGCACAAGGCAATGGAAAACGGGGTTTTTACATATATTCCAGGTGATTGGGTGGTCAGCTACAAGTATGACTGCAACCCGTTTCCGGGCAATTACCTGCACCAGGCGCGTTTGCCTGAAGGCGCGCGGGTTGTGTGTTTTCACGGACGCCCAAAGATGCCGGAGGCCATCGCCGGCTATCGTGGATCGTTGATCCGGTATGCCAAGCCGACGGACTGGCTGCGCGCGCATTGGGTGGACCGGGCGCAAGCGGATCTGGGGGATCGCTGGGGATAGGGCGGACGATGCGATGACGCATCGTGTGTTTCCGCCTGCGGAAACATTTGGGGGCCAGCCCCCAAACCCCCGGGATATTTGCAAACCGGAGAAGAATGGACCATGGCGGAGCTGTGCCCTTGCGAGCGGTTGCGCGAACGGGGTAAGAGCGAACCGGAACAGTCGAGGGAAGGGCAACACCATGCGTCGAGTGGTTGTGACAGGCTTGGGATTGGTGACTCCGCTTGCGGATGGGGTCGAGGAAAGTTGGTCGCGCATCCTGGACGGGCAGTCCGGTGCGGGCACGATCACCAAGTTCGATGCCAGCCACCTGGCCACCAGCTATGCCTGCGAGGTCCCTTATGGCGACGGCACGGGTGGCACGTTCAACCCCGATGCCTATCTGGACAGGAAAGAACAGCGCAAGGTGGATGACTTCATCCAGTTCGGCCTGGCCGCCGCGCATCAGGCGGTGCGTGACGCCGATTGGATGCCCGAGGACGAGGAAAGCCGATTGCGCACCGGCGTGATGATTGGATCAGGGATCGGCGGGTTGAATTCCATTGCCGACACCGCGCTGCTCATCCGGGACAAGGGGCCGCGACGGGTGTCGCCCTTCTTTATCCCCGGCGCGCTGATCAACCTGATCTCGGGGAATGTGTCGATCAAGTATGGCTTCAAGGGGCCGAACCATTCGGTTGTGACGGCCTGTTCGACGGGGGCGCATGCGATCGGGGATGCGGCGCGGCTGATCATGTTCGGCGATGCCGACGTGATGATCGCGGGTGGCGCGGAGGCGGCGATTTCCGAGATCGGGATTGCCGGGTTCAACGCGTGCAAGGCCTTGTCAACGAAACGCGGTGATGATCCCAAAGCGGCGAGCAGGCCCTATGACCTGGACCGGGATGGTTTTGTCATGGGCGAGGGGGCCGGCACTGTTGTTTTGGAAGAGTATGAACACGCCAAGGCGCGCGGAGCGAGGATTTATGCCGAGGTGTGCGGCTATGGCCTGTCAGGGGATGCCTATCATATCACGGCCCCGTCCGAGGATGGCGAGGGTGGCGAGCGGTCGATGCGGTCTGCCCTGAACCATGCCGGGATCACGCCTGCGGATGTCGATTACATCAACGCGCATGGCACCTCGACCATGGCGGATGTGATCGAACTGGCCGCGGTCGAGCGGATGATGGGCGATGCGGCGGGTAAGGTCACGATGTCGTCGACCAAGTCGGCCACGGGGCACCTGCTGGGAGCGGCCGGCGCGATCGAGGCGATCTTTTCGATCCTGGCGATCCGTGACCAAGTGGCGCCGCCGACGATCAACCTTGACGATCCGGCGGTGGAGACACCGATCGACCTGGCCGCCCATGAAAAGCGGGCGCGCGAGATCAGGTACGCCTTGTCGAACAGCTTTGGCTTTGGCGGGACCAATGCCAGCGTCGTGTTCGGCCGAATGGACGGCTAGGCCATGTGGCGCAACCTGGCCTCGAACGCACTGACCTTCCTGGTCGTGCTGTTTTTCCTGTTTGGCGGTGCGCTGATCTGGGCGCAGAACAGCTATGTATCGGAGGGGCCGCTGGAGCAGCCGATCTGCGTCCAGGTCGATCGCGGGTCGAATTTCCGGCGGGTGTCCGAGGCGCTGGCAGAGGATGGCGCGGTATCGAGCCCGATGCTGTTCCGGGTCGGGGCGGATTATGCTGGCAAAACAGCCGAGTTGAAGGCGGGGTCGTTCCTCGTGCCCGAGGGTGCGTCGATGCAGGAGATCGTCGATATCGTCACACGCGGCGGCGCGAGCACCTGTGGCACCGAGGTTGTGTACCGTGTCGGGATTAACAGCGCGTCGGTGCAGGTGCGCGGGCTTGATCCGGCGACGGGACGGTTTGTCGAGATCGCGGAGTTCAACCCGGCGGAGGATGCGGACCCTGCGGCCTATACCGAGGTCAAGGCCGAGGCAGAGACACGGTACCGCGTTGCCTTGGCCGAGGGGGTGACCAGTTGGCAAATCGTGCAGGAGCTGGATCAGATCGACGTGCTCGAGGGGGAGGTCGAAGAAATCCCGGCCGAGGGCATGCTGGCCCCCGACAGCTACGAGATCGCGCCGGGCGACACGCGCGCCGACCTGGTCGCGCGGATGAGGTCGCGACAAGATCAGATCCTGGCCGAGGCCTGGGCGAACCGGCAGGATGGCTTGCCGCTGGAGAGCCCGGAAGAGGCGCTCATTCTTGCGTCGATCATCGAGAAGGAGACCGGCACGCCGGATGAACGCTTCCTCGTGTCGAGCGTGTTCAACAACCGGCTTGAGCAGGGGATGCGGCTGCAGACCGACCCGACGGTGATCTATGGCATCACCCGGGGCGAAGGTGTGCTGGGGCGCGGGTTGCGGCAGAGCGAATTGCGCCGCGAGACGCCATGGAACACCTATGTCGTCGACGGGCTGCCGCCGACGCCGATCGCCAACCCGGGCCGCGCGAGTATCGAGGCGGCGCTGAACCCGGACGAGACGGGATATATCTTCTTCGTCGCCAAGACACTCGATCCCTCCGACGGGCATAATTTCGCGGAAACCCTGGCCGAGCATAACGAGAATGTCGCGGCCTATCGGGCGTTGGAAGCGCAGCGGGACAATTGACCCCGCTCATCGCTGATTGCCGGGGGACCGCATGACGATGACCGAGCTGTTGTTGATCGGTGCGGTTGTTTTCGTGATCGCCGGAACGGTCAAGGGCGTGGTGGGCATCGGGTTGCCCACGGCGGCCATCAGCATGCTGACACTGTTCATAGACCCGCGCATGGCGATTGCCGTGGGATTGGGGCCGGTTCTGGCCTCGAATGCCTGGCAGATATGGACGATGGGAGACCTGCGCGGCTCTGTCAGGCGCTACTGGCTTTTCGCGCTGTTCTTGGGAACGAGCGTTTTCCTGACGGTGACGTTTTCGACGCAGGTGTCGGAACGCGTGATTTACCTTGCGATCGGGATCTCCATCGTCGCCTTTTCGCTGATCCATCTGAATTTCACGATGCCGATGATGCCGGATCGATACGACCGGCTGGCGCAGGTTGGCTTTGGCACGGTGTCCGGTATCCTGGGCGGGTTATCGGGGGTCTGGATCGCGCCGATCATCATGTATCTGAGCGCCAGGGACCTGTCGAAGGACGATTTCATGCGCGCGTCGGGCATGTTGCTTTTCGTGGGCAGTGTGCCGCTGGTGACGGCCTATGTGCAACAGGGCTTCCTGACGCCTGAAATTGCCGGGGTATCGCTGGGTCTCGTGATTCCGACGCTGATCGGGTTCGCGCTGGGGGCGCGGCTGCGGTCGCGCATGTCGAACGAGAAATTCCGCAAAGTGCTGCTTTACGTGTTCCTTGTCCTGGGGTTGAACCTGCTGCGGCGCGGGATCTTTTGACTGGCCGCTGTGCCTAACAAGATCTGAATCACTTCAATTTGTGCGGCGCCCATGGATTTTGGGCCTTTCCGCGACGAATCTTTCCAGACCCTTACCCCGGCGATCTGCGCGTTAGCGGCGTGTTGTGCGCTGTGCTGTTTAACGCTCCGTGCCTGCTAGGCATCGGGGGGCACCTGCCTGTCGGTGCATCGATGGACGGAGATCCATTCAGCACGAGGAGGCAGCGATCGCATGGTTTTGATCACTGCGGATGAAGAAGGCAGCGCGCTCGAGCAGGAGCGCGCGGCCATTGCGCGGGAATTGCGAACCATCCGAGAGATGGTCGCGGTCCTGCGGGACAAGGTTGAGGCCGGTGAGACAGGCACGGGCGGGGAGGCGGCAAAGGCGCTGGCCGATCTGCGCGTCTGGCTGAAACACGCCAAGGAAACGGAGGTTCAGATTGAAAGACATCGACGAGAACACGCCAGCATCCGGGGGAGCTACGGGCTCGACCTTGATGCGGCGCGGGACGCGGTCGGGTGCAGACTTGATCGCCTCCGCAGCTGTTGCCGAGAGGCACGGATTCCTGAGCAGTCTTGAGGATGTGCCGGGGGCGCTCATGGCGTTGCCGTACCTGTTCGAGTTCTGGGCCCATCCGCACCAGTTGCCCCCGGAGGGAAATTGGCGAAGTTGGGTGATCCTTGGTGGGCGCGGCGCGGGGAAATCCCGCGCCGGTGCCGAATGGGTGCGGTCCATGGTCGAGGGTGCACGACCCTTGGACACGGGGCAGGCCCGGCGCGTGGCACTGGTGGGCGAGACACTCGACCAGGTGCGCGAGGTGATGATTTTCGGCGACAGTGGCATCATGGCCTGTTCGCCGCCGGACCGCAGGCCCGAATGGCTGGCGACGCGGCGGATGCTGCGCTGGCCCAACGGGGCCGAGGCGGTCGCCTGTTCGGCGCATGATCCGGAGTCTTTGCGCGGGCCGCAATTCGATGCGGCCTGGGTGGATGAACTGGCCAAGTGGAAGCGCGCGCAGGAGGCCTGGGACATGCTGCAGTTCACACTGCGGCTGGGTTCGCACCCGCGGGTCTGCGTGACAACCACACCGCGCAATGTGGGTGTCTTGAAGTCCTTGCTGGCGGCACCGTCGACGGTGGTGACGCGCGCGCCAACCGAGGCGAACCGGGCGTATCTTGCGTCGTCGTTCCTGGACGAGGTGCGCGAGCGCTATGCCGGGACGCGGCTTGGACGGCAGGAGCTGGATGGCGATCTGCTGGACCAGGTCGACGGGGCTTTGTGGACATTGGAGACACTGGAAGCAGCGCGCTGCGACGCGTTGCCGGAGTTTGACCGGATTGTCGTTGCGGTGGACCCGGCCGCGAGCAGTCACGCTGGCTCGGACGCCTGCGGGATCATCGTGGCTGGGGTTGTGACCGACGGGCCGCCGCAGGATTGGCGCGCGGTCGTGCTCGAGGATGCCACGGTTCAGGGCGTGTCGCCGCTGGTCTGGGCGCGGCGTGCGATCACGGCGATGGAGCGCTGGGGCGCCAATGCCCTGGTGGCCGAGGTCAACCAGGGCGGTGACATGGTCGAGGCCGTGTTGCGCCAGGTCGATCCAATGGTGCCGGTCCTGCGGGTTCATGCGTCGCGGTCCAAGGCGGCGCGGGCCGAGCCCGTGGCGGCGCTGTACGAGCAGGGGCGCGTGACCCATCACGGCGTGTTCGACGTGCTGGAGGACGAGATGTGTCAGATGACGCGGGCTGGCTATGCCGGGGCGGGCAGCCCGGACAGGCTTGATGCGCTGGTCTGGGCTCTGACCGATCTGGTGATTTCGCGCGCTGCCGAATGGCGCAGGCCGCGCGTGCGCACTCTGGTGCGGGGAGCGAACGGTATGGTTTCCAGCCATTAACCTTTGAACCTTAGATTGGTTTTCATCAACGACGCGCGGATCGGACCGCGGCACGGAATTCGACGGACCGGTGGATTGGGAGCGGGGCCCCGCGATGCGGTGGTCTGCGGAGGAAAACGCCATGACCGGGCCCGCCAGAGGCCTTTGGGGTCTTTGGCATATCGGCGGTCGGGATGTGTCGAAAGCGCATCCCGGCCGCATCTGAAACGAAATGGAATCGCGAGGAACGGAGCAGCATGGTGTGGGATGTCTTTCGGCGAGGGCGCAAGGATGAGGTCGAGGCCAAGGCCAGCGCCACTGGTCCGGTTGTGGCCTGGCAGAACATGGGCCGCGTCGCGTGGTCGGCGCGCGATACCGCGTCGCTGACGCGGACGGGCTTTACCGGGAACCCGGTGGGGTTTCGGGCGGTCAAGCTGATCGCGGAGGCGGGTGCAGCGATGCCTTTGGTGTTGCAGGATGCGCAACAGCGCTACGAGGTGCATCCGGTGCTGGACCTGTTGCGCCGCCCGAACCCGGCGCAGGGGCAGGCGGAGCTGTTCGAGGCGTTCTATGGGCAGTTGCTCTTGTCCGGGGACGGGTATTTCGAGGCGGTGGGCGCGGGCGGTGTGCCGGGCGAGCTGCATGTGTTGCGGTCGGACCGGATGAAGCTGGTGCCGGGGCCGGATGGATGGCCTGTGGCCTATGAATACGGGGTTGGCGGCAAGTCGCACCGGTTCGAGATGGGGGAAGGCGCACGGCCTGTCTGTCATGTGAAGGCGTTTCACCCGCAGGACGACCATTACGGGCTGAGCCCGATGGTGGCAGCGGCGCAGGCGCTGGACGTGCACAATGCGGCGTCGCGCTGGTCGAAGGGATTGCTGGACAACGCGGCGCGGCCTTCGGGAGCGATTGTCTATCACGGCACCGATGGCGTGTCGGGTATGGCGACCGATCAATATGACCGGTTGGTTGACGAGATCGAGAGCCATCACATGGGCGCGCGC
>JAWLGI010000089.1:0-6356 GCA_041685125.1 Marivita sp. | reverse complement strand
TTATTGCGCCAACCCATTGCAGTATGTGTTGCAGTCCCGGTGTGACTGGTGGCAGTCAAGGCCTGTTTCGAGTCCGAAGAGGGCTTTTGGCCAAGTCGTCCCTCGCTCGACCAACCTCGACCGGATGCGGCAACGAGGCTGGTCTTCTTGGTACTTTCAGCCAGAGTTGGTTGCCTCTTGTGAGGCAATGTCGGTAATGTTGATTGGTTTTCCAGCGAGCGTCTGCGGTACGACGCGGCAACTGGCCTCCATAGGCGATCTATGGAAAAATTTCTTTTTTGAACAAGGAGTTTGGTGTATTATTACACCTATGGGGATCGGCAGCCGAGTGCACGGGTTAGCAAGCATTTCGACTGCGAACACTGCGAATTGGTCGGATTCGGTTCGGAACTGATTGCCATGTATCTTGATTATTTCGGCCTCAGGGAATTCCCGTTCCGGATAACTCCTGACCCGTCATTCCTGTTCTGGACAGCCGATCATCACCGCGCTTTTGACCTGCTGACCCGGATAGCGCACGGTGAAAAATCCTTGGCCATTATTCTCGGTGAGCCTGGTACAGGAAAAACCACGCTGCTGCGCCATTTCACGGCCTCCCTGCCGAAGGACACTCAAGTCGGCATGATCTCCAACTATTCTAGCGGAATGGGCGGGCTGTCTCACTGGCTTCATAGCGCCTTTGACCTGCGACCTGCGGGGCCAGAGGAGGCATTCGGCGCGAGCTTCGAGGCCCATCTCATCGCCCGGCATAACGAAGGCGTTCACTGCTTGCTGATCGTCGATGAGGCGCAGAATGTGTCCGACGATGACATCGCGGCCCTGACCAATCTGACCAGGCTTTCGGCGCGACCGAGCGCGTCACTGCGGCTGGTCATAGCCGGTCAACCGCAGCTTGGTCGTCGCTTTCGCACGACGCATGATCCAAGGACAGTCGGCGACCTGGCCCCGTTACGGATTGGCCCGGTGTCGCCCGAAGACGTGATCGGCTATGTCCACCATCGCATGAAGATGTCGGGTTGCGAGACTACAGTATTCGATGACGCCGGCTTGAAGCGCATCGCGCACACTGCGGCTGGTGTGCCGCGCGTGATCAACTTACTGTGCGAACTGCTGCTCACGTCGGCCTTCAGCGCGGGCGAACGCAAGATCGATTTGGCGTTCGTGAAAAGTGCGCTGCACGATGCCCGGCAGAACGGCATGCTCGATCACCTACACATCGGCCCTGAACAGCCCGCCTCTGGGGCGGCGGCAGCGCCAATGCCGATACACGCGATCGCGCGAAAGACGTCTGTAAACTTGGCGCCTGTCCCGCGTTCGCCCCCGGCAAAAACTGCCGACCTGGCAACACTGCGACCCACACCCGCAACAGAACCGGCCCTGACGGAAGCCCCGCACGATATCGGTTCAGGGCCCATCCCGGCAGACAAGCCCCCTACCCCACGGACTGCTCTGTCGTTTATCGCCCTCAGCATCATAGCCGCCGGTCTCGCACTCACAGTGCTTCCCTCCCATTTAAACCGGCCAACGGCCACTAATGTGGCGGCCCCTGTCGATATCGGCCCGGCTCTTCCGACCCCGGCACACTTGCACGGCACCGATGCCACGACGCTACAGGAACAGGCGCTGGCAATCGGCGAACAGGATCCGCTGAGTGCCGCCATCGGCTTCGCCCGCGCTGCGCTTCGCGGAGATACGCGCGCCGCATACTACCTGGGTCAGCATTTCGAGGTCGGCGATGGCGTGCCGCGCAATATCGAGCTCGCGGCTGCCTGGTATGCATTGGCCTCGGAGACGCAGCGAAGCGCCCGCCGGGCCTTGCAGAACCTGCCGGAAACGACCAACGCGACTGGCGACACCCCAGCCGGCGCGCCTCATCCACTGATGGGCATAGTTGGCGTTGACCGGGTTGCAGAATTCGTCTGGGAAGCGCCCGGCGACGCTGCGAAGCGCTATCTGATCGAACTTGCCGACGCGCCAGACGCGGAACCGCGGCAATACGGACCGTTCGATCTTTCGGCGGCACGGCTGGATGCTCCGGCCCCGGCCTGGCTGTGGCGTGTTGTGTCGCTCGGCCCCGATGGTTCGCGGATCGGTGCGTCTGATTGGCACCTGATCGACATCGCCAAGCCTAAGCCAATCGTCGCCGCACCAAATTAATAAGACTCAGTCAGCAGCCCACGGCGGCACAGATCTGTTGACGATAGGCCCGGTTTGCCTCGCTCTCGGCCGTTTCGGGGGCAGGAAACGTGTCGCTGCCCTCACATTGCAGCTCGTAATCCGGGCTCAGCCCGGCATTGACGCAGCTGCCCACATCCCATCCGGGCGGCAGGTCGGAGAGATCGACCTGCTGCCATTTCGGGTGACCGTTCTCCTGCAACTCGGGAAATCGGGTGCCGATCACATGGGCGATATCCGACACGGCTTGACAGCTTTCGCGGTGATAGGCGTTGCGGCGGGGATTGTACTCATAGGTCATCAGCACCGCCTTCACCGCGACCACATCGACCGGATCGGGCTGGAACGGATAGGTGCCCGCCGGGATCGAAGTGGGCAGATAGACCGCCTGCAACGTCGGGTCAGTGATCGGCAGGAGGTGAAACTCTTCCGGGTCAATGTCATCCGACTGGAAGATCGCGGTCGGTGCCCCGGCAATGTAGAAAAAGGCGTCGATCTCACCCTCCAGAAGCAGACGCAGCGATTCATCGGCATTCAGCAATACGCGCTCGCCCAGATCCACCCCCGCCAGATCGAGGACGAGTGAGGCGGTCAGAAAGGTTCCGCTGTCTTCCACCCCGATCGCAACCCGCTGCCCGGTCAGATCCTGCAGCGAACCGATGTCGCGGCGCGCAAGCACATGCACCTCTTCGTTGTAGAGCGGGAACGCGATCCGCACGCCGGCGACGGCGCGGGCAAGCTCCGAATCCTCGGCGGCGAAGGTGTTGAGGTATTCCAGCACATCTGACTGCACGATCCCGAACTGGGTATGCGGACGCAGACGCACCCCAAGAAAATTCTCCAGCGATCCGGCGCTTTCGCGCACTTTCAGCGATATGCCGCAATCGTCCGCAGCATCCGCGATGTTGCGGCCGAACTGAATGTAGGTTCCGGTCGGCCCACCGGTCAGGATGTTGCGCTCTACCTCCTGTGCGGACAGGGGCGCGGCAAGCCCGACAATTCCCAGAACGGCCAGCCAAGCCCCGATCACAGCGGCCCTCAATGCACTCATCTCACGCTTCCCCCTGATTGCGTTGACGCTCAACACGTCCCAAACACCCTGACCAGCGCGACCAGCGTCTGGCGATTGATTGTACCGAAGGTATCGCGCAGCGCATCGGTCGGACAGAAACCATCGGTCAACAGCTCGGTCAGCCGACGCATCTCGGTCGAATCGCGGGGCGGCAGGCCGGGTGCGGATTGCAGCGCTGCCGCGACCATCGCGGGACTCCGCTGGTCTTGCTCACCGACCGGCGCCGGTATCGCGGCGGGCTCCGGTTCGGCGACAAGCCCGGCATTCGCCTCCTCGATCTGCTCTTGTAGCGCCGCCAGTTCCTCAACACGCGCGGCACGGTCCTGTTCCAGCCGCTCCACCTCAGCGGTAAGATCCGTTCGGCGGCCGTCCAGATCCGACAGGCCGGCGCGTGCACTGGCTATCTGTGCGGTCAACTCATCGGTCTCTGACACAAGCCCTGCCATCACGTTGCGCCGTGCGGCCTCTTCGACACTGGCTTCGGTCAATGCGGCAACCGCCTCGGCCAGTTCCTCCTGAAGATTTGTCAGCGCGGCTTGTCGCTCTGCGCGGATCACATCCACGCTGTCTTCCAGTGCCGAAAGTTCGGTGCGCAGGGCCGATACCTGCTGGTCCAGGTCTGCGCTCTCTTCGCGCACATCACCCAAGCGCCCGGTTTCCGCCTCGATCTCGGCGCGAAGCGCATCGAGAACGGCCTGCGACTCGGCGAGTTCCGCATAGTTGCGCGACGCCTTGGCTGCGGCCGATTCCCCTTCGGCAATAGCCGTCAGAAGGCCGGCCAGTTCCTCAGACAGCGCATCGCGCTCCGCCTCGGCTTTACTGAGTTCGGTGGTCGCGACATCCAGCGACTGCTGCGCCTCGGCAAGCGCGCTATCCGCCGCATCTCGGCGGGACGCCAGATCCGTCAGTTCCGATTTCGCGGCCTCGCTTTCTGCCCGAACCTCGGCCAGCCGTGCCGTTGCCCGGTCAAGTTCCTGTTCACGCGCCAGCAGCTCGCCGTCACGCTCGTCGAGCTGCTTCAACAACTCGGCCTGATGAGTCTGCAGTCCGTCCAATGCCTCTTGCGCTGCAGCCCTTTCGGCTGACAGGGCATCCAGAGCATCCTGCTGAGCGGCCTGCGCCTCGGCCAATTCCTCAAGTTCTTTACTGGCCGCTGCAATTTGCGCCTGTGCCTCGCCAAGGCGCATTTCTGCGGCCTCCCGGGCCGCATCGGCCTCTTCCAATGCCTCGCGGCTTGCGGAGAGCTCCTCGGCCAACGCCGCTCGCTCGGCCTGTTGCGCCGCCAATCTCTGTTCGTGCTCGATGCGGTTGGCTTCCACCTCTGAGCGCAAGGCTTCGACTTCGTCCTGAAGTGATTGCCGCTCCTGCCGCAATTCAGCGAGTTTTGCCGCTTGCACATCGCGGTCTGCGAGTAGCGCGGTCAGTTCTGCCTGCGCCCCGTCAAGTGCCTCTAAATCCGGAGCGGTGGTGCTCGCGGCCTCGATCTCTGTCTCTACTTTCTCCTGCCGGTCCTGCAGATTGGTCAGGCGCGAGATGGCTGCCGCCTCGGCCTGCCGCAGTTCCGAAACCCTTTTCTGCAGCGCGTCAGCTTCTCGGCGGGCCTGTTCCAACGCTTCCGCATCGACGTCACGCGCTGCCGCCAAGTCAGCGAGATCGGCCTCCAGCAACGCGATCTCTTCTTCCAGCAACGCAATCACACGACGGAATGACGCAGCCTTTTCTGAAGGTGGGGTCTCTCCTTCAGCCTCTATCGCTTCGTCTTGTGCAAACATGATCGTCGGCACCGCGAGTACAGCGAGTGGCAGACAGATAAGAGCGAGGAAAAAGCGCTGTCGCATATAGTTCATAACAATTGAAAGGCTTATTGATAAACGTTAACCAAAAGCGGGGGTAGCTAGCAAGCACAATTCTCGACGCTTCTCAGGGCACAACCAAACCGCGTGCACATCGCGTGATTTCAAACCTAGCCATAACGATCCGGCGCATCAAATAAAGGGTGTGCCACGCGATTGCAGCATGACCGTTGTCCGCCCTCCACGTTAGGTTCGCATCAATTGCGAACGAAACTTTGTAACCGCCGCAAATTTCCAGAAGGCCCATATGGCCAACCTGAGGAGTCGTTCTGCACACGGCCTAAGCAAATCCTATTGTGCGACGCAAAACAATGCCAATGGTTACGGCAAGGGTTGGTCCCGTTGACTTTGTTGGTTCATATTCCTTTCTTTGGCGTCAATGCTCAGAGGAGCTCATACCCCCGCATGCGCTTGGTCGTCATCAGTTTGATCAGGGCATTGACTGCGTGGCCCTCGTCGAGATGGTGATCGACACGCAGTTTGCCTGGGCTGCCCAGCCGACCCCATTCCCGGATTAGGGACGCGCCCCCGAAAAGGTCGCGCTGGATCACCATCTTGTAGAAGCGTCGTATGCTCTTCGCCGGATCGACACGCCGCAAGTGCAGGTCAGTCGGGAAGACTTCGAATTGGATACCGCCGTCCGGCATGGGAACCTCCAGATCTAGAGCATTTTTACAATATCAAGTCTTTTTCAGACCCGCCACCACTTCATCTAGGCATTTCAAGACAGGTAGAAGTTCGGGCGATCTTAGTTGGTACCCAAAGGTACCCTACCATACTCTACTATAGATCCAGGTAGGCGCAGGTATGGTACTCTACCGTTGCCATGACATGCCATTGCAGGAGTACTGTACTTTTGATAAGTGATGATTAAAAGGGTAGGGATTATGCCGGTAATTTCATTCGCGAGCTCAAAAGGCGGAGCAGGTAAAACGACATCAGCGATTGTTTTGGGCACAGAACTCGCCGAGGGCGCGAGCGTGATCATGATTGACGCCGATCCCGCCCAAAGGCTCCTGCGGTGGTCGACGCTAAGTTCACTCCCCGACAACATTCGCGTCATCGCGAGCAATGGAGAGCGCACGATTCAAGCCGAAATTGATGAGGCGAAAAGCCGAGCCGCCTTCGTTCTGATCGACTTGGAAGGCTCAGCGAGTAGGCTGACGTCCTTCGCGATCGCGGAGTCGGACTTGGTGATCATTCCCTCAGGGGAAGAACAGCAGGATGCTGATGCGGCGATCCATACCCTGGCGGAA
>JAWLGI010000006.1:0-73005 GCA_041685125.1 Marivita sp. | reverse complement strand
CAGAACCCGGAAGACTGGTGGTCGAGCCTTTGCAAGGCGTCCCGCGCCTGCCTGGCAGAAGCGGGCCTCTCGGGTGATCAGATCGAAGCGATGGCCTATGCCACCACCTGCTGCACCGTTGTCGCGCTGGACAAGGCGGGCAAACCGCTGCGCCCGGCGCTTTTGTGGATGGACGTCCGGGCCGATCAGGAGGCCGAGGCGGTCCTTGCGACGGGCGATGCGCGGCTCAGGCTGAACTCCGACGGGGCGGGACCGGTTTCGGCGGAATGGATGATCCCCAAGGCGCTCTGGATCAAACGCAACGAACCGCAGGTCTATGACGCTGCAGCGACGATCTGCGAATACCAGGATTACCTGACCCTTCGTTTGACCGGCGCGCGCTGTGCCTCGCTGAACAATGTCGGCCTGCGCTGGCATTATGCCAACCGGGAGGGTGGCTGGGCGGAAAGCCTTGTCAGCAAGCTGGGCATGCCCGATCTGGTCGACAAATGGCCATCCCGCGTCGCGACCCCCGGGGAGGTTGTGGACCATCTGACGCCAGAGGCTGCCGAGGCGCTCGGCCTGACCCCCAAAACCAAGCTGGTGCAAGGCGGGGCGGACGCGTTGATCGGGATGATCGGGCTGGGTGTCTCCAAGCCCGGCCAATTGTGCCTCATCACCGGATCATCGCATCTGCAATTCGGCGTGACGGAACAGCCCTTCCATGCGCCCGGCATGTGGGGAGCCTATGCCGATATCGTATACCCGGATCGCTATATCATCGAAGGCGGTCAGACCTCGACCGGGTCGATCATCAACTGGCTCAAGCGGTTTGTCGGCGGAGAGCTGGATTTCGACGAGATGAACCGCAAGGCGGCGGCGCTGCCCCCGGGGTCCGAGGGCGTGATCGTGCAGGATCACTTTCAGGGCAACCGCACGCCCTATACCGACGCGCAGTCACGCGGGGCGATCACCGGTCTCACGCTTGCGCATGAACCGCATCACGTCTTCCGTGCGATCATGGAGGGAATCTCCATGGGCACCCGCGCCATCCTCGATGCCTTTTCCAAGGGCGGCTACGAGGGCAAGGAGATGGTGGCCGGTGGCGGGGCGACGAATTCCGATCTTTTCATGCAGATCCATGCCGACACCGCGGGTATCCCGGTGCGCATACCGGCCTCGACCGACGGACCGACACTGGGATCGGCGATTCTTGCGGCTCATGGTGCGGGGCATTTTGCAACCATCGACGAAGGTATCGACGCGATGGTCAAGCCCGGTCGGGTGATCGAACCCAACCCGAAGGCCGTGCAAGACTACGAAGCGATCTATCGCCGCTACCTTGCGCTTTACCCGGCGCTCAGCGGGGCGTTCGCAAAATAGCAGCCACCGGGTCAACGGCTTGGGCCAGACCCTGGGATCAAGACCCAAGGGCCACCTTTCGAACAGTGGGATTGTCTTGAGGATTTCCGTATAGTCGCGGAAACATCGAGAATGCGAATATCCAAAGGGCGAAAAACTTGGCCAAGCTGACGCAAGACCCCCATGAAGGTCTGGAAGAAAAGGAAAAAGTTCTCGAAGTTGCCATCGGGCGCGAAGTTCGGGCCTTTCGCAAGAAGCAAAACATCACGGTGGCAGAGCTGTCGTCTCTGACGAACCTGTCCATCGGCATGCTCTCGAAAATCGAGAACGGCAATACCTCACCGTCGCTGACAACGCTTCAGGCGCTGGCAAATGCCCTTTCGGTCCCGCTGACCGCGTTCTTCAAGCAATACGAGGAACGGCGCGAGGCGGTGCATACCAAGGTCGGGGAAGGGGTCGAAACAGAACGGGCGGGCACGCGCGCCGGCCACCAATACAAGCTTCTCGGGCATATCGGATCGAACAACAGCGGCGTGATCGTCGAACCGTACCTGATCGTGCTGAACGATGAATCCGACACGTTCAAGGTGTTCCAGCATGACGGGATCGAGATGATCTACATGCTCGAAGGCATCGTCGGCTACCGCCATGGCAGCGATGCCTACCGTCTCGAACCGGGCGACACGCTGTTCTTCGATGCCGACGCACCGCATGGACCAGAGGAGTTGATCCGGTTCCCGATCCGCTACCTGTCGATCATCAGCTACCCGCAGCGCAGTTGATCCAAAGCGGCAAAAGCCGACATCACCGATGCAGCCAGATCACCCCGCCCCCTGACCGAAATGATGCATTTCTAGGCGGATGCACAGTAAAGCGGCTTGCGGCGTCTTGCCTGAAGGGAAACTTTTTTCACCTAGATTGCGGCGTCCGAACCGCGATGCTAGCGTCTTCGACAGATGCCATGGGGCAGAATCAAGAAATGGAGCAGACGCGGATGTGTGGGATTGTCGGGCTTTTTTTGAAGGACAAAGCGCTTGAACCCCTGCTTGGGTCCATGTTGACCGAAATGCTGATCACCATGACGGATCGTGGCCCGGACAGCGCGGGTATCGCGCTATACGGAGAGGACATTCCAGCTGTCTCCAAGCTGACCGTTCAGTCCGACAGCCCTGATCAGGCCTTCGCCACGCTGGAGGCGGATCTCGGAACCGCGCTGGGAAGTAGCGTGTGTCTGCGCCGCAAGGACACCCATGCCGTTCTGGACGTCCCGCGCGGCCAACTCACCGCTGCGAAAGCCGCGCTCTGGAGGATAAATCCCGACATCCGGATCATGTCCTCGGGCGACACGGTTGAAATATACAAGGAGGTCGGTCTCCCGAAAGATGTCGCCGCGCGGTTCGACCTGCGTGCCATGTCCGGCACCCACGGCATCGGCCATACCCGCATGGCGACGGAGTCCCTGGTGACGACCATGGGCGCGCACCCGTTCAACACCGGCCCTGACCAGTGCCTTGTTCACAACGGGTCGCTGTCCAACCACAACCGCCTGCGCCGCAAGCTGCGACGCGACGGCATGCATATCGAAACCGAGAACGATACCGAGGTCGGCGCGGCCTATCTTACTTGGCGCATGCAAAACGGCGCCACCCTGGGCGAGGCACTGGAAAGTTCGCTCAACGATCTGGACGGGTTCTTCACCTTCCTCGTTGGCACCAAGGACGGGTTCGGCGTGGTGCGTGACCCGGTCGCCTGCAAACCGGCGGTGATGGCGGAAACCGATCAATACGTGGCCTTTGGCTCCGAGTACCGCGCGCTGGTGAACCTGCCCGGCATCGAACAGGCGCGCGTTTGGGAACCGGAACCCGCAACCGTCTATTTCTGGAGCCACGGCGACACGTCCTCCCCAACGGAAAAGGCCGCGTGATATGCAGACCATCGACATGGCAACCACGCCGCTGCGCGAGCTGAACGCGACGCTCCAGGCGCAGGCCGAGCCAACCAACCAGACCGAATGGAAAATCGAGAACCCGCGGGGCAGCCACGCGATTGCCGTGGGTCTCGACGCGCCCATCGATGTCACCGTCAAAGGCTCCACCGGCTACTATTGTGCCGGAATGAACAAACAGGCGACGGTCAATGTGCACGGCTCTGTCGGGCCGGGCGTGGCCGAAAACATGATGTCCGGCACCGTCGTGATCGAAGGTGACGCCTCGCAATACGCAGGCGCCACCGGCCATGGCGGCACGCTTGTCATCCAGGGCAATGCCGCCTCGCGCTGTGGCATCTCGATGAAAGGCATCGACATCATCGTGCACGGCAATGTCGGGCACATGTCCGCCTTCATGGGGCAATCCGGCAACCTTGTTGTCTGCGGCGATGCGGGGGACGCCCTGGGCGACTCGATCTATGAAGCCCGGCTGTTCGTCCGCGGTTCGGTCAAATCGCTGGGGGCGGATTGCATCGAAAAGGAAATGCGCCCGGAGCATATTGCCCTTTTGACCGATCTTCTCGAACGCGGTGGGTGCGATGCCCGGCCCGAGGAGTTCAAACGCTACGGGTCGGCCCGCCAACTCTACAATTTCAACATCGACAACGCGTATTGAGGGTGGGAGCCATGAAAGACGATCACAGCAGCGCACCGCGAACCCCGCCCATCCAATCGGCCACCTTCAGCCAGGGCGTGAACGCCGAGATACGCCGCGCGGCCGCCACCGGCATCTACGACATTCGCGGCGGTGGTGCGAAACGCAAGGTCCCGCATTTCGACGATCTGCTTTTCCTTGGCGCGTCGATCTCGCGCTACCCTCTCGAAGGCTACCGCGAAGCCTGCGACACCTCGGTGACGCTGGGCACGCGCCACGCCACGACCCCGATAGAACTGGACATCCCCGTAACTATCGCCGGGATGTCCTTTGGTGCGCTGTCAGGCGCGGCGAAAGAGGCGCTGGGCCGCGGGGCCACGCTGGCCGGCACGTCGACCACCACCGGCGATGGTGGCATGACCCCCGAAGAACGGAGCCATTCAAAAAGGCTGGTCTACCAATACCTGCCCTCGCGTTACGGCATGAACCCCGATGACCTGCGCAAGGCGGACGCCATCGAAGTCGTCGTCGGCCAGGGCGCGAAACCCGGCGGCGGCGGGATGCTCCTGGGACAAAAGATCACTGACCGCGTGGCAGAGATGCGCGACCTGCCCAAGGGGATCGACCAGCGCTCGGCCTGCCGCCACCCCGACTGGACCGGGCCGGATGACCTCGAGATCAAGATCCTCGAACTGCGCGAGATCACCGGCTGGCGGGTCCCGATCTACATCAAGATCGGCGGCGCGCGGCCCTATTTCGACACCACGCTGGCGGTCAAGGCCGGGGCGGATGTGGTGGTCCTTGACGGCATGCAGGGCGGCACGGCGGCGACGCAGGATGTGTTCATTGAAAATGTGGGCATGCCCACGCTGGCCTGCATCCGCGAAGCGGTGCGCGCGCTCGAAGACCTCGGCATGCACCGCGAGGTGCAGTTGATCGTCTCGGGCGGTATCCGCACCGGGGCCGATGTGGCCAAGTGCATGGCGCTGGGGGCGGACGCGGTCTCCATCGGCACCGCCGCGCTCATCGCTCTGGGCGACAATGACCCGAAATGGGAAGACGAGTACCAGAAGCTGGGCACCACCGCGGGGGCCTATGACGACTGGCACGAGGGCAATGATCCCGCTGGCATCAGCACCCAGAACCCCGAACTGGCCGCGCGGCTTGATCCGGTCGAAGGCGGGCGGCGTCTGCGCAATTATCTCAAGGTGATGACGCTCGAAGCGCAGACCATCGCGCGCGCCTGCGGCAAGAACAAGCTGCACAACCTCGAACCCGAGGACCTGTGCGCGCTCACGATGGAGGCCGCCGCGATGGCCAAGGTGCCGCTGGCCGGCACCGACTGGTGGCCCGGCAAGCAAGGCACGACATTCTAGAAAACACCCAAAGGCGCAGCAGACAGGCTGCGCCTTTTTCAATGGATAACAGACAACGGGGAACTGACTGCATGACCACGGATCTCGCCAAATTCGCCAAGGACAAGGGCGTCAAGTATTTCATGATTTCCTTCACCGATCTGTTCGGGGGGCAACGCGCCAAGCTGGTCCCGGCGCAGGCGATTGCCGACATGCAGGAAGACGGCGCCGGGTTCGCCGGCTTTGCCACCTGGCTCGACATGACGCCCGCCCACCCCGACATGCTGGCCGTGCCCGATCCGTCCTCGGTGATCCAACTGCCGTGGAAGCCGGACGTGGCGTGGGTCGCCGCGAATTGCGTCATGGAGGGCGAAGACGTGGCGCAGGCACCCCGCAACGTGCTGCGACGGTTGATCGACGAGGCGGCAGGCGAAGGCCTGCATGTCAAGACCGGGGTCGAGGCCGAATTCTTCCTTCTCACCCCCCAAGGCGACAGGATCAGCGATCCTTTCGATACCGCCGAAAAACCCTGCTACGACCAGCAAGCCGTGATGCGCCGCTATGACGTGATCGCCGAGATCTGCGATTACATGCTCGATCTCGGTTGGGGCCCCTACCAGACCGACCACGAAGACGCGAATGGCCAGTTCGAGATGAACTGGGAATTCGACGATGCGCTCAAGACCGCCGACAGGCATTCCTTCTTCAAGTTCATGGTCAAATCCGTGGCCGAGCATCACGGCTTCCGCGCGAGCTTCATGCCCAAGCCCGTCGAGGGGCTGACCGGCAATGGCTGTCATGTGCATATCTCGGTCTGGGACGCGCCCGGAAAGACGGCAAAAACCAACGTGTTCGCCGGTGACGGTGAGGGGCCGACGGGTGAGGTCGGCCTCTCGGAACGCGGCAAGCATTTCCTGGGCGGGATCATGAAACACGCAAGTGCGCTGGCCGCGATCACCAACCCCACCGTGAACAGCTACAAACGCATCAACGCACCGCGCACGGTGTCGGGCGCATCCTGGGCCCCCAACACGGTCACGTGGACGGGCAACAACCGCACCCATATGGTGCGCGTGCCGGGTCCCGGCCGCTTCGAATTGCGCCTGGCCGATGGCGCCGCCAACCCGTATCTGCTGCAGGCGGTCATTATCGCAGCGGGCCTTTCGGGCCTGCGGTCCAAGACCGATCCGGGCAAGCGCCATGACATTGACATGTATGCCGAAGGCCACAAGCTGCGCGGCGCCGCCAGTCTGCCGCTCAACATGCTCGACGCGCTCCGCGCCTACGACAAGGACAAGGCATTGAAGGCGGTGATGGGAGAGGAATTTTCTTCCGCCTTCCTGACCCTCAAGATGCACGAATGGAACGCCTACATGTCGCACTTCACCCAATGGGAAAAGGACAACACGCTGGATATCTGACACGGCGTGTCGCCAAACCTGATGCGGTCGTCGCAATGGAGTCACAGGCCATAGGTCTTGTCTGGAACGCCTGGCACTCAGACACGGCCGGTGCCCCCTCGATGCGCCATAGCGTCGGGAGTCGCTCGGTTGCAGCCGATCGGTCTGTCCAATTGAGCGGCACCCGAGCATATCTTGCAAAGTTCTACAGCCATCCAGGCTGTCTGTCCGGCAAACCCGAACCGCTGCTCCGCATGCCGTTGGTCGACACTTGCTTCGGCAGGTTGCCAAAGCGCGCGCAGCGCCAGCCCCTCACGCCACCCGAGGCAATCGCCGTGCCGAAAATTCGAAAAATGACTTAAATCAATAGCTTATACTGATTTAATGGTGCCCAGGAGAGGACTCGAACCTCCACGGCCTTGCGGCCACTGGCACCTGAAGCCAGCGCGTCTACCAATTCCGCCACCTGGGCAGGTGTCGTGCAGCGGCGTTTAATCCTGTCCCGGCAGGGTGTCAACGCACTTTTTGATGGCTCCGGACACGTGCTTTGCGGCAATCGCGCACCTTGCCCGCGCGGCATGACAGGGATAGGTGTCACACAGGTTCTGACCGGGAGCATTCACATGACCAAACTCGTCACGATTTATGGCGGCTCTGGATTTGTCGGGCGGTATATCGCCCGTCGCATGGCGAAAGAGGGCTGGCGCGTCAGGGTCGCCGTACGGCGTCCAAACGAGGCAATTTTTGTCAAACCCTATGGCGTTGTCGGCCAGGTCGAGCCGATCTTCTGCAACATCCGCAACGACACCAGCGTGCGCGACGCGATGCGCGGGGCGGATGCCGTGATCAATTGCGTGGGTATCCTGGCCGAGTCGGGGAAGAACACGTTCGAAGCGGTCCAGTCCGAAGGCGCCGATCGGGTCGCCCGCATCGCGGCCGAGACCGGGATCCCGACGCTGGTGCATATCTCGGCCATCGGGGCGGACGCGGATGGGGACAGCATCTATCAACGCACCAAGGCAGAAGGCGAAAGGGCGGTTCTCGCGCATATGCCCAACGCCACGATCCTGCGTCCATCCGTCGTGTTCGGGGCAGAGGACGAGTTCTTCAACCGCTTCGCCAACATGTCGCGCTTCGGTCCGATCCTGCCTGTCGTCGGGGCCGGTACGAAATTTCAGCCGGTTTACGTCGATGATGTCGCCAAGGCGGCCACTCTGGTGACAACAGGCAAGGCGGCGCCCGGCCTTTACGAGCTGGGCGGGCCGGATGTGAACACCTTCCGTGACCTGATGAAGCACATGCTCACCGTGATCCGCCGCCGGCGCCTGATCGTGAACATCCCGTTTTTCGCCGCGACCATCATGGGGGCGTTCTTCGATCTGGTGAACAAGATCAGCTTTGGCTTGATCCCGGCACAGGTCACCCGCGATCAGGTCAAGAACCTGCGCAACGACAACGTGGTGTCCGACGGGGTAAAGACCTTTGAGGATCTCGGGATCACGCCAACGGCGATCGAATCGGTGCTGCCCGATTACCTTTGGCGTTTCCGCCCCTCGGGCCAATACGCGAAGATCAAGGAAAGCGCCAAGAACCTTCGCACCTAAGGCCAGACCCAAGGTCCGGTCACGCAAAACTGGTTGCCGGTTTCGCGCTCTGCGGGCCTGCGTATCAAGGGACAGTCGCGTGCGGCCGGTGGCTAGTCAGGTCTGCCGCGCCAGCCAGATAAGCGTTTCGGAATTGCTGCATCCGGGTGGCGGGTGCGGCGAAATGCTGGTCTGATTGCCCAGCCAGCCCATGCAGGTCTCGACCAGCGCACAGCCTTGGCATGCGGTGACCATGTCGGCATACTCCCCCGAGTTCAGCCGGTTCTCGGCCATCGCATCCGACAGGTTGAGCCCCATCGCCTTGGCCACGCTGCGGGTCAGCCAGAAATGCAGATCCGGGTCGCCCAAAACGGTGTGTGGCATCAGTCTTGCCTTTCGGACAGTCTCTTGAACCCTTTGGCGTTCAGGCATGTCTCGGGTGGTGGTGTGCCGGACGCGTCGGCGTGTCGGTTCAACCACCGGGCGCATCCATCGACCCATGGACAAGACCGGCAGCGCTGCACCATGTCGACCCAGTCTTGCTGGGTCATGTTGCCCTGATCGAAGGCTTCGACCGGATCGACACCGCTGGTCCGGGCCATGCGCTGCACACGCCAGAAATGTACCCCCGTGTCGCCCAAGGGGCGCCACGGGACCGGAGGCGTCGGGCCTGTCATTTTGCCTGAAGGTCGGCGAAGAAGTCGCCGTTGCGGCAGAAATCCGGAAGGGCCAGCCGGGGTCCACTGCCGTCCAGAAGGCATTTGCACGCGGTTGGCTGGGTGCAGCCGACACAGCGGTCTACCGCGGTTTCGAATTGCTCTTCGGTCATCTCGGCCCGAAGACTCATTTCTTCAAGATCCAGACCCTGCCGGTCTGCCATTCTGAGGACCATCTGCTTGTGCGCCAGGCGCTGCGAATCGGTGGACATGATAGGACTCCCGTTTGATCTGTCCCAACGCTACGGATCCCGCGCCGCGGCAGCATTGATGCAGGTCAAAGTGCCGCGATCAAAGGCCTGCCGCCGTGCGGCGCACGATTTCCATCCGCGAGGCGTTGGGCGGGTGGGTGCCAAGGAAGCGGTTGCCGGGATCGGGAATGCGGTTGAAGAACTGCGCTCCCCGCACCGGATTGTACCCGGCCCGCGCGGTGATGATCGTGCCCAGCCGGTCCGCCTGCAGCTCGAATTCCTTGGAATAGGTGCGCGCGCCGAGCGAGGCTCCGATATCTTCCGCCGATCGAACAGTCGTCGAATCGCCGCCCCCCAGCGCCACCAGGCCCGACAGGATCACCGCGCCCACGGCTGCGTTCTGCTGGGTCTGGCCGAGATGCCCAAGCACGTGATGCGCAGCCTCATGCCCCACGACAAAGGCCAGCTCATCCGCGTTGTCCACCGACGCGATAAGCGCAAGGTTGAAGGCCAGGATGGGCTGGCCAGAGCGGTCGACCGTTTGAAACGCGTTCGGCAATTGGCCCGGGCGGTCGTCCACGACGATCCGGAAATCGCAATTCGCCCCCGGGGCACGCTGGCGGCATTCGCGTTCGGCCACCGGCTCGACGGTCTGGACAACATCCACGAACTGTCGCGCTGCGATCCCGGCGCGGTTCCGCGCCTCCTGGTCGGACATCTGCGGCTGGCGTGCCTCGGGGCGCGACGGCGCTGGTTCGGGTTGCGGGGCGACGGGCACCACCTCGCAGGCCGACAGGGCGATAAAGGCCAGAACGATGAACCGGCGCATCTTGGACATTCCTTGTTCCTGGGAGTCCAAACTAGGATGTTCGAAACAAACCTGCCAGTCCCGAATACGTGACCACGAAATCGTGCCTGCGTGGCTTGGCTTTTGCCAACGGGGCGGGCTACGCTCGGCCCATGTTTAGCATTGAACACGAATTCGACTCGACCGTTGTCACACTCGTGGACGAAGGGTCGGCCCCCTTGCAGGAAGACGTGATCGTGAATGGGTTCGAGGAATGTATCACGATCGAACAATACGATCCCCGCACCGACAAGGTGCACAGGATCACCCTTTCGATGTCCCAGATGCGCGATCTGGCCGCCGCGATTTCGTTGCCCGAAGGGGTCTATTCGCGCCAGGGAAAGGCGGATTAATCAAGCCGCACCCGTTTGGTCCGCGCAGCGTGCCCCTGCACCAGCGTCAACCGCGTTTTGGCAACGCCCAGGGCCTTTGCCAAAAGCTTGATCGCGGCGGCGTTCGCCTTGCCATCCGCGGGCGGGGCGGTGACGCTGATCTTGATCGTCCCGTCCTGTGCCACCACCTTGTCGGCACGCGCATTCGGAGCGACCCGCAGGGTCAGGCTGGTGCCCGGTACGGCAAGGCTGGCAAGACTGTTCTTTGTCATGGTTTCGTCCTACCACACTCGCAACCGCCGCCGAAGCTCCGGCCCATGGCGCGCAGCCGATAACTGACGAAGGAACCGCAATGCCCGATGCGAACACAGCCGTTCTCGATTTTCTCCTCTCGCGGCGGTCGCGCCCGGCCAAGCTGTTGCAGGCCCCCGCCCCGGACCGCGCGGCGCTGATGCCGCTCCTGACCGCCGCGGCCCGCAGCCCGGATCATGGCAAGCTCGAACCCTGGCGGTTTGTCGTGCTGCAAGACGCCGGCCTGACACGCCTTGCCGACGCGATCGACCAACACGGCACGGCGACACACCGCCCGCCCGAGGACATCGCCAAGGCCCGGAAACAATTCGACGACAGCCCGCTCTGCGTCGCGGTGATCGAGGTCCAGAAACCCTCGGACAAGATCCCCGCCATCGAACAAAGCTACTCGGCCGGTGCCGTCTGTCTTGCGCTTCTGAACGCCGCGCTTGCCGCGGGCTGGGGCGCCAACTGGCTCAGCGGCTGGCCGGCGCATGATCCCGCCTTCTGCAAATCCGCGCTGGGGCTTGCGGAAAACGAAAGGGTCGCGGGGTTCATCCATATCGGGACCGCCACCGCGGTGCCGCCCGAACGCCCCCGTCCAGAGATCGACGCCATCACAACCTGGCAAACCACATGATCTTTCGCAGCCTATCCCTCACCCTGACACAGCTGGGGGATCACCGCTTCCGCAAGGTGCTGCTCCTGGGGGTCGGCCTGGCCCTCGGCCTGCTCTTTGCCCTGTCGGTCGCGGTGATATGGAGCCTGGGGCTTGTCCTCGGGTCCGAGGTCACGCTGCCATGGATCGGGACCGTCACCTGGCTCGATGATGTGCTGAGCTGGACCGCCCTGCTGGTGATGCTGGTCCTGTCGGTCTTCCTCATGGTGCCGGTCTCCTCGGCCATGACATCGTTGTTCCTCGACACCGTGGCCGACGCGGTCGAGGACCGGCACTACCCGCATCTGCCCAGGGCGGACCATGTGCCCTGGGGCGATGCCATCGTCGATACGCTGAGCTTCCTGGGTGTTCTGATCGCCGCGAACCTCGTGGCGATCGTGCTCTATATCGTCTTTGCGCCGCTCGCGCCCTTCATCTTCTGGGGGCTCAACGGATTTCTGCTCGGTCGGGAATATTTCACCCTTGCCGCGATGCGCCGCGAAGGCCGTGCCGGGGCCAGGGCACTGCGCAAACGCCACCGGGGCAAGATCTGGCTGACGGGCATCCTGATGGCACTGCCGCTGTCACTGCCGGTGGTGAACCTCGTGATCCCGATCCTCGGCGCGGCAAGCTTCACGCACCTGTATCACCAAATCCGGGCGCGGGACCCATCCGGTCAAACAGGTCCAGGTCCCGCACGGTGATCCACCCGGACAGGATGATCCCGGCAATCACGATCCACAGACCGATGCTGACAAACGTGGTGATCCACGCCTTTTTCTTGAGGTTGTGAACTTCCGGCGATCCGGCATGCGTGCCGGGCACCACCTCGCCCATATCCCCTTGCGTCTTCAACCGGATCGGAATGGCAATCAGGAACACCATGAACCAGATCACGGCGAACAGAACGATGGCAGAGGTGATGGACATGGGCAGTCTCCTTTATCCGCCTAACTGGGGCGCGATCAGACTTGTTCCAGTTCGACAAGGCACCCGTTGAAATCCTTGGGATGCAGGAACAGCACCGGCTTGCCATGCGCTCCGATCTTCGGCTTGCCGTCGCCCAGCACCCGCGCGCCGCTTTGCGTCAGCTGGTCCCGCGCGGCGGTGATATCCTCCACCTCGTAGCAGACATGATGAATCCCGCCCGACGGGTTCTTTTCGAGGAACGCGGCAATCGGGCTGTTGTCCCCCAGCGGGTACAGCAATTCGATCTTGGTGTTGGGCAATTCGATGAACACCACCGTCACACCATGGTCCGGCTCGTCCTGCGGCGCCCCGACATTTGCGCCCAGCGCAGTTCGGTATTGCTCTGATGCCGCCTCAAGGTCCGGCACCGCAATGGCGACATGGTTCAATCGTCCGATCATCTGGCAGTCTCCAACGGTTTCGCGCCGTGCTTATCCCCCGGCAAACGAACCCAGACAAGAGCCTTGCCTGCATTAACGCCCTGTTAGCCAAGACCGCGCCAAAGTGAAGCGACTCAAGGAGGGCACCCCGATGGACGATCAGGCTTTTGACACCATACACCGACCAACCGTAACCCGGCCGCTGCTGGGCCTGACAATCCTCGCGGTGGAGGACAGTCTCTACGCCTGCGATGCGCTCCGGCTCATGTGCCTGCACAGCGGCGCACGGCTCAGGCGCGCGGATTGCCTGAAATCGGCACGCCGCCACCTTCAGGTCTACCGCCCCTCGGTGGTGATCATCGACATGGGCCTGCCCGATGGCAGCGGTGCGGACCTGATTTCCGAGCTTTCGAACGCCCTGCCGCGCGTGTCTGTGATCCTTGGCATCAGCGGCGACAGCTTTTGCGAAGACCTGGCCTATGCTGCGGGCGCAGACGGGTTCATGGCCAAACCCATCGCCAGTCTCGGCGTGTTCCAGACCGCGGTGCTCCAGCATCTGCCGAAAAACCGGCAACCCTTTGGCCTGCGCATGATGCGGTCAGAACCGATCTGCCCGGACCCGGTCGCGTTTCGCGAAGACATGGCGCATATGGCTGAAATCCTGCGCCGTCCGATGGACGACACGACCATCGACTACGTCACCCTGTTTTTGCGTGGCGTTGCCCGCTCGGCCGAGGACGAAACGCTGGAAGACGCGGCAACGGACCTCGCCATCGCACGCTCGGAAGGCGGCGCCGTCGAAAGCCGGATCACCCGCCTTGCCCAGCTCGTCACTGCCCGGATCGAAGATGTGGCGGCGATATGATGCTTGCGCTGCTGCGCTTTGTGCGGATCACTGGCACCCGACGACCCGGCGATGTGCGCCGACCGGCCCGTTCAAATGTCCTGCACCCCGATCGATACGCTTTGCGACACCAGCATGGCCTGGCCAAAAATGCTCAGGAACGCGACATTGGCGGCATCCGCGCCGACACCGATCCGCGCGATCGTGTCCGCCGGCGCCATGCCCGTGGAATCGACCAGGTGCCAGGCGCCGTCCAGGTATACCTCTGCCACCGCGTGGAAGTCCGGTGGCGACACGCCGGGAGCATAGCAACTTGCGAACCGCGCCGGGATGCTGGCCGCCCGCGCCAGCGTGACCATCACATGCGCATAGTCCCGACAGACGCCCTGACGCTGGACGAAACTGTCCAGCGCGGTGGTTTGCGCGTTGCTCACACCGGGCACATAGCTGAACGCGGACATGATCCAGTCCCGCATCGCCACGATCTGCGGGCCGCCCTGCAGGTGGCCGAACTCCGCCGCAACAAAGGTCTGGAATTCGTCTGACGGGCAATAGCGCGACGGCATCAGGTAACGCACCACGTCACCGGGCAAGAGCCGCAGCGGAACCGCCTTCAGGGTCTCCAGGTCTGGCACCGGGCGGTTGACGGAAATCTTCGACGTGTAATCGCAGCGGAACAGCCCGTCGGCCCGCATCCAGAGCCGGTCTCCCAGCCCTTCCTCGGCCATGACACGGGCGAACCCGGTCACATCGGAAAACCCGATATGCGCGTCAAGCAGGGATTGATCGGGCAGGTCCGCCGCCTCGATCTGCAGCAGCAGATCCGTGGCCTCGGACAGTTGGTACTCAAGATGCACGTCGATGGTCAGGATCAAGGCGGGCTCCTTGCGCAGGCAGTGCGATACGGAGGTGTAATCCGCCGCGCCCATAGGTGCAAACGCTGGATTGCAGTCGTGGCCGGCGCGGCCTGCAAATCCCGGATGCCTTAACAGACGGTAAATGCGTCGCTGTAACCTATTGATTTTGTTGCGGCCAGCCGCGTCCCAGCCGTGGGACGCCCGCCGTCAGCGCAGCTTCTGGAGAAGGTTCAAAGACGCGTACCCATCCTGAATATCCCCGATCGAGGCCTGGAAGGCCCGCACCGCATTGATCGTCAGGGGGCCGATCCTGCCGTCGATTTTGCGTGGATCAAAGCCCTTTTCCGTGAGAAGCCGCTGCATCTCCTTGCGCTCATCAAAGGTCAGTGCCCGATCCTCGCGGGGCCAGTCCGACCGGATCGGCCCGCCGCCGGAAATCCGGTCGCTCAGATGCCCCACCCCGATCACATAGGCGTCGGCTGTGTTGTAGGTCTCGATCACGTCGAAATTCTTGAAGATCAGGAACGCCGCGCCCCTCGCCCCGGCGGGCAGCAGGACCGACGCCGGCCCGTGATCCGGCTCCGTCGCGCCATCATGGCGCACCACGCCCAGCTCGGCCCAGTCCGAGGGCAATTTCTTGATTTCGCGGGTCGCCAGCGCATAGTCGAACCCCTCGGGGATCGTCACCTCGACCCCCCAGGGCATACCCTTGACCCAGCCATTTTTCGCCAGGTAATGCGCGGTCGAGGCCAGGGCGTCGCCGGGATCGTCAGACCAGATGTCCCGCTTGCCATCCCCGTCGAAATCCACCGCGAGCGTCTGGTAGGAGGTCGGAATGAACTGCGTGTGCCCCATCGCCCCGGCCCAGCTGCCGTTGAAATCCGCGAGGGTCACATCCCCGTCTTGCAGGATTTTCAGCGCCGCGATCAACTGCGCCTCGAAGAAGTCCTGCCGCCGTGCATCATAGGCAAGCGTCGCCAGGGACCGGATGACCGGTGTCATCCCACGAAAGGTGCCATAGGCCGATTCGAGCCCCCAGATCGCGACCAAGACGTCCTTGTCGACCCCGTAGGATGCTTCGATCTGTTCCAGGAGGCTCTCGTTCCTGCGAAGCGCGGTCCGGCCGTTTCGGACCCGTGCATCCGATGCCGCGCTGTCGAGGTAGTCCCAGATCGTCTTGGTAAACTCGGACTGGGTCCTGTCGCGCCGGATCACATCCGGATCGTAGGTCACCCCCCGCATCGCCCGGTCGAAAACGTCGCCGGAAATTCCTTGAGCCATCACACGGGACCGAAAGGCCGCGACCCATTCGGAAAAACCCGATTGCGCCGCATCGAGGACAGGTGCTCCCGTTGCCGGAGACACGGCCGGTCGCAGCGACGGGCGCAGGGAATTTCGCGGGGCCGAGACGGAGACAAGCGACACGACGCTTCTGCTAACCTCGGTTTCGCCCGAAGATCGACTGACCGGGCGCACCGAGTTCTCCACCGGTCCTGCCGCGACCGCTGACCCGATAAGTGCCAAGACTGCGAAGGTTCCGTGAAACCACATGATCCTGTATCCCGCTGCTCTTGTTCGTTTCCCGAACTTGAACAGAGATTACCCTGATTGTTTCCTTTTGCGAAGCAATCAAAATGACACCAAGCGGCCTCCCGCCGGCCTCTCGACGCGATCAAGACAGGGGCGTTTCGAAACAGTCCCGCAGGCCGACGCGCCGCGCGGTGTCCGAAGGTCAGCCGTTCCGACGCCGCGTGACCTTTCGCTTGGTTTTGGCGTCTTTCTTCTTGGCCTTGGCCAGTTTGCGTTTCGGCCCGCCCTTGCCTTTGTGGCGCGATCCGCGCCCCATGCGGCCCTTGCCGGACCCACCGGGCAATTCTTCATCGTCCAGCGTCAAAAGTTCCAGCCCGATACCGCCCGTGACCGGCGCGGCATCGAGCAGCTTGACCGTCACGCGCTGGCCCAGCGTTATAAGCGTCCCGGTATCCGCGCCCATCAACGTCCCGGCGTCGGAATCGAAATGGAAATACTCATCGCCCAGCGTGCGGATCGGGATCAGACCGTCCGCGCCTGTTTCGTCCAGCTTCACGAACACGCCGAAGCGGGCAATACCGCTGATACGACCGCCGAATTCGGCCCCGATGCGATCCGACAGGAAAGCGGCGAGGTAGCGGTCTGTCGTGTCGCGCTCGGCCATCATGGATCGGCGCTCGGTATCGCTGATATGCTGAGCGGTTGCGTCCAGCCGCTCGATTTCCTCGGGCGAAAGGCCGTCCTTGCCCCAGCCATGCGCCGTGACCAGCGCGCGGTGCACGATCAGATCCGAATATCGCCGGATCGGTGATGTGAAATGCGCATAGCTCTTCAGGGCCAGGCCGAAATGCCCGAAATTCTCGGGGTTGTAATAGGCTTGCGTCATCGACCGCAGCGTGGCGATGTTGATCAGCTCCGCCTCATCCGATCCGGCCGCAGCATCCAGAAGCTGGTTCAGATGCGCGGTCTTGAGCACCTGACCCTTGGCCAGCGTGAACCCGGCCGCGTCGGCGGTTTCGCGGAGCGATTCCATTTTTTCGGCTGGCGGTTCTTCGTGGACGCGGAACAGCAGTGGCGTTTTCTTGGCGATCAGGGCTTCGGCGGCGGCGACATTGGCCAGCACCATGAATTCTTCGATCAGCTTGTGTGCGTCCAGACGTTCGCTGAAATTGACGGATTCGACCGTGCCATCCTCGGCCAGCACGATCTTGCGTTCGGGCAGGTCGAGGTTGAGCGGCTGGCGGCGTTTGCGCGCCGCGACCAGCGCCTCGTAGGCGGCGTAGAGGGGGCGGATGACGTCGTCCATGAGCGGTGCGACCCGGTCGTTCGGGTCGCCGTCGATTCCCGCCTGAACCTCTTGATAGCTGAGCGAGGCCCGGGACCGCATCAGCCCGCGCAGGAAACGGTGTCCGATCATTTGGCCATGCGCGTCGATGACCATGCGCACCGCGAGACAGGCCCGCGGCACCCCTTCGTGCAAAGAGCACAGATCGCCCGACAGGCGGTCCGGCAGCATCGGCACGACGCGGTCTGGGAAATAGCTGGAATTTCCGCGCTTGCGCGCCTCCCGGTCGAGCGCCGATCCCGGGGTCACGTAATGCGCCACGTCCGCGATGGCGACCCAGATCACGTGCCCGCCCGTGTTCTTCGGGTCGTCGTCGGGATGCGCATGGCACGCGTCGTCATGGTCGCGCGCATCGGACGGGTCGATGGTGATCAGGGGCATTTCGCGCAGGTCCTCGCGGCCCTTGAGACCGGCGGGTTTCATCGCGTCGGCTTCGGCGATCACGTCGTCGGGGAAATCGTCGGGAATGCCATGCTGATGGATCGCGATCAGGGACACTGCTCGCGGGGCGGAGGGATCGCCCAGCCGTTCGACGATGCGCGCGCGGGGCAGGCCCATGCGGCCTTTCGGCCCGGCCTGTTCCGCTTCGACCAGCTCGCCGTCCTTGGCGCCACCGGTGGCATCGGCGGCAACCATCCATTCCTTGTCCGAGCCCTTGTCGATGGGCTTGATCCGGCCGCCTTCAGAGCCCTGGGCGAAGACACCGACCACCTTGCGCGGGTTGGACCCGATACGGCGAATGAGGCGCGCTTCGTAATTGTGGTCCTCTTGATGCACGACTTGCAGACGGGCGAGGATACGATCCCCTTCGCCCAGCGCCGGATCGCTGGCACGCGGGATCACCAGGATGATCGGTTCGACCCCTTCGCCATGCCACTCCAGCGCGCGGGCAAAGAGATCGCCATCCAGCGTCGGCTCTTGCACCTGCAGCACGCTGACCGGCGGCAGACGATCCGGGTCGCGATAGGTCTTTTTGCGCTTTTCGAGATGGCCCTCGGCCTCAAGCTCTTTCAACAGGCGCTTGAGGTCGATCCGCGCGGCGCCCTTGATGCCAAATGCCTTGGCAATGTCGCGTTTCGCGGTGAGTGTCGGGTTGGCGGCGATCCAGTCGAGGATGTCGGCCTTGGTCGGCAGTTTGCTCATGAGGATCCCGTAACATGCGCGTCTGGGCGCGTCATGGTGAAAGTCGCGTCAGCAGGGAAAGCGCAGTTCCATCATGCGGTGGTCGATCCCCGCATCGTCAAAGACCGCGCCATAGGGCGCAAAGCCCAGCTTTTCGTAGAACCCCAGTGCGTCGATCTGCGCGCCGAGAGCCGCGCGCGTGATGCCCGGGGTTTCGCGCAAAAGATCCAGCGCCTGCCGGATCAGCGCCGCGCCAAGCCCGGTTCCGCGTTGGTCCTTGAGAACGCAAACGCGACCAATCTTGCCGGTGTCCTGCATCAGAACGATGCGTGCCGCGCCGACGGGTTTTCCGTCGACCGTGGCCAGAAGATGGATCGCCGTGGCATCCAGATCGTCGCGTTCGAGCTCTTCCGGCACGTTCTGCTCTTTGACAAACACCGCGTGCCGCAGGCAATAGCAGGATGTCGGATCGATAACCTGTGAAATGGTGACCGTCATTGCGCGAAATAGTCCCGGAGGATGCGGGTATAGATCGCCTTGAGTTGTACGATCTGATCCACTGCGACCCGTTCATCAACCGCGTGCATCGTTTGGCCCACAAGGCCGAATTCCACCACCGGGCAATGGGCCTTGACGAAACGTGCATCCGATGTGCCGCCGGACGTGGACAGCTTTGGCACGGTTCCGGTCTCTGCTGCGACCGCCTTTCCCACAAGATCGGACAGCGGTCCTGGCGGGGTCAGGAAGGCCTCGCCCGAGATCTTGACCTTGACCTCGGTGCTGGTGCCGAACTCGGTATCGATCTTTGCCGCCTCGTCGCGCAGCCAATAGGACAGCCCTTCGCCGGTGTGGATGTCATTGAACCGGATATTGACACAGGCGCGTGTTTCGGCCGGGATCACGTTGGTCGCGGAATTGCCGGTGTCGATGGTCACCACCGCCAGCGTTGACGCATCGAAATGGTCTGTGCCCTGATCAAGCTCATGCGAGGCCAGCCTGTCCATCAGCCGCGCCATCGCGGGCATCGGGTTCAGCGCGCGGTGCGGATAGGCGGAATGGCCCTGCTTTCCGGTCACGGTGAACCACGCGTTCATCGAACCGCGCCGCCCGATCTTCATCATCTCGCCCATGTGGTCGGGGCAGGTGGGTTCACCGACAAGACAGACACTCATCTGTTCGCCATGGGTCTCCATCCAGTCCAGAAGCGCCATTGTGCCATCGATGGCATCGCCTTCCTCGTCTCCGGTAATGGCAAGGATGACAGAGCCTTCGGGGGGCGTGTCGCGGACGAAATCCACCGCAGCGGCGACAAAGGCCGCCACTCCGGATTTCATGTCAGTGGATCCGCGCCCGTACATCATGCCGTCCTTGATCTCTGCTCCGAAGGGCGGCGCCGACCACGCCTCGGGATCGCCCAGCGGCACCACATCCGTATGTCCGTTGAAGCCGAAACTGCGCGCATGTCCCTTGTCGCCCCAGCGGGCAATGAGGTTCGACACGCCACCCCGGTCGACGCGCGTGCAGGCAAAACCCGCCTCCTCCAGCAAGGATTGCAAAAGGATCAGCGCCCCTCCCTCCTCGGGGGTGATCGACGGGCAGCGCACCAGCGCCGCAGTGAGCTCAACGGGATCGGTCTTTGGCATGGATCGGGTCCTCTGGTCGGTCGTGCGCCATGGCTAACGCCAACCGCAGGCAGAGGCAAATGTGGCGAAAAGAACGCAATAGGAATGGCGCCTTGGGCCAACCGGGTGATGCGAGGGATGACATATAAAGATATAAAGTGTTAACTTTAGATTTATAAGAATAAAAATGGCTCGGGGCGGAGCAGAAATCAGTCAGCGGGTTCGGCACGGTGAAAACACTGGTCGGACAGACGACCGCTGCAGATAAACGCCGTGGGCCTCATCGAGGCAGAACATGGCGATAGCAGCGGAGCTTGATTACAATATCAACGCGAGTGCGCTCCAGATGGCGCAAACCATCTTTGGCGACGGTGTTACCGTCACGGGGGCAAGCTTTTCAGGCTTGCGGCAGCAATCCGCGACCTACAGCAATGGCGACGCACTGTCTCCGGGCGCAACCCCGGCTGACACAGGGGTGATCCTGTCAACCGGTGACGCCCGCGATTTCACGCGTGCGCCCGGGCCGTGGTGGCGCGGCGGTGATGATCCCAACGTGAGTACCCAGACCAGCGGCAACTATTCAAACTCGAACGCGTCCCAGAACAACCTGCCCGACTTCAATGCCGCTGCGGGCACCAACACCTATGACGCGTCTTTCCTTGATATCGATTTCGTCCCCGACCACGACACGATGACCATGCGGTTCGTGTTCTCGTCCGAGGAATATCCGGAATTCACCAACTCCATGTACCAGGATTTTGTCGGCGTCTGGGTCAACGGCACGCAAGTCGATATCGTGCCGGGTGACGGTGATGTCGATCCCGCGAACCTCAACGAGAATGACAACCTGTTTCTCGACAATGCCGGAGACGATTACAACACCGAAATGGACGGTTTGACGGTCACGTTGTCCATGACGATGAACGTCGTTCCGGGACAAACCAATTCGATCCGCATTGGTATCGCGGATGTTGTGGATGCGAACTACGATTCCAACGTGCTGATTGCCGGCGATTCCGTCCAGACAGGGTTGGTCGCGCAGGCAGACACCCTGACCACGGTCACCAATAAAACAAAGGTCATCGACGTTCTGGACAACGACCTGAACAATACGGGTGGCACCATGTCCATCACCCACATCAACGGCACGGCCGTGAGCGTGGGAAGCAGCGTGACGCTCAGTACCGGACAGGTTGTGACGTTGAATGCGGATGGCACATTATCGGCAACCACCGACAATGACGTCGAAACCATCAACTTTACCTATGATGTCGAAAGCACCACCGGCGCGGTTGATACCGGCTTTGTCACGATCGCGACTGTTCCATGTTTTGTCGCCGGCACGCTGATCCACACGGACAAGGGCGAGGTGCCGGTGGAGCAGCTTTGCCCCGGTGACCTGGTCTTGACGATGGATCACGGGCTGCAACCGCTGCGCTGGATCGGCCAGCGCACGGTTGCCGCGACCGGACATCTTGCGCCGGTTCGTGTGGCCGGAGGCACCTTCGGTGATCATGCAACCCTCATGGTGTCACCCCAGCATCGCATTCTTGTCCGCGATCCGCTGGCCCACCTGGTCTTCGGCACGCCCGAGGTTCTGGTGGCGGCCAAGCACCTGGTGAATGGCCGCACGGTGCAAACGATCGACGGGGGCCGTGTCACCTATGTCCATCTGCTGTTCGACCAGCACGAGATCGTTTTGGCGAACGGTCTTGCCACCGAGAGCTTTTTGCCCGGCCCGCAGACTGTGGATACGTTCGAGGCGGCGGTGATCGATGAAATCGCCTGCCTTTTCCCTGAGCTCGATCTGGAAACCGGAGAGGGATATGGCGACGCCGCGCGCCAGGTCCTGAAGAAATACGAGGCCAGGATGCTCTTCGGGGCAGCAGCATGAGCTGGTTTGCGCTGCTGGATCGTGACAGCCGCGATGCGTGGCTGCGCGATGACGTTGAACATATTCTGGCCCGCCGCCCCAAGGCGTGCGTTCCGCGCGGGTCTGTCCTTCTGGAAACCCGGCTGTCGCCGGATGCGCGGCCGCAGACCCTGATCGCCTACAAACGCAACGACCATGCATCGGCCAGCTTTTCGCTCATGTCCACGCCACATGGCAGCGTCGTTCTGGTCATGTCGCAGGGCGATGACGTGGTGCACGAGGTGATCGAACGCGGCCGTGAAGCGCGCACCGAGACGTTGCAGATCACGATCAGCTGGGATTTTCCGGCCCGCAAGGGGCGCCTTGTCGTGGCCCGGCCGGAAACCGAACATGTCCTGATCCGCCAGTTCATCATGTCTCACCCACCGTTGCTGGCCGACCTGACATCGGTGGCGCGGCCGCATGGCCTGACCGAGATCGATCCGGATGTGATCTTCGTGGCGCTTTCGACCGAGATCGAACCGGTTGGCCCGATGCCGACGCTGTCCCCCGCGGTGCCGTTGGAAACCGCACAGGGGGTGCGCATGGCAAAATCGTTGCGCCAAGGGGATGTGGTTCGCGCGGCAGATGGCGCGTTGGTGCCGGTCCTGCACAGCGCCAAACGCGAGGTCCCGAGCCTTGGATCGTTCCGGCCGGTGCGATTGCGGGCCCCTTATTTCGGACTGACGCAAGACATCGTTGTGTCGCGCCATCAACGTCTGTTGGTCAGCGGTCCGGAGGTCGAATATCTGTTCGGCCGCGAAGAGGTGCTGATCCCGGCCTCTGCACTGGTGAACGGCTATGCCGGACATTACGAACCCGCACCGCGTTTTGCGACCTATCACCAAATCCTTCTGCCCCACCACGATGCCGTGCGAACACCGGATGCGGCACTGGAATCGCTCTATATCGGGCGGATGCGCCGTGACCGTGAACAGTTGGACGCATCTATTCTTTCCGACCTGCCAAGGGCGCTCTTGCCGGAACATCACCGTGCGGGATACCAGGTACTGCGTGCATTCGAGGCGATTTCGCTGGCTGAAGCGCGCGCAGCCTAGGACCCAGACCCTAGCCCGCGTCCTTGTCGCCGAAATAGGGTGTGACCTGCGCGACGATCACGGCGTTTTCATCAAGCGCCTTTTGCATCAATGCGATCTCGTCCGCCTCGATCTCGTGACCCTGGGTCTTGCGCTCCTCCAGAGTGCCGTAGCCGGTCACGTCCAGCGGTGCCATGTCGGCCTGTTTCAGGATCGCCACGGTTTCGCGCACCGCCTCGGCTTCGTCTACGCCCGACGCGTAGCACATCAGGCCGGCGCCGGTCGCGGCCTTGGGCAATCCGTCCCCTGTCTTGCGCCCGACCTCGACGACAAGGGTAAATACCGAATGGGGTTTCTTGGCTTTCTTCGGGCTGTCGCTCATGCTGCGGCCTATCTGGGATGGATGCGCGCAGGCTCTGCCATGAAAGCCCCGCCACGTCGAGAGGTGTTGCACGCGCGCCGGTGCGCATATTACGGTCCCGTCAGGGAGGAACGGATATGAAATCGGTCAAGGACATGGTCGCGGCGGCGAATGAGGCGGTCGATCACGCCCCGGCGTCGGAAATGATGGCGCTGCACGGCCAGGACGGGGTGACATTCGTCGATCTGCGCGATCCAAGGGAGCTGGAGCGAGAGGGCATGATACCGGGCGCGTTCCACTGCCCCCGCGGCATGCTGGAATTCTGGATAGACCCGGACAGCCCCTATGCAAAGCCGCAGTTCCAGTCGGAGGATCGTTTCGTGTTCTATTGCGCCTCCGGCTGGCGATCAGCCCTTTCGGCACAGGCCGCCCAGGAGATGGGGCTGAACAATGTCAGCCACATCTCGGATGGCTTTGGCGGCTGGAAAAAGGCTGGTGGTCCGGTGGGGGAGAAAGCCGCGAAAAAAGCGTAGGGTGCGTGCTGGCACGCACCGCAGGGATCAATCGCGCAACAATTCGTTGATGCCGGTCTTCGAGCGTGTCCGCTCATCCACCCGCTTCACGATCACGGCGCAATAAAGGCTGAGGTTGTTCTTGGTCGGCATGGATCCCGCGACAACCACCGAATAGGGCGGCACTTCGCCCATGAAGACCTCGCCGGTTTCCCGGTCGACGATCTTGGTGGACTGGCCGATGAACACACCCATGCCCAGAACCGAGCCTTCGCGCACGATGCAGCCTTCGACCACTTCGGAGCGCGCACCGATGAAGCAATTGTCCTCGATGATGGTCGGGCCCGCCTGCATCGGCTCCAGCACGCCGCCGATGCCGACACCGCCCGACAGGTGCACGTTCTTGCCGATCTGCGCGCAGGACCCGACGGTGGCCCAGGTGTCCACCATCGTGCCCTCGTCGACATAGGCACCAAGGTTCACGAAGGACGGCATCAGAACGACGCCGGGCGCGATATAGGCCGATTTGCGCACGACGCAGTTGGGAACAGCACGAAAGCCCGCCGCGCGCCACTGGTTGTCGCCCCAGCCCTTGAACTTGCTGTCGACCTTGTCCCACCAGCCGCTGCCTTGCGGGCCATTGTCGTGCTGCTCCATATCCTTGATGCGGAAGCCCAGAAGCACGGCTTTCTTGGCCCATTGGTTGACCTGCCAGTCGCCATTGGCCTGACGTTCGGCGACGCGCAGCTTGCCGCTGTCCAGCGCATTCAACGTATCCTCGATGGCGTCGCGCGTTTCGCCGCCGGTCGAGGGCGTGATCGTATCGCGCGCGTCCCACGCGGCTTCGATGGCGGCTTCAAGCTGGGCAGTGGACATCGGGCGCTCCTCATTGCGTGGTCGATCAAGTCGCCCTGCGTATAAGCCGCCGCGCAGCCGGGCGCAATGCACGCGCCAAGGGTCTGAAACCCAAGAGCAGGTTGGCCGCGCCTCTCTGGTCACTTGAGATGCGCCGTTATAGGTCTGGACGTACGCGAACAAGGAATCCGCAGAAATGAATGACACCCGCAACAGCCCGTTCCGCGATGCCGGCCTGGATCGCAACACGGCGACTCACGTGCCCGACACGCCGCAGACACGCTCAAAGGCGTATCGGCTGGCCTTTGCAGATGACGATTTCCTGTGTCGCAACGAATTGCGCCCCGTTCGATTGCAGCTCGAATTGCTCAAGCCGGAGCTGATGTTCGATGAACACAGGATCGAAAGCACCGTCGTCCTGTTCGGCGGCGCCCGGATTCCGCGCCCGGATGATGCCGACAAGGCCCGAACCAAGACGCTGGCAGAACTGTCCCATTTCTATGATGAGGCCCGTGAATTCGCGCGGGTCATGACCCGCAAGTCGCTGGCGCGTGAAGGCCGGGAATTCGTCATCGTCACAGGAGGCGGCCCCGGCGTGATGGAGGCCGGCAATCGCGGTGCGTCCGATGAGGGGGGCGAGTCCATCGGACTCAATATCGTCTTGCCGCATGAACAAGCCCCGAACGAATATGTCACGCCGGAGTTGTGCTTCAATTTCCACTACTTCGCGATCCGCAAAATGCATTTCCTGATGCGCGCCCGCGCGATCTGCATCTTTCCGGGTGGCTTTGGAACGCTGGACGAGATGTTCGAATCCCTCACTCTGATCCAGACGGGGCGCATGGAGCGTGTGCCGTTCCTCTTGTTTGGCAAGGCGTTCTGGAACAAGATCATCAACTGGGATGCGCTGGCCGAGGCGGGCACGATCAGCCCGCAGGACCTTGATCTGTTCCGCTTTGTCGAAACCGCGCAGGAGGCCGCCGATATCATCGACAATTGGGAGCCGGCTCCACCCCGTGAGCATATTCCTGGGCGATAAACGAGGGTGGCAGAGCCTCGGCACCCCCTTTCGCACGCGCAGCATGTGCTGTAAGAGCGTCCCCCAGTCGGGTTCGGATAGACCAAGGGCGCCGACAATCGAAAGGAGAGCCACATGGGCTACAGAGTCGTCGTTGCCGGTGCCACCGGAAATGTGGGCCGCGAAATGCTGAGCATCCTGGCCGAGCGCCAGTTCCCCGTGGACGAGATCGCCGTACTTGCATCGCGCCGGTCCTTGGGAACCGAGGTCAGCTTTGGTGATGCGACGCTGAAGACGCAGGACATGGACACGTTCGATTTCACCGGCTGGGATTTCGCGCTGTTCGCCATCGGATCGGATGCGACCAAGAAATACGCGCCCATCGCGGCCAAGGCGGGCTGTGTCGTGATCGATAACTCGTCGCTCTACCGCTACGATCCGGACGTGCCGCTGATCGTCCCAGAGTGCAACGCGGAAGCGATTCACGGCTATTCCAAGAAGAACATCATCGCCAATCCGAACTGCTCGACTGCGCAGATGGTCGTCGCACTCAAGCCGTTGCACGATCGCGCCCGGATCAAGCGTGTCGTGGTCAGCACCTACCAATCCGTTTCCGGCTCTGGCAAGGACGGCATCGACGAGCTTTGGGACCAGACCAAGGCGGTCTACAATCCGACCGATGACTACCAGCGCAAAGTCTATCCCAAGGACATCGCGTTCAACGTGATCCCGCATATTGATGTCTTCCTCGAGGATGGCTCGACCAAGGAAGAATGGAAGATGGTTGCCGAGACGAAAAAGATCATCGACACGGCGATCAAGGTCACCGCGACCTGTGTGCGCGTGCCTGTGTTCGTGGGCCACTCCGAGGCGATCAACATCGAGTTCGAGGATTTCCTCGATGAGGATGAAGCGCGCGACATTCTGCGCGAATCGCCGGGTATCATGGTGATCGACAAGCGCGAGGACGGCGGCTACGTCACGCCCAAGGAATGCGTGGGCGATTTCGCCACTTTCATCAGCCGCATCCGCCAGGACCCGACCATCGACAACGGCATCAATCTTTGGTGCGTGTCCGACAACCTGCGAAAAGGCGCCGCGCTGAACGCCGTACAGATCGCCGAGGTCCTGGGCCGGGAAGTCCTCAAGAAAGGCTGATCAAACGCTCTTGGTGCCCGCGATGACCGCCGAAATAGCGACGGACCCGAATGCGCTCTGCTGACCGCGGGAACATTCGGGTCGCCCAATCCCAGGCCAACGCCCGGAGCTGTCCAGACTGTTGCGTGATCTGCACACCCAACTGGGCCCAGGTTCGGTGCCAAATTCTTGCCGTATTTCGCGCGCAGGCTGAAAATGCGACACAGAGTAAAGGTAATCCGATGATAGCCCAATCGGCCCGACGCCCAGCCGACACAGAGTCCGGCATGCCGCATCCGATCGACAGCGAAACCGCGATGCTGCTGCGCACCGTTCTTCTTCCACATTTTGAAATGGCGACAAGCTGGGGCGATCTTTGCAACCGCCTCGAGGCCAAGGGCTACGAGATCACCTTTCGCGCCGGTCATCTGGTTGTCGTGGACGACCACGGCAAGGCCGTGTGTACCGGGTCCATGATCGGATTACCCCTGTCCCGCCTTGCCGACCGTCTGGGCCGACCCAGGCTGCGGACAGCCTGTTCAGGGGACACGGCAACGCTCAGCAGCTGATCATACCGGTTGAAACAATCGGGACTTCGGATCGAAGAATTCCAGCCCACCCTCTGCAATATCGGTCCAAAGCCCATGCAGCGTCAGCTGATCCGCGTCGACCGCGTCGCGGATAAAGGGGAAGGTCATCAGGTTTTCAAGCGACACGATGACGGATTCCTTTTCAAGCGCCCGCGCTTGCCCGTCGGCATGGTTCGAGGCTGAAACGCGATCGTACCCCGGACGCAGAATATCCATCCAACGCCCGACAAAGCTTGATTGTTCCTCAAGATGCGGCGCATTGCCCGAACACATGTCCAGACATCCCTGAACGCCGCCGCATTGCGAATGGCCCAGCACGATCAGGTGCGCGACATGCAGCGCTGTCACTGCATATTCGATCGCGGCCGACGTCCCGTGATGGTCGCCGTCGGGTTCGTAGGGCGGAACAAGGTTGGCGATGTTGCGGTGGATGAAGAATTCGCCCTGA
This sequence comes from Marivita sp., assembly GCA_041685125.1. GTDB lineage: Bacteria > Pseudomonadota > Alphaproteobacteria > Rhodobacterales > Rhodobacteraceae > Marivita. Next base: position 45,170 of record JAWLGI010000006.1, on the reverse strand, counting down.
TCCGCGCCGAAGATCGACGTGACATGCACGCGGCTGTCACAGCACGAAATCACCATCGCGCGCGGGCGTTGACCCTCGGTCGCCAATCGCTTGTACCAGGCGCGGTTGTCCGAATAGGTCGTGGCCTTCCAGCCTTGATACCGTTGAACAAGATACGCAGGCAGCGGCTTCGCGGCGTTCATGAAATCCTCCGCCTCTTTATGGTCGTCCCCACCCGATACGTCGAAATTTGTCGGAATTCGAGAGAAAAAACCGCCGCCCGGGTTACGGGTTGGAAAGATATGGATGCGATTGAGGCCTCGGGTCGGGGTGAGAAAGGAAAGATTATGGCCGAACACATTTCCGTTTTGCAGCCATGCGATGCCGCCTATTTCGACGAAGACACCCTGAACGGTCTCAGCCGTGATCTGGGGGCGGATGTTGCCGAAAACATCCTGTGCCGCGCGCTCGAGGATATGGCTGTACGGTTCACGCATATCCGCGCAACCTATGCAGATGGCGACATGCGCGGTTTGCACAAATCTGTCCATGGCATGATCCCGATTGCCGACCAGATCGGGCTTCCGGGTGTCGCGGGGATCGGCAAGGATGTTCTCGTTTGTATCGACCGCGCCGATCCTGTGGCCTTGGCCGCAACCCTGTGCCGGCTCTTGCGTTGCGGGGAAATGGCGTTGTCCTGCGCCGAAATGGGGCTGGACCTGACTCTCTGATTCCGCTTGCAGCCCAACGTGATCCGCGTACCCTCCAGCGCAATCGCGAAAGGGGAGTTCCATGACAGTTTCACTCGCGCCTGCGGACACTGATGCGGTGCCGATCCATGTTCTGGGAACAAACGATGTGGCGCTCTGGTCCGGCCAACAAGGCGACCGCGTCCGCACTTGGGTCGAGGCAAGCGGCTTCAAGGGGGCCATCGGCACGGCGCTTATGATCCCGGATGATGCGGGCCGCCCAGCCATGGCGCTTGTCGGATACGGCACCCCGGTCCATCGCCGGCGGGACCGCTTTGCCCTTGCTGCGGCAATGCCGAAACTGGCGCCTGGCACCTACCGCATCGACAGCGGAATCGCGGCGGATCAGCTCGAACAAGAATCGCTTGGCTGGCTGCTTGCCTGCTACAGCTTCGACCGCTACCACGAAAACCCTGTGGAGCGTCCGACGCTTGTCGCGCCAGACGATGTCGATGCCGCACGCGTGAACATTCTTGCCGAGGCTGAGTTCCTCACCCGCGACCTGATCAACACACCCGCCTGCGACATGGGGCCGGATGCGCTCGAAACCGCGGCCAGATCGTTGGCTGAAACGCACATGGCCAAGATCACTGTCACAACCGGTGAGGCGCTGCTCGACCAGAATTTCCCGATGATCCACACGGTTGGCCGCGCTGCGGATCGCGCGCCACGGCTGATCGACATGTCATGGGGCACGAGCGGCCCGCGGCTGACGCTCGTGGGCAAAGGCGTCTGTTTCGACACGGGTGGCCTGAACCTCAAACCGGCTGGGTCAATGGGCCTGATGAAGAAGGATATGGGCGGCGCGGCCAACGTGCTGGGGTTGGCCCATATGATCATGGCGTCGGGCCTTGAGGTCCGCCTGCGCGTCCTGATCCCGGCGGTGGAAAACTCCGTCAGCGCCAACAGCTACCGTCCGCAGGACATCCTGACCTCGCGCAAGGGTCTCACGGTCGAAATCAACAACACCGATGCCGAAGGCCGGCTTGTCCTTGCAGACGCGCTGACCTTCGCGGCCGAGGAAAAGCCGGATCTGATCGTGTCGATGGCCACCCTGACAGGCGCGGCGCGCGTCGCGGTCGGCCCGGATCTGGCGCCCTATTTCACCGATGACGATACCGCAGCAACTTCACTCGACGCTGCGGCACGGCAGATGGCGGATCCGGTCTGGCGTCTGCCATTGCACGACCCGTACGAGACCATGATCGAACCGGGCATTGCCGATCTCGACAATGCGCCGAAAGGCGGGCTGGCCGGCGCGATCACCGCTGCATTGTTCCTGCGCCGGTTCGTGACCGAACGGGACCGTTTCATCCATTTCGATATTTATGGCTGGCAGCCCCAGGCGGCACCCGGTCGCCCCAAGGGCGGTGCCATGCAGGGTCCGCGCGCGCTGTTCGCGGCCCTGCCAGCCATGATGGACGCGTGATGGATCGGCGGGCGCATTGGTCCGATGGCGGCGTCGCTCACAGCACGCTGCGCGGGCATGTGGCGGCTGACCGCTTTACCGATGGCACGCCGCATCGTGTGATCCAGGCGCCTGCCGCCGCGATCTGCAAATCCCCTGCTGGCGCACGGGATCGGGAACTTCTGTGGGGCCAAACGTTCAACGTGCTTTCCGAAGCCGGTGGGTGGGCCTTCGGCTATGCGCTGCATGATGGGTACACCGGATTTGTCGATGCGGCGCTGCTTGCCCCGATGAACCGGCCCGCGACCCACCGCGTTTCGGCGCGGCAGACAATGGCGCTTGGCACGCCTGATTTCAAAGCGACCCAAGCGGCCCATGTGCCGCTGTCTCTCGGCTCCGAGCTTTGCGTGACCGGCATATCGGGCAAATGGGCCACGATCCTGGGCGCGGCGCAGGACCTTTACGTCCCGGTGGATCACCTCATCGCGACGACCCAGGTTGAACCCGATCCCGTTGCCGTGGCGTATCGCCTGATCGGGACGCCTTACGTCTGGGGCGGCAATACCGCGTTTGGCCTCGACTGCTCGGGGCTTGTGCAGCTCGCCTGCGCAGCCTGCGGCATCTCATGCCCCGGCGACAGCGATCAGCAAATGGCCCAGCTCGGAGACACACTCGACCCCGGCACGCCACCGCGACGCGGGGATATATTGTTCTGGAAAGGCCATGTCGGCTGGGTCTCCGATCCCGACACGCTTCTGCATGCCAACGCCTATCACATGGCCACCGCGTTCGAGCCGCTGCAAGAGGCGATCACCCGCATCGAGGCGCAAGGCGATGGTCCCGTCCTGCGTCATGCGCGTTTGCCCCACCGCTGAAGTCTTCTTGAATCGACAGAGCCATCCGGAGACGGCCATGCAGCCCCGCGCCACCATTTTCACACCCGTGCTTGTCGGCGGATGTCTCATCATCCTGATATCCTTTGCGATCCGGGCGAGCTTTGGCGTGTTCCAGATCCCGGTTGCGGACGAATTCGGCTGGCTGCGCACTGAATTCTCGCTCGCCATCGCGATCCAGAACCTCGCCTGGGGCATCGGGCAACCGCTATTCGGCGCGCTGGCTGAAAAGATCGGGGACCGCAAGGCGATTGTCCTGGGCGCGCTGACCTATGCAGCAGGGCTTGTCCTGTCGTCCTTCGCCGTCACGCCCGAGGCGCACCAAATCTACGAAATCCTCGTCGGTTTTGGCGTCGCGGGGACCGGCTTTGGCGTCATCCTTGCTGTGGTCGGTCGTGCCAGCTCGGACGCAAATCGCTCCATGAGCCTCGCCATCGCAACGGCCGCCGGCAGCGGTGGTCAAGTGTTCGGTGCGCCAGTCGCCGAATGGATGCTCACGCTGATGAGCTGGCAAATGGTTTTCCTCTGGTTCGCGGCGATCATCCTCGCGGTGACGCTGGTTCTGCCTTTCATGCGGTCGCCCACGCCCACAGCCAGCCGGGCCGAGCTTGAGGAAAGCATGGGCAGCATCCTTGTCCGGGCGTTCCGAGATCCATCCTACGCGTTGATCTTTCTGGGCTTTTTCAGCTGCGGCTACCAGTTGGCTTTCGTCACCGCTCATTTCCCGGCCTTCGTGACCGAGCTATGCGGCCCGATTCAACCGGGCGGCGCGCTCTATTCGATTGGCATCACGACAACTTCGGCGCTGGGCGCGGTGTCGATCTCGCTCATAGGGCTGATGAATATCGTCGGGACACTGGCCGCTGGATGGGCGGGCAACCGGTGGTCAAAAAAATACTTGCTGGCTGGAATATATACGGCACGTACCATCGTGGCAGCGCTGTTCATCCTGTTTCCGATCACGCCAATGACGGTGATCCTTTTCTCTGTATCGATGGGCTCTCTCTGGCTTGCCACGGTTCCGCTCACCTCGGGTCTGATCGCGCATATATACGGGCTGCGCTACATGGGCACGCTCTATGGAATCGTGTTCTTCAGCCACCAGTTGGGCAGTTTCATGGGCGTTTGGCTGGGGGGACGGATGTACGATATCCACGGCGATTACACGTTGGTCTGGTGGATCGGTGTCGGCGTCGGAGCGTTCAGCGCCATTGTCCACCTGCCGATCCGGGAAAACCGTGAACCGGGTCCGCTCGCGGCCTGACAGGGGCGCGTTTCCGTCAACGGAAACGTCACGATGCGTTGACGCATCGTGCGCCCAGCCCTATCGGTCCTGCCACCGATCCAGAATGTAGCGGCTCACCATGAGGTCCATATGCGCCCCGCCGCCATTCTTGAACAGCGTGATCTCGGTTTCGGAGCGCCGTTCAAACGCGCCCGGATCGTAGTAATCGGCGACGATATCGGTCTCTTCGATCACGCCCCTCGCAATCGGGTCCCGGATTTCGCCGATATGGCCCACCGTGGTGTCCCGCGAATCCACGAACAGGCGTGACCGTCTCAGCGCGGTATCATCTGCCTCGCGCATGTCGGGCCGGTAGGCCCCGATCAGATCCACATGCGTGCCGGGCCGCAGCCAGTCACCGCGCAGCACCGGATCGGTCGACATGGTGGCACAGCTGACGATATCCGCGTCTCCGACCGCTTCGGCAAGATCGTCCACCGCCGTCACATGCGCGGAACCATCCGCCAATTCTCGCGCCTTGCTCGCCGTCCGGTTCCAGATCAGGAACCGCGCCTCGGGAAAAGCCGCGCCATAGGCTTCGATCAAGGACCGCGCCACAGTCCCGGCGCCCACGATCAGGATCACCCGACTGTCCGGTCGCGCCAGCCGCCGCGCCGCCAACAAACTGTCCCCGGCGGTCTTCCACTTGGTCACGAGGTGAAAGTCGATGATCGCCGCCAGCGTGCCATCCGCGTCGGAATAGACCGACACACCACCATTCACCGCCGGTTTGCCAAGCCCTGCATTGCCCGGAAAGATCGTCGCCGATTTCACCGCAAGCCCCAGCCCGTCGATCCACGCGGCCCGGTTCAAAAGCGTGTCGCCCCCGCGATAGAGGAAGCTATCGGCGATCTCTGCCTTGGGGAGGTCATGCCCCGCCGCGATCGCGTCGGTCAGGCCGATCCAGTCCAGCTGTGCCTCGCCTTCGGCAAAGGGAATGATCTCTGGTGTCGTCATGGCTGCCTCTCCGTTACGCAATTTCAACGCGGCACGTCCCCCGAGGCGGCCCGCATCTCGCGCTCCAGCGCCTCGAGGAACCGCGACCGGTCCGCCTTGGAAAACGCGCGCCCGCCGCCCTGTCGGAACGGATCGGCGGCGCGCAGGTCTGTCATCAGGTCGCGTGTCGCCAATGTCTGGCCCACGTTCCGCGCATCGAGCCGCTCTCCGTCATGTTTGAGCACCCGCGCGCCATTCTCCACACAGCGCGCAGCCAGCGGAATATCCCCGGTGATCACAACGTCCCCCGGCCCGGCGCGATCCGCGATCCACATGTCGGCCACGTCCGGCCCGTCTGCGACCACGACCAGCTCGACAAGCGGATTGTCGGACAGCCGCAATCCGCCATTCGACACGAGGTACATCCTGGCCTTGTGCCGCGTCGCCACACGCTCTGCCTCGGACTTGACCGGACAGGCGTCCGCATCGACGAAAAGCCGTGTCACAGCCCCAGCGCGTCGGCGTGAAACGCGACATGATCGGGAATGAAGGTCGCGACAAAGAAATACGAGTGGTCATACCCCTTCTGCATCCGGAACACACCGTCCTGCCGCCGCGCCGCCATTGCCTGGCTCAACGCTTCGGGCTTGAGCAGGTCAAGGAACTGGTCATCCCCGCCCTGGTCCACCAGCACCGGTCCGTCAAATCCGACGGCCTCCATCTGACGGGTCGCGTCATGCTTGGCCCAGCCCGCGTCGTCGTCCCCCAGATAAGCCGAGAATTGCTTGCGGCCCCAATCGCTCTGGCTCGGGTTGGCAATCGGCGAAAAGGCCGAGACCGACGCGTAGCGCCCTGGATGCGCCATCGCCAACGTCAGCGCGCCATGCCCGCCCATCGAATGCCCGGTGATCGCCTGTCGATCCAGGTCAATGGCGAACTCGGCACCCAACAGGGCCGGCAGTTCCTTGGCCAGGTAATCCCACATCCGGAAATGCGGCGCCCATGGGTCTCGTGTTGCGTTCACGTAAAAGCCGGCGCCCTTGCCCAGATCGAAAGCGTCGTCATCGGCCACCGCCTCCCCGCGGGGTGAGGTGTCCGGGAACACGAGCGCGATGCCGGCCTCTGCCGCGAATCCCTGCGCCGCGGCCTTGGTCATGGCGTTCTCGTGTGTGCAGGTCAGACCGGACAGGTACCACAGCACCGGCACCGGCCCGTTATCGGCCTGCGGCGGCAGGTAGAGACCGAATGTCATGTCACAGCCACACGCGTCAGAGGCATGCGAATACACCCCCTGAACGCCGCCAAAGCATTTGTTTTCCGAAACCGCTTTCATAAGCCCGCCTTTCCTAAATCAGAACCTGACTGATCACGAAAGACACTGTCACGATGCTCAGCGTTGTCGAGATCAGAATCGCCGCTGACACCCTTTGCGGAGCGACGTTGTAATGTTGCGCGAGGATGAACACGTTCCCCGCGACCGGCAGCGCCGCCGCTGCGACGACAACCCCGGCCTTGTAAGGGTCCGCCGGGAACAGAAGATACACTCCGAAGGCAACGGCCGCCGGGTGGATCACCAGCTTGCAGAAGCTCAGCCACCCGGCGATGGTCATGCGCTCGGCAGACTTGCCGGCCAGGGACGCTCCAATGGCGAAAAGGGCACCGGGCGTCGCCGCCGCGCCCAGGGTCGAGAGGAACTCATTGACTGGCTCGGGAATGGGCGCCCCGGTGGCCGAAACCAGAAAACCAAGCACGATCGATACGATCATCGGGTTCTTGAGCAGTCCGATCCCGACCGTCTTGAAAATGCCAAGCGTCATTCGTCCTTCGCGTGATCCGACGACGAGGATCACGATCAGCGACGAAAATACCACCAGGTCAATCGTCAGCGCGAGGATGATCGGTCCCACCGCCTCTTGTCCCATCAGGAGCGCCAGCATCGGCACACCGAGGAACCCGGTATTGCCGATCGCCGCAACCTGTCCTTCGAACGCGGCTGTTTCGGTGTTCATGCCGCGCAGGAACCCCACCGCCATCGCGATCCCATAGACAAAGGCCGTGCCCCAAAGGTACCCCGCCGCGATGCGCCAGTCGAAAATCTCGGCCAACGACAGGTTGGCCGAGAACCGGAACAGCATCGCCGAAAGTGCGAAATAGAAAACGAATTTGGTCAGGTAGGCGGTTGCTTCCTCGGTGAAAAAGCCTGTTTTGCCTGCGCCGTAACCGACGGCAATCAAGGCGAAAAACGGCAGGGTCTGAAGAAAAATATTCAGCATATGTGCCGTGTTACCATGCAGGCAGGCGGGGTCAATTCTGATGGTGCTCGGGATCCGGACCCTGACCTGTTCGTTCCCCCTGTCGCAGCGTCGTTTGCTGGCCGTCTGACCCGCTTTATCAGACGGTCATTCGATCAATCTGCCATGGCAGAATCGCGATCCCCATGCTACATCTCGTGGCATGAATTCCCACGCTCCCCATATACGCGCTTCTATTCAACAGCTTGAGGAAAGCGCGATCAATCGCATCGCGGCAGGAGAGGTCGTGGAGCGCCCCGCTTCGGCGGTCAAGGAACTGGTCGAGAACGCCATTGATGCCGGGGCCACACGGGTCGAGGTGGCCATCGTCGATGGTGGCAAGACGCTGATCCGCGTCACCGACGATGGCAGCGGCATCCCGCCCGACGAATTGCCGATGGCGCTGGCCCGCCATGCCACGTCCAAGATCGACGGGGCAGACCTGCTCAATATCCACAGCTTCGGATTTCGGGGGGAGGCATTGGCGTCTTTGGGCGCTGTCGGTCGCCTGACCCTGACCAGCCGCGCGGCGGACCATGACGGGGCCGAACTTGGCATGGCCGGCGGAACGCCCGATCCGGTCAAACCTGCGGCGCTGTCCAAGGGAACGGTTGTCACGCTGCGAAACCTTTTTTTCGCGACGCCGGCGCGGCTGAAATTCCTTCGCTCAGACCGGGCCGAGATGCAGGCGATCTCGGATGTGCTCAAACGCCTGGCGATGGCCGAACCGGCGGTCAGCTTTACCCTTCGGGACGTGTCCGGCGGCGGTGAAGGCCGCGTGACCTTCCGGGCGGACGCGGTGACTGGCGATCTCTTCGACGCGCTTCGCGGACGCCTGGGGCAGGTGATGGGCCGCGAGTTCATCGACAATGCCGTACCGATCGACGCCGAGCGCGAGGGCATCCACCTCACCGGCCTTGCCGGCCTGCCGACCTATTCGCGCGGTGCCGCGGTGGCGCAGTATTTTTTCGTCAACGGCCGTCCGGTGCGCGACAAGCTTCTGATCGGCGCGCTGCGCGGGGCCTATGCCGATTTCCTCAGCCGCGACCGGCACCCGGCAGTTGCGCTTTTTGTCGACTGCGATCCGCACAAGGTCGATGTGAACGTGCATCCGGCGAAATCCGAGGTGCGGTTCCGCGAACCGGGTCTCGTGCGCGGACTGGTCGTGTCCGCCCTGCGCCATGCCCTGGCCGAAGCGGGCCACCGCGCCTCGACCACAGTGGCAGGCGCCACGCTGGGCGCGATGCGTCCCGAGATGCCGCAAGGCCCGCCGCGCGTCTACCAGATGGACCGCCCGAGTTTCGCTGCGAAACAGACCGCCTACGCCGCGCAATCGCCCGGCTTTGCCGAAATGCAACACAGCTATTCCGGCCGCGTCGACGCGGGCGCGCCAGAGATCGACGAGACACCACGAGAGCCGCTGCCGCTTGGCGCAGCGCGCGGTCAGGTGCACGAAAATTACATCATCGCCCAGACCGAGGATGGCATTGTCATCGTCGACCAGCATGCCGCGCATGAACGGCTGGTTTACGAAAAGCTCAAAGCCCAGATGGCCGAAACCGGTGTTCCGGCTCAAGCTCTGCTGATTCCCGACGTGGTCGAGATGAGCGAGGCAGACAGCGCCCGCCTGCGCGACATCGCAGGCGATCTGACCCGCATGGGCCTCACCGTCGAGCCTTTCGGCAACGGCGCTGTCGTCGTGCGCGAAACCCCGGCGATCCTGGGCGAGGTCAATTCCGACGCCCTGCTGCGTGACATCCTTGACGAGTTGGACGACGCGGGCGAAGCCCGTGCCGTGCAAGACCGGATCGAGGCGATCCTGAGCCGCGTCGCCTGTCATGGCTCCATCCGCTCGGGCCGCCAGATGCGGGCCGAGGAAATGAACGCGCTCTTGCGCGAGATGGAAGCGACCCCCTATTCAGGCCAGTGCAACCATGGGCGCCCAACCTATGTAGAGCTGAAATTGTCCGACATCGAACGCCTGTTTGGGCGCACATGATGCAGATTGGTGATCTCACTCTGGATCTCGGCGATCCCGTAACGCTGCTCGCGCTGGCGCTCGGTGTGCTTGTGTTGGTCTTGCTCATCCTGTCGCTGCACTCGGCCCGTCGCGCGGCGAAACTCAGCGAGCCGCTGGTCTATCAACTGGCCCAGGTGGGCCAACGGGTGCAGAGCCTCAGCGACGGGCAGGAGCGGCTGTCAGGCGGGCTGACCCATGTCTCCGAAGCGCAGACGCAGAGCCAGACCGCGATGATGCAATTGATGGAGCGGCGGCTTGCACAGGTGCAAAGCCAGATGAACGAGAATCTGCATGGCTCGGCGCGCAACACGGCGCAGTCGCTCGGGGAATTGCAGCAAAGGCTCAAGAGTATCGACAAGGCGCAGGAGAATATCACCAAGCTGTCGGGCGACGTGCTGTCGCTTCAGGACATCCTGTCGAACAAGCAGACGCGCGGAGCATTCGGGGAAATCCAGCTCACCGATATCGTCAGCAAGGCTTTGCCGAGTGACAGTTTCACGATGCAGGCCACGTTGTCGAACGGCAAACGCGCCGATTGCCTGATCCATCTGCCCAACCCGCCGGGGCCGATCGCGATCGACAGCAAGTTTCCTCTGGAAGCCTACGAACAGCTTCGCAAGGCGGACTCGCAGGAACAGTTGAACCGTGCGGCGCAGCAGCTTCGGACCTCGTTGCGAAAGCACATCAAGGATATTTCGGAGAAATATATCATCGAGGGCGAAACCGCCGATGGGGCACTGCTTTTCCTGCCCTCCGAGGCGGTCTATGCCGAATTGCACGCGAACTTTCCCGAAGTGGTGCGCGACGGGTTCGCGGCACGGGTCTGGATCGTGTCGCCAACCACCTGCATGGCTACGTTGAACACGATGCGCGCGATCCTCAAGGATGCGCGGATGCAGGAACAGGCCGGGGCCATCCGCAAGGAATTGGGCCTGCTTTATGCCGATGTCGACCGGCTGGGCAACCGGGTTGAAAACCTTGACCGACATTTCGGCCAGGCGGCCAAGGATATCGCGGATATCAAGATCAGTGCTGACAAGGCCGGACGCCGGGCGCGGCGGCTGGACAATTTCGACTTTGAGGAGCTGTCCAAGGACGATGCACCCCCGGTCGTGCAACTGGCGAAACCGCCGGGGGAATAGGTCAGCAACAGCACCTGGGGCACCCCCCGGCCCCGCCTCAAACCATCCCTTGATGGATTGTTCGCCAAAGGCGAAACCGGCTCAAACTGTTTCGCGCGCGAAACAATGGGACCACTCCGGCCCTATTAACCTGTCGTTGACGTCTCGCGCTCATCTGCCGTCGCGCGACCCCTTTAAACTTTTGTTAAGCTACCTCCGAGATGTGCAAAACCGGTGCCTTCCTAGCGCGCCGTGTTTCGGCACTTGGACCTGCAGCGGCGTTTTCTGCGTTTTTCGAACCAGCCGCGACACACTGCGCGCTTGGCATGGGTGACAGGGTCGGGCAAATCGGGTAGCGACTGGAAAACATTTGCAAGGGATGTCTCAAATGGCGGAACACAAGCACGGTTCGATGGATACAACGGAGCAGGAGAAGACGTTTGACGGGTTCATCCGCTGGTCAGGACGGGTGGCTCTCGTGTCAATCGGAGTCCTGATCTTCCTCGCGATCTTCAATGCGTAACCCCTGATCCAAGGCTGAAAATGTCCCTGTTCTTGCGTTTGTTTGCAGGCCTGGCCCTGCTGGGTCTGGTCGGCTGCGGCGCAGGCATCGATTCTGGCCCGGATTCGTCGCCCGAGGCAGTGGCGCGCGCGGCCTATCAGCATGATGGCCCGCCGGCGATCACGCTTTACACGATGATCAACAACCGGTCGAAGGCGGGGGCGCATAGCAGCCTGATGATCAACGGCTCGCAGCGGGTCATCTTTGATCCCGCGGGGACGGTGCGCCTGTCCGCGGTGCCCGAGCGGGGAGATGTGCTTTACGGAGCCACACCCTCGGTCGCCGATTTCTACGCCCGCGCCCACGCGCGGGAGACCTACCACGTGGTCATCCAGCGGATCGAGGTGTCACCGGCAGTGGCAGAGCAGGCGCTGCGGCTTGCCATGTCCAACGGCCGCGTTGCATCGGCGCGATGCACGGTCAGCACGTCGGGACTTTTGCGCCAATTGCCGGGGTTCGACTCGATCCGGTCGACCTGGTTCCCGAAAAACCTGATGAACCAGTTCGACGAGCTGCCAGGCGTGACCACGACCCGTGTGTTCGAGAATGACGATGATGACAAATCCGTTGCCATCGCGCAGTTCGAGAGTGTCATCGACTCCGACTGATCCGGGTCAGAGCAGCGCGGTCAGCCCGATCAGGGTCGCCGCGCCAACGCCCATCCCCGCAAACACGTTCCTGGTGAGGTACCCGACAGTCACGGTCGCTATCGCGGCCGCAAGACGGGCCGGGTCCGGATCGCCATCCGTGGCGTTGGGCCAGACCACGAGCGGCGCGACGAGGGCCGGCAGCACAGCCACCGCCGTGTACCGCAGGTGCCGCAACACCCAGTCGGGCATCGCACGGTCCCCGACGAGACCCAGAAACACGAAGCGGAGGCCAAAGCTGCCCAGCCCCAGTGCCACGATGACGACCCAGACTTCGGCAGAGCCGCTCATGGCGCAACCCCCAGCCGCAGTTCTGCCTGTGCGCCCGCGATCATGCCGCCCAGCCCGGCCACAAGGAGGCCCGTGTTGAAGGGCAGCCATGCAAAGGCCAGCGCGAGGATCACCGCGACCAGCGCCGCGATCCGGTGCGCCGGGGTGCGCATCATCGGCCCGACCATCGCCAGAAACGCGATGGGCAGCGCGAAATCAAGCCCAAGGTTTTCGGGAATGGTTTCGCCGACCAGCGCGCCAACCAAGGTGAAGACGTACCAGGGCGGGCAGATCGGGCTCATGACCCCCATGAAATAGGCGAATTTCTCGCTGCTGGTTTGGTTCGGGATCTTTTCGTAATCGAGGATCGCCTGCGCATAGGTTTGATCGACAAGGAAATACGCCACGACCCCGCGTTTCCAGAGCGGCAATCGTCCCAGATGCGGCGTGATCGAGGCCGAATACATCGCCATACGGAGGTTTACCGCCAGTGCCGAGGCGATCACCACAAGGGTCGGGGCGTTCTCGTTCAGAAGCTGAAGCGCGGTGAACTGTGCCGCCCCGGCGATGACGACCACGGAAAAGCCCAGTGTTTCGTGCAGCGGCAGCCCGGCTTCGGTTGCAAGAACGCCGAATAGCATGGCAAACGGAATGATGACGACCAGGAACGGTGCCCCGTCACGGAGACCGCGCCAGTAGCTTGACATTGCGGATCCTGCCGCCATCACTGTGCCTCGTCTGTTGTGAACAGAGCCGGCGTAGCCTTGGACGAAGAAAGATGCAATCAATGCCTGACGATGCGCTGCGCGACTATCTGATTGCCCCTGAGCCGGGCGCGTCCCGCCTGACGCGCCGTGTCGTGGGGTCCGACCACATCGGGGCCGAGACCGAGATCAGCGTGGTCGAGGAGCGGCCCCTGACGATCTATCTCAACAGCCAGGAAATCGTCACCGCGATGACGATTGGCGATTATCCGGAATACCTGGCCGTGGGGTTCCTGCGCAATCAGGGGATGCTCCTGGCCGATGATGTTGTCACGCAGGTCGATTACGACGACGATCTGCAGGTCGTCGTGGTGCGGACAGACCGCCAGACCAGCTATGAGGACAAGGTGCGCAAGAAAACCCGCACCAGCGGCTGTGCGGTCGGAACTGTCTTTGGCGACATGATGGAGGGCTTGGAGACTGTTGTGCTGCCGCAGACCGAACTGCGCACCTCCTGGCTCTATACGCTGGCCCACAAGATCAACACGACGCCGTCGCTTTACCTCGAAGCGGGGGCGATCCACGGCACCGTGCTCTGTGAGCAGGACCGCCCCTTGGTCTACATGGAGGATGTCGGACGCCACAACGCGGTCGACAAGATCGCGGGTTGGATGTTTCGCGAGGGCATCAGCCCGCAAGACAAAATTCTCTACACCACCGGGCGGCTCACCTCCGAGATGGTGATCAAGACGGCGCTGATGGGCATTCCGGTGCTGGCCTCCCGGTCGGGATTCACCGCCTGGGGCGTCGAGATTGCGCGGCAGGTGGGACTCACCTGCATCGGCCGGATGCGAGGCAAACGCTTCATCTGCCTGGCCGGTGAAGAGCGCCTGGTGCGCGACATCGACCCCGAAACGGTGCCCGACGAAAGCCGCAAATCCCGCAGGAAGAGCGCCGAATGACCCGGCCCCTGGGGGTGATCCTTGCCGGTGGCCGTGCGACCCGGATGGGCGGCGGCGACAAGGCGTTGCTCGAGCTTGGGGGCCAGACACTGTTACAGCAGGTCATTGACCGGTTGCAGCCGCAAGTGGGCGCGATGGCGCTCAACGCCAATGGTGATCCGGACCGTTTCGCCGCGTTCGGGTTGCCCGTGGTGCCCGACAGCGTTGCCGGCAGACCGGGCCCGTTGGCGGGTGTGCTGGCCGGGCTTGACTGGGCGGCGGGGCAGGGCGCCGAAAGCATCGTCACCGTGGCTGCGGACACGCCATTCTTTCCCAGGACGTTGGTGGCGCATCTGGAGGAAACGGCCGAGGGCATGGCCCACCCGCTGGTTCTTGCCGCGACACCAAGGGGCGCCGAACGCACCAAGTCGATGAGCACATCCGGCCTGATCCGGCACCCGACCTTCGGCCTCTGGCCCGTCGCCCTGCGGGCCGATCTGCGCGCCGCGCTGGAGGACGGGATCAAGAAAGTCGTCATCTGGACCGAAAAACAAGGTGGCCGCGAGGCGGTGTTCCTCACCGACACGGGCGATCCGTTCTTCAACGTGAACACGCCCGAAGACCTCGAAGCGGCAAAGGCGATGGCATGAGGCTCTATGGGGTCACCGGCTGGAAGAACGCGGGCAAGACCGGGCTGATGGAACGGCTGGTGGCCGACATCACGGCACGCGGGTTGAGCGTCTCGACAGTGAAACACGCGCATCACAGCTTCGATGTGGACCACCCCGGCAAGGACAGCCACCGCCACCGCGTCGCCGGCGCATCCGAGGTGCTGCTGGCCTCGCGCAAGCGTTTTGCGCTGATGCATGAACTGCGCGACGCGGAGGAGCCAACATTGGAGGCGCTGCTGGCCAGGCTGGCGCCTGTCGACCTCGTGCTGGTCGAAGGCTATAAACGCGACCGTCATCCCAAGGTCGAGGCGCATCGTGCCGAGACCGGCCATCCCTTGATCGCCCCCGGTGACCCGACGATCCGCGCCGTGGCGAGCGATACCGCGCTCGATCTGGACCGCCCGGTGTTCGACCTGAACAACACCGCGAAGATCGCGGATTTCATCTTGTCCGAGGTGGGGCTTTGACCGGGTTCGATACGATTGCGATCGTTGATTGGTCGGCGGGCAAGCGCGCGCCGAAACGACCCTCGCGGGACGCGATCTGGATCGGTGTCGTGACCGGCGGCGCGGTGCAGGAGCCGGTCTATTGCCGCACACGGATCGAGGCGGAGGCCTGGCTGGACGCGTTCATCGACAGCGAGTCACAGGCAGGTCGGCGCGTCCTGATCGGATTCGATTTCCCGTTCGGCTATCCAAGCGGTTTCGTCGGCCGGGTGACCGGATCGAACGATCCGCTGGTGTTCTGGGACTGGCTGGAGGCGCGGATCACCGACACAGAAGACGGGGAGAACAACCGTTTCGACGTGGCCGAGACACTCAACCGCCTGTTCGATGGTCCGGGGCCATTCTGGGGAAAACCGTCCAAGACCGGCTGGCCCGACCTGCCCTATCGAAAGGCCGGGATCCGCTTTGATCAAGTGGCCGAGCGGCGGAGGTGTGATCGGGCGGCAAGCGCGTCGTCTTCGTGTTTTCAACTGTTCTTTAATCCAACCGTGGGAAGCCAATCGCTGATGGGCCTGCCCATGCTTGCACGCTTGCGGCGGCGTCAGGGGATCGCCGTCTGGCCGTTTGAGGATGGGGCGCAAGCGCAAACCGTTTTTGCAGAGATCTGGCCGGGCCTGATCGAGGCTGCGGTGAAGAAGGTTGATGATGACCCGATAAGGGACCGAGTGCAGGTGACGCGGCTTGCCCGTGCACTCGACCGGATCGGCGCTGCGCGCCTTGATGCGTTGCTGTCAAATGTCGGGGCCGAGGCGGTTGAAGAGGCTTGGATCCTTGGCACGGGTTACGAGGCGGAGCTTGTCGCCGCCGCACGCGGGGAGGGTGACCTGAAGCCACCTCCGCTGCGCAACGATTGTTTCGCCTTGCCCGCCGGGGTCGACTGGACCCCTGTGGATGACGCGCTCACCATGCTGCGCGACCGGCTGACGCCCGTTGTCGGGATCGAACAAGTGCCGCTCATGCAGGCGGCAGGGCGGGTGTTGGCGCGGGACATCGTGGCAAAGCGGTCGAACCCGCCACACCCGAACACGGCGGTGGACGGCTATGGCTTTGCCGGGGCGGGCATCGGCGATGGACCGCAGGTCCTGCCGTTGGTCGAGGGGCGCGCCGCGGCAGGGGCGCCCTTCGCTTCTCCCGTGCCGCCGGGCCACGCGATAAGGGTACTGACGGGCGCCGATCTGCCTGCTGGCGTGGATACCGTCGTTCTGGACGAAGATGTGCGGACCGGTGCGGGACAGGTGGCATTTCACGGGCCGTTGAAGCGCGGCGCGAACACGCGACAGGCCGGAGAAGACCTGATCAAAGGGGATGTGGCCCTGGGCGCGGGGCGCGTTCTGACGCCTGCCGATCTTGCCCTTGCGGCAGCCGTGGGGGTCGGCGACATGCCTGTGCGCGCGAGATTGCGCGTGGCGGTTCTGTCCACGGGGGACGAGATCGTGGAGCCCGGGGCGGTTGCGGCGGAGGGCCAGATATTTGATGCCAATCGGCCGATGTTGCTGAGCCTTTGTGCGGGCTTTGGGTTCGACCCGCGCGATATGGGCCGTGTGCCCGACGATCGCGCGGCGGTGTGCGGCGCGTTGGATGCGGCCGCGCTGGACGCGGATGTGATCCTGACCTCTGGCGGCGCGTCGGCCGGCGATGAAGATCATATCTCCGCGCTCTTGCGGGACAGCGGTGCGATGCAGGAATGGCGAATCGCGCTAAAACCGGGACGGCCATTGGCGCTGGGCCTCTGGCAGGGCAAGCCGGTATTCGGGCTGCCTGGAAACCCGGTTGCGGCGCTGGTCTGCACGCTGATCTTTGCGCGCCCGGCGATGGGCGTTTTGGCGGGTGCCGGCTGGCAGGAACCGCAGGGGTTTCGCGTTCCGGCAAGCTTCGAGAAGCGCAAGAAACCGGGGCGGCGCGAATACCTGCGCGCGCGGATCAGGGACGGGCAGGTCGAGGCGTTCAAATCCGAAGGATCCGGCCGAATCAGCGGGCTGACCTGGGCCGAAGGACTGGTCGAATTGCCCGATGAAGCCCTGCATGTGCGTCCCGGCGATCCGGTTTGGTATATTCCATTCAAGTCGTTTCTCTGAACATGTCTGGATGCGTTGACGGATCCAGCGTTTCCGTCAACGGAAACGTAAGGGGGCTTTGCCCCCATGCCCCCCAATTGACCCCCGGGGATATCTGTCGGCCAAAGACGCAGGGGCCGGGATCAGTCGAACGTCCCGGTCACGCGGCCCAGGAGCATGAAAGCCCGCGCGGTGCGGGTCCCGGCCAGGTCCGAGATCTCGGAATCCGTGGCTGATTCCTCGAATCTGGCAAATCCCTTGTCGAACAGGCGGAGGAAATGGTGCGCCGCATCCCGAAAGATCGGGTCCTGTTTCATCCGGCCCGCGGCCAGCGCCAGAGACGACCGGTCCCGCACGCCGCCCAGCGCGGCGATGGTGCGCCCGCGTTCCCCTTTGGCAAAGCGGCGCCAGAGTTCCGGGCGGGCCATGTCGGGGCGCAGGTCATCCATGTAGATGCCGTCCTGGCTGAGCAGGGTCAGAACGTCCTGTGCGGCCTGGACCAACTGGGCGGAGGGGCGATCCTTGAGTGCCCGTCGCAAGGCGTTGAAGCCTTCCTGGTCGTCGGCGGTTTCGGGAAAATGCAGCGCGCGGACGAAATCCGCGTTGGACAATGGTGGCTGCAAAGCCTCGGCCGGTGTGCCAAGCGCCAAGGTGGGTTGATCACCGGTTGCCGGATCGGGTGCTGCAGCCTGCACGGCGATCTGTGCGGCGCGGGTCGAGGTGAACATGGTCAGCGCCGTTTCCGCCTTTTTCTGCGCCTCGGAGATCTCGTCGAGCTTTTTAACGATGGATGGGTGTGGCTGCTGATCCCGTCCGCCCGCCTGGTTCTGGGTGATATAGGCATGGCGGATCGCGTCGATCGCGGTTTGCAGTCGCGCGCTTTCCTCGCGCATGATGCGGGCCGCCCGTGCGGCAAGCGCCGCGACCCAGATCATGCCGACGGGAAAGAAGATCACCATCATCGTCAGCAGAAAGCGCAGCCCGTCCGCGCCTTCATTGCCGGAAAACAGGAAAAACGCAGCCGAGATCACCAGCCATAACAGGCTGAGCGCCGCAGCGGTCAGTTCGATCCCGCTCAACCCGCTGGCGGTGTCGCCGGGGCGTGTCTGGATTGGGGCGGCGCCGGGCTGTGCATCGTCTTGCTGGGTCATAGCGGGGTCCGCGCGATCAGATATAGTCTATTTTCAGAACTTCGTAGGATTTGTCACCACCGGGCGTGCGCACTTCGACGCTGTCGCCCTCTTCCTTGCCGATCAGGGCGCGGGCGATGGGGGATTTGATGTTCAAAAGTCCTTTCTCGATATTCGCTTCATGTTCGCCGACGATCTGCCAGGTCTTTTCCTCGTCCGTGTCCTCGTCCACCAAGGTGACGGTGGCGCCGAACTTGATCGGACCGGAAAGCTTGGTGGGGTCGATCACTTCGACAAGGCTGAGCACGCCTTCCAGTTCCTTGATGCGCCCCTCGATGAAGCCCTGCTTTTCCCGCGCCGAATGGTATTCGGCGTTTTCCTTGAGGTCCCCCAGCTCCCGCGCTTCGGCAATCGCCTGGATAATGGCGGGGCGTTCTTCGGACTTGAGCGTTTTCAATTCCGTTTCCAGCGCGGAATGGCCCGCGCGGGTCATTGGTAGCTTTTCCATGGGGCAGTCCTCGTCGTTATCGCTGCGCAGTTCTGGAGGTTCGCACGCCTGGGCGGTCAAACATTTTTGTCAGTTCCGGGCAAGAGTGGCCTTGAAAGCCCACGGAACGCAAGCAGCTTTGCGCCATGCGGGCAATCATGACCGCATGAAGAAGATGGCTGTCATGATAATGCCGATCCCGGTGATCGCCCAGCGAAGTTTCGTTGGATCGGTGATCCGCAACGCGGCCCGTGCGCCAAGATACCCGCCGCTGAATTGCGCCAGCGCAAGGACCAGCGCCGCGTCCCACGCGATCAGGCCGGCGACTGAGTAGGCGACCACCGAGACCATGGACAAAAGCGCCGAGATGATGTTCTTGAGTCCGTTCATGCCATGCAGGTTGGTCATCCCCATCAGGCCGAACGCGGCCAGGAGCATGATCCCCAACCCGCCGTTGAAATACCCGCCATAGATGGACACGGTCAGCATCACGCCGATGGCGACCAGTCTGGGCGGTTTGGCCGCCAGGTTCAGGTGCGTCATCGCGTAGGGTCCAAGGCCGAACACCAGGGTCCCCAGCAGCAACAGCCACGGCACCAATGCGGAGAACACCGACTGGCTGGTGACAAGCAGCAAGCCTGCGCCGGCCAGCCCGCCAATGGCCGCGATCATCAACAGGTTGACGATCGGCAGCGGGTCCCGCGTTTCGATATCGTGGCGATAGGCCCATGCGCTGCTCAGGTAGCCGGGCAGCGCGGTCAGCGTCGCGGTGGCGTTGGCCATGACCGGCGGCACGCCGACCCAGACAAGGGCGGGAAAGCTGATGAAGGTTCCGCCTCCCGCGATCGCGTTGAGCATCCCCGCCGCCAGTCCTGCGACGATCAAAACACCGATATCGAACATGTTTATTTCCCTGGAAAGGTTTGCAGCGTGATCCATTGACGGATAAGAGATTGGTCTGCAAATTGGTCTGAATTCGAAAGACGCCCGATGAAACGATCAGATGCCCTGGCTGCCCTGCGCGCCTGTCTTGACGGGTGCGAGGCGGGGGCGCGCTTGCCAGCCGAAAGGGCGCTTGCGGGCCGGATCGGGTGCAGCCGCGAGACCCTGCGAAGCGCGCTTGGCGTGCTGGCGGAGGAGGGCCTTGTCTGGCGGCATGTCGGGCAGGGGACGTTCCAGGGGCCCAAGCCCCGCGATGCCCCGGTGCGCGACAAGCTGTTGATCGAGCTGTCTTCGCCTGCCGATCTTCTTGAGGCGCGGATCGTGATCGAGCCCTCGGTGGCCGCGGCGGCAGCGCAGATCGCGTCACGCGATGACACGAGCCGCCTGATGCGCCATGTGGAGGAGGGACGCATCGCGCGCGATCCGGCGGGCTGCGAACAGGCTGACAGCGCCTTTCATCGCGCGGTTGCGGAGCTTGCCGCGAACCCGGTTCTTCAGGGTGTGCTGGCGTATTTGTCGGATGTCCGCCGCCGCCGTGCGTGGCAGCACGAATGGGGCCGGACCTATCGGCGTGTCGGGGTGGCCGAGTTCAGGGGGCTGCACAGCGATCAGCACGCGCGCATCGCCACCGCCATCGCGGAGGGTGCGCCGGACACCGCGGAGGCGGAAATGCGCGCCCATTTAAGGACGGTTCGTACAACGATGCTGCGCACAGACTGACCGGCGCCCTGCAACTGCGCTGTAACGCGGTGTCGCAATTGACCCTTGGGGGGCGTCACGTTACCTCGTCTGAAAAGTTTTCAGGGAACTTTCAGGAAAGAGGCCGACATGAGCGAACATACGCGCGAAGCGATGGAATATGATGTGGTCATCGTGGGAGCCGGACCTGCAGGGCTTTCTGCCGCGATCCGCCTCAAGCAGCTGGATGCTGACCTCGACGTTGTGGTGCTGGAAAAAGGCTCCGAGGTGGGGGCGCATATCCTGTCGGGTGCGGTGCTCGATCCCTGCGGTCTTGATGCGCTGATCCCGGACTGGAAGGACAAGGGCGCGCCGCTCAATGTGCCGGTGACAGAGGACAGCTTCTACATGCTCGGTGAGGCGGGCAAGGTGCGCATCCCGAACTGGCCGATGCCGCCGCTGATGAACAACCACGGTAATTACATCGTTTCCATGGGCAATGTCTGCCGCTGGATGGCCGAACAAGCCGAAGAGTTGGGGGTCGAGGTCTTTCCCGGCATGTCCTGTTCCGAACTCGTCTACGGCGACGATGGCGAGGTCAAAGGCGTCGTGGCCGGGGAGTTCGGACGGCAAGCCGACGGCACGCCCGGGCCCGGCTATGAGCCGGGGATGGAACTGCACGGCAAGTATGTCTTTCTTGGTGAAGGCGTGCGCGGCAGCCTGTCAAAGGAAGTGATCGAGAAATTCGATCTTTCCAAGGGCAAGGAGCCGCAGAAATTCGGCCTCGGCATGAAGGAAATCTGGGAGATCGACCCGGCCAAGCACAAGGCGGGATCGGTCACCCACACGATGGGTTGGCCGCTTGGCGCGAACGCGGGCGGTGGGTCCTTCATCTACCACCTTGACAACAATCAGGTCTATGTCGGGTTCGTGGTGCACCTGAACTACGAGAACCCGCACGTATATCCCTACATGGAATTCCAGCGATTCAAGCATCACCCGTTGGTCAAAGAGCTTCTGGAGGGCGGCAAGCGCGTGGCTTACGGCGCGCGGGCGATCGCGGAAGGCGGTTACCAGTCGATGCCCAAGATGGTGGCGGCCGGCGTGGCGCTCTTGGGCTGTTCGGTCGGCATGGTCAACGTGCCGCGCATCAAGGGCAACCACAACGCGATGCTGTCTGGCAAGGCGGCGGCCGAGGCGGCGTATGCTGCGATCAAGGAGGGTCGCGCCGCGGATGAACTGAGCGACTATGAAACCGAAGTGCGCGAGGGCGCCATCGGTCAGGACCTTCAAAAGGTGCGCAATGTCAAACCGCTCTGGTCGAAATACGGGCTGACCGCGTCGCTCACGCTTGGCGGTTTCGATATGTGGACCAACACCCTGGGCTTTTCCCTGTTCGGCACGCTGGGCCATGGCAAATCGGATGCCGAGGCGACGGGCGAGGCGTCGAAATTCGAGCCGATCGACTATCCCAAGCCGGACGGCAAGATTTCCTTCGACCGCCTGACCAATGTGTCCTACGCGGCCACCAACCACGAGGAAAGCCAGCCCTCGCATCTCAAGCTCAAGGATGCGTCGATCCCGGTGGCGGTGAACCTGCCGAAATATGCCGGCCCGTCGGCCCGCTACTGCCCGGCAGGGGTTTACGAATTCGTGACCGACGACAAGGGCGACGAGAAATTCGTCATCAACTTCCAGAACTGCGTTCATTGCAAGACCTGCGATATAAAGGACCCGAGCCAGAATATCGTCTGGACGGTGCCGCAGGGCGGGGATGGGCCGAATTACCCGAACATGTAATATATCAAGGCCGGGCGCACGCGCGGCCTTCAGCTTGTATTGCACGGCTTCCGGGCGCGCGGTAGGCTTTTGTCACATCCGCCTTTCAAGGAGAATTACATGGCTCGCTCACGCATGAAGCGCCTTTTGGGAACAGCCGCCATCGTCTTTTGCATGGCCGCTCCGGCAGGCGCTTTCGCCAACAGCCTGTCGGGCGATTACCTCGCCGGGCGGCAAGCCAGCTTTGATGGCGATATCGCGGCGGCGGCAAAGCATTACGGTCAGGCCGTGATACACGATCCGGAAAACCCGGTGATCCTGGAGCGCGCGGCGCTGGCGGAAATTTCTCTTGGTGATATCGATCGTGCCGCGACGCTGGCCGATACACTGGTCAATGATGGCCACCGCAGCCAAGTTGCCCATATGGCGCTCGTCGCGCGCCACGCCAAGGCCGAGGAATACGAGGCCCTGATTGCGCGGATCAAGGAGGATCGCGGTGTCGGCCCTCTGGTCGACGGGCTGCTCTCGGCATGGGCGCAACTTGGTCTTGGGGATATGTCCTCGGCCCTCGTGCAGTTTGATGAGCTGTCCAACCAGGAGGGCCTGCGGAACTTCTCGCTTTACCACAAGGCGCTGGCGCTGGCGTCGGTCGGCGATTTCGAAAGCGCCGCCGCAATCCTTGAAAACGCGGGCACCGGCGGAATGCAGCTCACCCGGCGCGGTGTCATGGCGCATCTCGAGGTTCTCAGCCAGCTGGACCGCAATGCCGACGCGCTTGAGTTGATCGATACCGCGTTCGGGGCGGATCTGGATCCGGGGCTGAACGCGATGAAGACCGCGCTCGAGGCGGGCGAAACGCTGCCCTTCAGCCGTATCAGTGGCGCGCGAGACGGTCTGGCAGAGGTGTTCTACACGCTCGCCGCGGCTCTTGCCGACGAATCCAATGGCGAATTCACCCTGCTTTATACTCGGATCACGGAGTACCTGCGCCCGGATCATGTCGATGCGATCCTGATGTCGGCAGGCCTTCTTGACGACATGCAGCAGCCCGATCTGGCAGTAAAAGCCTATGCCAAGGTGCCGGTTGATCACCCGGCCTATCACGCTGCCGAGCTTGGCCGCGCCGCCGCGCTGCGAGACAGCGACAGGATCGACGCGGCCATCGAAGTGCTGCAACGCCTTGCCAAGACACATGGCGACCAGCCGATCGTGCATTCCACGCTGGGTGACACGATGCGCCAGCTTGAGCGCTATGAAGACGCGGTTTCGGCCTACACGACGGCGATCGACCTGTTCGAGGAAAAAAGCCAGAGCCAATGGTTCCTGCATTATGCCAGGGCGATCAGCTATGAACGGCTCGACCGCTGGGACGAAGCCGAGGCAGATTTTCGCACCGCGCTCGACTTGAACCCGGAGCAGCCTCAGGCCCTGAATTATCTTGGTTACTCCCTGGTCGAACGGCAGGAAAAGCTGGATGAGGCGCTCGACATGATCGAACGCGCCGCCGCCGCCCGCCCGGACAGTGGCTATATCATCGATAGCCTGGGATGGGTGCTGTATCGTCTGGGCCGCTACGAAGAGGCCGTCGGCCACATGGAGCGCGCCACCGAACTGTTGCCCGTCGATCCCATCGTGAACGACCATCTCGGCGACGTGTACTGGGCCGTTGGACGCAAGACCGAGGCGCGGTTCCAGTGGCGTCGGGCGCTGTCCTTTGTCATCTATGGCTCGTCCGCCGAGGACGTCGACGCTGACCGCATCCGCGCCAAGCTGGAGGTGGGTCTGGATCAGGTGCTGGCCGAAGAAGGTGCGCCGCCGCTTCAGGTGGCGAATGACGACGGTTAACGTATTTGCACCTGCCAAGATCAACCTGACCCTTCATGTGACCGGCCAACGCGCTGACGGCTATCATTTGCTGGATTCGCTGGTCACATTTGCCTCGGTCGGGGACCGGTTGGAGATCGTTTCCGGCAACGCCCTGTCGTTGACGGTCGAAGGCCCCGAAGCTGCCGGTGTTCCGGCGGATATGGACAACCTCGCCTTGCGTGCCGCCGCCTTGGTCCAAGACGACGGCGCGGCGTTGCGGCTTGAGAAATATCTGCCTCCAGCGTCTGGAATTGGCGGCGGCTCTGCCGATGCAGCGGCGGCGTGGCGGGGCATGATCAGCCTTGACGACACGCGCCTCGCAGCTCTCGCCGCCGCGCCCGAAGACATGCTTGCCGCGCATCTTGCGTCGCTTTCCGCCTTGGGCGCTGACGTGCCCATGTGCCTTTTGTGCAAACCGATGCGCGTCAGAGGTATTGGCGAACAACTTGATCCCGTGACGCTTCCCACGCTTTACGCGGTGCTGGTCAATCCACGGCGTCCCGTGTCGACGCCGTCCGTGTTCAAGGCGTTGAACACCAGGACCAACCCGCCGATGCCGGACAGCCTCCCGGAGTTTGCTAATGCTGCTGCGCTGATCGGCTGGCTTGGGGACATGCGCAACGATCTGGAGCCGCCCGCCTTGACGGTGCAGCCAGCCATTGCCGATGTGCTGGATGCGCTGGCCGCCCAGGACGGCTGTGGGCTGGCGCGCATGTCAGGATCAGGCGCCACCTGTTTTGGCTTGTTTGCAAGCGAAGCTGCGGCAAAAGCGGCGGCAGGCGCGCTCTGTCATGCGCATCCGGATTGGTGGGTCGCGGGGTGCGTTCTGGGTGACCAGTTCACCACAGCCTTGCCACGGATCAGTTGACCCGCGCCACCACGTAGTCGGCCAGATCGTCCAGCATGTCCCTGATCGGATGCGCGGGCAGCATCGTCAAAGACTGGCGCGCCTTGGCGATCCACGCATTGGCCTCGGCACGCGTGGCCTCGAGCGTGCCGTGCTTGTTCAAAAGCGCGATCGCGTGGTCGAGATCGCCATCCTCCTGCTTGCCCTTGGCGATCGTGCGTTGCCAGAAGGCGCGCTCCGTCTCGTCGGCCAGCGCCACGGCCTTGATCACAGGCAGGGTCAATTTGCGTTCGCGGAAATCGTCTCCCACGTTCTTGCCGGTTGCATCGGATCCCCAGTAATCGAGCAGGTCATCGACGATCTGGAACGCGATCCCCAGCGCGTCGCCGTAATCGAACAGCGCCTGCACCCGCGGCTCGTCCATGCTGGCGATCACGCCGCCCACCTCGGTCGCGGCCGAGAACAGCGCCGCTGTCTTGCCCCGCACGACCTGCAGGTAGATGTCTTCCGTCGTGCGCAGATCCTGTGCTGCCGACAATTGCAACACCTCGCCCTCGGCAATGGTGGCCGCCGCGTTGGACAGGATGTCGAGAACCCGAAGGTTGCCTGTCTCCACCATCAGCTGGAACGACCGTGCGAACAGGTAATCGCCGACCAGAACGCTCGACTTGTTGTCCCAAAGCAGGTTCGCCGTGGGCCGTCCGCGCCGTTTCGCGCTTTCATCCACCACGTCGTCATGCAGCAATGTGGCGGTGTGGATGAACTCAACTGTCGCGGCCAGCTTGAGGTGATTCTCCCCCGCATAGCCGCACATGCGCGCCGCCGCGAGTGTCAGCATCGGGCGCAACCGCTTGCCGCCCGCTTCGACCAGATGCGCCGTGACTTCCGGGATGCGCGGCGCGTGCTCCGACGCCATCCGCGCACGGATCAGCGTGTTCACCTCCGCCAAGTCGCCCGCCAGTTCATCCGCCAGCCGATCATGCGGTTTGCGAAGTGATTTATCCAACATGATCACCATTCCTTCGGCAAGGCTCGACAAACCGGGCCCAATGTTCCTACATCCTGCACATGGAAGAGCTTTTACGCACCAATGACATCACTCTCATACCGCTCGCCCGCGCCGTTCTTGAGGATGAGGGTATAGCCAGCTTTGAATTGGACGTAAATATGAGCATCCTCGAAGGCTCCATCGGCATTCTGCCGCGCCGGCTCATGGTGCGCACCGATGAGCTTGACCAAGCGCGCCGCGTGCTGCGCGAATACGGGGTCACATTTGAGGAATGATCCCTTCGCGCCGGACGAGCTGACCCGCGACGCTTTCCTTGGCGGGGCGGTACGTCTCTGGCAGCCGCGGAAAGGCTATCGTGCCGGGGCCGACCCGGTGCTGATGGCGGCCACGGTTCCGGCGAAGAGGGGTGAAGCCGTGCTCGAGCTGGGCTGCGGTGGCGGTGTTGCACTGGCCTGCCTCGGCGCACGGGTGCCGGGCCTCATCTGCACGGGTGTCGAAATTCAGCCGGCCTATGCGGATCTCGCGCAGCGCAACCTTGATGACAACAGCCTTGCCGGAACGATACATTGCTCTGATATTCTGGAGTTGCCGAGCGCGGTCAAGGACCAACGCTTCGACCATGTCATCGCCAATCCCCCCTATTTCGAGGATTTTCGCGCCAAGGCGCCGGACGAAGAGGATCGTGCGATGTCCCGGTCTGGCACCCTGCCTCTGGCGAAATGGGTGCGCGTGGCGTCCAAACGGCTCAAGCCTGGCGGCACGGCCACTTTTATCCAGCGGGCTGACAGGCTCCCCGAATTGATGAGTGCGTTTCATGCGACCCTGAGCGCGCTTGAGCTTTGGCCCATCCAGTCGCGCAGCGCGCGGCCCGCTCGTTTGGTCCTTTTGCGCGCTCGCAAGACCCGCCGCGCGGCGTTTTTGTCGCACCCTCCGCTCGTGCTGCACCGCGGCGACAGCCATGACCGTGATGGCGAATCGTATACCGCATTGGTTTCCCGTGTTTTACGTTCGCCGCAATCATTGCCGTTCCCGGACCAAACCCGCTGATACCCCCTTTTTCGACAGCGGGAATTTACCGAGACCGCCGATGCCGCGTGACAGATTTGTAAAACTGTGTTGCACTGGAGATCCAATCAGTCACAGGAGGACTTCATGAGCTTGACTTCACATCTTCAGGAACTGAAGCGGAAGCATCAACGCCTGTCTGAAAAGGTCGAACAGGCCCAGAAATCGCCAGGTGTCGATGACCTCGCGATCTCGACTCTGAAAAAGCAGAAACTTCGACTGAAGGAAGAGATCGACCGTCTCTCTTAACGACGATTGGCCCGGGTCACTGCCCGGGCTTTTTGTTTCAGAACAGTCCAACCGTCGCCAATTCGGTTCGAAATCGACCCTCAGGCTCAATCCGTGATCGGGTCGAGGTATTTTTCTTCCAGAACGGGTCTCAGGTGTTCGTGCTGGCTTGGCAGTTTCAATGCCTCGCCCAGATGCGCGGTGTCCTCGTCGCGGGCAAAGCCAGGCTCATCGGTCGCCACTTCGAACAGAACGCCGCCCGGTGTGCGAAAATAGATCGCATGGAAATAATCGCGGTCGATTACCGGCGTCACATCATAGCCGGTGTCCTGCAACGCGCTGCGCACCTCTTTCTGTGCCGCGCGGCTGTCCACGGAAAACGCGATGTGATGCACCGATCCGGCGCCTTGCTCCGCTGGTGGTGCGTCCATCTGGGTGATGTCGATCACGTTCGCCGCGTTGCCACCCGAGATGTGGAACCGCGTGACATTCTCGTGCCGGTCCAGCTCTTCATACCCCATGAAACGCAGCAATTCGGCGCTCGCGCCCATATCTTTGAGCCGCATATCGGCGCTGTGAAACCCGCGAATGGCAACATCCGCGCCGATGCCGTTCCCCGTCCAAGGGTCACGCGGGTCGTCCTCGGTTTCGATCAGGGCAAACCTCTCTCCATCCGGGCCGTCAAAGGTCAGACGGTTTTCGCCAAACGTCGTTTCGCTCTGGAGGTTCATCACGCCGCGCTGCGTCAGCCGGTCCTGCCAGAACCCAAGGCTCGCCCTTGGCACGGCAAAGCCCGTGACGCCAACCTCACCCGTGCCGGACCGCCCGCGTTTTGCATTCGGAAACGGGAAATAGGTCATGACACTGCCGGGTGTGCCGACCGCGTCACCGTAGTAGAGATGATACACTTCGGGCGCATCGAAGTTCACGGTTTTCTTGACCCGCCGCAGGCCCAGCGTCTTGGTAAAGAAATCATTATTTGACTGCGCATCACTCGCCATGGATGTGATATGGTGCAGTCCGTTGATCTGGTTCAGCATGTCTGCTCTCCGTGTTTGGGTTGGGCAGCGCCCGGTTCGTAACGGTATCTAACTGCTATCCTGTGCACATAAATACCGGTACGCGCGCCGTTTCTGTGCATCTCGGCACATATCGTTGGCTCGAGTGTACCCAAATAAAAAAGGCCCGCCAAACCGGCAGGCCCCTTTCGAACTCTCAACGCCATGTTTCAGGCGAAGAACTGCGCCCCGTTGGCCGAGATCGTGGAGCCGTTGATGAAGCCCGCGTCCTCGGACGCGAGGAATTTCACGCATCGCGCGATTTCCTCGGGCTCGCCCAAACGGCCCGCCGGGATCTGGCCGATGATCGCCTCGCGCACCTTTTCCGGCACCGCCATCACCATTTCCGTGGCGATATACCCCGGGCAGATTGCGTTGGCTGTGATGCCCGCGCGCGCGCCTTCTTGCGCCAGCGATTTGATGATTCCCAGATCACCCGCCTTGGTCGCGGCATAGTTGACCTGCGCGAACTGGCCCTTTTGCCCGTTGATCGACGAAATCACGATGATGCGGCCAAATTTGCGCTCGCGCATGCCCGGCCAGACGGGGTGCACGGTGTTGAACACGCCTGTCAGGTTGGTGTCGATCACCTCGTTCCACTGGTCCGGCGTCATCTTGTGGAACGGCGCGTCCCGGGTGATGCCCGCATTGGCGACAACCACATCGATCGGACCCAAATCCGCTTCGACCTGTTCGATACCGGCCTTGGACGCGTCGTAATCGGCAACGTTCCACTTGTATGTCTTGATACCGGTTTCATCGGTGAACTTCGCCGCCTTTTCGTCGTTCCCGGCATAGGTGGCTGCCACCTCGTAACCGTCCGCTTTCAGGGCTTTCGAAATCGCTTCGCCGATACCGCGGCTGCCGCCGGTGACAAGTGCTACACGGGCCATGGGTGTCTCCTCTCAAGTGTTCCGTTCAAGTAATGTTGTTATAGATTTGTGTTCATCTACGCAACAAAGTTGCGCAAAGTTTCGCGGCCTATTTTGGTGCACAAACAAAAAGGGGCGCATGACTGCGCCCCCCGATATTCACCACGCCGGTCCGGGATCAATCCCGCTCGACGCAGAGGGCCACGCCCATGCCGCCGCCGATACACAGCGTGGCAAGACCCTTCTTGGCATCGCGGCGCTGCATTTCGAACAGCAGTGTGTTGAGAACGCGGGCGCCCGATGCGCCGATCGGGTGTCCGATGGCAATGGCACCGCCGTTCACGTTCACGATCTCGGGGTCCCAGCCCATGTCCTTGTTCACGGCACAGGCCTGGGCCGCGAAAGCTTCGTTCGCCTCAACCAGGTCAAGATCGCCCACCGACCATCCGGCTTTGTCCAGCGCCTTGCGCGATGCGTGGATCGGGCCGACACCCATGATCGAGGGGTCCAGACCGGCGGTGGCATAGGACGCGATCCGTGCCAGCGGTTTGACGCCGCGCTTTTCCGCGTTTTCGGCGGACATGAGCAAGACACCGGCCGCGCCATCGTTCAGTCCCGAGGCATTCGCCGCCGTGACCGACCCGTCCTTTGTGAAGGCAGGGCGCAGCTTTTGCAGAGAGTCCAGTGTCGCACCGTGACGGATGTATTCGTCCTTGTCGACCACGGTCTCACCCTTGCGGGTCTTGACCGTAAAGGCGATGACCTCGTCGTCGAACTTGCCCGCATTTTGCGCCGCTTCGGCCTTGTTCTGGCTGGCGACGGCAAATTCATCCTGCTGGGCGCGGCTGATCTGCCATTTCTCGGCGACGTTTTCTGCCGTCTGGCCCATGTGATACCCATTGAATGCATCCCACAGGCCATCGCGGATCATGGTGTCGATATATTTCATATCTCCCATCTTGTGACCCTGACGCAGGTTCGCGGCATGCGGCGCCATCGACATGTTTTCCTGACCGCCGGCGCAGACAATATCTGCATCGCCCAGCATGATGTGCTGCGCGCCAAGCGCCACAGCCCGCAGGCCCGACCCGCAGACCTGGTTGATTCCCCAGGCCGCGCTTTCCAGCGGCAGGCCAGCGTTGACATGCGCCTGACGGGCCGGGTTCTGGCCCTGCGCCGCCGTCAGAACCTGGCCCAGGATCGTTTCCGAGACGGCCTCTTTTTCGATGCCCGCACGATCAACCAGCGCGTTCAGAACGGCTGTTCCCAGATCATGTGCGGGTGTGTTTGCAAAAGAGCCGCCGAACGACCCAACGGCCGTTCGTGCAGCGGATGCGATAACGACGTTGGTCATATGTCCCTCCACCAATGTCATGGTCCAAAAGTGATTCCACGGTAATTATTGCGTATTTGCGCCCGCAGCCCCAGACCATTTCTTGCGCTCTCCTAAAGCAATGGTCGACTGTCGCATACCGGACAGGGTGTCTCACGCAGAAAAAAATTCCGCCGCGTCAAGCGGGTGGTCAGGGTCAATGCACAGGCCTGTTGTCCTGGGCAGGACGCCATGGTGGAGTGATCGTCGGTGCAGCGAAGTAGTAGCCTTGCAGGAAATCCACTCCCAGGTCTGCAAGCGCTAGCGCATCGCGCTGGCATTCGACGAATTCGGCGACAGTGTACATATCGAACTGCTTGGCGATCGCGATGATCGCACGGGTCAGGACCTGGTTGTCCGGGTCGGTGGCGACGCCGCGGATGAACTGACCGTCGATCTTGAGGATGTCGAACTGGAACTCTCTGAGATATCGCAAAGCGGTGTAGCCCGCGCCGAAATCATCCAGCGCAAAGCAGATGCCGCGCTGCTGCAGGTCGCGCATGGCTTGCACCACAAGCTCGGGCACCAGCATTGCCGACGCTTCCGTAATTTCAAGAACCAGCCGGTTGGCTGCGGACGGGTCGCGCGACAGGCCACGGTCGAGCACTTTGCGCCATTTCGGATACCCGATGGATCGCGCAGACAGGTTGATGGCGAGGCGTATACCAGGATTCTTGGCCAGCGTGCGGAGCCCGTGTTCAAGCGCGAGACAATCGAGCAAGCGCCCGGATTCCCGTTCTTCGATCGCTTCGATGAACTGGGCTGCCGGAATGATGCGGCCTGTTGGATCGATGACGCGGATCAACCCTTCGTATAACGCGGTGTGGGTCTGTTGCCGTGCGTGGACGATCGGCTGAAACGCCAGTTTCACCTCCCTGTGCTCGACCGCGTTTTCCACCAGCGTCAGGATATCCTGATCCCGACGCTGCGCCGCCATGTCCAGAGGTGATGGACCAATTGCCTTTGGTGTCGCGCGTTGAGTCATGGTCTCCCCCGCCTGTGTCCGATCACCCTGGGACAAGCCCGTTAAACAAGGTTTAAGACAGGCGCGCATTTCGCGTGTTGACTCTGAAACCCGCTGCCATATAAGCGCGACTTCGTTGGTGTTGGTGGCCCCCGCAAGGGGATGCCTGTCATGGGGTTCCGCCTCAAGAGGACAACGCCCTTCACAGTCGCCGATCAGGGCGTCGTTTCAAGAAGGAGATCAGCCGTGACCAAACGCACGTCTGCCAAGTACAAAATCGACCGCCGGATGGGCGAAAACATCTGGGGTCGTCCGAAATCCCCGGTCAACCGCCGCGAATATGGCCCCGGACAGCATGGCCAGCGCCGCAAGGGCAAGATGTCCGATTTCGGCCTTCAGCTGCGCGCCAAGCAGAAGCTCAAGGGGTACTACGGTGACCTGACCGAAAAGCAGTTCCGCCGCATCTTTGCCGAAGCCGAGCGTCTGCGCGGCGACACGGGCGAAATTCTCATTGGCCTTCTGGAGAGCCGCCTCGACGCGGTTGTCTACCGTGCCAAGTTCGTCGCGACCGTTTTTGCCGCGCGTCAGTTCGTCAACCACGGTCATGTCCTGGTCAACGGCAAGCGCGTGAACATCCCGTCCTACCGAGTCAAGGAAGGCGATGTCATTGAGGTGCGCGAGAAGTCCAAGCAGATTGCTGCGCTGATCGAAGCCACGCAACTGGCTGAGCGTGACGTGCCGGATTACCTCGAAGTGGATCACTCCAAGATGACCGCGAAATTCGTTCGCACCCCGGCGTTCAGTGACGTGCCGTACCCGGTGATCATGGAACCGAACCTCGTCATCGAATACTACGCGCAGAACTAAGGTTCTGTACGGTTCGGACGTGCGATCCGTACAAGATCAAAGCCGCTCTTCGGGGCGGCTTTTTCTTTTGTTGCGGAGCCGACCAGGCAATAAAAAAGGCAGCGCAATTTGCGCCGCCCTTTTTCGAAGCACCGTGATTGGTTGCCGGATTACATCCAGAACACATCCCGAAACACATGCCGCGTGATCTCTTCGCGCTTGATGCCTTTGGCGGCCAGCGACTCGTCCGACAGCATCTGAAGCCGTTCGACTTCGCGAATCCGTGAATTTGCGTCCATCACCTGCCCCATGCCGCGGGTCAGACCCTCGATCAGGTTGGCAAGGAAACTGGACTTTTGACCTTGGAATGACTGTGTATGTGCCATGGTATGCCTATGAATTGCTCATTTTCTACTCAACCACATCTAAGCCTTTGAAATCACGGTCTGTACCTATGCTTTGGAATACCCGCCACAACCGTAGCGCATAACGCTGCGCTGCGGCATTCGGTGAAAAATACCCGTTCCAAAATTTTACCAGTTGATAAAATTTTTGGCCCGTGAGAGCGTTTCCGCATGGCTCACGCTGATCTTGGAGACGACAATGGACGCCAGAGCATTGAAAGAAGGGATTATTCCGGGCCGATTGGACCCGGACGACTTGAGCGAAGGTTTCAAGGACTTGCACGCGCCCCTGACCGAGCATGAGGCGTTTGTTGCGGCGGATCGTTGTTATTTCTGCCATGACGCGCCGTGCATTACCGCCTGCCCGACCGAAATCGACATTCCCCTGTTCATTCGCCAGATCGCAACGGACACCCCCGAAGCGGCGGCGAAAACGATTCTGACGCAAAACATCCTGGGTGGCATGTGCGCGCGTGTCTGTCCCACCGAAACGCTGTGTGAAGAGGCGTGTGTGCGCGAAGCGGCAGAGGGCGAACCGGTGCAGATCGGCCGTTTGCAGCGCCATGCGACCGACACGCTGATGGCGCAAGGGGTGCATCCTTTCTCCCGGGCGGCCCCGACTGGCAAGACGGTTGCCGTCGTCGGGGCCGGACCGGCCGGGCTGGCCTGTGCGCATCGGTTGGCCATGCACGGGCACGACGTGGTCGTGTTCGACGCGCGCCCCAAGGCGGGCGGTCTGAATGAATACGGCATCGCTGCCTACAAGACGACCGAGGATTTCGCAGCCCGCGAAGTGGACTGGCTGTTGCAGATCGGGGGGATCGAGATCCGCAACGACATCGCCTTGGGCCGGGACGTGGAGATGGCCGATCTACAGGCGAACTATGACGCTGTTTTCCTTGGCATGGGATTGGGCGGCGTCAATTCGCTTTCCACCCCGGGTGAGGACAAGGAGGGCGTTCTGGACGCCGTCACTTTCATTGCAGACCTGCGACAGGCAGCCGATCTGGCCACTTTGCCGGTGGGGCGCGACGTGGTCGTGATCGGCGGCGGCATGACGGCGGTGGACGCTGCGGTGCAGTCCAAACTCCTGGGCGCGCTGAACGTGACAATTGTCTACCGGCGGGGGCGTGACCGCATGAATGCAAGCGTCTGGGAACAGGATCTCGCTGCGGCCAAGGGTGTGCGGATCATCACCAACGCGTCACCCGTCGCGGTGCATGGCAACGGGGCGGTCCGCGAGATCGAGTTCGAATTCACCGACGATTCTCTTGAGCCGACGGGCCAGACATTCCGCCTGGCGGCCGACCAGGTCTTCAAGGCGATCGGGCAAACGCTGGTTGGAGACGATCTGCCCGATCTGGAGGGCCGCAAAATCGCGGTCACAGGTCCAGGGCGCACCTCGGTTACCGGTGTCTGGGCCGGGGGTGACTGCGCCGCCGGCGGAGACGACCTGACCGTGACGGCTGTCGCAGAAGGGCGCGATGCCGCAGAAGATATTCACGCCGCGCTGACGCGCGCCTGATCCGGGAGGTTCCGAGATGGCTGACCTGACGACCGATTTTGTGGGCATCAAGAGCCCGAACCCGTTCTGGCTGGCCTCCGCGCCACCCACCGACAAGGAATACAACGTCCGCCGCGCCTTTGAGGCCGGCTGGGGTGGCGTGGTCTGGAAAACACTGGGAGAAGACGGCCCCCCCATCGTGAACGTGAACGGTCCGCGCTATGGCGCGATCTGGGGGGCGGATCGGCGGCTTCTCGGGCTGAACAATATCGAGTTGATCACCGACCGCCCGCTGGAGGTGAATCTGCGCGAGATCAAGGCGGTCAAGCGCGACTACCCGGATCGCGCGATGATCGTTTCGCTCATGGTGCCCTGCGAGGAAGCGGCGTGGAAAGCCATTCTGCCCCTGGTCGAGGAGACCGGAGCCGATGGTGTGGAGCTGAATTTCGGCTGCCCGCATGGCATGTCCGAACGCGGTATGGGCAGCGCCGTCGGGCAGGTGCCCGACTACATCACCATGGTCACGCGCTGGGTGAAGCAAAACACCCGTATGCCCTGCATCGTGAAGCTGACGCCAAACATTACCGATGTGCGCAAGCCCGCACTGGCCGCGCTCGAGGGCGGGGCTGACGCGGTCAGCCTGATCAACACGATCAATTCGATCACGTCGGTCGATCTCGATCTTTTTGCACCAGAGCCGACGATTGACGGCAAGGGCGCGCATGGCGGATATTGCGGTCCGGCGGTCAAGCCGATTGCCTTGAACATGGTGGCCGAAATCGCCCGGACGCCCGAAACGCGGGGGCTGCCGATCTCGGGTATTGGCGGTGTGACGACGTGGAAAGACGCGGCGGAGTTCATGGCGCTGGGGGCTGGCAATGTGCAGGTCTGCACCGCGGCGATGACATATGGCTTCAAGATCGTTCAGGAAATGATCTCGGGCCTGTCGCAGTACATGGACGAAAAGGAGATGGCATCAACGGCGCAGCTCGTTGGTAAGGCAGTCCCCAATATCAGCGACTGGCAGAACCTGAACCTGAACTACGTGACCAAGGCACGGATCGATCAGGATCTCTGTATCCAGTGTGGCCGGTGCTACGCGGCGTGCGAGGACACGTCCCACCAGGCAATTGCAATGTCACAGGATCGGGTCTTCACGGTCAAGGACGACGAATGCGTCGCCTGCAACCTGTGTGTCAATGTCTGTCCGGTTGAGGATTGCATCACGATGGAGGAATTGCCGACAGGTGCCCTCGATGAACGGACCGGTCAGGTCGTTGCTGCAGAGCATGGAGACTGGACGAGCCACCCGAACAATCCGGCGGTGAAAGCGGCAGCGGAGTAGGATTATTCGGATGAATAATCTCGGGCGGCAGAAAATTCGGATGGATTTTCTGTTGTCTAGCAAAGTTGTCGAATCGGTCTTTGGTGGCAAACGATCACGTATTCATCGCCGACTTCGTAAAGGCGAAACCCCCGGGCCCGCACCTCGGCGACCAGAAGACTGGTCCCGATTTCGCGCCGAATGCTGTGCTTGTTGCGCCGCAGGATGCCACCCTGCTTGGCCGCACGTGAATTGAACAACTGATCGCGCCAAGGTGCGTTCAATCGTGGTGAGTCGCAAAGAATCGAGCCATCTGTCATCGCAAGACATTCGCCCGCATGCGGTTAAGATCGGGTGAATCGCGCTATGGCGTCAGCAGTTTGCGGAACATCGTTTCGACAAATTGGTCCGCGCCGTCTGCGAACCGGTCTTCGCCGGGCAATAGAACCGCGATCTGTGCTTCGAAATCCGCGTAGTGCTGGGTCACTGCCCAGATTGAAAAGATCAGGTGCGCGGGATGCATGTTTGCAAGTTTTCCCTCGGCCATCCAGCGATCGATGATCCTGCATTGTTGGTCGAACAAAGGTTTCAGCGTGCGTTCCAGATGCGGCAGCATGCGCGGAGCGCCTTGCACGATTTCGTTGGCAAAGAGCCGCGATTCGCGTGGGTACAGCCGACTCATCTCCATCTTCTTGCGGATATACTCCAGAATTTCTTCAAGCGGATCACCCTCCGGATCCATCGCGTCCAGCGGGCTGAGCCATTCCGTCATCAGCGTGTTCAGAAGGTCGATATGGATCGCCTCCTTGCTGTCGTAATAGTAGATCAGATTGGGTTTGTGCATGCCGCACGCCCCGGCGATCTGGTCAAGCGTCGTGCCGCGAAACCCGTATGTGGCAAAGAGCCCGAGCGCCGCGTCGCGGATGCGTTGGCGGTTTTCGATCTGGATGCGGCTGGGCTTTCGGGCCGGTTGCGTCACGGTCGTTTTCTTTCTTGCTGCATTTCAAGGCATTGGCCCTGTCCCGGCCGGGACGAGGACGAACTTTCCATAACATAGCTTGACAGGTCAGAGGTGCGTTGCAATCGTAACTTTACCAAATGGTAAAATCTGTGGGCCTTTCAAGGGAGCCGCACAGAATGGGCCAGCGGCAAAAGGGGACAGGCATGGCGGCACCCGGAGAAAACCTGCGGATCAACGGGGATCGGCTGTGGGACAGCTTGATGGAAATGGCCAAGATCGGGCCGGGCGTGGCGGGTGGAAACAACCGTCAGACACTCACCGACGAAG
This sequence comes from Marivita sp., assembly GCA_041685125.1. Taxonomy (GTDB): domain Bacteria; phylum Pseudomonadota; class Alphaproteobacteria; order Rhodobacterales; family Rhodobacteraceae; genus Marivita. Next base: position 8,470 of record JAWLGI010000006.1, on the reverse strand, counting down.
ACGCCGAAGGCCGCGCACTCTTTCAGAAATGGTGCGAAGATGCCGGCTGCACCATGGGCCTCGACGAGATCGGCAACATGTTCGCCCGGCGCGAGGGGACGGACCCCGACGCGCTTCCGGTCTATGTGGGCTCGCATCTCGACACTCAACCAACCGGAGGCAAGTACGACGGGGTTCTCGGCGTTCTGGGCGGATTGGAAATCCTGCGCTCTTTGAACGAGCTCGGGATCAAGACCAGACATCCGATCGTCGTGACGAACTGGACCAACGAAGAGGGAACGCGGTTTGCCCCCGCGATGCTGGCTTCCGGTGTGTTCGCGGGCAAGCATGACCTGCAATGGGCCTATGATCGAGAGGACGCAAAGGGCAAGAGATTTGGTGAAGAGCTTGAGCGGATTGGATGGAAAGGCTCGGAAAAGGTCGGCGACCGCAAGATGCACGCATTCTTCGAGCTGCACATTGAACAGGGCCCGATCCTTGAGGCCGAGGGCAAGGATGTTGGCGTCGTCACGCATGGCCAGGGCCTGCGCTGGATCGAGTGTACCGTGACCGGCAAGGAAAGCCACACCGGGTCGACGCCGATGCACATGCGCAAGAATGCAGGCCGCGGTTTGGCGCTGATCACCGAGCTGGTGCACGAAATCGCGATGAAGAACCAGCCCAACGCGGTTGGTGCGATCGGGCATGTCGATGTCTTGCCCAACAGCCGCAATATCATTCCGGGCAAGGCGGTATTCACGGTCGACATGCGCACGCACCTGATCGACAAGTTGAACGGGATGGTCGACGAGTTCATGGAACGCGCACCGAAACTTTGCGAGGAAATCGGGGTGTCCTTCGACAGCCATATCGTTGGGCAATTCGATCCACCGGCCTTTGATGATGGCTGCGTCAAGGCGATCCGCAGCGCGGCGGAGCGGTTGGGCTACAGCCATATGGATATCGTCTCCGGCGCGGGGCACGATGCCTGCTGGATCAATGATGTGGCCCCCACGGCGATGGTGATGTGCCCGTGCGTTGACGGGCTGTCGCACAATGAGGCGGAAGAAATTTCCAAGGAATGGGCGACGGCGGGGACGGATGTTCTGTTCCATGCCGTCGTCGAGACGGCGGAGATCGTCAGCTAGTTCGGGGCGCTGCCCCTATCGCGCTTTGCGCGATTCCCCCGAGGTGTTCGGGGCCCAAAGACGTCCCGGCGCGGACAACAGAAAGGGATATCATGACCACAGTGATCAAGAACGGAACGGTTGTCACGGCGGACCTGACCTACGAGGCAGATGTCCTGATCGAGAACGGGGTGATCGCCGAGATCGGCAAAGGCTTGAAAGGCGACGAGGTTCTGGACGCGACCGGCTGCTACGTCATGCCCGGTGGTATCGACCCGCATGTGCATCTGGAGATGCCATTCATGGGCACCTATTCCACCGATAATTTCGAGTCTGGCACACGCGCGGCACTGGCAGGCGGGACAACGATGGTTGTCGACTTCTGTCTGCCAAGCCAGGGAGAGGGCCTGCATGACGCGCTCAAGCGGTGGGACAACAAGTCGACCCTCGCGCACTGCGATTATTCGTTCCACATGGCGGTGACGTGGTGGGGCGAGCAGGTTTTCAACGACATGCAATCCGTCATTCAGGATCGCGGGATCAACACGTTCAAGCACTTCATGGCCTACAAGGGCGCGCTCATGGTCAATGACGATGAGCTTTACGCCTCTTTCAACCGGTTGTCCGAATTGGGCGGGATCGCGATGGTCCATGCAGAAAACGGTGACGTGGTCGCGGAATTGACGGCCAAGCTCTTGGCCGAGGGCAATACCGGACCGGAAGGGCATGCCTATTCTCGCCCCACTCAGGTCGAGGGTGAGGCGACGAACCGTGCCATCATGATCGCCGATATGGCGGGTGTGCCGCTTTACGTCGTGCATACCTCTTGCGAGGAATCCCACGAGGCGATCCGGCGGGCCAAGATGCAGGGCAAGCGCGTTTGGGGCGAGCCGCTGATCCAGCATTTGACGCTGGATGAAAGCGAGTATTTCCACGAGGATTGGGACCATTCCGCGCGGCGCGTGATGTCGCCGCCGTTCCGGAACAAGACGCATCAGGACAGCCTTTGGGCGGGTCTGCAATCGGGCACGTTGTCCGTTGTCGCCACGGATCATTGCGCATTCTCGACCGAACAGAAGCGCTATGGCCTGGGCGATTTCTCCAAGATCCCGAACGGCACCGGTGGGCTCGAAGACCGTTTGCCGATGCTCTGGACACATGGGGTGGCAACCGGACGGCTGACGCTGAACGAGTTTGTCGCCGTGACGTCGACAAATGCTGCAAAGATTCTGAATTGCTATCCGAAGAAGGGGGCCGTTCTGGTTGGGTCCGACGCCGATCTGGTGGTCTGGGATCCGAACAAGGAAAAGACGATCACGGCGGACAATCAACAATCCGCCATTGATTACAACGTGTTCGAAGGCAAACACGTCAAGGGCTTGCCGCGCTTCACGCTCACCCGTGGGCATGTCGCGGTGCATGACGGCGAAATGCGCTCGCAGGAAGGGCATGGCCAATTCGTCAAGCGGTCCGGCAATGGTACGGTGAACCGCGCGCTGTCGACATGGAAAGACCTGACCGCGCCGCGCCCGGTGGAACGCTCGGGGATCCCGGCGACGGGGGTTTGATGCAGCAGATGGCAAAGTCTTCGGTCCCCGACCGAAGTCCGCGTAGCTCGGTCATTTCGGCGAGCAATCTTGATCTGACCTTCCAGACAAACGACGGTCCTGTGCATGCCTTGTCAGGCATTGATATCGACATCGGCAAGGGTGAGTTCGTCAGTTTCATTGGACCATCGGGCTGTGGCAAGACCACGTTTCTCCGCTGTATCGCTGCGCTTGAGACCCCGACCGGCGGACAACTTACCGTGAACGGCATGACGCCGGACGCGGCGCGACGCGCGCGGGCCTACGGGTACGTGTTTCAGGCGGCGGGGCTTTATCCGTGGCGCAGTATCGAGAAGAATATCGCCTTGCCCCTGGAGATCATGGGCTATTCCAAATCGGACCAGGACGCGCGCATCGCGCGGGTTCTTGACCTGGTGGAGTTGTCGAATTTCAGCAAGAAATACCCATGGCAGCTTTCCGGCGGGATGCAGCAGCGCGCCTCGATTGCGCGGGCGCTGGCATTCGATGCCGATATCCTCCTGATGGACGAGCCGTTTGGCGCGCTTGACGAGATCGTGCGAGATCACTTGAACGAACAACTCCTCGAGCTTTGGGCGCGCACGGAAAAGACAATTGGTTTTGTGACGCATTCGATCCCTGAAGCCGTGTATCTCTCCACCAAGATCGTAGTGATGAGCCCACGCCCCGGACGGATCACCGATATCATAGAAAGCCCGCTGCCCGCCAAACGGCCATTGGATATTCGTGATACGCCTGAATTCTTGCAAGTCGCGCATCGCGTGCGCGAGGGGCTTCGGGCAGGACATGCCTATGATGATTGACGCCCGATGAAGAACAGTCTGCCCATACTGGCGGTTCTCGCCGCCATCGTGGCGATCTGGTATGCCGCCGTGGCCCCGATGAACATCCGTGGCGCGCTGGACGTGGCGGAAAGATCCGGAGCTGAGGTGGTGCCACCAGCATCCGTTGACCGTTTCGAGCAGCCGATCTGGCGGTTGATGATCGACAACCCCGGTCATGTCGCCCAAGGCTATAGTCTCGATCGTCCGCGATTGCCGACGCCGGTGCAGGTCGGCCGCGAGCTTTGGAAGTCCACGGGCGAGATGGCGCTCAAGGGGCGAGCAATGTCGAAACGATCGCTGATCTATCACGGGTGGATCACGCTGCAAGCGACATTGTGGGGCTTTGCGTTGGGCACGGGTCTGGGCATGGCGGGTGCCATTGCCATTGTGTACAGCCGGGTTGTCAACATGAGCCTTATGCCATGGGCCATCATCAGCCAAACGGTGCCAATCGTGGCGCTGGCTCCGATGATCATCGTCTTGTCGAGCCAGGTCGGGATCGAAGGGCGGACCGTGCCGAAAGCCATCATTTCGGCGTACCTGTGCTACTTCCCGGTCTTGGTGGGCATGGTGAAAGGATTGCGCTCGCCGGGCGCGGCGCAGCTCGATTTGTTGCGCACCTATTCGGCGTCGGGCCTGCACGTGTTTCTGAAGCTCCGCTTGCCCGCGTCCATGCCGTACCTGTTTACGTCCCTAAAGATCGGGATCGCGGCGGCCCTGGTCGGAACAATCGTCGGTGAATTGCCGACAGGGGCCATTTCAGGCCTCGGGGCGCGGATCCTGATTGGTGACCAGTTCGGCACACCGCTCGCGATCTGGGCAGCGCTCTTCGCAGCTGCGATATTGGCCGGGGGCTTGGTGACGTTTCTGGATTTTGCCCAAAGGGTCACGCTGCGACGGATGGGGATGCAGGCATGAATTGGTTTCTGTTCGCCCTTGCCTTCTGGATCGCCGCATGGGCCGTTAACGCGGTCCTGGCCAATTCGCGGTGGCGCAATAGCGCGGTTGTGCGGGTGGCCATTCCAGCCCTCTTCGGCGTGACATTGATCGTGCTGTGGGAAGGGATCGTCCGGGGTTTTGGCGTGTCGCCCGTGATCCTTCCGGCGCCGTCGGACGTGGCGCAGACCTTTGCCAACTCGACCGATATCTTGTGGCAAGATTTTCGCCAAACCGTTTTGAAAGGCGCCTTGTCCGGCTTCGTGATCGGCGTGCTGGCGGCCTTTTTCACAGCAATCCTGATAGACCGATCCGTGTTTCTGACACAGGGGCTCTTGCCCATTGGAAATTTCGTGGCAGCCCTGCCCATCGTCGGCATCGCGCCCATCCTGGTGAGCTGGTTCGGCTTTGACTGGCAGTCCAAGGCAGCGGTGGTCGTCGTCATGGTGTTCTTCCCGATCCTCGTGAATACGGTGCAGGGTTTGCGGGAAACGGATGCCATGCAGCGTGACCTGATGCGTACCTATGCTGCGACTTATTTCGACACATTGGTGAAGTTGCGCCTGCCTGCCGCGCTTCCTTTCGTGTTCAATGGTCTGAAAATCGCGACAACACTTGCCCTTATCGGCGCCATCGTTGCCGAGTACTTCGGGTCTCCCACACGGGGTATGGGATTTCGTATTTCGACCGGCGTTGGCAGCCTGTCGATCGACCTGGTCTGGGCCGAGATCGCGGTCGCGGCCATGGCTGGGACGGCGTTCTATGGGCTCGTCGCCTGGATCGAACGGCGTGCGACGTTCTGGCATCCGTCGCATCGTCAAACCTGAAAAATCAAAATGCCAACTTGGAGGTAAACCATGACGACGAAACTACTTGGTATCGCGGCTGCGATGGGGCTGGCAGCGCCGGCTTGGGCGGCGGATGACGTGACTTTGCAATTGAAGTGGGTCACGCAGGCTCAGTTCGCGGGCTATTATGTCGCGTTGGAAAACGGCTATTACGACGAGGCCGATCTGGATGTGACGATCAAACCCGGTGGCCCGGACATCGCGCCGACGCAGGTGATCGCCGGAGGCGGGGCCGATGTGACAGTGGAATGGATGCCTGCCGCGCTGGCTGCCCGGGAAAAGGGCTTGCCCCTGGTCAATATCGCACAGCCATTCAAGAGTTCCGGCATGATGCTCACCTGCTGGAAAGATGCGGGGATCGAAACGCCGGAGGACCTCAAGAACCGAACGCTGGGGGTCTGGTTCTTCGGCAACGAATTCCCGTTCCTGTCCTGGATGAGTGCGATGGGCATCTCCACCGATGGCAAGAGCGAGAACGGTGTCGAGGTGCTCAAACAGGGCTTCAACGTGGATCCGCTGCTGCAGCGCCAGGCCGACTGCATTTCGACAATGACCTATAACGAATACTGGCAGGTGATCGATGCCGGTGTCAGCCCGGATGAGCTTGTCACCTTCAAGTACGAAGATCAGGGTGTCGCAACCTTGGAAGACGGGCTTTACGTTCTCGAAGACCGCTTGGACGATCCGGAATTTGTCGACAAGATGCAACGCTTCGTGGCTGCGTCGATGGAAGGCTGGAAATGGGCCGAGGAAAACCCGGATGATGCCGCGATGATCGTTCTCGAATATGACGAGACCGGCGCGCAGACCGAAAAGCACCAGAAGCGCATGATGGATGAAGTGGCCAAGCTGACGGCGGGATCGAACGGCGCGTTGGCCCCGGCAGATTTTGAACGCACGGTCGACACCCTGCTGGCCGGCGGATCAGACCCGGTAATTACCGCCGATCCCGGCGACTCGGCGTGGACGCACGCCGTGTCCGATGCGCTGAACTGATGCGTCATGTCAAACAGAACAAAAGAAGGGCCCTTCGGGGGCCCTTCCTCTCATCGTCGCAAGGTGTCTCCGTAGCTTATCTTGGGCGTCAATTCGACGATCTTCGGGGCGTCTGTGCCTCGGGTGTTGACCCGGTCCCAAATAATCTCTGCGGCCTTGCTCCCGATTTCGGTCCGGCAGGCATCCATCGTCGCCAATTGACGCGGTAGCCCTTCCAACAACTCAACGCCATTGAACCCCGCAAGCCCGATCTTGTTGGGAATGTCCGTGCCCTTTTCGAGCAGCGACAATAATCCGCCGGCCGCAATCATGTCGTTGGAATAATATAGAAAATCCAAATCAGGATCCCGATCGAGAATCGCCTTGGTCATCTCGGCGCCCTTGGCCAGGGCGGACCCACCCGAGTAAAACTCCTGATCCGCAACTTCCACGCGGTTCTTCGCCAAAGCGCCGGTGAACCCTTCGAACCGCTTTCGTGCACGGTGATCAAGCGGCATCTTGGTGCCAAGAAAACCGATCCTTTCATATCCGGCCTTCAAGATCGCTTCGGCCATCTTGCGACCGGCCCGCCGATGAGAAATGCCCACCATCGAATCGATCGGCGTCCCATCCACATCCATGATCTCGACCACCGGGATTCCGCTGGCCCGCAACATCGCCCGCGACGCGTCCGTATGCTCCAGCCCCGCGATGATCACGCCCGATGGTCGCCAGGACAGCATTTCGTACAGAACGCGTTCCTCCTTGTCCGGCAGGTAATCGGTGACGCCGACGACAGGCTGTAATTCGGTCTCTTCCAGAACAGCGCTGATGCCAGACATGACCTCGGGAAAAACCATGTTGCGCAGGCTTGGAATTATCACAGCAACCAGGTTAACCCTCTGGCTTGCCAAAGCGCCCGCGATCTTGTTCGGCACATAACCAAGGGATTTTGCCGCTGACAGTACCTTCTCGCGGGTTGCGAGCGAAACATCGCCCCGATTGCGCAGCACGCGGCTGACGGTCATCTCTGACACACCCGAGGCTTCGGATACATCGCGAAGGGTAAGAGGTCGGGTATCGTCACTGGCCAATGGCATCATCCCAATAATGTACTCACACTTTATCCCGATCTTTGACGCACCAGCAAGCAATTGCGGAAGCGATGAAAATTCGATCTGACAGATGACAAGGGCGCCTCCAGACGCTATGCCGGAGTCCGACGGTCCCGTGGCTCAACTGGATAGAGCAGCCCCCTCCTAAGGGGCAGGTTGCAGGTTCGAATCCTGCCGGGATCGCCATAACTGCCTAAAATCGCACACTTGTGTTTGGAGTGTGCTTGTTGCCAACAGTGGAATCCAGTTTGATCGGGCCCAACAACATTGGCTGGCACACCGAAAAAGCGCGGATTGCTCCGCTCTGGATTTGCATTGGGGTCGTCAGGGATCATCTGAAACAATTGAAGAGAGACACATCAACGGTGTTGTCGGTATTCATGACGCCGTCAGCCATGTCCGAATGGTCATCGCAGTGCTATCGCAGTTGACTTTCCACCTAATGGATCGAAGCCACCGGCTTCCAGCCGGTCCGCTTCAGCGAATCTGTTGTGATCTTCCTCCCCGGAATCTGAAGCCCCCGAAGGGGTATGGCTTCAGATTCCGGGGAGGAAGATCATGCGCTACTCGTCATCCGCGCACACGCGATTTTATCACAGATACCATGTCGTGTGGGCGACGAAGTATCGGTACAAGGTTCTAAAGGGCGCAATGCGCGAGCGGATCCGAGAAATCATTATCCAGACGTGCGACGAACTGGGTGTCCATATCGTGAAGGGTGTGTTGGCGCGCGATCATGTCCACATGTTCCTGTCAATCCCGCCGAAGCTGTCCCTGTCCGATGTCATGCAGCGCATCAAGGGCCGCTCATCCCGCCGAATCCAGATGGAGTTCCCAGACCTGCGCAAGCGGTACTGGGGCAGACGCTTTTGGGCGCGCGGCTATTTCTCCACCACATCGGGGAACGTGACTGACGACGTCATCAAGCAGTACCTGGAATTACATTCCTCCAAGTGATGCCTCCGGCGTCAGCCGGTGGTCCTTCACTGCATTGCACAACCGCAAAGCTGGCACCGGCGCGGCGATAGAAGGCCTGGCGTTCCAGGCTCGCCAAGATGCCGCCCTCGGGCAGGCGCGGTG
>JAWLGI010000088.1:0-6685 GCA_041685125.1 Marivita sp. | reverse complement strand
ACGGGTGTTCAAGCTAAAGCGTTCTGTGCGTCTTCCCTATCTCGATTTCTCAAGCCCGGCGCAGCGGCTTGCCGCCTGCGAGACCGAGCTGCGCCTCAATCGCCGCACCGCGCCGGAGCTTTATCTCGAGGTGCGCCGGATCACTGCCGGTACCAATGGGCTCGAATTCGATGGCTCAGGCGCACTTCTTGATGCGGTGGTCGAGATGCGCCGCTTCGATCAGGACGCGCTGTTTGATGCGATGGCGCGACGCGGGACGCTGACATCACGGCATCTCGATGAATTGGCCCAAGAGATCACGGCGTTGCATGCGAACGCCCGGGTGGACGATGACGCTGACGGGGTCGAAAACATCGCATCGGTCCTGCGCGTCAACGCGGAGGCCTTCCGGCAAAGCAGCGTCTTTGCAGAAGCCGACATCGCCCGCCTCGCTGCGTCCTTCAACAGCGCCCTCGAAACCCATGCCGCGCGGCTGGATGCGCGCGCGCGCGCCGGCGAGGTCAGGCGCGGCCATGGTGATTTGCACCTTCGCAATATCTGTCTTTATGAAGGGCATGTCCGGCTGTTCGACTGTCTCGAGTTCAACGAGGCGCTTGCGACCGTGGACGTGCTTTATGATCTGGCGTTCCTGGCCATGGACCTGTGGTATCGCGGCCTGCGGCGCGAGGCGTCGCAGGTCGTGAACCGCTATTGCGACGCGTCCGGGCAGGAAGACGGGTATGTGCTGATGCCGTTTTTCATGGCCCTGCGCGCCGCGGTGCGGGCGCATGTCACTGCGACACAAGCCGAAACGGCGGAACAGGAGCGCGACAAGCTGGCGGAAGAGGCGCGCGCCTATTTCGATCTGGCCGAGCATCTGCTTGTCCCCGCACCCGCGCGTCTGGTGGCCTTGGGTGGGCTGAGCGGATCGGGCAAATCGACGCTTGCCGCGGCGCTCGCGCCGGAGTTGGGCCGTGCGCCGGGGGCGCGGGTGGTCGGCAGCGACCGCACGCGAAAGGCAATGTTCGACACGGCCCCGGATCAATCGCTGCCATCCGAGGCCTACAGCGCCGAGGTCTCCGCGCGGGTCTATGCCGAGATGGCCGCGCGGTCAGAGCGTCTGCTTGAAGATGGGGTCACCGTGATCGCCGACGCGGTGCATGACCGCGCCGAGGATCGCGCCCGGATCGAGGCCGTGTCCGCTGCGACCGGCGCGCCGTTTGACGGGGTCTGGTTGCAGGCCGATCCCGAGGCCCTGCGCGGACGGCTCAAGACACGCGATCCCGGCGCCTCGGATGCCGATGCCGATGTGTTGGCCGGCCAACTCGCCCATGCACCGAAATCGATCGATTGGCAGACCGTTTCGACGGGTGCGACTGTCACGGACAGCCTGACCGAGATCCTTGCGACAGTGACCGGGGGCAGGGACAAGCCTTCCCGACGTCAGTGATACATAACCGCCCACATAATGGTCGTGACGCGGTCTGGCACCCGAAAGGAGACTGACAATGGCTCAAGACGACACCGAAATCCCCACCCTCAAGGAGGCGTTGCAGCAGCCTTGCAAGTTTCGCGACATGAAACTGGCGATGGAGCCGATGCCGAATTACAGCAGCACCCCGGATGGCCCCAATGAAACGCCGATCGCGTTCTGGGCGTCCTGGGGTCTGGCGGATCGTCCGCGCCGGATCGCCCTGCTTCTGGATGATTGTCAGGAAGAGTATCGCGCCTACGCCGAGGGCATCCTGCCCAACATGGTCAGCCTCGTCGAGGCGTTCCGAGCGGCACGGACCCGGAGTGACGGGGTCTGTATTGCCTGGAGTGCCTGGAGCCGTCGCTTCGATGATGGAATATCGAATGCCATGGATCGCTGGTACGGCCCGAGAGGCCTGCGCCCCGACAACCCGGAAAACGCGGCCTATGTCTTTACCGGGGGTCCCGGGCTGGAGCCGCTGGCCGAGATCGCGCCAACGGAAGACGAGGTCGCAGATGGCTGGTTCTATCACGGCAAGCATCTCGACATGTTCTGGACATTCGACGAGGCCGGCGCGTCCTATCTCGACCAGAAGCTCAAGGCGCATGATATCGATACGATCGTCATCGTCGGGCTGTGGACCGATGAATGCGTGCTGAGCACGGCTTATGCTGGCAATTCGCGAGGTTATGACGTGGTTGTGGTCGGCGATGCCGTGGCGACGGCGACGGCCAACCAGCAAACCGCGCTTACGGTCGCCAACAGTACGGTCGCCAAGGTCCTCTCGACCGCGGACGTCGTCCAATACATGCAAAATGACTTTGTCACCGGAGAGCCGGGCGCAGTGAAGGGGACGCGTTTTCCCGATGGTCGAAAGGAAAGGTGACATGGGCGAATGGCGTGCCTGCGGGTCGGCAAGCGGCGCTTTCGATCACCTGCCTGTTTTCATCGGCAGTTCACGTGCCCGAATGCCTCAGGGCTGCCGCGCTGCCTGATGCACCTTTCGCCCATGACGCATTTCACCAGTTTCGCCCAAGCGGTTCTCTACCGGGGAGCCGGATTTTCACTGGTCTGGAAGGACCTGCTGGCGGCACGAGGAAACGACCCGGTGTGTTGAAGCCGATGGCACGGACGCGCAGCATCCGGACCGCATTGGGGATGTGGCACGCAAAAACAGGCCTCCGACAGGAACAGGATATATAGCATGGCGCCAATTCAGTCCCGCAAAGTCGAGAAAGTGCTGGAGGATTTGTCTGTCCAACCGGACAGCGGCCTTGATGATGGCGAGGTTCGGCAACGGCGAAAGCAACACGGCCGCAACCGCCTGACCGAAGCTGAATCCGCAAGCCCCTGGAAAATCCTGGCAAACCAGTTCAAGAGCCTGGTAATCGCCATCCTTGGCGCCGCCGCCATCGTGTCCTTCGCGATGAACGAGATCGTGCAGATGCTTGCGATCCTCGCGGCCATCCTGCTCAATGCCGCTATCGGGTTTTTCACCGAGTGGAAGGCCGTGCGCTCGATGGAGGCGTTGCGCAGCCTGGGAACGGTTCAGACACGGGTGCGACGTGGCGGGCAAAGCACCACAGTCGATGCAGAGACTCTCGTGCCGGGTGACATCGTGTTGCTTGATGCCGGCGATGTGGTGACGGCGGATCTGCGGCTGATCGAATCCAATGGGCTGACCTGTGACGAGGCGGCGCTGACGGGCGAATCCGTTCCGGTCACCAAGACTACGGACGCGGTGGAAAGGAGCGCGCCGCTGGCCGAACGCGCGTCGATGGCCTTCAAGGGCACGGCGGTCACGGATGGAAGCGGCACAGGCGTGGTGGTCGAGATCGGGATGCAGACCGAATTGGGCAGCATTGCCCAAATGACCACCGAGGCCGAGCAGGAGGTGAGCCCGCTCGAAAAACGGCTGGACCGGCTCGGGCGCAATCTGGTGGTGCTGACGTTGCTCGTCGCGGCAGTTGTGGCCTTTCTGGGTGTGCTGGGGGGCCGGGATATCGTGCCGATGCTCGAGACCGCGGTGGCGCTTGCCGTCGCCGCCGTTCCCGAGGGCCTGCCGATCGTGGCCACGGTGGCCCTGGCGCGCGGCATGTGGCGAATGGCGCAGCGCAATGCGCTGGTGGAACGGCTGGCCGCTGTCGAGACGCTCGGATCGACCAGCGTGATCTTTGCAGACAAGACCGGCACCTTGACTCAAAACCGAATGCGGGTGGCGCGTCTGGCTTTGCCGGGTGACGACGAGGATATTTCCTGGGTAAACGATGAGCGTCCGGACGCGCCGCCGGCGCTGGCCTGTCGGCTGCTTGACGTGGCGGCCCTGTGCACCAATGCCGAACTGTCCAAGGACACCGAAGATGGCAAGCCGGACACGGACGCGGAGGGTGCCGATGACGGCGGGGACCCCAAGGGCACCGGCGACCCGATGGAAATCGCCCTGCTGCACGCGGCCGCCGCAGTGGATATCCGGCGCGACCAGCTTCTCGAAGAACACCCCGAGGAGCGCGAGGAGAGTTTTGACGCCGATACAAAGATGATGGCGACCTTTCACAAGGCCGAAGGCGGTTACCGCGTGGCCGTCAAGGGCGCGCCCGAGGCCGTTTTGGAGATCGCGACGCATGTCGCCACCAACAACGGCGAGGCCGAGACACTGTCGGACCAGGGGCGGGACGAATGGGCAGACCGCGTCGAGGCGCTGGCAGGGCAGGGGTATCGCGTGCTTGCCTTTGCAGAGCGGCAGGTGGAGAGCACGGACGCCGATCCCTATGAGGGGCTGACCCTGCTGGGCCTTGTCGGCTTGGCCGATCCCCCCCGCAGTGACGTGGCACAGGCCATAGAGCAGTGTCACAGGGCCGGTATCGAGGTCATCATGGTCACCGGAGATCAGCCTGTCACCGCCTCTGCGATCGCGCGGGATGTGGGGCTGGCGGATGACCCACGGGCAATGGTGGGCAATGACCTGCCGCAGGCGGACGGGGATCAGGGCGATAACACGCAAGACCGCCTGACCGAGTATCAGGTCTTTGCCCGCGTTTCGCCCGAGCAAAAGCTGGACTTGATCCGGCACTGGCAGGACTCGGGGGCCGTCGTGGCGATGACGGGGGATGGCGTGAACGACGCGCCGGCCCTCAAGAAGGCCGATGTGGGCATTGCCATGGGGCAGCGCGGCACCGATGTCGCCCGCGAGGCGGCCGATATCGTGCTCAAGGATGATGCCTTTCCGACGATCATCGTGGCGATCGAGCAGGGGCGCACGATATTCGAGAACATCCGCCGCTTCATCGTCTATCTTCTGTCCGGGAATCTCGGCGAGGTCTTGGCGGTTGGCCTCTGCGCCGTGCTCGGTGCTCCGCTCCCGCTCTTGCCGCTTCAGATCCTGTTCATCAATCTCGTGCTCGACGTCTTCCCGGCACTCGCACTCGGTGTCGGGGAAAGCCCGTCCGACATCATGGACCGCTCCCCGCGGGATGCCAAGGAGCCGGTCCTGACACGGCAGCACTGGATCGCCACGTGCCTTTGGGGTGCGCTGATCGCAGCGGCGGTCCTGTCGGTGTTCTTTGTCGCGCTGCGGCAGGACATGGGTGAGGACACGGCGGTGACGATCGGATTTCTGACATTCGCGCTGGCGCGGCTCTGGCACGTTTTCAACATGCGCGACGCGGGCACGGGCCTGATCCGCAACTCGGTCGTGCAGAACCGATGGGTCTGGTACGCGATTGCCCTATCGGCCGTATTGGTGGCCGCTGCCGCAGTGCTGCCCGGGCTTACGACGATTCTCGGCGTGGTGCCGCTGGACCTGTCGGGATGGATGCTGGTTCTGGGCGGCAGCCTTGTGCCGCTAGCGGTTGGGCAGGCTGTTCTGAGCATCGTGTCCCGCGTGCAACCCTGACCCGAACGAATGCCGCCCCGGCGTATGCCAGGGCGGTGGACGTGCGGGCGCAGGCTCAATGGTGTTTCACGCCAGGAGCCAGGGCCGGGAGCTGAGGTGTTTCAGAACCGCGGCCAATCACACCGGCGTCGCATGCTCCGATTTGGAGCGCGACGAAGCCGCCTTTCCCTTGGACTTGGTCTCTGCCTTGTTCTCGGCGGTGCCGGATGATGCCGCGTCGTCCTGCTTTGTTTCGTCTTTCTCGGTCTCGCCTTGCGAGGTGGCGGCCAGCTGCGGGGCCTGCATGCATAATGTCATCCATTCCCGATAGTCCTCGGCAAGACGCTCGAGGGACCCGCGCTGCCAGTCAGCAATCGCCTGCATGGCGACCATGGGATCTGGCTTGTCTGTGGAATTCATCTCGTTCAGGGCCTTGACGGCCGTGTCGACCGCTTCCTGCCGGCGTTCGATCCAGTGTCGGGTGAAGGCACCGGCTTGTTCGAGCATGCCATCCTGCACCTTCATGATCTGATCGAGCTTGGGCGCTGCCGCCCCGTTCAGCTTGAACAATTCCTGTGTCTGGCGCGCCAGATCGGTAATGTCTGTCTGAGGTTGATCCTTTGCCACGGAGTAACTCCCTTATCGATACGATCACGGTCGTGTGAACTGCTCGTAAATTGAACACTGGCTTTCAGGTATCGGCATTAACCCACGTCAATTCTTCGGGGGGCGGGCCGTTGGCTATCAAAATTTCGGTTCAAATGGTATGAAAGTTGCGGACCGGGTGTACAGATTCGAAACTTTTGGTGCGTGTCGGGGTTCAAGTAGAGCAGGGTTCAGCGCGTGAGACGGCTGGACATCGGTTTGAAAAGCTCGGTCAAGGAGGCCTTCCGGTGCTGAAGAGGTATTCAAAGTTCGACGACATCCTGCAGCGCGATCAACACGCTGTGGCCAAGGGAACGATTGTGAAGAGCGAGGGCGAGGAATCGCATGCACGGCTTTATGTCGTGGCGGGGTGGCTGGCCGCCTCCAAATCGCTCGAGGACGGGGATCAACAGATCATCGAGTTCATTCTGCCCGGCGAGACCTATGATCCCACCGCCACCGACGGCAAGACCAGCTTCCTGCAAATCGAGGCGCTGTGCGATGCGGTGATCGTCCCCATCGACAAGAACGCTTGGGCGCAATTGCTTCAGGAAGATCCCGATCTGCGAAAGTCCGAACGCCAGCGGGAGATCGCGGCGCAGGCCCGGCAATCGGAACGCATGCTGCGCCTTGGCCGGGCAAGCGCAGAAACCCGCATCGCCTACGTCCTGATAGAGTTGTGTATTCGCGTGTCTGGACAATCCAACAGTTGTGAC
>JAWLGI010000087.1:0-6926 GCA_041685125.1 Marivita sp. | reverse complement strand
GTCGTGTGCGTCCGCATTCGCGCGACCCTCTCTGGTCATTCAAAACCTGTGTCCGTGCAGGGCAAGACCGGTCCCCGGTTTTGCCCGATATACGCTAACTGGCCAGATCGAAGGCGGCGGCCATCAGGGTCTTGGTGTAGTCTGTCTGCGGATCGGTGAATATGTCTTCGGCGGCGCCATATTCCACCACGTCCCCGGCGCGCATGACGATCACCTTGTGCGACATGGCCCGAATCACCTTCAGATCGTGGCTGATGAACAGGTAGGCCAGATCGTATTTCCGTTGCAAATCGCGCAGAAGGTCGACGATCTGCACCTGTACCGTCATGTCGAGCGCCGATGTCGGCTCGTCCAGAACCACCAGTTTGGGCCGCAAGACCATCGCGCGCGCGATCGCGATGCGTTGCCGCTGCCCGCCGGAAAATTCATGCGGGTAGCGGTGCATCGTGGCCGGATCGAGACCAACCTCGATCATCACCTCTGTCACCAGTTCCGTGTGTGACCGCCCATCGGGGGAGCCGTGAACCCCCAGTCCTTCTGCGATGATCTGCTCGCATGTCATGCGCGGGCTGAGCGATCCATAGGGATCCTGGAACACGATCTGCATCTCGCGGCGCAACTTCCGCAAGCGCCGCGTGGTCCAGTCGCGCACGTTCTCGCCGCGAAAGGTGATCCCGCCTTCCGACTGGATCAGCCGCATGATGGCCAGCGCCAGAGTGGTTTTGCCGGACCCCGATTCCCCGACGATCCCAACGGTTTCACCAGCGCGCACCGCGATGGTCGCATCATTGACGGCCTTCACATGGCCAACCGTGCGTTTCAGGAACCCTTTCTGGATCGGGAACCAGATCTTGAGGTTGTCGGTCCGTGCGATCTCTTCGGCCTCTTCCTTGACCGGATTGGGCGAGCCGGTGGATTCCGCGCTGAGCAGCATCTGCGTGTAAGGATGCTGCGGATCGCGGAAAATCCTGTCCGTGGGGCCGGTTTCGACAATCTCGCCATCCTTCATCACGCAGACCTGATCCGCGATCTTGCGCACGATTCCAAGATCGTGGGTAATGAACAGAAGGCTCATGTCCTCGGCGGATTTCAGATCGGCAAGGAGTTGCAGGATCTGGGCTTGGATCGTGACGTCGAGGGCGGTTGTCGGCTCGTCCGCGATGAGCAGATCCGGTCCGTTGGCCAAAGCCATCGCGATCATGACACGTTGCCGCTGCCCGCCCGACAATTGG
Organism: Marivita sp.; assembly: GCA_041685125.1. Classification (GTDB taxonomy): domain Bacteria; phylum Pseudomonadota; class Alphaproteobacteria; order Rhodobacterales; family Rhodobacteraceae; genus Marivita. Next base: position 5,694 of record JAWLGI010000087.1, on the reverse strand, counting down.
TGTGGATAGGCATTCAGACGGCTCTCCGGATCGCGGATACCCACCTTGTGCAAAAGCTCTAGGATACGAGCCCGTGCGCCGTCTCCCGTCACCCCCTGGTGCAGCGCAAGCGATTCCGACAATTGCTTTTCCAGAGTGTGCAGCGGGTTGAGCGACGTCATCGGCTCCTGGAAGATGAAACTGATATCATTGCCGCGGATGCGGCGCAGTTGCCCATCCCCCGCGCCGATCATTTCCTCGCCATTATAGTGCACCGACCCTTCGACGATCGCGGACTCGCCCAGCAGGGACACGGTGGACAAGGCGGTGACGGATTTGCCCGAACCGGATTCGCCGACCAGCGCAACCGTCGCGCCCCGCGCGATGTTGAAGGACACGCCGTGCACAGCCTGGAGCACTTGCCCATCCTGCCGGAACCCGACGCGGAGGTTGTTCACCTCGAGAATATTGCTCATGTGAATGTCTTTCTGGGGTCGAACGCGTCGCGCACGCCTTCAAAGATGAACACCAGCAGTGACAGCATCAACGCGAAAACGAAAAACGCGGTAAAGCCAAGCCAAGGTGCCTGAAGGTTCTGTTTCGCCTGCAACGTCAACTCGCCCAGAGAGGGGGCCGAGGACGGCAGGCCGAAGCCGAGGAAATCCAGCCCCGCCAAGGTGCTGATCGTGCCGGTGACAATGAAGGGCAGCATTGTCAATGTGGCCACCATCGCGTTGGGCAGCATGTGTCGGAACATGATCGTGCTGTTGGACACGCCCAGAGCCTTGGCCGCGCGCACATATTCAAGGTTGCGCGCGCGCAGGAATTCTGCCCGGACGACGCCCACCAGAGCGGTCCAGCCGAACAGGACTGTGAGAAATACAAGGAGCCAGAAACTGCGCCCCAGGATCGCGAACAGAATGATGATGATGTAAAGCGATGGCGTCGACGTCCAGATCTCGATGATCCGTTGGAAAATCAGGTCGAGCCAGCCGCCGAAATAGCCCTGCAACGCCCCTGCGACGATGCCGACAACGCTTGCCAAAGTCGTTACGATCAGGGTGAACAGGATCGACAGGCGGAAGCCATAGATGACCCGTGCCATGACATCGCGTTTGGTGTCGTCGGTGCCCAGCCAGTTCTGCTCGTTCGGGGGCAGTGGCGCTGCGCCGGGGCGGTCCACGGGTGTCTGGTAGTCATAGGGGATCGGTGGCCACACCGCCCAACCCTTGTAGAAATCGCCGTCCAGCACCATTCCGTCATCGACCTGCTTGATCAGGCCTTCAGGGTCGTCAAAGCACGTGTCCAGCCCGCCGGTGCGGATCAGGCATTGCACTTCCGGGTCACGATACGCGGCTTCGGTCCGGAAATCGCCACCGAAATCTGTCTCGGCATAGAAGTTGAAAATCGGCGTGTAAAAATCACCGCGATATTGCACGAGGATCGGTTTGTCGTTGGCGATGAATTCGGCCATCAGCGAAAGGCCGAAAAGCACGCAAAAGATGATGAGCGACCAGAAGGCGCGGCGATTTCGCTTGAAGTTGTTCCAGCGCCGCTGGTTCAGCGGCGACAGCGTGAAGCGGCTGCGTACCGGGGCTATGGGCACGGTCGGGCTCGGCTCGGTCACGATATCGCGGTCATTGGGTTCGGGATTGGCCGCCATGGTTTCAGCCTTCCCGTTTTTCAAAGTCGATGCGCGGATCGACCAGCACATACATCAGGTCCGACAGGATGCCGACCAGAAGGCCGATCAAGCCGAATACGAACAGCGTGCCAAAGATCACCGGATAGTCACGGGCGACCGCCGCTTCGAAGCCCAGCCGCCCCAGGCCGTCGAGCGAAAAGATCGTTTCGATGATCAATGATCCGGAAAAGAACACGCCGATAAAGACCGCCGGAAAGCCCGCGATCACGATGAGCATCGCGTTGCGGAACACGTGGCCGTAAAGCACCTTGCGCTCGGCCAGCCCCTTGGCCCGCGCGGTGATCACGTATTGCTTCTTGATCTCGTCCAGAAAGCTGTTCTTGGTCAGAAGCGTAAGCGTGGCAAAGGCCGAAATGGTCGAGGCCAGTACCGGCAGCGTGATATGCCAGACGTAATCCCCGACCTTGCCCAGCAGCGACAGGTCCTCGAAATTGTCCGAGGTCAGGCCGCGCAGCGGAAAGATCTGGTAATACGACCCGCCCGCGAACAACACGAGCAGCAGGATCGCAAACAGGAAACCGGGAATCGCATAGGCCACGATGATCGCCGCCGACGTCCATGTGTCGAACCCCGACCCATCCTTGACCGCCTTGCGGATGCCCAGCGGGATTGACACCAGGTAGGCGATGACCGTGGACCACAGGCCGAGAGAGATGGACACAGGCATCTTTTCCAGCACCAGTTCCATGACCCCGATGGACCGGAAGTAGCTATCGCCAAAATCGAGCCGCAGGTAGTTCCACATCATCATGCCAAAGCGTTCGACAACGCCGATCATCTCCTTGTTGCAGGCCGGGTTCTCGATGTCGGGTGTTCCGGTGAAGCCTTTCTCGCAGACGACCCGTGCAAAACCGAAATCGATTTCCAACTGTTCGAGGAATTCCGGTGGCAATCCCCGGCTGCCCGCGTATTCATCGCTGTCGTCAGCGGCAGCAGCCCCGGCATCACCGGACCCGGCAAAGCCTTCGAACACGTCGCCTTCACCCTCGAACTGGGCAATATACTGCTCGATCGGGCCACCCGGCACGAACTGGGTGAGCGCGAAATTGACGATCATGATGCCCAGCAACGTGGGGATGATCAGCAGCAATCGTCTGAGGATGTAGGCGCTCATATCAGTTGAGCGCGCCGCTTGCTCTCAATGCCTCGGCCTTGTCCTCGTTCACCCACCAAAGGTCGAGATACCCCAGATCGTAGGGCGGCAGATCCTCGGGGAACTCGTACATGTCGTAGGCAGCAACCCAGTGATCGGCGATATAGCCCGTAGGAATGACAAAGAACTCGTGCCGCAAGGCCCGGTCCAGTGCCATCAGCGCCGTGTCGGTCTCTTCCTGTGTCTCGGTCGTGAACGATGCTTCTAGGATGGCATCCACCAGCGGGCTGGCAAGCCCCGCGGGGTTGAACAGGCTGAACTCCGCCTCTTGCGAGCCGTACATCTGTGTCAGACCGCCGCCCGTCGACAGGAACGACCCGTAGCGCGTCGAATAGAGCATGTCGTAATCGCGCTCGCGGCGCCGGTTGGTGTATTGCGACGGGTCCACTTTTTGCAGGTTTACCGCAATGCCCAGCTGCTCGAGGTTCTGCGCATAGGTCTCGTGCATCGCATCGACCGAATCCTGGATGTTGGTCGGATAGAGCATCGTGATCTCGAGCGGCTCACCGTCGGCATTTCGGCGAATGCCCTGATCGCCAACCGTCCATCCTGCGTCTTCCAGCAGGCGCGACGCGGTCCGCATGTTGCCCCGGTCATTCAGGCGGCTGCCATTGGAGTCGTGAAAGGTCCACACCGGGTCGGACAAAAGTTCTGGCGGCACAACGTCGCCCAGCGATTGCAGGAAGGTACGCTCTTCCCCTGTCGGAACATCCTTGGCTTCGATCGGTGTGTCCTGGACAAAGGAACTGCGCGGCTCGTAAAGGCCGAACAGCAGCGACTCGTTTGTCCATTCAAAGTTGAATGCCAATGCCACGGCCTCGCGCACGCGGCGGTCAGCGAATTGCGGCTTGGCGAGGTTGAAGACAAAGCCTGTGGGATTGGGCGGCGATCCGTCCGGCAATTCGTATTTCGTGATCGCGCCGCTTTCGATCTTGGGAAAATCATAGGAGCTGGCCCAGAGCTTCGGATCGCTTTCGATGCGGATCGTGTATTCGCCCGCCTTGAACGCCTCAAAGGACGCTGTCTGGTCGGAAAAGTACTCCACCCGCACTGTCCCGTAGTTGTGTCGCCCCTTGTTGAACGGCAAATCCTTGCCCCAGTAATCGTCGCGCAGCTTGTAGACGATCCGGCGGTTGATGTCGTAGCTGTCCAGCTTGTACGGTCCTGACCCGACCGCCACCTCAAGGCGCGGCTCGTCCAGTCTTCGGTCTTCATCGGCCTCGAACCAGGCCCTGGAAAAGATCGGCGTGTTGCCCACAGTTTCGATCCGGCTGCGTTTGGACAGCTCAGGATTGAACGTGAATTTCACCGTGTGATCATCCAGCGCCTCGGCCCCGGTCACCATCCGGCCCACGGCCTGTGCATAGGAGGGCAAGCCCTGATCGATGAAGAGCTTGTGGCTGTAGACCACATCCTCGGCCGTCACGGGCGTTCCGTCCCAGAATGTCGCCTCGGGCCGCATGTGAAAGATCACCCAGTCACGGCTTTCGGGATATTCGAGACTATGTGCGACAACGCCGTAATATTGCCCGACAGCGTCGGTGCTCGCCTCGATCAGGCTGTCATATTGGAGCGTCGTCAATGCCCCGGCGCGGCCCTTGCGCGAGTAGGGGTTCAGGCTATCGAACGTGCCAGACGCGCCCAGGGCGATTTCGCCACCCTTCGGAGCATCAGGGTTTACGTAATCCAGGTGGTCGTAATCCGCCGGATAATCGAGATTTCCGAAGTAGGAATAGCCATGCGCCTCGATGACCTCTTCATGACTTTCGGCTCGGACGTTGCTGGCGGCGAACGCCAGCGTCAGCGCCATCAATCCACCAACCGTCATTGTGCGAAACAGCGTGGTGCGCGACGCCGTCATGGCGATCTCTTGGTGCGTCATAGGTAGAACCCCTTCGTCTCCGCCTTTGCATCATACTCTTGATGTAAGCTAAAGACCGATCTCGGCCACATTCAAGTTCGGAATACATGGCCAGGACCCAAAGCCCGGGTGAAAAACGCGATTGTGAAAAAGAAAACCGCTGCCCCGGCCGAGCAGCGGCTTCGGTTTCATCAAAGATCGGGAGGATCAGTCGCCGATCGTGTCGAGATATGCGATCAGATTGGCGCGCTCCTCGGGATCGTTCAGCCCCGCAAAGCCCATCGACGTGCCCGGCGCCCAGCCGCGCGGATCCTCAAGGAACCCGTTGAGGTTCTCGGGCGACCAAACCTCGGCCACTTCTGACAGCGCACCGGAGTAGTTGAACCCGTCAGCCGCGGCAACGTCCCGGCCGACGACATCGTAAAGGTAGGGACCGGCAGCGTTTTCGCCCTGTTCGAGCTTGTGACAGGCGCGGCACTTGCCGAAGACGCGTTCACCATTGCCGACATCCGCAGATGCGAGCAGCGTCTCGAAATCGACCTCTTCGACTTCTTCTTCGGCTGCCGCTTCGTCTTCCTCTCCGGTGTCGATCACGTAGGCCGCAACCTCTTCACCATGGTTGCCGCCGACATGGTACAGGGTTTCCGCTGCCCATTTGCCCAGAAGAAAGACCAGAAGCGCGCCACAAAAGCTGCCGACAATCTTCGTAAAGGTCATTGTATCCAACATTATGTGCGTACCTGTCAGCTAAAGTTTCGTCTGTATCGCGCGGCTATCTATTGCTTCCCCTTGCGCAAAGCAAGGTGTAGAAGCCGCGACCAAACGCCCGCCGCGCCAGAATTTCGGAGATCGCATGACCAACGCCATCGCATTCCAGGGGGAACCGGGGGCCTATTCGCACGAAGCCTGCCGCGATGCCCGCCCCGACATGGAGGCGCTGCCCTGCCGCACCTTCGAGGACGTGATCGCCGCCGTGCAGGCTGGCACCGCCGATCT
>JAWLGI010000031.1:25588-27617 GCA_041685125.1 Marivita sp. | reverse complement strand
GCGAGCCTCGCCGAGTGGATTCACGAGCGCCATCCCCTGTGCCGCCACATCACAAACCGGCAGATCGAGGACTTGATCGCGTCAAGGATGGTGACGCCTGAGCAGGTACGTGCTGCGGGGCTGCAGGCATGAGAGCTGACTGGTTCGGCGGCCTCTCCCGCGGCATTCTCCGTTCGAGGGTTGCTCCGGATTGGCCGGTGCCGAGCCTCAAGAATGGGGGAGAGACCAAATGCAGGATAGCACTTTCATCGGCTTGGATGTCCATAAGGCGACGATATCGGCCGCGCCCGACCCACAACCTTCGTCCATTGCGAAAAACTGTCGATCGACGGTGTGCTGGGCGGGATCCGGGCCGGACGCACCTTCGTCACGGAGTCGCCCGACGGCCCTCGTGTGATCCTGCGTGCGGGCGATGCGATACAGGGGGCAGAGGTCGCCGGTTTGACCGCGTTCGCGATCGAGACCGAAGGGGCAGGGGGCGAAGGCATAGAACTGTTGGACGCCACGGGTCGGATTGCATGCATGGGAATTGCCCACGACGCACAGACCCTGCGCTTTACCGATCTTGCACCGCGTGGGTTTCTGCGGGCGCAGATCGTCGCCGACGCCAGCCGGCCCGACTGCATCGCCGCGGCCCGCAAAGGTCTTGGCACGACCGGCAGGACGGTGTGGGAGGAGGCTCTGGCGCAGCCGATCCTGCGTGCCCTCAGCTCTCCGATCTGGGTGGGTTGAGCGGGGCGGACCCGCGCTTTTGTCGGCTATTTCACCGCGCCCATCATCGTGCCGCGGATCAGGAACCGTTGCAGCGCGGGATAGAACAGCAGCAGCGGCACCAGTGCGACCACGACGCCCGCCATCATGACGTTCGGCGTGATGATGTCGTTGGTCGATGTCGCAGTCTCGCCGCCGATCACGGATTGTAGCGCCACCTGCAGGGTGATCTTGGCGGGGTCGTTGATGAACAGCAGGGCCTCGATGAAGATATTGTACTTCCAGATCACCGAGAACGCCGTGATCGTGATGATCCCCGGCATCGCAAGTGGCACTGCAACCCACCAGAAGAGCGCGACCGGCCCCGCGCCGTCGATCCGTGCGCTATCGATGATGTCCTGCGGGATCTGCTCGAAATAGCTTTTCAGCAGCAGGATGGAAAAGGCCGAGGCCAGTTGACTCCGACCGAATATCTGACGACTCACACGATTTTCTGTCTAGTGCGTCCTTGCCCAAAGCAGAGCGACCTAAAGCCTACATCTGCAAGCGGCTGGAGCTGTTGCGCGAGGATTTTGGATCAGATCCCGTTGAGATGTTCAAAGAGCATGCCTCGCAGGACAAATGATAAAGCATTGCCGCTTCGGCGAGACTTGGGAGCTCCAGCAAAGCAGGGCGTGCGCCGGTGCCCTGCATTGACTCCGCCGCCGCACCCACCCATCAGCATGTGAGGGTGACGGAACGAGTAACGTCACCCTTAGTACTCGGCAAGTCGGCGCTAGATTCTTACTTATGGCACAGCTGCTCGGCTCAATGACATTATTGGCCTTCACCATTGTGAGCATGCCCTCGCTGGTCCTTTAAATCGAAGGTTTCAACGAAGTAAGTCTGTTACGGATCGAAGTGCGGGATGAAGTTTGCGCCAAGCTCGGAATCTTGCGGTCGCGATCTCAGCGGCTTCGCCCCTGGGCGCGACCGGTGATCCGGTTGAAACGATCCGGTCGGTTGCTGTATCCAGGCTATCCAGCACCTCGGCGCCGACCCCTGCGATGACGAGGGCACCAAGGGCTCCCGGTTCTTTCGTCTGAACCGGGATGAGTGTCCGACCAAGGGAATCGGCCCTGATCTGTGTCCAGACGGAAGATGCAGCCCCCCCGCCGCCGAAGCGAAGCATGCTGGCTTGAACGCCAGCGCTGTCTTCGACCGCTTCAAGGGCATGTCGCGCGGCGAAGGCCACGCCTTCCATCACCGCGGCCGCCATATCCGCTGGACCGTGCTTGCTGGAGAGCCCGGCGAACCCGCCGCGGGATGCGGCATCCCA
>JAWLGI010000031.1:0-25488 GCA_041685125.1 Marivita sp. | reverse complement strand
TCCGGCTCGTGGCGTGTCAGCCAGGCGAGACGGGACAAGGCGTGGCTCGCGTCGATCGGAATGGGCGCGCCCAACGCCGCGATCTTGGCGTCGTCCCCTATCGCGGTATCCAGCCGGGCAGCCACGGTCGCTGCGCGCCCATCCTGCCATGTAATCGCCGGACGAAGGGGCATCAGGTTCGCATCGCAGAAAAGGTGGGTGTTGACCTGACCCGTCACACCAAGCACCGCGACATCGCGCGCGCGCGGGTGGGCTGCAAAGCGGTCGAGCGCTTGTTGCACCGCCGTCCACCAGTCCTCCGCGTCCTGCTCGGCCACGGCGTGACTGTGACGGTGCATATCATGCGCCGCATGGAACCGGTCGAGCACCTGACCGCCCACATCGCTCATCACTGCCTTGACGGATGTCGTCCCGATATCGATCCCGATCAGAACCGGTTTTCGGCTTTTCGTCATTCATTCACCGCACTGGACGGGCTGCATCGGCCCTGACATAACTTCGCCAACCCTAAAGACGAAAATGCAGGAAGGACAAGACGATGGCGACACGGGCAATCATCACAAGCGCGGTTCTGGCAGCAGGGCTGTCCGGTGCGGCTGCGGCACAGGAAGTGGCCGTCATCACGCCTTACCTTTCACAGCCCGGGACGCAGTTTTACGTCGACGGCTTCGAGTCGCGGGCCGAAGAGCTTGGCTGGGAAGTGAACGTCGTCGATACCGCTGGCGATGTCGGCGCGGTGATCAGCCGGATTGAGGACGTCGTGACGCGAGGTGTTGATGCCATCGTGATTAGTGTCGACCCCGCGCAGGTCGGCGCAGGCCTGCAGACTGCGGCAGACGCTGGCATTCCGGTCGTGGGGATGGATGCGGGTAGTGATCCGCTTGTGGCGGCGAACATCACATCCAACGGCTATGCGATGGCCGCTGAAACTGCGGTCTATGTCGCCAACCGGATCGGTGGCGAAGGCAATGTGGTAATGTTGACCTTCGATCCCTTCCCGCCGGTGCAGGTCAGGGGCGTGGTTGCCGATGCCATCTTCGAGAATTTCCCGGACATCGACGTGATCGACCGCATCACACCGGACGTTAGTGACGGAGGCATCGCGGACAGCCGGGCACAGATGGAAGCCGTGCTTTCCGCCAATCCCGAGCCGGGCAGTATCGCCGCCGTCTGGGCGGCTTGGGACCAGCCTGCGCTTGGTGCATTGCAGGCCATCGAAGCTGCGGGACGCGCGGAGGAGGGCATCGTCATTACGGGAATCGACGCAAATCCGCAGGCCCGCGACGCGATTGCTGCTGGCGGCAATTTCGAGGCGTCGGTCGCGCAAGACTTCGTCGGTATCGGCCAGACTACTGCAGATACCGTAGCGCGCTTGCTTGAAGGAGAGGAGCTACGCCAGCGCGTGATCTACGTGCCTACCGAACTGGTCACCGCCGCAAACGCAGCCGAGTGACATCGGATCGACTGACGCATGACTGAACTCGTTCTTGAAGGGCTGTCACGCGCCTTCGGCCGTGTGCGTGCGCTCGACGGTGTGGATATGGCCTTGCGTAGTGGCGAGGTGCACGCCTTGATGGGCGAGAACGGCGCTGGAAAATCGACGCTGATCCGGCTTCTTGCGGGGCTGGATCGACCGGATACCGGGCACATACTGCTTGATGGCGTGCCCCTTCCCCTCGGGGCTCCCGTCGCGATTCGAGACGCAGGCCTGCGCTTCATCCATCAGGAACTGCATCCGGTGCGCGGCCTGAGTGTGGCCGAGAACATGCATCTCGACCGCCGCTATCCCCAGCGGCTGGGTCTGGTGGACTGGGGCGCGTTGAACCGGGCGGCTTCAACTGCGCTTGAGCGGATCGGGCTGTCGCGGATTGCGGCACGGGCGCACATGTCGGACCTCGGTGTCGGCGATCAAATGCTCGTGCGCCTCGCGGGCACGCTGATCGCGGATGATGACTCTGTGCTGCCTTGGCTTTACGTGATGGACGAGCCGACAGCCGCCCTGACGGGCGAGGAGAGCGAGCGGTTGTTCTCGGTGATCGACGGACTGACCGCGCGAGGTGCGGGGGTTCTTTACGTGTCGCACCGGATGCCAGAGGTCCTGCGGCTGGCGCATTGCGTGAGCGTGCTGCGCGACGGCCGGCACGTCTCAACCCGACAGATCGGCGATACCAGTCAAGATCGGATCATTCGCGAGATGACCGGCCGCGACCTGTCGGCACTCTATCCCCCGCGCGGGGAGGGGCGTCCCGGTGCACCCGTGCTCGAGGTCGATGGTCTGACGGCACCGGGTCTGACGCAGGTCAGCCTCGGCCTGCGCGCCGGTGAGATCATAGGGGTCGCCGGTCTTGCCGGTGCAGGCCGCGGCGCGCTGCTTCGAGCGATCATGGGTGCTGTGCCGCGACTCGGTGGTGTCGTCCGGCTCGATGGGAAGGTGGTGCCCGCGCGGCCCGCTGCCGCATGGGCGCGCGGCATTGCCTATGTCCCGCGGGAAAGGCGCAGCGAAGGGTTGTTGATGCGCAAGTCGATCACCGACAACGTGATGCTGCCGTATCTCGCGAACTTCGCGCAGCTGGGCATCTTTGTTGATCCTCGGCGGCAAACCCAGACGGCCAAGGATCTGGCGCAAGAGGTCGGGCTTCGGGCAACGGGACCAGGACAGCCCTGTGAAGCCCTGTCGGGCGGCAATCAGCAGAAGGTCGTCTTTGCGCGCGCCCTGGCTGGCAAGCCGCGGGTCCTGATCCTAGACGAGCCGACACGGGGTGTCGACGTCGCGGCCAAGGCGGACATCTACCAACTTCTTCGGCGTCTCAGCGCTGAAGGGGTGGCGATCCTCATGGCTTCGTCGGACCTGCCCGAACTGCTTGGACTTGCAGACCGCATCATCGTCCTGCAGGAGGGGCGCCGGAGGCATCTGCTGGAGAACCACGACATGACCGAAGCTGATCTTCTGGCCCACCTCTACGATGCGCCCAAGTCTGCGGAGACAGTGAGGTGACCGGTGCTATCCGGCGGTCGGCTGGCATCGTGGGCATGGTGGCGATCCTCTTATTTTTCGCAGTGAGCCTGCCAGATACCTTCCTCACCTTGCGAAACTGGCTCAATATCTCGCAGCAGATTTCGATGCTGGCGGTGGTCGCTGTCACGATGACTGTCGTCATGGCCATGGGGGATTTCGATCTTTCGGTCGGTTCCATGGCATCGCTGTCGGGGGTGGTCGCCGCGACCGCCTTCCTGCAAGGCTGGCCTATCCCTACGGCGCTCTGCCTGTCGTTGGTCGTCGGTCTGGTGGGGGGGGTCTTCAACGGCGTCATGGTTGCGCTGGTTGGTATTTTGCCATTCGTGGCGACCTTGGCTACACTCACCGTCTTCTCCGGTCTCGCCTTTCTTGTCAGCGACGGCCGCACCGTCTTTGGCCGGGATATCCCCTCCGCATTTTCGGACTTTGCGCGAAGCGGTCTGCCGTTGTCTTCGGGCGAGGGACCGGCGCTGGTTCTGCCCAACCTGACGCTCGTGGCTCTCGGCGTGGCTCTGGTGGTTTGGGTCGTTCTGGAACAGACAACCTACGGACGGCGGCTCTACGCACTTGGAGGAAATACCGAGGCCGCGCGTCTTGCGGGACTTCCCGTGCGGGCGTTGCGCCTCTCTGCTTACGCCTTCACGGGCGTCGGCGCGGCGATTGCGGGTCTGATGTACGCCAGCCGCGTCGCCTCGGCCAACCCGACGCAGGGCGACGGCCTAATGTTGACGGCCATCGCTTCGGTTTTCCTCGGGATGACGCTCACACGCGATGGAAGCCCACGTGTCTTCGCCACACTCGCCGGTGTTCTCGTTCTTGGCGTGCTCGACAACGGCCTGACACAGATGCGGGTCGACTCCTATGTCCGCGAGGTTCTCGTGGGTGCGATCATTCTGGTCGCTGTGGGTATGAGCGCGCTTGGACGGGGAAGTGCTCTTCGACGGAGCTAACAGCTCCTGCATTTTCGGACCGACCGCATTCTTTTTTGCTATGGTGGTAAGTTGGCAGGCGAAAGGATCTGAACTGTCGAAACTTCCGTAGAAGTATTCGGTACATTCAGACCGTGAAACCGCAGGAAAGACAAATAGGCGTTGCGGATGTCGATCCGTAAATCATGGTGCAGTACAAAGCTGATCTGGCCGCTTTTCAGTAAGTTTTTATTTTCAATATCAAGGTCGTGGGATATGAAGACGTCCGGTACCAACCGATGACCACCAAGGACATCTAGGATCGCTCTGTTGCCACCGCCCATTGAATAGACCGCGCGCAGATCGGTCAAATTTGCGATCTGACTGCGGATAAGCTCGGCGGTCCCATAGTGGATACCGCTGCCGCCGCTTACATCGATAACCCGCAGGTCCGGTCTAAGCATCGCGAGCGCCTGTCCAAAAGCGTCACCGCGCTCTCCTTCGCCCAGAAAACTGCTTTGACTCTTGGTCGTCAGCACGGAGCCTGCACCCGAAGTGACGGCCTGTCCAACAAGATAGGCTGCGGTGCGCCCTGCGCCGGCATTGTCCAGCCCGACATAGGCAAGCCGGTCAGAGTTGGGGATATCCGTCACGATCGTCACCACCGGAATTTTTGCACGCACCAAACTGTTGATGGCGGACGCGATCGCGGGCAGATTTCGCGCCTTTATGCAGACACCGTCGCTGCCTCGTTTTTCGATCCTTGAGAGGCAGGCCGTCACGTCTTGTTCAGTCATGACCTCTTGGACTACGAACCGCGGGCGGCAAACGGCAGAGCCGATCATAGCTGAGGCTTCTGACGCGGCCCGTTGCAGTTCGCGGCTGAATCGGGAGGGGGCCTCAACCACGAAATCAAAAAACAAGCGCCGCCCCCGCGCGGCCAACTGGTTTTCGTGCTGTTCAAGCTCGGCGATGGCGGCTTTTACCCGGCGCCGGGTCTGGGGACTCACATGGGCGCGGTTATTAATGACACGGTCCACCGTTGCGGTGCCCAGACCAGCCTGAATTGCGATTTCTTTGATCGGAAAGCGATGCGTCATTGATTGATTATTGATGTGTTTTGGTCAACAGGACAAGACTGATCGATGCTACCTTTTCGGTGTAAAAAGGGAGAAGCGCGATGAAAGACATTACCTCAGCAAGCCACGGCTACTTCGATCCGTCAGCCTGCGATATCACCAGCTTTCGAGAGTTGATCGATCGGACAACAGATGTTGATGACTGGCCTCATGCCGCTGCGGTCGAAAAGAACATCCCCGTTTACGACATGGCCGCTCTGCGCCCCTCACTGGAGGATCGCGAAGCACGCCGCCAGATCATGGCGGAATGGGCTCAGGTTCTGATGAACGGCCCCGGTGTCCTTGCGTTGAAAGAGGCTTACGAAGATACGACCCCCCTCGATCAGGCGACAGCCGTCTATGAAGCTATCATCGTTGATGAAAAGGAATCCTCGGGGGGAGGCGCCGATCACTTTGCCGCCTCTGGTGCGAACGACCGAATCTGGAATTCGCTGCAGAAACTCTGCATGAAGGCGCCCGATGTGTTCCTGCATTATTTCTCGAATACTGCCCTTGATGCGGTTTGCGAGGCTTGGTTGGGGCCGAATTACCAAATGACGGCGCAGCTGAACCTCGTCCATCCGGGCGGTGCCGCGCAGCAGGCGCACAGGGATTATCATCTGGGCTTCCAGACGGCCGAGATCAGTGCCGACTATCCGGCGCATGTCCACGACCTGTCGCCCGTGCTGACCTTGCAGGGGGCTGTGGCGCATTGCGACATGCCCGTCGAAAGCGGACCGACGAAGCTACTGCCTTTTTCACAGGCCTACCGGGCGGGCTATGCCGCATGGCGCCGCGATGATTTTCGCCAGCTTTTCGAAGAGCGGCACGTGCAGCTGGCACTGGCTAAGGGTGATGCGCTGTTCTTCAATCCGGCGCTGTTCCATGCGGCCGGCGCAAATACGAGCGCCGATATCCAGCGCATGGCAAATCTGCTTCAGGTGTCATCGGCTTTTGGTCGCGCCATGGAGGCACTCGACCGCCGCGCGATGTGCAAGACGCTTTACCCCTACGCGGTCGCGGCACGTCGCGACGGCACATTGTCGCTGGCTGCCCTGGATGCCGCGATCGGGGCCACCGCCGAGGGGTATTCCTTTCCAACCAATCTGGATCGGGATCCACCCGTTGGGGGGTTGGCGCCAGAAACTCAACAATCCCTGTTCCGACGTGCGTTGAAAGACGGGATGAAAGCAGACAGTTTTGCAGACGCACTTGATGCGATGGATGCCAGACAGCAGCCGTGACGCGAAGGCGCCCGGCTTTGCCGGGCGCATTTGTCTGAGGGCCGACAGGCATGTCCCGCGTCAAGGTTGCTTTGGCGGATGGCCAAAGGCGCGCAACACCTCGCGGGCCTTTGCCACCATCGGATCATGTGTTTCTTGCAGGATCGCAACGCGGTCAAAGCGTGAAGTATCGCGGTTGACGGCGTCGCGCAGCGCGGCGCCAAAGGCCATGCGAAGTTCCGTGCCGATGTTGAACTTGCAAATGCTGGTGCCGGTCGCAAGCGACTTACGCTGCGCAACTGGCACGCCTGACCCGCCGTGGATTACCAGCGGAATATCAGTGAAAGCGTCGATGGCGCGGATTCGATCTTCGTCCAGGCCGCCTTCCTTGTCCTGCTGCAAATGGACGTTTCCCACCGAAATCGCCATCGCGTCGACGCCTGTTTCTCGCGCGAAGCGGGCCGCCTCGGCGGGGTCTGTGCCGGCAGAGCTTTCGCCCTGCGCATATCCGACAAAGCCGATCTCGCCCTCGCATGATATCCCGGTCGCGTGGGCCATTTCGGCGACGGCAGCTGTTTCCGCGATGTTTTGGTTGAGGGGTTTACGCGACCCGTCGAACATCAAGGACGTGAATCCGCTGTCCAGCGCCTCTGTGCACTCGTCCAGTGTATAGCCGTGGTCCAGATGAGCCACGACGGGAACTGTCGCCTCTTCGGCAAGATGCCGGAACATCTTGCCGAGGATCGACAGAGGTGTATGGGCGCGGCAGGACGGCCCGGCCTGCAGGATGACGGGGCAGCCTTCTGCTTCAGCTGCAGCCACATAGGCGCGCATGTCTTCCCATCCAAGGGTAACGACGCCCGCAACCGCGTAGTGACCCTTCAGTGCCGGCTGCAGCACCTCGGCCAGTGTAGCGAGGGTCATTTGAACTTGGCTACCATATCTTTGATGCCGGGAATGGTCTCGACCTGAGCGGCATGTGTCGGCTGAAAATACTGCACGAGGCTTCGTTGGCTGAGCCCGCCGAGGATGGTGAAGTAGTACATCTCGTATCCCGGCATGACGGCACAGGGGTGATATCCCTTGTCGATCATGATCGTCGATCCATCCATCAACTGATAGGCGTCACCGGGCTTACCTTCTTCGCGCTGCAGGATCTGGACTCCGGATCCGTGTTTGGGGCGAAACCGAAAATTGTAGGTTTCATCGTGGCGCGTCTCATGGGGCAGGTTGTCGGTATCGTGCTTGTGGGCGGGAAAGCCGGACCATCCTCCTTGGCCCACAGTGAACAGCTCGCTGACCAGCAGACGTCCGACCCTGTCATGCTGCTTTTGCCCCAGAATATGCTTGATTTTGCGATGGGTCTTGGTGTCGTCAGACCCGTATTGGACCTTATCGATTTCGGCGACACGCACATCGAAGGGTTCGAGAACCTTGTCGTATTTCGCACCTGCGATGAAGGTTTCGGTTTCGCGGATTGCAACCATAGTTACCTTTGCACCGACGGGCACATAGACGCCCTCAGGCTCACCGTCCCAGACGTCTTCGGTGCGATTGCCCAGCTTGTCGAATGCCACGCCTTCGACCGAGACGTCGATGGTCCCCGTCGCGGGCACGATACAGGTCTCGTAGCCCGGCACCTGATATTCGAACGCCTCGCCCGCCTTGAGCTTGACGATATTGAAGTAGGTCAGTGGAACCGTCGGATTATCGGCATCGACGATTGGTTTGTTCCGGTTATCATGTGGTGCGATGTGCATGGCTGGTCCTTAGGTGGCTTGAGTTGGGCCGGGGTGGTCGGCCAGAAACTTGTCAAGGTCTTGAGGATAAGGCATCGCCGGGGCGCAACCGGGTTTGGCCACGACGATCGCCGCGCAGGCAGACCCGCGCAGGACCGCTGTATTAAGGTTATGTCCATCCGCGATGGCGCAAAGTAGGCCGGCCATGAAACTGTCGCCCGCACCGGTCGGTTTCAGCGCGGTGACCGGATAGATACCCGTGTGAATCTCCTGCCCCTCGGCAAAGGTGATCGCGCCTTTTTCTCCCATCTTGTAGATGACGATTTCGGCGCTGGTTGTGGCAAGCGCCTGCGCCTTGGCAAGCCCCTTGTCCTTGCTGCCCGCCATGAACCCGAATTCGTCGTCGTTCCCTACGATCACGTCTGACATTGCGCCCGCACGCGATAGAACCTCGGCTGCGACCTCGCGAGATGGCCAAGAATAGGGACGGTAATCCACATCGAAAATGATCGGCAGCCCCGCCTCTTGAGCGAGAGCGAAAGCCTCGAACGCGGCGCTTCTGGACGGTTCCGCCGCAAACACCGTGCCAGCCGTGACCAAGGCGCCAAATTGGCTGTAATCCACGGCTTTCACGTCGGTCCGTGTCATCTCGAAATCGGCCGCTCCGTTGCGATAGATGACCGACTGGTGACCTGCGACACGGCTTTCATAGAGAGCCAGCGAATTTCGCGCCTCGCCACCGATAGAGGTCACATGTGACGTATCGACCCCGTAGTCTCGCAGTTTGTTAAGGCAAAAGCGGCCCACTGCATCATCCGAAACCCGCGTGACCAAGCTCGCTCGACCGCCGAGCTTGACGATCCCCGCCGCGATATTGGCCGATGACCCCCCCATGTCGGCAGTGAACTGCGTGGCGTTTTCGGTGGCGATACCCGGCTCTGGAAACAGGTCCATTCCGACGCGCCCGACAACCACAAAGTCTTTCTTCCTGATGCCCGCAATAACCGACATCACACGCCCCTGCGTTGCTTGGCGCGCTCTGCTTCGATTTCGGCGTGTTTTTCCGCGACGTTTGGATTGTCCGTAGTATGGGGAGTGCCGACCTCCCACCAAGCGTGACCCTGCGCGGTCCAGCCTTCGTATGCATCGACTTTCATCACGATGACACTGGTCTTGTCTGCCGCCTTGGCGCGCTTGAAGGCCTCGGCAAAATCGGCGGGGTTCGCGACCGTTTCGGAATTCGCCCCCATCGCTGCGGCATGCGCTTCGAAATCGACAGCAAAGGGGTCCGGAATAGTTGGACAATCCGCGAACAGGTTGTTGAAGCTTTCGTTGCCGGTGTTGTTCTGCAGTTTGTTGATGACGGCAAAGCCACCGTTGTCCAGAACACAGATGATCAGCTTGCGACGGGTCAGGACCGATGAATAGATATCGCTGTTCATCAGAAGATAGGACCCGTCACCAGTCAAAACGATGGTATCCTTGTCGGGTTCACGCTCGAATTGTGCGATACGTGCGCCCCAGCCGCCTGCGATTTCGTATCCCATGCACGAAAACCCGAATTCCACATCGACAGTCCCAATGTCCTTTGTTTGCCAGTGGGCGGTGACCTCGGCGGGCAGTCCGCCTGCGGCGGCAACCACTCTGTCGCGTGGATCGCAAAGATCGTTTACGGCCCGGATGGCCTTGGCGTAAGAATTGGGGCCGTTGCCGGGCGTCGTGACATCGTTGGTGTAGGCGATCCATTTGGCCCGCTCTGCCTTGGCAAAGTCAGTCCAGTCGGTAGGTGCCTTGTAATCGTGCATTGCTGCGCCGAGTGCGATCAGTCCCAGCTTTGCGTCCCCGACGACAGGATAAGACAGGTGCTTTGCTGCGTCATGGCGACCGACGTTGAGGGCGATGATCGGTGCGTCCGGCGCAAAGGCAGTCCATGACCCGGTCGTAAAGTCCTGCAATCTGGTCCCTACCGCTAGGATTAAGTCGGCGCGCTCCGCGATCGCGTTGGCGCTGTCAGATCCCGTCACACCGATAGGCCCAATATTGAGGGAATGATCGTGCAACAGGTTGGCTCGCCCTGCGATTGTTTCGACCACGGGGATATTCCTTGATGTCGCGAAGTCAGTCAATTCTGCCACCGCTCCGGCATATTGGACTCCGCCCCCGGCGATCAGGATCGGGCGGTCTGCATTGGCCAGCAGTTCAGCTGCCGTCGCCACTTCGGCTGCGTCAGGGGCCTGTTGCCTGATCCGATGGACGCGCTTGTCGAAAAAGCTGGTGGGGTAGTCATAAGTCCAGCCTTGTACATCCTGCGGCAGTCCCAGAAACGCAGGGCCGCAATCGGCAGGGTCTAGCATGGTCGCAAGAGCTGCGGGCAGGGACTGCATGATTTGGGCAGGATGCGTGATCCGGTCCCAGAACCGCGTGACCGCCTTGAAGGCGTCGTTCACACCCAGCGTCGGGTTGTTGAAGTGTTCCAGCTGTTGCAAGACCGGGTCGGGCAGGCGGGTCACAAAGGTATCTCCGCACAGCATGAGCATCGGCAGGCGGTTTGCGTGAGCCAGTGCAGCAGATGTCAGAAGATTGGCCGTGCCTGGACCCGCGCTGGCGGTGCAGAACATGAAACGTTGCCGCAGCCATTGTTTGGCATAGGCGGCAGCGGCAAAACCCATACCCTGTTCGTTCTGCCCACGGTAAAGCGGTAGGCTGTCCTTTGCGTCATACAACGCTTCGCCAAGACAAGTGACATTGCCGTGCCCGAAGATGCCGAAACCACCCCCACAGACACGCTGTTCGTGTCCATCGACAACAATGTATTGATTGGCCAGAAATCGGACGATGGCTTGCGCCGTGGTCAGTTTGATCGTGCTGTTCATGGCCTGCCTGTTTGGGTCGCTTGGAGAAACTTCAACATTGTTGCTTGCGTGTTATCGAATCCAACGATACTAAAATTGCAACCGGTTGCAAATAGTAATCGTCCAAGTGAGTGATACGATGACTGAAATAGGCATAGGAATCGTGGGCGGTGGTTACATGGGCAAGGCGCATGCCGTAGCCATGTCAGCGGTCGGTGCCGTTTTTGATACCAAGCTGCGCCCGCGCCTTGAAATGGTCTGCGCCAGCACGCCCGCCTCAGCCGAAAAGTATCGCGCAGCCTTCGGGTTCGCGCGCGGTACGCACGACTGGCGAGCTCTTGTACGAGACGATCGGGTCGAGGCTGTCGTGATCGCTGCGCCTCAGATTACACACCGCGAGATTGCCGAGACCGCTTTCGCACTGGGCAAGCCGGTCTTTTGTGAAAAGCCGCTGGGAGCGTCGCTGGAGGACAGTCGCGCGATGGTCGCGGCTGCAGAAGGTCACGTGAATATGTCGGGCTTCAACTATATCCGGACACCCGCCAGCCAGTTCGCTCGCCAACTCATTGCCGAGGGCGAAATTGGTGACATTACATGGTTTCGGGGAGAGCATACTGAGGACTTCCTCGCAGATTCGCATGCCCCCGCCCACTGGCGGACGCAAGGCGACGCCAATGGCACGATGGGTGATCTGGCCCCCCATATGATTAACGCGGCGCTGGCTTTGATTGGTCCGATCCGGTCACTGATAGCCGAGCTCGAGACGGTTCACGGATCCCGATCTGGGGGCGCCGTGACAAATGATGATCATGCCCAAATGATGTGCCGCTTTGAAAATGGAACGATGGGGCAGATGTATTTCAGTCGCATTAGCCATGGGCGCAAGATGGGCTATGCCTACGAGGTTACGGGAACCAAGGGCGCGATCCGCTTCGACCAAGAGGATCAGAATGCGCTGTGGCTTTACAAGGCTGAAGACCCCGAGGCGACACGCGGATTTCGCAAGATACTGACCGGACCGGCACATCCTGATTACGAACCCTTCTGTCAGGGACCAGGTCACGGCACCGGCTATCAGGACCAAATCATCATTGAGGCGCGCGATTTCTTGCATGCCATTGCTACCCAGACCGCCGTCTGGCCGACCTTCCGAGATGGCATGGTCGTCAACCAGATCGTCGCGGCGGCGCTTGCGTCCTCCCGTGCTAGGGCTTGGGTCGACATTTCCTCTTTCTGACCTCTAAAAAGGCTCTCTGATGTCTATCAAAATTGGCAATGCCCCATGTTCATGGGGTATCGAATTCGCAAGCGATCCGTCCTACCCGACGTGGCAATCCGTTTTGGACCAATGCGCGGGTGCCGGCTATAAGGGGATCGAACTCGGCCCGATCGGCTACATGCCGGAAGATCCGCATGTGTTGGCTCCGGCCTTGGCCGTGCGTGATCTTGAGATCATCGGCGGTGTCGTCTTTCGGGCGTTCCATGATCCCGACAAATGGGATGACGTGATGGACGCCAGCGTGCGCACCTGCAAGGCACTGGTTGCGCATGGTGCGCAGCACCTGGTGCTGATTGACAGCATTTCGCCGCGACGCGCTCCGACCGCGGGCCGCGCAGGCGAGGCGGAACAGATGGACAAGGCGGAATGGTCAGCCTTTCGGGACCGCATCGCGACAGTAGCGAAAATGGGGGCCGAGGACTATGGACTGACGGTCGGTATCCACGCCCACGCGGCAGGGTTCCTGGATTTCGAGCCCGAGCTAGAACGGTTGCTGGACGAAGTCGACGACAGCATTCTCAAGATCTGCTTTGACACCGGTCACCACTCCTACGCGGGTTACGATCCCGTTGCTTTCATGAACCGGCATATGGACCGGATTTCCTATATGCATTTCAAGGATATTAACCCCACCGTGAAGGCGGAGGTCGTGGCTAACCGGACGGATTTCTACAAGGCTTGCGGTCAGGGTATCTTTTGCAACTTGGGGCAGGGGGATGTCGATTTTCCTGCCGTACGCCAGCGTTTGCTGGATGCGGGTTTTGAAGGCTGGTGCACGGTTGAGCAGGACTGTGATCCGGCGATGCCAGGCACCCCCCTGGAAGACGCGCGCGCAAATCGGGAATACCTGCAATCCATTGGTTTTTGAGAAGGGCTGAGCGATGACGAAACTTAGATGGGGCATGATCGGTGGCGGCGAAGGCAGCCAAATCGGGCCGGCTCACCGCTTGGGCGCGCTAGCCGACGGGATGTTCGAATTTGCAGCTGGTGCGCTGGATCACCGCGCCGATGCAGGGCGCGCCTATGCCCAACGGTTGGGCATAGCTCCGGATCGTGCTTATGGCGACTGGCGCGAAATGCTGGCCGGAGAAAAAGACCGCGACGACCGGGTCGACCTGGTGACGGTCGCAACGCCTAACTCTACCCACTTCGAAATCACAAAAGCCTTTCTTGAAGCAGGCTTTCATGTGCTGTGTGAAAAGCCGATGACCATGAACGTCAACGAAGGAGAAGAGATCGTGCGCGTCGCCGACGCAAGCGGCAAGATTTGTGCTGTCAACTACTGCTACTCGGCCTATCCGATGGTCCGTCAGGCACGCGCAATGGTGCGCGCCGGTGAAATCGGCAAAGTGCGTCTTGTGGTCACGAACTTCAGCCACGGTCATCACGGTGATGCGGCAGATGCCGACAACCCCCGTGTTCGTTGGCGCTACGACCCGGCGATGGCCGGGGTCTCGGGACAATTTGCCGACTGTGGCATCCACGCTTTGCACATGGCCAGCTTCATCGCCGGTGACGAGGTCGAGACCCTGTCTGCCGATTTCGCATCGGCTATCGCAAACCGTGAGTTGGAAGATGATGCGATGGTGAATTTCCGCATGACAGGTGGAACGATCGGGCGTCTTTGGACCTCTTCGGTGGCCATCGGTCGTCAGCACGGATTCGATATCCAGATTTTCGGTGAAACGGGCGGTTTGCGGTGGGCCTCGGAACAGCCCAACCAGCTGATTTTTACACCGCTTGGCGGGCGCACGCAGATCATCGAAAAAGGCGAGGGCGGATTGCACGAGGACGCGCAGCGCCTGTCGCGCGTGGCGATCGCACATCCCGAGGGATTTCCCTTGGCTGTAGCCAACATCTATTGCGATCTCGCTGACGCGATACGCGGTGAGACGCGAGATGCTCTGCCGCTGGCAGCAGACGGGCTCAGGTCGATGGCGGCGGTTCATGCAGCAGTGGCGTCGGCCAAATCGCAGGGGGCTTGGGTGGATGCACGCCCGCCAATCTTCCGTTAGCTGGGTCGTGGTCGCAATGTATTGCGTTCAACGACCTTGCACGGAAATAACCGGGCTTCGGGATAGCGGTCGGGGTCTTTCAGCATGGTGACCATAAGCTCTAAGGACGACTCGACGATTTGCAGGATCGGCTGATGGATCGTGCTCAGGGCGATGTTTTCCCATCCAGCCATTTCCATATCGTTCAATCCGATGATGCCAATATCGTCGGGAACAGTCAGGCCAACATCCTTGATGGCGCTGAGGGCGCCAATGGACAGCACGTCGTCGCCGCAGAAATAGGCTTCGGCGTGACCCATATCCAAAAGGCGAAGCATTTCGGCGCGACCTGCCTGAAAGGAATAGGCCGTGGCGAAAGAGTGTGTGCACTTGATATCTGGATGGCGCGCGATCTCGTCAGCAAAGCCCCGCAGTCGATCTTGCGTCGATGTTGCCGTCTCCGGTCCGCCAAGAAAACCGACAACCTTGTGATCCCGCACAACGAGTTCCTGCGCGGCAAGACGGCCCGCTGCAACATTGTCAATACCCACGATATGAACATCGGGGCTGTTGGCGTAGCGGCCAAAGGTGTTCACGACCGGAATACCCTTGTCGCGGAAGGCCTTAGAAAACGCGGGCGGCAAGGTGGATGACGCGACGATGACCCCGTCGACCGAGTATTGCCGCAGCATGGCGACAGAATTTGCGGGATCGGTTTCATTGCTGAGGTTCACCAGAAGTGGGCGCAGGCCAAGATCCTGCAGGCCACGGGTAAAAAGATCGAAGACCTCCAGAAAGATGGGGTTGTGAAAGTTGTTCGACACAAGCCCGATCAGTTTGGTGCGTCGTGTCGTCAGGCTTCGGGCAAGAAAATTTGGGCTGTAGCCCAACTCGGCGGCGGCCTTTTCGACCTTGCGTCGCATCTTTTCGGACACCGATGCTCCGTCGGTGAATGTGCGCGAAACTGCAGAGGTCGAAACACCTGCTTTGAGCGCCACATCTTTCAGGGTTGCTGTCATAGGTTCTATCTAGATCAATCTTTCGGTGAGCTCACAGTAGAAATAGAGCCTTCACGTTGAAAAAATACAACTCCGTTTTTGCAAACGGTTGCAAAGATTTCGAATCCATGCTTGTTTAATGATGAGGCGGGATGAGACCCGCTCTTGTCGCGAAGACTCGCGTGTTTCTGGGAGGAAAAAAATGAAGTCCACATTGAAAAAACTCATGCTTACGACTGCAGTGATTGCGTCGCCGCTTATGGCGTCTGCAGAGGCGCATGGCGATGATCTGACTTATGTCTTGATCAGCCACGCCCCCGACAGCGATAGCTGGTGGAATACAGTCAAGAACGGCGTCGCGCTCGCTGCCGAGCAGATGGACGTGACGGTTGAGTATCGCAATCCGCCGACAGGTGACCTTGGCGATATGGCGAGGATCATCGATCAGGCAGCGGCGTCGAACCCTGACGGTATCATCACCACTTTGGCAGACTTTGATGTGCTCAGCGGGCCAATCCGTGCGGCTGTTGATCAGGGGGTCGATGTCATTATCATGAACTCCGGTTCGCCAGAGCAAGCTGCGGAGGTGGGTGCTCTGATGTATGTCGGTCAGCCTGAATACGATGCCGGTTTCGCCGCGGGTCAACGTGCAGAGCGTGACGGAATCGAAAGCTTCCTTTGCGTCAATCACTACATCAGTTCACCAGCTTCGACAGAGCGTTGCCAAGGGTTTGCAGACGGGCTGGGTGTGGACTTGGGTAACCAGATGATCGACTCCGGTCAGGACCCGTCCGAAGTCAAGAACCGGGTTCTTGCCTACTTGTCGGCAAACCCCGAAACGGATGCTGTTTTGACATTGGGACCGACTTCAGCTGATCCTACGATTCTTGCGCTCGAAGAAAACGGTATGGCAGGAGACATCTATTTCGGGACATTCGATCTTGGAGAAGAGATCGTGAATGGGTTGAAGTCTGGGGTGATCAACTGGGGTATCGACCAGCAGCCATTCCTGCAGGCCTATCTGCCCGTTGTCGTGCTGGCCAATTATGACCGGTACGGTGTTTTGCCAGGCAATAACATCAACTCGGGTCCTGGCTTTGTAACCGAGGACGCCTTGGCGAAAGTCGAAGAATTCGCCGGTGAGTTCCGCTAGGTTAATTTTAGCAAGGGCGGATAGGTAAAGTTGCCTTCCGCCCTCGCTCCACCCTGATATCCAGCCGGAGTTCGCACAGTCATGACTGATGCCGCCAATAGCGATGAACGCATAAAAAAGGTATCGCCGCTGCGGCGTGCCCTGATCCGCCCCGAACTTGGTGGCATCGTGGGCAATATCGCAGTTTTCACATTCTTTCTCTTGTTCGCATACGACAGTGGAATGTTCAGCTCTCAGGGT
Organism: Marivita sp.; assembly: GCA_041685125.1. Taxonomy (GTDB): domain Bacteria; phylum Pseudomonadota; class Alphaproteobacteria; order Rhodobacterales; family Rhodobacteraceae; genus Marivita. Next base: position 8,968 of record JAWLGI010000031.1, on the reverse strand, counting down.
GTCATAAACTGGTCCGTTGTTTCGGCGCAGTTCATGATCATCGCTGTCGGTGCCTGCCTCTTGATGATCGCAGGAGAGTTTGATCTGTCAGTTGGATCGATGATCGGGTTCGCTGGCATGATGATCGCCATTTTTGGCGTCACATTGGGTTGGCCGATGTGGATTGCCATTCTTATAACCTTTGTGATTTGCGTGGCTTTGGGAGCAGTCAACGGCTTCATTGTTGTGCGTACGGGGCTGCCCAGCTTCATCGTGACATTGGCGACCTTGTTCATTTTGCGTGGCTTTACGATCTTTATTCCGCAAACGCTGGAACGCAAAACCATTATCGGTGGTATCAGCGAAGCGGCAGAGGGTGACTGGCTGGGCGCGGTCTTCGGTGGCAAGATTCTGAAAGGTTTCTTCTCTTGGCTGGGTGATATCGGCGTCATTGGTGTTTTTGAAAGCGGCACACGGGCGGGACAGCCCGTCGTTGATGGGGTGCCTATGTTGATTGTCTGGGCGCTTGGACTGGTCTTCTTCGGTCATATCGTCTTGACGAAGACCCGGTTCGGAAACTGGTTATTTGCGGCAGGCGGTGATGCACAGGCTGCCCGCTACGTCGGCGTTCCTGTCGAGCGTGTCAAAATCTTGATGTTCATGTTTACCGCCTTCTGCGCGACTGTTTTTGCGGTGTGTCAGGTGATGGAATTCGGATCGGCTGGCGCGGACCGCGGTCTGCTGAAGGAATTCGAAGCGATCATTGCCGTGGTCATCGGGGGCGCTTTGCTGACTGGCGGCTACGGGTCGGTTATCGGGGCAGCACTGGGTGCGCTGATCTTCGGTGTCGTTCAGCAAGGGTTGTTTTTTGCGGGCGTTGAATCTTCGCTCTTTCGGGTCTTTCTCGGTGTGATCCTGTTGTTGGCTGTCATTCTGAACACCTACATCCGTCGACTGATCACGGGAGAACGCTGATGGAACCGATCATCCGAATGACCAATATCGAAAAGCATTTCGGGTCTGTAATCGCACTGGCTGGCGTAACGATCGATTTCTTTTCTGGTGAATGTCATTGTCTTCTGGGCGACAACGGGGCCGGTAAATCGACATTCATTAAAACGATGTCGGGCGTCCACAAGCCTACCAGGGGCGAGATCATCTTTGAAGGCCAACATATGCACTTTGAGGACCCACGGGAATCGATCAAGGCCGGGATCGCGACAGTCTATCAGGACCTGGCAATGATCCCGCTCATGTCGGTTAGCCGAAATTTTTTCATGGGCAATGAGCCCATCAAGCGGCGAATGGGACTGCCGTTTTTCGACCATCATCTCGCGAACGAAGTTACGATGAATGAAATGCGCAAGATGGGTATCCAGTTGCGTGGTCCTGATCAGGCCGTTGGGACCCTGTCGGGTGGCGAGCGGCAGACCGTAGCCATCGCAAGGGCCGTCTATTTTGGAGCCAAGGTTTTGATCCTGGATGAACCGACATCGGCTCTTGGTGTGCGTCAGACGGCGAATGTTCTGGCCACAGTGGACAAGGTCCGCAAGCAGGGTATCGCCGTAGTTTTCATCACGCATAACGTCAGGCACGCGATGGCTGTCGGTGACCGATTTACCGTTCTGAACCGAGGAAAGACCTATGGAACGGCCGAACGGGGCAAAGTCACACCAGAAGAGCTTCAAGATCTGATGGCAGGTGGGCAGGAGTTGGCCGTTCTTGAAGGGTCGCTCGGGGGGACTGTCTGACAAATCGGCATAAAATTTTGGAACCGTCTACGTAAGTGGGCGCGTTCCTTTTGAGCTTTGGGAAATATCGATGGTGCTCCAAAGGGTACAATGGATTGTGATGCCCTATTCAGCTTCGAAGGTGGCCCTGGCCAATTCCACTAAGGCCAATTCCACCAAGAACGTTCGCAAGCGGTGCGTAGCTACCACATCCGGATCAACGGACCCAACTGCGGCGGGATGGATAGGACCAGCGACGTTGTAGTACGGCCCAAGCTACAGGACGGCAATAACAACTGGGGAGCCAAGCCTATGCGGCCCAGCTGCTCGAGATACTTTTCAGGACGTCACGCGTCGCGGAGCTGGCCGGTTAGATCCGCTGCACGTCGTCGGATGTCGTTAAGGGGGTGGCTTGTGGAGGGCCTACCCAGATTAATGAACGAGCAGTTCAAGGAGAAAATGCATGACTGTGAAATTTGGAGTTCTGGGCGCCGGGCGGATCGGCCAGGTTCATTCTCGGGCAATCGCATCTGTCGAAGGGGCGACGCTGGTGGCTGTCGCCGACCCGGTCGCAAAGGCTGCCGAGAGCGTGAGTGAAAGCTATGGCTGCGACGTGCGCACTATCGATCAGATTGCTGGATCGGAAGATATCGATGCTGTTGTGATCTGCACGCCGACCGACACACATGCCGACCTGATCGAGAAGTTCGTCCGCGCTGGAAAGGCAGTCTTTTGCGAGAAGCCGATCGACTTGGACCTTTCGCGCGTCAGGGACTGTCTCGCGACGGTCGATACCGAGAACGGCACGCTGATGGTCGGTTTCCAGCGTCGTTTCGATCCTGACTTCATGGCGCTGAAATCCGCAATCGACGACGGTCAGATCGGCAAGGTTGAGATGATCTCGCTGATCAGCCGTGATCCCGGCGCGCCACCTGCAGAATATATCAAGCGCTCGGGGGGCATTTTTCGCGACATGACGATTCACGATTTCGACGTGGCCCGCTGGCTTCTGGGGGAAGAGGTGGAGAGCGTTCAGGCCGCTGCATCGGTGCTGACCGACCCCGAAATTGGAAAGTTGGGCGACTACGACAGTGTCAACGTGATCCTCACGACTGCCGGTGGCAAACAGTGCACAATCAACAACTCTCGTCGTGCGACTTACGGCTACGATCAACGGATCGAGGTACATGGCTCGGACGGATCGGTGCGAGCGGAAAACCATCGTGAAGCCCGGGTCGAGATCGCCAATGGCACAGGCTATACACGCCCGCCACTGCTGAATTTCTTCATGTCGCGCTATGTTGCCGCCTACGCCAACGAGATCGCGTCTTTCGTCCAAGCGGTGTCGCAAAAGTCACCGACCGTGACGACAGGGCGCGACGGGCTAATGGCGCTTGCCCTTGCGGACGCGGCCCTTTTGTCGGTGAGGGAAGGCCGCGTTGTAAAGGTGGCCGAGGTTCTGGGCTGACCATGACCAAGGCACTCGATCTGATTACCATCGGCCGCTCATCGGTCGATCTTTATGGCGCGCAGGTTGGCGGGCGGCTCGAGGATATGAGGTCGTTCGACAAATATATCGGTGGATCGCCGACCAACATCGCCTGCGGGACGGCACGCCTGGGTCTAAAATCAGCGGTGATCACCGGTGTCGGGGATGAGCATATGGGTCGGTTCGTCACAGAACAACTGCGTCGTGAAGGGGTCAATACCGATGGCGTCAAGGTCGATCCTGACCGACTGACGGCGCTGGTGTTGCTGGGGATCAGGGATCAGGACCGATTTCCGTTGATCTTCTATCGCGAAGACTGCGCGGATATGGGGCTGACGGTCGAGGACATCGACCCGGATTTCATCCGCTCGGCGCGCGCCTTCGTGGCAACCGGCACGCACCTCAGCAATCCGCTCGTCGAGGCCGCGACGCGCAAGGCGCTCGAGATTGCGCGCGCAGATGGCATGCAGACCGCTTTGGACATTGACTATCGTCCCAACCTTTGGGGTGTGGCGGGCCATGGCGACGGTGAAAGCCGCTTTGTGGAAAGCGAAGTCGTCACCCAAAAGCTGCAGGAAACGCTGCAACTGTTCGATCTGATCGTCGGCACGGAGGAAGAGTTCCATATCGCCGGCGGCACCACCGACACCGTTGCAGCCCTGCGTGCGGTCCGCGCAGTATCGACCGCGACACTGGTCTGTAAATGTGGTGCCGAAGGGGCCGTGGCGTTCACAGGTGCCATCCCGGACAATCTGGATCAGGGTGAGGCCGGGCCGGGCTTTCCGATCGAAGTGTTCAATGTGCTCGGAGCCGGGGACGGTTTCATGTCCGGCCTGCTGAAAGGTTGGCTGGATGGGGCAGATTGGCCAACGGCGCTGAAATATGCCAACGCCTGCGGGGCCTTAGCAGTCAGCCGGCACGGATGCACGCCCGCTTATCCAAGCTGGGATGAACTGCAGTTCTTCGTCGCACGTGGCATCAAGCGTCCTGACCTACGCAATGACACTGAGTTAGAGCAGATCCATTGGTCTACCAACCGGCCGGGCGACTGGTCGTCCGTCAAAACCTTCGCTTTCGATCATCGGCTTCAACTTGAACAAATGGACGGCTACACCGCCACTAAGGGTGCTGCCTTCAAGGAGTTGTGTCTTGATGCCGCACTGAAGGTGCAGAACGGGCAGGGCGGCTATGGCATATTATGCGACAGCCGCATCGGAAAGTCCGCACTGCACCGTGCTTCAGGCACCGGCCTCTGGATTGGGCGTCCGACGGAATGGCCTGGATCGCGACCGATTGCCTTGGAGCCTGAACTGGGGCCTGATTTTGGACGGCTCACCGAATGGCCGCGCGAAAATGTGGTCAAGCTGCTGGTGTTCTGCCACCCCGATGATGATGCCAGATTGCGCGCGCAGCAGGAAGAGGTCGTAAAGCGCCTGTTCACCACAGCCCGCCGCAACGGTCTGGAATTCCTGCTCGAGGTGATTCCGTCTAAAGTTGGCCCTGTCGACGATGAGACCACACCGCAGCTGATCCAGCAGTTCTACGATGCCGAGGTCTACCCCGACTGGTGGAAGCTCGAGCCATTCAAGACTGATGCGGCTTGGCGCAATACCGTGGATGCGATCGGTCGCAACGACCCGCGCACCCGCGGTATCGTGGTGCTGGGACTCGACGCCCCGGAAGATGACTTGTCCGCGAGCTTTGCGTTGGCTGCGCGCCAGCCACTGGTCAAGGGTTTTGCAGTGGGGCGCACGATCTTCGGTGACGCCGCAAGGGCTTGGATGACGGGCCAGATCGACGATGCCGAAGCGGTTGAACAGATGGCCGGGCGCTATGCGCGGCTATGCAGAATATGGGATAACGCGCGAAACGCCGCGCAGGAGAATGCAGCATGAGCAAAACTATCCGACTGACCGCAGCGCAGGCGATGGTAAAGTACATTGGTGCCCAGATGACGGAAGCTGGCGAGCCCTTTATCGCGGGCTGCTGGGCGATCTTCGGCCATGGCAACGTGGCGGGATTGGGCGAAGCTTTGTATCACGTGCAGGATCGGCTTCCGACCTATCGCGGCCAAAACGAACAGACGATGGCCCATGCCGCCATTGCCTATGCCAAGCAGTTGGGGCGCAAGCGGGCAATGATGGTCACCTCTTCCATCGGGCCGGGGGCCACGAACATGGTGACTGCCGCGGCATTGGCCCATGCGAACCGGCTTCCAGTCTTATTGGTGCCCGGCGATGTCTTTGCCGACCGCGGCCCAGATCCGGTGCTGCAGCAGATCGAAGACTTCACCGACGGCACGGTCAGCGCCAACGACGCCTTCCGTCCTGTCACCCGCTATTTCGACCGTATCACCCGGCCCGAGCAGTTGCTGACCGCGCTGCCGCGGGCCTTTCGGGCGATGACAGACCCAGCCGACTGCGGGCCGGTCTGTCTTGCCTTTTGTCAGGACGTGCAGGCCGAAGCCTTCGATTATCCGACAAGCTTCTTTGTGCCCAAGATTTGGAAGCAGCGACGCATCCGCCCCGATCTTGATGAACTGGCCGCGTTGGCCGGGGCCGTGAAGGCAGCAAAGCGGCCAGTGATCGTAGCCGGTGGTGGCGTGCATTACTCTGACGCGAGCGATGCCTTGCGTACCTTTGCCGAGGCACACAATATTCCTGTCACCGAAACACAGGCAGGCAAATCTGCACTGCCTTGGGATCACCCACTGAACCTTGGTCCAATTGGTGTGACCGGCGGTGAGCCTGCAAATGGCGTCTGCGAAAAGGCCGATCTTGTACTGGGCGTGGGAACTCGGTTTCAGGACTTCACGACTGGGTCATGGGGTCTGTTTGCCAATCCCGAACGCCAACTGGCCTGCCTGAACGTCGCGGCCTATGACGCGATGAAGCATGGGGCCATGCCGTTGCTTGCCGACGCGCGGGTGGGCCTGAGCGAGTTGTCCGATGCCTTGGGCGATCACATATCCCCGTCCAACATCGACGGGCTGAAACCCGACTGGTTCGCAACTGTCGATCCCCTGACGGCCGAGCCAGGCGACGGCAACGCTTTGCCGACCGACATGCAGGTCATTGGTGCCGTGCAGCGTTCCGCCCACGAGAACACCGTGGTCATGTGCGCTGCCGGCACCATGCCGGGCGAATTGCACAAGCTCTGGAAGGCGACGCAGCCCATGTCCTATCACATGGAATACGGCTTCAGTTGCATGGGTTACGAGATCGCAGGCGCGATGGGCATCAAGATGGCACAGCCCGAACGGGACGTGATCTGCTTTACGGGCGACGGAACCTATATGATGGCCAACTCGGAAATGGCGACGGCGGCGATGATGGGTATCAGCTTTACCGTGGTCGTGACCGACAACCGTGGCTATGCCTGCATCAACCGCCTGCAGATGGGCACAGGCGGAGCCGAGTTCAACAACCTCCTTGATCACGCGGTCCATGTCCAGCCCAGCGTCATCGACTTTGCCGCGCATGCAGCCGCGATGGGTGCCACCAGCATCAAGGTAAGCTCAATTGCCGAGTTGGAAGATGCGTTGTCAAAACGGATAGAGATCAAGGGGCCATATGTCGTGGTGATCGACACCGATGCCTATGCCAATACTGAGGCAGGTGGCACGTGGTGGGATGTGGGTGTGCCGGAAGTGTCTGAACGGGCCGAAGTAAGACAGGCCCGCGCCGCTTATGAAACCAATAAGACAACGCAAAGGGCCGACTGATGGCTGTGAAGATCGGCATATCTTTGATTGCTTGGCAGAATGACGACCTGCCTGACCTGACTGCGGAATTTACCACTGAAGGTGCAATGGAGGATGCAAGCCGTATCGGCTATTCGGGTGTAGAACGTGGCCGCCGGATGCCAGCGGATACCGAAGGATTGCGCGCCTATCTCGAGCGCTATGGCGTGTCGCTTTGTGGGGGGTGGTGTTCTGGTAATTTGCATGTGGCCCCGGTGGAGCAGGAAATCGCCGCGATCAGCCAGCAGGTCGAACAGTTCGTGGCGCTGGATGCGCCCTGCATTGTCTACGCCGAATGCTCCAATACCGTGCAAGGCGCGCTGGATACACCCGTTAGCCAGCGCCCAAAGCTGTCCCGTGACGAGGTCTTGTCATATGCTGCCAAGCTCACCGAACTGGCCAAATGGGTCACGGGCAAGGGCATGACGCTGTCGTATCACCACCACATGGGCAGTATGATCGAGGATGCCGAGGATATCGACTGGCTGATGGAGGGCTCCGGCCCCGAGGTCACATTGCTGTATGACACGGGTCATTTATTGATGGCCGGAGCGGACCCGCTGGCAGTTCTGCAAAAGTGGGGCGACCGCATTCACCATGTTCATTTCAAGGACGTACGTCCGGGTAAGCTGGCATGGGTCCGCGACGGTGGCCGCAGTTTCCTTGACGCCGTGCGGGCAGGGGTCTTTTCCGTTCCCGGCGATCCTGAAGGATGCATCGACTTTCAGGCCATCACCGATACCTTGAAGACGATGGACTATGACGGCTGGATCGTCGTCGAAGCCGAACAGGACCCGACCAAGGCGCCACCGTTCGAGTATTCGAAAATCGGTTTCGATCATATCCGTGAGGTATGCACACGCTCGGGGATCGATGTGCTCACCAAATCTTAAATGGCCGACAGGAGACCTACATGACCGAACTCCACAGGAAACCCTTTGGCACCCGTGGCAAGGTTCACCAGATCACGCCCGAAAGCGTGGGATGGCGCTACGTCGGTTTCTCGCTTTATCGACTGAAAAAGGGTGACACCGCAGCCGAGGCCACAGGCCACCGCGAGGTTATTCTGGTAATGGTTGAAGGTAAGGCGCAGATTACCGGCGCGGGACAGGACTGGGGCGTGCTGGGCGACCGGATGGATGTGTTCGAGAAGACACCGCCACATTGTCTCTACCTGCCGAACGGCAATGACTGGGAGGCCGTGGCCGAAACGGATTGCACCATCGCCGTTTGCACCGCACCGGGTAAAGGCGGCCACAAGGCTCGCCGGATCGGTCCTGACGGCATCACCCTGACCGAACGTGGCAAAGGCACGAACACTCGCCACATCAACAACATCGCCATGGAAAATGAGGATTACTGTGACAGCCTGCTGGTGACCGAGGTGTTCACCCCTGCAGGCCACTGGTCTTCTTATCCCAGCCACCGCCATGACGAGGACGACTTTCCTCGGATCACTTATCTCGAGGAAACCTACTACCATCGCCTGAATCCTGCGTCGGGCTTTGGCGTGCAGCGGGTCTATACCGATGACGGTCAGCTTGACGAAACAATGGCGGTCAAAGATGGCGACGTGGTTTGTGTGCCGCGCGGTCACCATCCCTGCGGCGCGCCCTACGGTTTCGAGATGTATTACCTCAACGTCATGGCGGGTCCGTTGCGCAAATGGCGTTTTGTTCCCGCGCCCGAGGTCGCCTGGATCATGGAACGCGACGCTTGATGTAGAAGGACTCGCCGGAAGCGTTGTGGGAACTGGAGATATTGGCCCCAGCCTGTGCTGTGGCCGCTGTGAATTTCAGGTTCGCGGCCGCATCTTCTCTAGCCGTGACACGATCCGCGTCATCGGCAGCAACACCACCATGTACAGAAGCGCGCCGATGATCAGTGGAGTGGCATTCACGAACTGGGACTGCAGATCCTGAGCAACCTTTAGGATCTCAGCAATCGCGATGACGGAGGTCTCTGCGGTTCGCTTCATTAAGCCGATTAGCCGGTTGGAGTAATCCGGGAGTACGATCCGAACTGATT
>JAWLGI010000086.1:0-7176 GCA_041685125.1 Marivita sp. | reverse complement strand
CTTTGACATGTCCGTGACGCGGGTCGAGCATCCAAAGGGGGACCGCGTGAAAGTGGAAATGTCCGGAAAATTCCTCGGCTACAACAGCTGGTAAGGCATAAAACAAATCAGCTACGACCCTCGGGAGTGCCTGCCACAAGCCTTTCGTGATCACGTCTCCCGGCAATAGCCGGGAGATCGTTTTGTAGAGTCTGGACCCTTCGAGTCCAGACTCTACGCTTTTGTGCACGCACTGTCATTTCACGGCGACGTGCCGCTCCAGGTGATCATCGAAAATCCCGAAACGATGGTCACGTAGGTATCGCGCGTAAAGGCCCGTATCTTCCATCCCCGGTTCCTGGCACGCGTGCAGCTGGATCACGGACCCGGATGCCTGCGATGGGTTGGTCTGACTGGCTGCGTTTGCGCTGCAAGGACCGGACAAACTGCTTCGGTCCGCTCCACCCGGCTGGTTGAATATGCCGGCAACAGCGGCAGCGTGCCGTCCCGGTTCGCGGGATGACATATTGGGTTTCGCGCTCAGGCGCCCTCAATGCGAACCGGCTTTGCGATCTTCGGGCATGCGCTATGAAAAAGGTGGCAACTGTATCTGTCAGGCCGTCGGGGCCGTCGCGCGAATGCAAATGAACGTGACACGATCAGCAGACATATCGGTCACCATCTGCATATTCGAGAATCAGTGAAACTGTTTTGCATTTGACACACAGATGTAACATCCAAGGTTTAGCCAAAATACATTCGGATGAATTGAGCTATGATCAGAGACCGTTGGCGCGACATTCGCGCAGCCATCAAACAGGATATCGAGAGCGGCGTGCTGGAACCAGGGACCAAATTGCCCACAGAGCCAGAGCTTGTGCAAGCCTATGGCGCGGGGAGACACTCGATACGGCGGGCCGTGATCGAGCTTGGCAAAGAGGGCCTGCTGAGCGTCGAACAGGGGCGCGGCACCTTCGTGCAAAACCGTCCGCGCCTGACTTACACCATCGGCCCACGCACCCGGATGCGGCGCAACATGACCGCACAAGGCGTGGATGTGACCGGCGAAAGACTGGGGGCCAAGACCTGCACCGCCTCACCTCGGATCGCGAAAGCGCTGGCTTTGGACGAAGGCGCAGACGTGATCGCCACCCGCAGGCGGTCCTTTGCGAACGACGTGCCGGTGTCTTTCGGGACCATCTACCACGAGGTGGCCCGGTTCGCGGAATTCTCGGATCGGCGCGAGGTCATGGGATCGGTGACTGCCGTCTATGCCTCTTATGGCATCGAGGATTACAAACGCGCCAGCACGCAGATCCATGCGCGCCCGGCCCGCGCCGATGAGGCGCAAATGCTGAACCAGCACCCGGATATGCCGGTGATTGTTGTGCAGGCCATCGATGTGGACCTGGACGGTGTACCGATCGCCTATAGCGAGGTTATCTGGTCCGCAGCGCGGGTCACCTTTGACATTTCCAACACGGAGACCGACCCGTGACCACTTTGCCCGACACGCTGCCTGGATGGGGCCATGATGCCCTTCTGACAACACTGGCGCGCGCCGATGAGGCGCGGCTGAAAACCTTTGCCGAGCACCTGATCCCGGCCTTGCCCGAGGTCGAGGTGTTGGACAACCGCACCGGCCTTGTGATGCTGCCCATGCGTGACACCGCGCAGGGCACCCATTTTCACCTTGGTGAAATCCTGATGAGCGAGGCGCGCATCACTGCAGGCGGGCAGGAGGGGTACGCTATGCGTCGCGGTCGCGATCTCGAGGCCGCCATGGCCATGGCGCTGATCGATCTGGCCGTCGCGTTGGGCCTGGCGAAACCTGACTGCGCGGCCTTTCTTGAAGCGGAATCCGCGGCGCAGGCCGAAACGGATCGCGAAACCCTGTGCCGGGTCGAGGCGACGCGCGTGGACATGGAGACCTTCTGATGACAGCCCACCCCGCTCCCTCCGAATTCGAGTCGCGCACCAACGCCACCTTTGAGGCGCTCATGTGGGCCCTGTCGCGCCCCGGTTTGACCCGCGATCTGCCCGCGCCGGGGCAAGCGGGGATCGTTGAGGCGCTGCTGGACCGCGAATGCAATGTCTACTGCGCCGACCCTGATCTTGCCCGGATCGCGGCCGCCACCGGTGCCGCGTTGGTGACACAAGCGCAAGCCGATCACCTGTTTCTTGACACGCTGCCGGGCGCGGACGCCTTGCGGCAGATCGCCCTGGGATCCGATCTTTATCCTGAAACCGGCGCGACGCTGGTGTGCAACGCACGACTTGGGCAGGGGGCGACCCTGCGGCTGAGTGGTCCGGGCTGCAACAGCGCGGTCGATGTGCAGGTGGCCGGGCTGCCGGACGGCTTCTGGCAGATGCGGGCGCGGTTGATGCGCTATCCGATGGGGTTCGAACTCTTCCTTGTGGAGGGTGCGCAGGTTTTGGGCGTGCCGCGCTCGACTCACGTGGAGATGTTCTGATGGCCTATGTGGCAACCCGTGGCGGAGAGCGGGCGATCGAACAATCCGAACGCCTGTTCCGCGCCGAGATGGGAGAGATCACGGCTGACCGGGTGGCCGAAATGCGCAAGGCGCTGCCCTACCTTGTGGACCGGGTAATGGGCGAGGCCTCGCTCTATGACGAGGACCTGGCCGCTTTGGCCCTCGCCCAAACGGGGGGTGAACTCTATGAGGCTGTGCTGCTCTTGCGGGCCTGGCGCACGACGCAACCCCGCCTGACCGTGGCCGAGCCGGTTACACAGGAAAACCTGTTCACCCATCGGCGCATCTCGGCGGCGTTCAAGGATATCCCAGGCGGGCAGGTGCTCGGACCGACGCTGGACTATGCGCACCGTATTCTGGCGACCGAGGTGCTGTCGGGGGAGAGTTTCCATCCGACCCCGGTTGAGCCTGCATCACGACCCTCCCCTGCGCAGCAGCCGTCTGTTGCCGCATGGCAGGCCGAGAACGACTTGCTGACGGCGCCTGAGCCAGACACGGCCAGTGGCAACACCATTCCGGACATTACGCGAGAGCCGCTTCTCTTCCCGGCCAAACGCGCCCACACGCTGCAAAGCCTTGCGCGGGCCGAAACCGGCGGCGTGCTGGCCTTGGGATACGCCGCGCAGCGGGGCTACGGGCAGAACCATCCAACCGTCAATGAGCTTCGTCTGGCCGAAGCCGATATCCGTGTCCGGCATCCGCGCGGCACCGAATTCAGCGCCGGTCGCGTCAAGGTAAGCCAGGCCGAAGTGGTCTCGAAGACCGGCTCGGAGCTTGGCCTGGGCTATGCCGCGACCCTTGGCTGGAACGAGGTCAAGGTGATCGCGGCTGCGACGCTGGATTTGAACGCCAAGGGTGCGCCCAAGGGGTCTGCCACCGAGGAGGAGTTCTTCCTCTATCACACCGAAGGCGTCGAAAGCTCGGGCTTCTGCATCCACTTCAAGCTGCCGCATTACGTCACCTTCCAATCCAGCCTCGACGCCATGCATGACGCCAGGGCCAGGAAGGCGGCACAGGCCAAACCGGCGCCGAAGACTGACATTCCCCCACAGGTGGAGTCCGCAGAATGAGCCTTAAATCGCTGACAAAGTCCTGGGAGCCGATGTCCTACGGTTTCCTCGATGCCTCCGCCAAGCGCGAGATCCGGCGCAAGACGCTCAAGGCCATCGCGGTGCCCGGCTGCCAGATACCCTATGCCAGCCGCGAGGTGCCCATGGCGCGGGGCTGGGGCACCGGCGGATTGCAGGTCTCCTGTACGCTCATCAACCCGAACATGCGCGTGAAGGTGATCGACCAGGGCGCCGATGACAGCGTCAACGCCGCCTCGATCCGCAAGTTCCTGGCGCGGGTGTCGGGCGCGCCCGTCACCATGGACACGCTGGAGGCTGACCTGATACAATCGCGCCACCGCATCCCCGAGGAAAAGCTGCGCGAGGATCAGGTGCTTGTCCTGCAGGTGCCCAACCCCGAACCCCTGCGCCCGGTGCAGCCAAATATGTCCATCGCCCGGCAAATGCATGCGGATGCGGATTACGGGCGGATGTGGTTGCAACTCTACGAACAGATCGTGCGCTCGGGCCGGGTGATGCAGGGGGCCAGCTATCCCAGCCTTGTCAACGGCCGCTTCGTCATGACGCCCTCTCCGATCCCGCGCTGGGACGTGCCCAAGATGGATATGGCGGCGCATCTCACGATCCTGTCCGCTGGCCGCGAAAAGCGACTGCACGTGGTGCCCCCCTATACACGGGTGGAACCATTGGTTTTTGACGATGTGCCCTTCCGGGTCGAGGACCATGGCAGGCTGATCTGCAGCCGCTCGGGCGCACGCGGCTTCTTCATGAACGAGATCCCGCAGGATGATGGCACGTCGAGCTTTGAGGTCTCGGACAGTGAACTGGGTGTCAAGACGATCCACCGCCGCGACGGCGACGCGGCCCGGATCGGCGAGACCTGGTACAATGACGGGGAGATGGCGCGATGACGCTGACGCTTGATGCCCCCCGGTTCGTCGAGACCAAACCTCTTCTCACGGCGCGCAACCTGTCGAAATCCTATGGCGACGTGCAGGCGCTGCGTGATGTCTCGGCCACGGTTTATCCCGGTGAAGTTCTGGGAATCGTGGGCGAAAGCGGGTCAGGCAAGTCTACCTTCCTGCGGTGCCTCAACCTTGAGGAAACCCCGGACGAGGGCAGTTATTCTCTGGATCTGCCGGATGTGCAGGGCAACCTGTTCGATCTGGACCGCTATGGGCGCCGGATGCTGTGCGCGACGCGGATCGGCATTGTCTACCAGAACCCGCATCTCGGTTTGCTGATGTCTCACTCCTCGTCGGGCAACGTGGCCGAACGCCTTTTGGTCGCGGGAGAGCGTCGCTTCGAGGTCTTGCGGGACAAGGCGCGTGATGCGCTTGACGCGTCCGAATTTCCGCTGGACCGCATGGATGCCCCGCCCATCGAGCTGTCGGGCGGCATGCAGCAGAGGGTGCAGCTGGCCAAGGCCATCGCGCTCGAGCCAGCGCTTTTGCTATTGGATGAACCCACCACGGGGCTGGATGTCAGCGTGCAGGCGCTGGTTCTGGACACGCTCAAACGGCTGCAACAGGACCGCCGGATTACCATGGTCATCGTCAGCCATGATCTTGGCGTGATCCGCACCCTGTCGGATCGCGTGATGGTCATGCGGCGCGGTGCGGTGGTTGAAGAAGGGCTGGCCGATCAGGTCTTCCAGGATCCGCAACACAGCTACACACAACAATTGGTGCACGCAAAGCTATGACCCTCGTTCTGGACGTTCGCAGCCTGTCCAAAGGCTTTACCATGCACCATCTGGGCGCGCAGATGGCGGCCTTTGGCGATATTTCCTTCCAGCTGCGCGCAGGCGAGTTTCTGCTGCTCAAGGGACGCAACGGCGCGGGCAAGTCCACGCTCTTGCGCGCGCTTTACCGGTCCTACCTGCCCGGCGGGGGCGAGATCCTGTTTCATTCTTCCCACGGTGTCATTGATCTGGCCCGCGCCGCGGATGTGGATGTCAGCCTGCTGCGCAAGACGGAAATGGGCTTTGTCACCCAGTTCCTGACCGCGCGGCCCCGCGTCAGTGCCGAGGCGCTGGTGGCCGAACCCCTGCGCCTGTCGGGCGTCGCGCAGGAAGAGGCGCTCGCGCAGGCGCGGCACTGGCTCGACGCATTTGGCGTCAAACGGACGCTTTGGGCGGCCTATCCCACCACATTCTCGGGGGGTGAACAGCAAAAAGTGAATCTCGCCCGCGCTCTGATCCTGCCACAACGGCTCTTGCTTCTGGATGAACCGACCGCCTCGCTGGATGCCTCCGCGCGGGCGGCGTTGATCGACCGGCTGTCAGAGTTGAAATCCAAGGGCACGGCGATGGTCGGTGTCTTCCATCATCCCGGTGATGTTGCGCAATTGATCGACCGCGAAATCGATCTGACCCCGGACGTGAAATCTTTGGAGGAACGCGAAGATGTGGTTGTCTGATGTTCGAATTGTCCTGCCGAACCGGGTCATCGAAAACGGTGCGCTTGCCATCGAGGATGGCCTCATCGCTGAGATCGCCGAAGCTCCGGTAACGGATGGGATCAAGGCACCTGGCCACACGCTGTATCCCGGTTTCATCGACATGCACGGGGATATGATCGAGCTGGAACTGGAACCGCGTCCACGGGTCGATTTCCCGATGGATGTGGCGGTGGCGCATCTCGATGCACGGCTGGCCGCCTCGGGTGTGACAACCGCCTATGCTGGCGTCTCTTTCTCGCGCAGTGCCAAGGATGGCGAACGCCGGTCGTTCGAGCATACCAGTAATATCATCCGCGCTTTGAAGGACAGCCTGAACGGCTTGCGCGTGGACCATCGCATTCACGCACGGTTCGACATGACCTATACCGATGCCATTGCCGCGTTGGAGGGCTTGCTGGACGCCGGCGCGGTCGATCTCGTCTCGGTGATGGATCACACACCGGGGCAGGGCCAGTACCGCAACCTCGAAAAGCTGGTGGCCTACCGCGCCCACGGACAAGGCATTTCCGAAGCGCAGGCGCGCGCCGACATTCAGGCGCGGATGGACGCGGCCATGCCCACCGAGCAGCTATTGGAGACCCTCAATGCCGTGTCCAGGCTCTGCCGCGCAGGCGGCATTGCCATGGCCAGCCACGATGATGACACGGTCGAAAAGACCAACCTGATGGCAGATATCGGCGCGGTGATCAGCGAGTTTCCCGTGACCATGGAAGCGGCCCGGACCGCCATGGAACGAGGGTTGATGATTGCCATGGGCGCGCCCAACGCCATGCGGGGACAAAGCTATTCCGGCAATCTGTCCGCGCGCGCGGCGCACGCCGCGGGGCTGCTGCAGATACTGGCCGCCGATTACCACCCTGCCGCGATCCTGCCGGCGATCAAGGCGCTGGCAGAGCAGGATCCGGACGGATTGCCGGGAGCGGTACGTCTTGCATCGGCCAATCCTGCGAAGGCGCTTGGCTTGACCGATCGCGGCGAGATCTCGATCGACAAGCTGGCAGATCTGGTCCTTGTCGATCCTCGGGGATGCGTGGCCGCAACCCTGCGCGCGGGGCAGACGGTCTATTCAAATGGCATGATCGACCTCGCGACTGCCATGCCCGGGGGAGCTGTCACCAAATTGTCACGGACAGGTTAAGCACCTGTAACACGTCACCGCCAGATTGTCC
>JAWLGI010000005.1:0-78134 GCA_041685125.1 Marivita sp. | reverse complement strand
CCCGAACATGCGGCGCGCAATCCGCGAGCGAACAAGGATCCGATGTTGTGGCGACACGAAAAGATCAGCCTTCGGAACACCCGGGCTAAGAGAGCCGGCAGGTATCCGTATCGGCCGCAAATTCGGATGTCGGAGCAGTGCAGGTACAGAGAGCGATTTTTGCCCCAGCCAGCGCACAACCTGAGCGCCATTGTCGAGCGTTTCAACACGGTCACCAACTTCGAGGTTTTCAACCGCAATTTCGGACCCGTCGGCGCGCCTGATCATCGTTCCTGCGCAGAAACAAACCACGTTCACATCGTCGTCCTGGGTGGACACGAGCGCCGCGTCGTTCCCGGCGACATCCTTTATCTCTCCGGTCCGGATTTCCTCAATATTCAG
This sequence comes from Marivita sp., assembly GCA_041685125.1. Classification (GTDB taxonomy): domain Bacteria; phylum Pseudomonadota; class Alphaproteobacteria; order Rhodobacterales; family Rhodobacteraceae; genus Marivita. The sequence continues at coordinate 77,753 of JAWLGI010000005.1, read as the reverse complement.
ATCCCCATAGCTGTCGTTGGGGATGATGAAGTGGCGCGTTTCGACACCATTCGAAACAGTCAGGAAAATCGCATCGAGATTGGATTCGCTCTGTGGGTTGAAGCTGATGTCGGTGCCATCAGACGTGGTAAATCTACCGCTGCTCGCCGGTTCCTGGATCAGGTCTATGCGGTAGGTCTGACCATCAAGCGTGAATACATCCCGCTCATCGAATTCCCCGTCATTTAAGTCCCCGCCGGAGGCGCCGTCCAGGACCCCCAAAAGGTTCCCGTTCGCCTGCGAATAGGTCGTGTGTTCACTGATGTCAGTGATTTCGATAAGATCGAAAATTGTAGACATGATGCCAGCCTTATCCGCGTGAGCTTAACGCTTCCTTTAAGGGCGAGCATACGACGCTCCCTGACTACGTGAACGACATGACCAAGGCGGGTTTAAGGTCAGGGCCGGCATATTTTTCGGCACGCCGTGATACCACCGGAGGCCCGCCGCGGCCCCGAAGCGCTGCGTGCCCCGGTGGAACGCTGTCATGATGGGAGCCCGAGCATCCCGCCGAAAGCGTGCTTCCGGAACGACGCCACAAAAGCCCGGGCGTTGCATCTTCTCAAAATTTACAGGCAGATGCACATCATCGGGCGCATGTCAGCCTCGCAGAACGCCTTCTGCATCCGCCGCATCGTTATTCCCGCGCTTGACCAAGGGCTTCACTTTGGCGGGCGGGATGAGACGACCTTCATGGCGCGGCTTGCCAATCTCCCGTTTCGCAACTCGTTCAGAACAGACCATGCCATGAACAGCGCAGATCGCCGAGGGGCTGTGTGATCATCCGGGATGAAACAGGTCGTATCGCATCCCTGCATTGTCTTCCCTCCTTCGGGTCCGAGAAGGCCCACTGTGCCGGACCTCGACAAGAACCTGTCAGTAGATTTTGTCACGCTTCGCCTCCGGCCAAAACTGGCCAGGTGGCCAGGCCTTCCGACCAGTCGACCACAAAATCTTGGGCTTTGGACGGTTTTCCTGCGATCACTCTTTGACACAAGGGATCGCTTCGCGAACAATATTCGCAGCGCCCTTGCAACAATGGTCTGCAAGCGATCAGACGCTATCTAAACGGTAGCATTCCACAACCCCAAGGTGCGATGACCCCATCGCTCTTGAGATAGCAATGGACAGGAGGCGTCACATGAATGCGACTACCGACAAATTTTTCCTGTTCCATCCTGATCCGATGTGGGTCTACGACCTGAACACACTCCGCTTTCTGGCAGTCAACGATGCGGCCATCGACAAATATGGCTATTCCCGCGACGAATTTCTTGCCATGACGATCGCGGATATTCGCCCGGATGAAGATCGCCCCGCCCTCGAGGCCAAGGTCGCTTCCACCACAGTCGGTCGTGACGAATCCGGTGTCTGGCGGCACCGTCTGAAATCCGGAGACATCATCCATGTCGAAATCACCGGTCACACCATCGATCACGAGGGGCGTCGCAACAGACTGATCGCCGCGCGGGATGTCACCGAACGCGTCGTAGCCGCGCGCGCGCTCGCGCAGGCGAAACGGATGCTCGAGATTGCGGGCAATTCGGCGAAGTTCGGGGCCTGGCGATATGACGTGGCGACCGCGCACCTGGAATGGTCCACCGAGACTGCTCGTATCCATGATGAACCCGCCGGGTTTTCGCCAAGGATCGCAGATGCCATCGCGTACTACGTACCCGAACACAGGGACCGGATCGCGGGTCTGTTCCAGGCCTGCATCGATCAGGGTCATGCGTTTGACGAGACACTCCAGATCATCACCGCCAAGGGGCGCAAGGTCTGGGGTCGTGCAACCGGCGAAGCGGACCGAGACGAGACCGGAAATATCATTGCGGTTCAGGGGTCGTTTCAGGACGTGTCGGAACTGGTGACGGTGCGCAACCGGGCCCGGGAATCGGAAATGTTGTTGGCGATTGCCGGCCGGGCGGTCAAGCTTGGCGGTTGGCGCGTGGATCTCGACACGCAGAAAGTGAGCTGGACTGATGGCACGGCAGCCATCCACGAACTGCCACCGGGCACGCCGCCAACAATCGGGGGCGGCATCGACTACTTCGCACCGGAAGAACGGGACTCGGCGCGCAGGGTCTTTGAGGACTGTGTCGAACATGGAATTCCCTTCGACAATGTCCGTGACCTGATCACGACCAAAAGAAACCGGGTCCGGGTGCGCTCCATGGGCGTGCCTGTCAGGGATGACACGGGCAGGATCGTCGCTGTGCAAGGGGCGATGCAGGACATTACAGAACTTGCCGTGGCACAGGAAAAAGCCGACGACCTGAGCCGACGCCTGGCCGAGACGCTGGAGAACATCGGCGATGCCTTTTTCACACTCGACCGTGAGTTTCGGTATACCTACCTCAATACCAAGGCCGAGGAACTCATGGGACAGTCACGGGATGCGTTGATCGGCTGCCGGGTCGTTGATGCATTCCCCGAGCTCGCGGGAAGCATTGCCGAAATCGAATATACCCGTGTTCTTGATACCGGAAAGACCGTTCGGTTCGAACAATTCTATGCCCCCTTTGGCCGCACATATCGCGTCAGCGCGCACCCGACACCAGACGGGTTGGCCGTCTATTTTTCGGACATCACCGAAGAACGTCGCCAGACCGAACAGTTGCGGCTCCTCAAAACGGCAGTGGAGCAGATCAGCGATATCGTCATCATCACGGAATCTGCCCCGCAAGACGCGTTGGGCAACGCCAGGATCGTCCACGTCAACGATGCTTTCGAACGCATAACAGGCTTCACGCGCGAAGAGGCGATCGGTCAAACTCCGAGCATTCTGCAAGGTCCAAGGACACAGCGGTCGGAACTGGAGCGGATCCAGAAAGCCTTCGAGACCCAGTCACCGGTGCGCGCAGAGCTGATCAACTACACGAAAAGCGGCAAGGAATACTGGCTTGAGCTCGATATCGTGCCGATCGAAAACGAAGATGGGTTGGTCACGCATTTCGTCGCGGTGCAGCGCGACATTACCGAGCGTCGGCGCGCCGAAGACGCCATGCGCATCTCTGAAACGCGGTTTCGCTTTATCGCAGAGGCGTCAGGGAACGCCATCTGGGACTGGGATATCGCCGCGGGTCGCTTCTGGTGGAGCGATGGCATGGAGCAACAATTCGGTCATCAGCCCGACCCTGCAGGGACACTTCCGACAGTCTGGCGCGCAAACGTGCATCCTGACGACGAAAAACGGGTTGATGAGCTTATGGACAAGCTCTTGCTCGGAGAAATCGAAAGTTTGCAAGATCACTATCGGTTCCGACGGGCTGATGGCACGTGGACCAATGTGGAGACGACGGCCTTTGCGATCCGTGACGACGAAGGACGTGCAGTCCGGGTCATCGGCAGCATGACTGACGTCTCGGACCGACTGCAAATGGAGGAACGGCTGCGACAGTCGCAAAAGCTGGAGGCTGTCGGGCAGCTGACTGGCGGCGTCGCGCATGACTTCAACAACCTGTTGACGATCATCATGGGCAATACAGAGGTGCTGCAGGATGAACTCGCCGACGACAATCCCTTGCGGCCGTTTGCCGACATGAGCGCCGCTGCTGCCGATCGCGCGGCCGAGCTGACCAACCGCCTCCTCGCGTTTTCGCGCAGGCAGACGCTTCACCCCAGGGTGATGGACCTCAACGCGGTGATCGAAGGGGTTGAGGACATGTTGCGCCGCACACTGGGCGAGGATCTCGATATCGAGATCATGTTGGCAGATACATTGTGGCAGACGGAGATAGACAACACCCAACTGGACGCTGCCCTGCTGAACCTTGCGATCAATTCGCGCGACGCGATGGCCGAGGGCGGATGCCTGACGATCGAAACGGCCAATGTCTCGTTGGATGATGATTACACATCGACCGAACCCGGTCTGAAATCGGGGGATTACGTGGTCATTGCGGTCAGCGACACCGGACACGGCATTTCCAAGGACTTCATAGAAAGGGTGTTCGAGCCTTTCTTCACCACGAAAGCGGTGGGAAAAGGCACGGGTCTTGGGCTGAGCATGGTGCACGGCTTCGTCAAGCAATCGGATGGCCACATCCGGATATATTCGGAACCGAATGAAGGCACGACAATCAAGCTCTATTTTCCGAGGTTCCTTGGCGACGGTGTCGCGCAGGACGACAAAGTGGAAAGCAAAGCCGATCTGCGGGGGCAGGAAACCATTCTGGTCGTCGAGGATGATGCCCTGATCTTGCAGCAGCTGACGGTGCAGCTAATGGGGCTGGGCTACGAAGTGGTCACGGCCTCGGCAGGAAAACCGGCGCTCGATATCCTGCGTGATCGCCCGGACATTGATCTGCTCTTTACCGATGTCATTCTGCCAGGCGGGATGAATGGCCGGCAAATCGCGGATGCCGCGCAGGCGTTTCGGCCGGGTCTGAAGATTCTCTACACCACAGGATACTCGGAGAACGCGATCGTGCATCACGGGCGCCTCGACCGCGGCGTCGACCTGCTCAGCAAACCTTACCGGAAGTCCGAACTGGCCTCGAAGGTCCGGAACGTGCTGGACGCATGACGATGCACATTATGGTGTGGAGCGGTGAGGGATGATCGGCGTTGGCCACGTGAAGCGACCTGCTGAACCACGTCTTCGCCAAACATGGCCTGATCCTCGACCACCAGCACATGTTTCCGTCTGTTTCCAGCCGCAGGGCGCGCGTCGGATAGCCCGGTCTGACTGCCAGTCACCCGGCCAATTCCCGCACGACCCAGGTTGCAAATTCTGCAAGAAGACGCTGCGATGCGGAGTCGAATGCATCTAAAAGCTCTGGCGCGTCCAAAGAGGTTGATGCAGCGCTTGCTGTGAAGGTCCTGCTTGCCACGATCCGTGCATCGCCTTCCCTGACCAGCCTTGCGATGAACTGTTGTCGGATCATGGCCGTTTCGCCGTCCGCTTGGAGTTCGGCCTCGAAATCCAGCAATTCGGTCACAACGGCGTAGTCCCCGCTTGATGCCAGTGGGACCCGCCCCGTGTAGCGCAAAGCCTGCGTTCGCTCGAGTGCGCGCAGCATGAGGTTCTGAACCATCACCGGCGTCGGATCGCTCCAGCGGACACCGGGCAGATATTGCGCCTGAAGCGGGCTGGGGCGGATCATGATCCGGTCCGTTTCGAGCGACCCCGATGTTGTTGGCAATTCGATGATCACATCAAGCGGCAAGGGTTGTCCCGAACGCGGTCTGATGTCGGCAGGACTGCGCAGTTCGTAGACCTCCAACGGTGTTGAAGCATCACTCAGCGCCGACAGCGTCGCACATCCCGGGACAGTCAGAACAACGACAACGGCAGAAAGCAACCGGGGCAGAACGGGACCATATTTCACAGATTTATCTCCTGAATTCCGGTGTTTCTCGATCGAGCAGGAAACGTGTCGGGTCACGCTTGATCTGGTTCGTGAGGCTGTTGAGGTTCGAGATCAATGTCCGCGTTTCAGCAGCGAGGCGCTCGTAAAGCGGCAGCGCAGAAGAGGTGAAGTCGGCAATGTCAGGTGCAGAGGAGTCCGTCAGCCTGCGAATCTCACCGAATGCGTTTGCTGCGGACTGGCTCGCGGCCCGCAGGTCTGCGGTCACCTCCGGCAGGTCTCCTGATACTTCGGCAATCGCTCCGTTCAGGGATTCCAGCGTTGTCTCCAGGCCGGCAATGATGCCGGCCACATCTTCGTTGATCACTTTCTCCGCGCCGGTAAAGGTGCCTTCGGCAGCGGCCAGCGCGCGGTCTCCTGTCTCAAGCGCAGAGTTGATCGCGCCAAGCGTGTCATTGGCGTTGGCAAAGGCGCGGTTGGCTTCTTCCAGCGTGGATTGGCCGCTGGTCAAGATTTCGTCAATATTTCCGCTTGCGCTTTTCAGGCTTGCTCCAACCTCCGCGATGACAGCCGAAGAAGCCTCTGTTGCCTCGCGAATGTCTGTGACGATGGCAGGCAAATCGGTGTTTGCCACGTCCGCGATCGAGGCGATCGCACCGTTGGCCTGTGCAACCATGTCCCGTGTCTCCGACAACAGCGGCCCACCTTGCGTTTCGATCATTTCGGTCAGCTGGTCCGCCGCTGCGGTCACGGCGCCGGCGGATGCGTCGAGCCGCGCAACAAGATCGTCAACGGCGGCCAAAGTGGCCTCGGACTCGTCCAGCCGTGCCGTCGCGGTTGACCCTGTGGTGTCGAACGTCTCCAACACCTGGTTGGCGCGACCACCAAGGCCGTCGATCTGGCTGCGGAGCTCTGTCAAGGTGTCGCGCAGGTCCTGTGTCATCGCCATCAGGTCGGTGGACACATAGCGCTGCGATATCGCGATCATCTCTTGCGCGCTGTCGAGGGTCTCTGTCCCGCCGGACAACACAGACCTGGCCTCCTCGGACAACGCGCCGATGGATGTGACGGTACTGTCGGCATTTTCCAGAACACCGGTCAGGTCTGTGGACAGCGTATCAAGAGTGGTATTGAACCTCTCGATCTGCGTGGCGAAATCGCTGATCGTTGTGGCAACGGCTGAGAAATCTTCAAGCGTCTGGGAAAAATCCGCCGAAGCGCCCTCGATATTCACAAGTATGCGTTCGAGGCGGCCCTGGTTCTCCCCGCTCAGAAGACCGCTGACCTCTTGCACTACCTGCAACATCTCTTCCAGCAGCCTGGGCGCGTCCTCTGACAGCGACTGGAGTGTCGAACGACCGGCCTCGATCTCGGGGACAGTGCCATCCTCCGGTTGGGTCAGGAGCGGTGCGTCTGGCGTGCCGGGACCGATACTGACGAAGGAAACGCCGGTGACGCCTTGCGCCTCGATGGTTGCGACACTGTCAGTTCGCACCGGCGTATCGGCGGCTACTTCAACGCGCACTTCAATGGAGCCATCGCGTTCCGGAGACAGCTTCACGTCAACGACCTGCCCGACGGGAAGACCGCTGAACCGCACGTCAGACGCATTTCCGAGGCCCGAGACGGACGAGAAATTGATATCATAGTAGTCGAATTGTCGGTCCAGTTCGAAACTGGCGAACCAGAGAAGAAAACCCATGATCCCGAAGAAACCAAACAGGGTGAATGCGCCGATCAGGACATAATTGGCCTTGGTCTCCAAACGAGGTCCCTTTCTACGCGTTCTGCGCCGCGTCAAGCGCCGCCCGAGCCCTTGGCCCATGGAAATATTCATGCACCCATGGGTGTTCGACCTGCAACATCTCTTGCATTGTGCCGGTGACCAGGACGCGTTTTTCGGCCAAGACGGCAATACGATCACAAACCGCGTGCAGCGTATCAAGATCATGCGTCACCAGAAAGACCGTCAGTCCAAGTGACCGGCTCAGGCCACGGATGAGCGAGTCAAAGTCGGAGGCACCAATCGGATCAAGCCCTGCTGTCGGCTCGTCCAGAAACACGATCTCAGGATCGAGCGACAGGGCCCGTGCAAGCCCGGCGCGTTTTCGCATGCCGCCCGATAACTCGGACGGGTATTTATCACCGGCCAGATAGGGCAAGCCGACCATGGAGATTTTCAAGTCTGCCAGCGCGCGCCTGATTTCCGGGTCGAGCCCGGCGATCGCGCGCATTGGCACTTCGACGTTCTCGCGCACGGTCAACGAAGAAAAGAGCGCGCCATCCTGAAACATGACGCCCCAGCGGGCCTCGAGCGCTGCGCGCGCGTCTTCATCCGCCTCCAGCACCTCGGTCCCGAGCACATCGACATGCCCGGCCGTGGGCCGTTGCAGCCCGGTAATGCTGCGCAGAAGGACCGATTTGCCGGTACCCGATCCGCCAACAACGCCCAGGATCTCGCCGCGAAAGACATCAAGATCGAGATTCTCGTGCACGACATGACTTCCAAACCGGTTTTCCATCCCGCGCACGGAAATCACTGTTTCCTTCGAGGTCATATGCCAAGGCTCGCAAAGAAGATCGAAAAGACGGCATCCGCCACGATGACTGCGAAAATCGCTGTAACGACCGCGTTCGATGTCATCCGTCCCAGCGATTCCGCGTTGCTTTCGACTTGCATGCCCGCATGACAGCCAACCACCCCGATGATCAGCGCAAAGACGGGCGCCTTTACCAATCCGACAACAACATGATCGATATCGGTCCCCTCGATAAGCCGGGTGCGAAACATCTGGGGTGAAATACCCAGATCGATCCACGCCATCAAGGCACCACCGAATAGGCCCGACAGATTGGCAATGAGACCCAGGATCGGCAACATCAGCAACAAGGCAAGGATGCGCGGCAGGAACAATACAGTCGCAGGGTCAAGGCCCAATGTGCGCATCGCGTCGATCTCCTCGCGCATCTTCATCGATCCGATAGAGGCCGTAAACGCCGATGCCGTCCGACCCGCGACGATGATGGAGGTCAGCAATATCCCCAACTCGCGAAGGATCGAGATCGCAATCAGGTCCACCACAAAGACTTCCGCCCCAAATTGGCGCAGCTGGGTTGATCCCTGGAAGGCAAGGACAACCCCGATCAGAAACGCCATCAATGCGACGATCGGCACCGCCTTGAATCCGACTTCCTGACAGTGATGAACGAGTGACGTGAACCGGAACTCCTTCGGGTGCAGCAATGTCCGGAACAGCCGGGACAGGAACATCCCAAGATAGCCGGTCAGCGCCAGCAGAAAGCGAGTGCCATTGGATGTGCCCCGTCCGATCGCCTCGAGAATCGAGACAAGTGTGGTGGGTGTCTGTTCGGGCTTCTCGACCTCCGGCATGGCATCCGCCACGCTGGCCAACAGACTTTCCACCTCGGAACTTGCATTGACGATCGCAAAGCCTTCCCCGTTCGCCTCGATCCTGTTCCGAAGGGTTGTCAGCATCCACGCGCCAGAGGTGTCCAGATGGGTGACGTCGCCAAGGTCCACCTCGACGGGACACTCTGCCGTGATCTGCGCGATCTTCGCGCTCAAAGACGTAACGGTCCGTATAGTCACCTCTCCGGACAAGACGACACGGTTGGCGTCACGTTCCGATACGACGTCCATGGTGCCGGCAGTCTCCCCGGTCACCATTGCCGCACCGCCGTCTCCTGCCAAAGTATCACCCTGTGCATATCCGTTTTTGCGCTCAATTCTGAAAATTGCATGTCTTGCGAACGCTAGGCCTCAAAAGCTCCTCTGTCACGCCATTGGTATAGTGAACTCATTGGGCGTCCAATGGCAGCGGTGTCGCGCGACAATCCCGGACCCGGTCCGCGGCGGCCTGCCAGTTTCCCGAGCGGTTGGACGCGACATGTAATTATTACAAAACCTTTGAGAACAATTCACACAACTGCGGATAAGCAGGTGAGTGCCGGCCTCACTCAGGCATGCGTGCGTTGCGCATCGTTACTGTGCTTCGCACAGTTTCGCGCGCGGCGTTCGTCACCTCCGAACGCGGCAAAACCAGACAAGCAATGGACCCTGACATGAATAATTTTGACGGTGCTTTCACGCTCCAGCTGTTCCATCTTTCCGATCAAGAGGCGAACACGACATCGATTGATCTCGCGCCAAATTTTTCGGCCGTCTTGAACGCATTGCGCGCGCAAGATATCGACGCTGATGGCGAAGACGGATTTGCGGACACGCTCTTGTTGTCCTCTGGAGACGCCTGGATACCGGGATTGTTCTACGACGCATCGAACGCGATCTACGGTGCGCCGGGGGCCGCCGACATCCAGATCCAGAACGAGCTTGGGGTTCAGGCAATCTCATTCGGCAACCACGAATTCGACAACGGCACGTCGATCATCGCGCAACTGGTGAGCGGCAACATCGCGTTCGACGAAGACGCGGACACATCCGGCTTCTTGCCCTTTGACGGAGCCGCATTCCCGTATCTGGCAGGCAACCTCGATTATTCCACCGACCCCAACCTCGCACCGATCGCCACGGCTGATGGTCAGAACGTGGAAGACATCGCCGGACAGGTGACGGGCTCAGCCGTCGTTCAAACCGAAGGGGGCGAAGTTCTGGGGCTCGTCAGCGCGGTGGTTCCGACCATCGATGACGGGCTGACAAGCCCCGGTCCCGATCTCGGCGTCTTCCCGGAATCGAATGACCTGACCGAGCTCGCAGCGATCATCCAGCAAGATGTCGACGCGCTCCTTGCCGCCAATCCCGGTCTGGACAAGGTCATCCTGATGAGCCACCAGCAGGTGCTGTCTCGTGAACAGGAGCTTGCCACGCTGCTGGAAGGCGTCGATATCATCATGGCGGGCGGATCGAACTCTGTCCTGCTGGACGAAAACGATCCGGGTTTCGATGGCGAGGCGGCTGACGGTGTCTATCCCGCCTTCTTTACCGGCGCGGATGGCAACCCGGTGGCCGTGGTCAACACCGATGCCGCCTACAACTACGTCGGTCGTCTCGTGATCGACTTCGACGAAAACGGCGTCATTCTGCCCGACAGCTATGACCCTGAGATTTCGGGTGCCTATGAAACCTCGGATGCGGGCGTCGCGGCGCTTGGCGCCGAAGGGCTGGCCGACCCGGAAATCATCGCCATCACCGAAGCGGTCGAACAAACCATCCTCGCTGGTGAGTCCACGTTCTTCGCAGTCGCGACAGAGTTCCTGAATGCCGAACGCGCCGGCGGTGGCACAGATGGCGTGCGGACCCAGGAAACGAATCTCGGCAACCTGACCGCGGATGCCAACCTTGAGTATGTGCAGCAGTTCGATGACAGCGTTGTCTTCTCGTTCAAAAACGGCGGCGGCATTCGCGCAAATATCGGCCGGATCGAACAGCCCGCGGGGGACGGCGACCCGGTGCGCCTGCCGACAGAGGGCATCGAAGGCGGCAAGCCCGATGGCGGTATCAGCACGAACGACATCGCCAACACGCTCGCTTTCAACAACGGGCTGACGCTGTTGAGCCTGACGACGCAGCAGATCGTGGATACGGTCGAAGCCACGCTGGCAAACTACACAAGCCTGGAAGAAAGCGCCGGTGGCTGGGGACAATTCTCGGGGCTTCGGTTCTCGTTCTCGCCCGACCTTGAACCGGGCAATCGCCTGGTGAATGCGGCGCTGGTGGACGAAGACACCGGCGATGTCATCGCAGAGCTCGTGCGCGATGGTGTGGTGGTCGATAATGGTGATGCGACCTTCCGCACGGTGACGCTCAATTTCCTTGCCAATGGCGGGGCCGATGGTCTGCCTGTCACCGTCGACAGCGAAGAGGGCTTTGACGAGACAGAGGCCGCCGCCACCAATCGTGTCGATCTCGTAGATGACGAAAACCCGACCTTCGATGGCGGCGCGACTTTTGCCCCAACCGGCAGTGAACAGGACGCGCTGGCCGAATATCTGCTGGAACAATTCGGGATCGAGGCAAACGCGCCGACCGTCGATCTTGTCGACACGACACCCCGGCTGGATGACCGTATCCAGAACCTCGATTTCCGCGCGGAATCGATCTTTGGTGATCGCGACACCGAAGCTTCGGCGAACGCTGTGCTCGGAGAAACCGACGTCGTTTCCGCACGCGACGTGACCTTCGCATCCAGCGCAGATGGTCTGAACGTCAGCGGAACGGGCGGCGGCGTTGCACTGCTCGGCGAGGCGGGAGGTTCGCTGCTCTTCGGGGTTGAAACCATCTCCTTTGACGATGCCACCTGGACCGCATCCACCGGCGAGGCGCATATCGATCTTGGACAGATGTATTTCACCGCGTTCGGACGCTATGCGGATGTGGCCGGTGCATCCTTCTGGACGGAAGTGGTTGAAGAGAACCTGATCGAAGAAGACGAGGTCGCGGATTTCTTCGTGGCGAGTGAAGAATTCGTGTCGACTTTCGGTGACGATCTCGGCGATCAGGCCTTCGTGGACACGTTGATTTCGAACGCCAACGCAATGGACCTTTTCGACGCGCAGCAGATCGATACATTCGTCGACGCGCTGGAGACCGGGACCGACACGCGCGGAGACGTGCTTTATGACATTGCAACGAGTGATGCCATGGAGATCGCCACGGCCGACGTCTTGGCGGTGGGTCTCCTGCTGAACGAGGATCTGAACTACTTCTGATGCCCTTGCACCTTGGGCAAACTGGCCAAGGTCCGAACATGGTCAGCGGGTTGCGCATATGGGCCGCCCGCTGATCCGGCAGACCAATCTTTAGCCGACACCAACCTTTCGCCAACCACGTTCACACCGGCCTGCGCAAGGCTGCGCGGACGCGTGTCCCCAAGGACAGAACGGCGGAAAAAGGGGCTGAAACCCAGGTTTCAGCCCCTTTTTCCGTCCATGCCGACCGACACACGGTTACAGTCAGCTCGCCCCTTCTTGCATCCATGTAGCGATATCCGAAGGCGACGCACCGAAACATTGTGTCGCTTGCAGGTCGAGCCGTCGCGTCACCGGTCGCCGCAGCGGTTTGGGGCGCGATTTGGTTTCATCTGTGCTCCACACACAGACCACGCGGCCCAATTCATCGGTTTCCGCGATATAAAGGATGTTGTCCGTTTTCATAGTGGCAGCCCTGTCTTCACACGGATGTTACTTAAACGAACCTCGCCTCTGTCGGCAAACGAAAAAGTTAACACGGGCCTGCGACAGCACGCTGAAAATGCGCGCGCATCAAGATCGGGCAAAAGGCAGACGGTCACCATAAAAATGCCCGCGACCGGCTACTGGCTGAGCGGCACATTGCTGCCGATCGCCGCTGCGGCGATGGCCAATGGCGGCACGATCCTGACCATGTCCTGTGCCGGTACGGGACAGAGGGTCGAGCACGACACCATCATGAGGCCGGTGAGGCCCGCCCCGTCAGGAGCCAGCCTTCTGGAAATCATGCCTCAATGCGCGTGGCCGGCATGGCCGTGCTGTGTTGCGTCGGCGGCCTCGACGTCCACGGTCAGCTCCACCTCGAACTCGGCGAAGGCCAGCGACACCTCGAAGCTGTCGCCCTCGGCCAGATCGCGCGACAGGCCATCCAGCCGCAGCGCGACGCCCTGCGGGGCCAGTACCATCTCGGTGCCCGGGGCCACGGGCAGGGCTGGCAACTCCGGATAGCTGGGCGCGCCGTCAATAAGGGTGAAGCCGACAAGCGCGGCCCCGTCAGCCAGCTCCGAAGCACCGCCTGTCAGGGTCACCGGTTCCGCACCGGTGTTCTCGATCTCAACGAAGATCAGGGCGGTGTCGTCCTTGGTGGCGCGGGTCCAGCCGTGCAACAGGCGCAGATCGCCCATGGTGCTCAGATGGGCCGTGTCGCCGGATTCATCCTCGTGCGCTGCGTGGTCGTCGTCATGGTCGTCGTCGTGGTCGTCGTCCTGACCATGGTCGTCGGAATGTTCCTCGTCGTGGCCATGGACCTCGGCGGCCTCCGCGTCATGGTCGTCGCCATCGGCGAGGGCGGGCTGCCCGGCAAGGGCGGCCAGAAGGGCAAAGGGGATCAGGTGCTTCGGTGTCATGGGTCTCTCCGGATTGGGTCAGCCGCGCAGGTCGCGCACGACAGGTCGGGTCATTGTCAGCCAGGCGGGGATCAACGCCAGCAGGGCCGTCAGGCTCACGAAGGCGCCAACAAGATGCAGCTCGGACCAACCCAGCGAGGCGGTCACCAGGATATCGGTCCGCGCCGTGATCACGCCCGAGATGGCCCGCGTCAGCAGCACCCCGAGCGCAAGCCCCAGCCCGGCGCCAACCACGATCAGCGTGACGGCATAGGACCAGGTCAGGGCAAAGTTGAACCGCCGCGGCGCGCCCAGCGCCCGCAGCAAGGCAAGGCGGCGCGCCAAAAGTCGCGTCAGCATCATCAGGCCGGCCAGCACACCCACGGTAACGAGCACCTGCGTGACGATGGCCAGGATCGACATGACCTGCCGGATATCCCCCATCAGCGCGTGCAGCCGCGACAGCACCGTGCCCGGGAACAGGGCCATCGTCCGATCGGTGTTGAACTGGGACTGCATGACATAGGCGCCGCCCAGCGTGTCGGCCTTGACCAGCGCGGCGGGCGTGCCCGGGAAATAGTCCGCGTCGAAGGGCGCGCCGACGCTGCCGTCCCAGTCCGGCCCGTGGCCATTGGCCAGCCCGTGCACCATCCAGACGGATTCGGCAGGCACGATATAGGCACGATCCCAGGGCGAGCCGGTCAGCGGCATCCGCCCCACAACCTCGTATTCGAAATCGCCATGCGCGCCTTCGACCGAGTCGCCCACCCCGTGCTGAGGGGCGAAGCTGTCGCCAACACCAAGGGGCGTGCGCGCACCGGCAATGGCCTCGGTCTCGCTTGCAAAAACGCGGCCCTCGGCCAACCCGTCCGAGAGATACTCGACGAAGGCAGGCGTGGACCCGACAACCGGAGCATTGTCGTAGCTGTCGCCAAAGGCCAGCGGCGCGACCAGCTCGGCATTGGGATGCTCCGCGACCTGCGCATAAGTCGGCCCGTCGATGAGCGGGATCGCCGAAGGTTGCAGGTAGACCGCCGCGAGCATGGCGGTGATTTCGCTGCCCGGGGCGGCGATGACCAGTTCGAACTTGTCAGCGGCGCGGGCAGTCCCCTCGCGCAGGCCCCGTTCCTGCGCGATCAACCCGACCCCCAGCCCGATGGATACGGCAATCAAGGCTGTGAAGACGACGCTGACCCAGGCCTGCCGCCGCAACAGCGCCGACAGCAACGGCCCCACGGAAAAGCCGCGCAGCACCAGCACACCGATCACCAGCACCGGCAGCAGCGCGACCAGCAGGATCACGGCGTTTTCCATCCACAGCGGCAGCCCCGCCAGCAGATCGGCGATGGGATCAGGCATTGAGAACCTCGGGGGTCTGGACGCAGCCATCGATGACGTCGATCACATGATCGGCGCGGTCATGCAGGGCCGGGTCGTGGCTGACCGTGACAAGGGTGCGCCCGTCGTCGCGGGCCAGCCGCATGAGGTCATCGGCCAGCGCGTCAGCATTGGGCCGGTCGAGGCTCGCGGTGGGCTCGTCGGCCAGGATCACCGGGGCATCCCCGGCCAGGGCGCGCACCACGGCGATGCGCTGACGCTCGCCCCCGGAAAAGGTATCAGAGCGACGTGCGGCGCTTGCACCAAGGCCAAGACGGCTCAGCAGGCCCTCGGCACTGTCGCGGATGCGGCGCCGGTCGCGGCGGGGCGCATAAAGCGCGGTGATCGCGGCGTTGCCGAGCGCCGACAGCTCCTCGAAAAGCAGGTGTTCCTGGAAGATGAACCCGACGCTGCGGCGGCGGAACGCGGCCCGGCCGCCATCATCGAGCCCGGTGATCTCGGTGTCGCCCCAGGCGATCCGGCCACTGGCGGGCGCGATGATCCCGGCCATGGCATAAAGCAGCGTCGACTTGCCGGCCCCGGATGGCCCGCGCACGGCAACAGCCGTGCCGGCGGGCACCTCCAGCCGAGGCACGGACAGGATGCGGCGGCCGCCCTGCCCCATCACCTCTAGGTCTGATATGGACAGACTGATTCCGGTCATCCGAATCGCAGTCGCGCGTTCTCCAGGCGCACCATGCTCAGGAACCCGGTGTCGGGGTCGCGGTAGCTGCCCAGTGCAAGCGCGCCGGTGACGACAATCTTGCGGTTGAAGGGCACGGTGTCGAACTTGCGCCGGGTGTAGATGGCAAGGATGTCGTCGGGCCATTCCGCTTCGGTTTCGCAGAATGGGCAGACCGACATGGGGATCTTGGTCAGCACGAAAAAGGTGGAATCGGCCTGAAGAGGCGGGGCCATGTAGCCGTCCACGTCGATGGTGGAGCCTTCAAGGTCACGGGCGAGCGGCGAAAAATCCCGGCCCTCGTAAAGCTCGCGCAGCTTGAGGGTGTCGTCCTGCGCGCGCAGCACGGCGGGCGCGGCGATCAGGGCGGGGGCAAGGGTAAGGAACTGTCTGCGGTGCATGGCGGTCTCCGATGTCAGTATGGCGTTATGAAGTAACAATCATAAGAAACGCCGGGCGGATTCGCATTGATCCGGAACAAGGAAGGGGGCTGCGGACAGCCCCCTCCCGGAGTTTCGATTCGATTACTCGGCCGTGGCAGCGTGATGCATCACGTGGAAGATCAGGTTCTGCTCGATGGTGCCGTTGAACAGGTGCGCCCAGGGGCCCTTGGCATAGACTGCCACGTCTTCACCCGAGTGGGTTTCCGACGATTTGGGGACCAGCGCCTGCTGCGGGTAGTCGATGTCGGTGGCTTCTTCTTCTGTCACGTTCGGACGGGTTCCGAAGTAGGAGCCATCGGGCTGCTCGATCAGGACCGAACCGGCACCGTTGAGGTAGCCTGCGACGGTGAAGGGCTTGCCGTCCGAGGCCAGCTCGACTTCGCCGGTATGCTCGACGCCGTCGCCGTTGATGCCCATGCACAGGCCGAGGATGTTCGAGCCGCGGCCACAATAGCCGTTGAAGGCGATGGCATGCTCGTGGTCGGCGGTGACGACGATCAGGGTTTCTTCGTCATTGGTCAGCTCATCGGCGATGGCGACGGCATCGGCAAAGGCCTTCTGGTCCTGCACGACGCGGGCAAGGTTGCCGGCGTGGTTGGCGTGGTCGACGCGGCCCGCCTCGACCTGCAGGAAGAAGCCGTTGTCGCCCGACTTGGCTTCCAGAGCGGTGATCGCGGCGGAGGTCATTTCGGCGAGGCTCGGCTCGTTGTCGCGGTCGGCTTCGTACTGCATGTGCGAGGATTCGAAGAGGCCGAGGATCGGCGTACCGTCGAGGGCGGCGGCTTCGAAGGTCTCGGTGTCGTGGACGTACTGGGCGCCAAGCTCCTGAGCGCGGGCGATCAGGTTCTCGCCAGCGGCGCGGCGGCCGGTGGTGCCTTCTTCGACTTCCATGTCCTCACCGATGAAGTTGCGGCGACCACCGCCCATGGCCAGGTCGATCACGCCGGCTTCCATGGCGTCGACAAGCTGGGTGGCGATGTCGGTCTGGGTGTCGCAGCCCTCGGGGACCGAGGCTTCGAAGCCGCGATCAACGGTCTTGGAATAGGCCGAGGCCGGAGTGGCGTGGGTCAGACGCGCGGTCGAGACGATGCCGGTTTCCTTGCCCATCTCGGTCATGATCTCGTTCAGCGAGGCCACGGTGTTGCCGGGCAGGGTCGCGCAGTCGCCGCGATTGACGTTCTCGTTCACGCCGATGATGCCGGCCTTGGTCTTGATGCCGGACATCATGGCGGTGCCGGTGCCGGCGCTGTCGGGGGTCTGGGCATTGACGTTGTAGGTCTTGACCAGGGCCAGGTTCGGGAACAGGTCGTGCGGTTGGTTGTACTCGTCGCCCAGGCCGCCTTCCTGCTGGCCGGCCCAGAGGCGCGAGGCGTAGTTGGTGCCGACACCGTTGCCGTCCGAGATCAGGATGATCACGTTCTTTGCGGTGTTGGTGTTGGACTGCGCGTCCAGTTGCGTTTGCAGACGCTCCTGGGCGGCGGTGAACCATTCGCTGTCGGCCTGCGGCAGGTCCTGGGCCATGGCGCCTGTCCCGAGCAGGGTGGCAGTGATGGCAAGCATGGAAGTTCTCATAAGACATCTCTCTGTGTGTTACGTCTGCGACGGTCGCTAAGGCCGGCATGTGACCTTGGGGCTTCAGTTTCGTAACAGTTTGGCGAAACTGACGGATCAAAGGCCGAATTCGGCTTTACATTAGCGATGTTATATCGTACCATTTAATCTTTTGTTTCGTGTCGGGCAAAGTTCAATCCATGCGGGGATACGCAGCGTAGGCCGCCTGCTTACCGCGGCATCATGCGCCGTTGCACCACGTCATAAATCTGCAACGCCTGCTTCATCAGAGCACGAGCCAGCATCACACTACATATGATCCTCCGAGGCATCCGGAGACCCTGGCAGCACCCATTGGCGCACGGAGCTAGGTTTGAGCGGATGCCCCCTGCCCCCGTCCGAACCTGTCCCGCGCCAAGCGGCCTTTGGGTGTCGATCCCCTGATCTTGGGCCTTTTTGCACGCCGATTCATAGGTGCGGTGCGCTTGCAAACCCTGCGGGATCCGCATGTTGCACTGTGGCGAATTCCGGTTAGGGTGTTCGGATCAGCAATAAACTGGAGATTTGGCATGTCCGCGGATGGATCCGATGCAACGACGCATGGCGCAAGCTGCGTGGAAACCGCGGAGGAGCTTTCGACCATTGCGTTCAGCTTCATCGCGTCCAAGGCCCTGTTTGCCGGGCTGCATATCGATCTTTTCACCGAACTCTCCGATGGGCCGAAAACCCCGGAGGCGCTGTCCACCGCCACGGGCGTTCCAGTGAACCGGATCGTGATGCTCACCACCGCCTTGGCAAGCATCGGCATTCTGACATGGGCGGATGACAAGCGCCTGCAGAACGCGCCTGCGGCCGAGGCCTTCCTGTCGAAGCAGTCGAAATACGATTTCGGCGACTACCTACGCTACCAGATCGACCAGCAGATGTACCCGTTCCTTCTGCAATTGAACGCGGTGATCAAGGATGACCTGCCGGACGCGGCCATCGCATCGTACCGGCACTGGATGGCGGATGAAGCGCAAGCCTCGGTCTATTCCGAGAGCCAGCATGCCGGCTCTCTCGGCCCCGGGCGGACGCTGGCGCGGCGGGTCGATCTGTCGGACGCGGGCAGTCTCCTGGATGTCGGAGGGGGCACCGGGGCGATGACGATTTCACTGTGCAAGGCGTACACGGATTTGCACTCGACCATCATCGACTTTCCAAACGTGGCCGAAATCGGGTGGCGCTTCGTGACGGAGGCAGGGCTGGTGGATCGCGTGCGCTATATTCCGGGCAATGCGGTCGAGGTCGCCTGGCCGGGTGGCCAGGACGCGATCCTGATGTCCTACCTGCTCAGCGGAGTGCCCGGGTCGGCAGTAGAAACCCTGATCCGCAATGCCTTCACCGCGCTGGCGCCCGGCGGCAAGCTCATGATCCACGATTTCATGGTCGATGAGGACCGGTCGGGTCCGCCGCTGGCCGCGCTCTGGCAGTTGCAGCACATGGCGTTCACCCCGGAGGCGCGGTCGCTGTCGGTCGGGTGGCTTGTCGACACGGGCCGCGATATCGGCTTCAAGACCAGCGGTGGGCAAAGTCTCATCCCGGCGATGACCAAACTGGTGGTGCTGGAAAAACCGACCTGAGCGGCGCGCGCCCGCTTGCCTTCCGATAACGCATGTCCAAGGAGCGTCCACCCGGTACGCCCTTTCGGGTGACGGGATCTAGCTCTTGTCGGTGTCGTCCTCGTTCTTGGTATCCGGGTCGTTGTAATCGTTGGGATCGAAATCCTCGGGATCATAGGCATCGTCCGTGTCGGAAATGCCGGTCAGGTGGGTCGTGCCGGTTTCCTCGTCATAGGACAACCCATAGGTTGCCCGGCCTTCGATCTTGTAGCGGCGGTATTCGTGAAAGCCAGCGTAGACGAAAACTGCGGTAATGGGCAGCATGATGAGGGCGGCAAGCAGTTGGGCGTTCAAGGAAAGGCTCCTTTGTGTTCGGTTTGGGCGCGGCGGCTTGGAGGCAGCGCGACTTGGCGCTCCCCCGCGCGCACGCCGTGAATCATGCGCGACATCGAGGGTGCCGGGACCGTCAGCCTCCCTAAGCGCCCTCTCAGGGTCGCTCGGACGGATGAAATGTTCAAGCGATTAACGGGCGCACAGGGTGGTTGGTTCCCTCCGATGCATCCGAAGGGCCGCCGCCATGATCGGACGCCCCAAGACTCGACCCCCTTGGGATTATGGGAATTCCACCGGGTTGCGGTGACGGGTTTACAGACTGCCAGGATGTTGCGACTGCCGAAATCGCGGCATGCCAGGCTGGACTGCGCCGCCGGGAGTTCGCCACGATCACCGCATCACGCGTGTTCCGGATCGCGATTTCAGGCGGAAGAATCTGTCACCCGGGACGGCCCCCAATGCACCGGATCGAGTTGCAGGCTCGGGCCTGAAAATCTTACGAATTCATGGATTGGCTGCTTTTCGAGTTCAAACTCAAACAAGCGGTCCGCCTCGTGAAGAAAGAATTCGCGCACGGCGTCGTTGTGGCGTTGGTGTTCCGCCCGCCAGCGGTCCAGCACGGACTGTTCCGAGAGCCCGAGGCGTGCCATCGTGCGTCTTATGTAGTTTCCACCCCCGTGCCTTGCACGACTGCGCAGCCATGCATCGCAGTCACGTGTATTCAAAACGAATTTGCAGTCCGGATAAGCTGCCGCGAAGCGGTCAAAAAATTTGAAATTTTCGATCTTGATAGCGGAACCAGGGACGTCATGCTCCATATCGAAATGGCTTTCAAAATCCTCCAGCCCGGCCAACGGAGGAAGACCCGCCGCAATATTGTGGTGTATCAAAATCTGCGGATGGATTTTCGAGACCACAGGATGACCCGCTCGGCGAGAGCGCCGCCCGCTGCTATGCAGGGCCGAATGACCCGAATTGATCAGTAGCCAGAACAGAGCCGTGGTCGCCGACTTGTTAAACCCGATTTGAACAAGCTTCGGTCCCATCCATCACTTTCCGGAACGCCAGAATTGTTTTGTGTCTGCTTGGGTCAAGCCGGTCGCATGTGGCGTGTCACGAGGACCCGGGCAGCCTTTTGGCTTGCGCCCGCGCTCAATTCCTCGGTCGACCCCAGGCTCGACATTTCCGCAATCGTCTTCTCGGCTGTTTTTCGTCTTAAATCCAGGATGATCCGCCCGCCGGGTTTGACGGCGTCTCGGAAAAAGGACTCGTAGGTTGTCCAGGGGTAGTGGAACCCGCAGGAGATCAAGCTCATGACAAGATCCTGATCCCGAATATCCGCAACGGAGTCTCGTTCCGGATTGATGGTCGTGATCCGCGATGGCGCGATCCCGTTCGATTGCAGAAAGGCCGCGGCGGTTGCGAGATCCGAGTAGGCGGACCCGGTCGGCTGGAACCCGAAATGCCGCTCATTGGTCTGTTCGAGGTCGATCAGGGTCATCGCGCAGTCAAAATCCTGTGCGAGAAACAGGTCGATGAGCGCGTATCCGCAGCCGATATCCGTCCCCGCGCGGGGCGGGGCCTTGGCGAGGATCGGCCGGAGCTCTTCGTATTCCAGCAGGATGAAGGCCGCGGCGCGCCGGATGAGTTCCTGTGCGCCAATCGTGGTGATAAGCTCTGTCAGCGGTGCCGTGTCGCCGTTGATCCAGGCCTTGATGTAGCGGTTGTGATTTGCCTGATCGCGGATGATTTCGGAGCGCTGGAGAATGAGGTTCAACACGTCAGATGCGGTGAAAGCCGACGTATCGAGGTCCGCGATGCGCGGGGAACTGGCCGTCTTCTCGGCCGTTTCGAAGGTGATTTCAGAACTGCCCACGATCCTGTATCCTCTGCCGATCTCGATGGTTTCGCACGGTTTTCCCTCTTTCTAGAGAAAACCGGAAAAGGGCGCCAGAGAAGGGTCACGCAGGCTGGCAGAGCTGGGAAAAAAGTAACATTTTCGCATCTGATCGGGGTGGCCTGCGGCGCCCGCCTGATCGGGCGTCCCACGGGTGGGACGGCCCTGCCCCCAAGGATGTCAAGGGGTTATGGCGACGTGTTTACCGTCTGTTAACGCTTGAGGGCTATCTGGAGGGATCGGCCCCACGGCGGGTCCGCTAGTTGCGCACGACATAGACAGAGCATTCGGCATGCGTGACAACATGGCTGGCCGTCGTGCCCAGAAGGTAATCCGTGACCTTGGGGTTGGCCGCTTCCATCACGATCAGATCGACCTTGCGGTCTTTCGCCAGCTTGACGATCTGGCGGTGCACGGCGCCCTTGCGGACGATGGTTTCCAGCTCGATCCCCTTGGCGGGATGGGCGGCCACGAACTTGTTCAGCTGCTCGCCCCAATAGATGTTGGAATCCCAGATGTTGAGGTTGCGCTCCATCTCGGGGGCGACCGTCGCCACCAGCAGCTTGGCATCGCGCCGCTGCGCCATGGCGACAGCTTCATCATAGGCGCGATAGTCAAACTCGGCATGGCGCAGGTTGACAGGGCAAAGGATCAAGGACGTGTCTTGGGACATCGGAGGCGTTCCCTCGTTGGGGTGTGAAAGAGGCGGGTCGCGCCCGGAGACCCAGCCAGACGAAACGTCCCCGCCATAGTCAGAAAAATACGCCCCACGCAATGGGATTCGGTTGGCCGGGTGTGATGCGATGGACCACCGCGCTCCGGATGCCACCCGCCGGCGTCGTGTTTGGCGGAGCGTGGTCGGTTTCGGGCCGGAGCAAACCCGCAGGCCGTGGTTCGAATATGCGATAGCGGACCTTCGCTGCGCGGGTCTCGACCTGGTAAGCTGCGGACGAAGCTGCCATTCGCCTAGCTGATAGCCTTCAACCATTTCCGGATGCGTGCGCGGGCATTCGTGTAGGGTGACGAGGTATTGAACTGGATCATCCGGCCCTTCGTCCACTTGCCATACCAAGGGCTGCCATAAAGCTCGTCATGCGTCCGGGATGAAATGGCTTCAACAAGCCTGTGATTGACTGCAGCAAGGCGGATCAAGAGGTTCTGCCAGTCAAGATGCTGATAGTCCGCATAGAACTTCTGAGCCAGCAAGCCGAGTTGATTCCACTTGAAGCCGGTTTCAGGAAACTCCACGACCTCACCACGGTCATCCCGCTCCAACCATCGCAAAACGAGTTCATTCCAGCCAAGCAGATAGGCCACCAGATCGGCGGGGCTTATCATCGTTCCTGCGGCATGGCCCTCCATAGAAGCGGTGCGTGCAAGCTCCGGTGGTACACGCTCAAGGTCGGATATCAGGTTGCCGAATGTCTTTGAAATCGCATCTAGAAGGTCTGCTTTCGATGTTGGCACGCCCATAGTGTTCCTTTCCGCGTTTTCATACGAGGATAAGCTGGGCGCGCATCGTCGCCAATGACATCACAGGGTTCAAAGTGTCACTGTGCAGAACATGGAGGCCCGCTCGCATGGGCCCAGAGGCGCTGCTCTTGGGCCTATGCGCCTGAACCGGAACAGGAGATGCCAGCAGACCGGCTGTCGCGGCCGCTGGCATTCCTGTGGTCAGATTGTCGCCTGTTGCCGGGTCAGTTCATCTGCATGGGGTCGGCACCCATGTCATCCGGGAGCGTGCCATTTTCCATCGACTCGGTGCTTTCGGCAGAGGGCTGGTCCATTGCGGGTGCCTGCGGAGCGACCGGCGGCGGCGCGCTGGGGGTGGGGGCACAGGCCGCCAGTCCAAGGATGAAAACCAGTGACGTTGATGCTACGATGTTGCCTCGGGTCATGAGAATCCCTTTCGCTTCATGAGGTTGCTGGTTTGCTAGCGCCCCGAGGCTAACGGCCATACATATATGATCTACCCGTCCGCAGGCCACTGGCGCGTTATGTTGCATCCTTGCAACTCACGCGACTTGCCTGATAGTCAGCGCGGAAGCTTTGCTGTCCCGCGCGCCAGCTGCACAATCGCCGCCCGATCACCAGCGGCCATGGCGGCTTTGAGCTCGAACCGGTTGTTCGCTGCACGCTCCACGAACGGCTGCTTTCGGGCGATACAGCCAAACTTTGCAAACTTCGCCCCCTGCGCTCAGCCGTCATTCACGCCCCACGCGCGGGAACAAGGCGCGGAGCGCCGCCGCGCATCGCCGGGCCGCCCCCCGGCACGGCGATTGGGTTGGGCTGGGCGCCGAGCACGACGGGTGCGCGCCAGTTGCCGGGATAAAGCGCGCTGGCTCGACAGTCGGATCGCCGCACCGCGGCCCGTCGATCCGCGGCTTGGTCTTGCGACATATCCTGAACACGCCGCCATGCTGAACGCGTGCCTTTGGCGTAACGCCCCCCGGCACGGCGATTGCGTGGGTCTGGGCGCTGAGCACGAAGGCTACGCGCCGGTTGCCGCGATAAAGCGCGCTGGCTCGACAGTCGGATCGCTGCATCGCGGCGCGCCGATCCTTGGCGCGGTCAGGCGGCGCATGCATCCCGCAGATCCACGGTCCTCGATCCAAGGCGTGACACGACGCGGCACGGCGCGTCCCTGCCTTGCGAATTTTCTTCTTGCACCCTGCCCCGACAGCGACTAAATCCGCGCTTACCAGATTGGCAGCGCGGGCGTAGCTCAGGGGTAGAGCATAACCTTGCCAAGGTTAGGGTCGGGCGTTCGAATCGCCTCGCCCGCTCCAATCCGGTCACATCGGTGGCAGCGCGGGCGTAGCTCAGGGGTAGAGCATAACCTTGCCAAGGTTAGGGTCGGGCGTTCGAATCGCCTCGCCCGCTCCATCGGTTTTCTGTCCCGCATCTTCCCGCATGGCTGATCGTTCCCGCTTGGCGCGGCGCCCCTGCCCGCCTATAAGGCCGCGAGATTGCTGAAGGAGAGGCGAGATGCGCAGCGCCACGATCACCCGCGAGACAGCCGAGACGACGATCTCGGTGGAGGTCACTCTTGACGGGTCGGGGGTTTATGACAACCAGACCGGGGTCGGGTTCTTCGATCACATGCTGGACCAGCTGGCGCGGCATGCGCTGATCGATATGCGCGTGCGCTGTGAGGGCGATCTGCATATCGACGATCATCACAGTGTCGAGGATGTGGGCATTGCGCTGGGTCAGGCTTTGGCCCGGGCGATGGGCGACAAGCGCGGCATCGTGCGCTATGGCGCGTGTCTCTTGCCGATGGATGATGCGCTGGTGCGCGCGGCGCTGGATTTGTCGGCGCGGCCATTCCTTGTGTGGAACGTGGAGATGCCGACGGCGAAGATCGGCACGTTCGACACCGAGCTGGTGCGCGAGTTCTTCCAGGCGTTGGCCACGCATGGGGGGATCACGCTGCATGTGGACCTGCTGCACGGGGTGAACAGCCACCACATTGCCGAGGCCGCGTTCAAGGCAGTGGCGCGCAGCTTGCGCGACGCGCTGGAGGTCGATCCCCGCAAGCGCGATGCGATCCCGTCGACCAAGGGTGCCTTGTAAGTGCTGACAGCGATCATCGATTACGAGAGCGGCAACCTGCATTCCGCCGAGAAGGCGTTTCAGCGCATGGCGTCCGAGGTCGGGGCCGGGTCGGTCGTGGTGACGGCGGATCCGGAGGTGATCGCGGGGGCCGACCGGATCGTGCTGCCCGGCGACGGGGCGTTCCCGGCCTGTGCGGCGGCCTTGCGGGCGTCCGGTGCGTTTGCCGCGATGGTGGAGGCGGTGGAGGTCAAGGCGCGGCCCTTCCTGGGCATCTGTGTCGGCATGCAGCTGATGGCGCGGGAGGGGCTGGAATACGCGCCGACCGCGGGGCTTGGCTGGATCGACGGTGTGGTGGAGCGGATCACCCCCGAGGATGGGCAGAAAGTGCCGCATATGGGCTGGAACGACCTGGTGGTGGACCGGGCGCATCCGGTGCTCGATGGTTTGGCGTCTGGCGAGCACGCGTATTTCGTGCATTCCTACCAGATGCGGGTCGATGATCCGGCGCAGCGCGTGGCGCATGTGGATTATGGCGGCGACGCAACGGCGATCGTGGCGCGCGATACCATGGTCGGGTTCCAGTTCCATCCGGAGAAAAGCGCGGGGGCCGGGTTGCGCATGATCGGGAATTTCCTGCGCTGGCGGCCCTGAGGCGCTGCCGGGCGGGGTCCGGCTGCGATCAGGCCTGACGCAAGGTCGCGTTGCATGTGCCGGTCGGTCATGCCAAAGCGCGCAGGCATTTCGATCGGAGACCGCGCCATGATCCTCTACCCCGCCATCGACCTCAAGGACGGCCAGGCCGTGCGCCTTTTGCGCGGCGACATGGAGAAATCCACCGTGTTCAATGACGACCCCGCGGCCCAGGCGATGGAATTCGTCGCGGCGGGGTGCGAATGGCTGCACCTGGTGGACCTGAACGGCGCTTTTGCCGGCGCGCCGGTGAACGCGGCGGCGGTCGAGGCGATCCTGGAGCGCACCAGGGTGCCTGCACAGTTGGGCGGTGGCATCCGCGACATGGCGACCATCGAACGCTGGCTCGACAAGGGGGTGCAGCGGGTGATCCTGGGCACGGTCGCCGTGGAGCGCCCCGATCTGGTGCGCGAGGCGGCCCGCGCCTTTCCCGGCCACATCGCCGTGGGGATTGACGCGCGCAACGGCCAGGTCGCGACCAAGGGCTGGGCCGAGGAGACCGATGTGATGGTGACCGACCTTGCCCGGTCCTTCGAGGATGCGGGAGTCGCCGCGATCATCTATACCGACATCAGCCGCGATGGCGCGATGCAGGGCCCGAATGTGCAGGCCACCGCCGATCTGGCGCGCGCGGTTGAGATCCCGGTGATCGCCTCGGGCGGGGTGTCTTCGCTGGACGATCTGATCGCGCTGCGCGATTGCGGCGCGCCCCTGAATGGCGCGATCTCAGGCCGCGCGCTCTACGACGGCGCGCTTGACCTGACAGAGGCTTTGGCGACGCTCAAGACCGCCTAGATCGACCCAGCTTCGACCATGTAATTGTTGGCCGTGCACATGGCGGCATCGTCGGATGCGAGGAACAGCACCATGCGGGCGACATAGACCGGGTCGATCAAGTCCGGCAGGCATTGGCTTTCGCGCTGCGCCTCGAGCGCCTCGGGGGTGACCCACAGCTCTTTCTGGCGTTCGGTCATGATCCAGCCGGGCACGACCGTGTTCACGCGGATGCGATGCCCGCCCAGATCACGCGCCATGCTGCGGGTCAGGCCATGCACCGCGGCCTTGGCGGTCGTGTAGGCGGGCATGTTGCCGACCGCTTCCCACCAGCTGTTCGATCCCATGTTGATGATCGACCCGCCGCCCGCGTCGATCATGTCGGGGGCCACCGCCTGGATGGCAAAGAACATGTGGCGCAGGTTGACGGCCTGGCGTTCGTCCCAATAGTCGGGTGTGACATCGCGCCAATCGTGCCGGTCGTCGCGGGCCGCGTTGTTCACCAATACCTGCGCCGGACCAAGCTGCGCCTTGAGCCTGGCAAACGCGCCTTGCAGTGCCGGAATGTCGCGCAAATCGGCCTGTTCCCAGACCACGGTGCCTTGGGTCGCGTCGGCCAGCGCCCGTGCGCCTGTCGCGTCCAGATCGACGAACCCGACCTTGGCCCCCTGCGCGGCAAAGGCGGCGACCATGTCCGCCCCGATGCCCGAGGCACCGCCGGTGACGAACACGGTCTTGCCGGAAAGGCTGGGATAATGGGCGAAAGTATCTGACATGTCGGCCTCCTGTTTCTGTCGCGCAAGGCATAATGCGCATCATGCAGGCTTCACAAGCGGCGATCTTCGGAGTAGGCGAAGGGCCATGTTGAAAACCCGCATCATTCCCTGTCTCGATGTTGCCGATGGCCGCGTGGTCAAGGGTGTCAATTTCGTCGACCTGCGCGACGCCGGCGATCCTGTCGATGCCGCGCGTGCCTATGACGCGGCGGGCGCGGACGAGATCTGTTTCCTCGACATCCACGCGACGCATGAAAACCGCGGCACGATGTTCGACGTGGTCACCCGCACGGCCGAGCAATGCTTCATCCCGCTGACCGTGGGCGGCGGGGTGCGCAGCGTGGCGGATGTGCGCGCGCTGCTGCTGGCAGGCGCCGACAAGGTGTCGTTCAACTCGGCCGCCGTCGCCAACCCGGACGTGGTGGCCGAGGCCGCTGACCAGTTCGGCAGCCAGTGCATCGTGGTCGCCATCGACGCCAAGACGGTGGCGCCCGGCCAGTGGGAGATTTTCACCCATGGCGGGCGCAAACCCACAGGGATCGACGCGGTCGAATTCGCGCGCATGGTCGTTGCCAAGGGGGCAGGCGAAATCCTGCTGACCTCGATGGATCGCGACGGCACCAGGGCGGGGTTCAACCTGCCGCTCACCCGCGCCATTTCCGACGCGGTGGACGTGCCGGTGATCGCCTCGGGCGGCGTTGGCGCGCTGGATCACCTTGTGGACGGCGTGATCGAGGGCAGAGCCAGCGCGGTGCTGGCCGCGTCAATTTTCCATTTCGGGGAATTCACGATCGGTGAGGCCAAGGCGCATATGGCCGAAGCAGGGATACCGGTGAGGCTGACATGACGCTCGAAGAGCTGGAACAGATCGTGGCGGCGCGCGCCCAGGCACCCACCCAGGAGAGCTGGACCGCGAAGCTGTTGGCGAAGGGCCCCGAGAAATGCGCCGAGAAATTCGGCGAGGAAGCCGTCGAGGCGGTGATCGAGGCGGTCAGGAATGATCCCGACCGGCTGACCTCGGAAGCGGCGGATGTGCTGTTTCACCTGCTGGTCATGCTGAAGTCCCGGGATGTCGCGGTGTCAGCCGTGATGGCCGAACTTGACCGGCGCCAGGGACAATCGGGCTTGCAAGAAAAGGCCGGGCGCGGCTAAGCCGCTTCGAAGCGGCTTGGTCCAAGGGCTTTCGAAAGCCCTTGAAACGCGATTTCGAAATCGCGTGTCCAAGCCCGTTCGAACGGGCTTGGCCCGGCCTCAAAGCTTGGACGAGATGATGCCGGTGTTGAACCCGCCCATGCGCAGTTCGCCAAACAGGCGCTGGTATTCGATCTTGGGGCAGCGGTTCATCACCACGTCGATGCCGCGTGCTTCGGCCTTGGCGGCCGCCTCGGGGTGTTGGACGCCGATCTGCATCCAGATGGTTTGAAGATCGGGGCATGCGCTCAGCGCCTCGTCCACGATGGCCGGGACCGCGTCTGATTTACGGAAGATGTCGACCATGTCCACCGGGCTGTCGATATCGGTCAGCGACGCCTTGATTCGAGAGCCGAACAGCATCTTGCCCGCGTGGCCGGGATTGACCGGGATCACGGTAAATCCCTTGAGCGACAGGTAGCGCGCCACGTAATAGCTCGGGCGCACGGGGTTGGTCGACACACCAACCACCGCCACCCGCTTGGTGCGTCGGAGAATCATGCGCAGATGAGCGTCGGAATAGGTCATGGGAGGCGCGTATAGACGGAACGTCCGGAAAGAAAAAGCGCCCAAGGAGACCTTGGGCGCCAGTGTTGGAACGAGGGACAGTGAAAGGGCAGCGGGTGTTCCACTCCCGCGCCTCTGACTTTGAGGTAATCACGATGTGCCGGGTTTAAAGGGACAGCCGCCATGCGGTGTGGTCACATATTCGTCAGGTTGCGCGGCAGGATCGGGTTGGAGATTTGCCGCGCCTGCGGCTCGTCCAGCGTTTCGTGCAACCGTTCGGACGGGTCGGTGCAGATCCTGCGCGTCTTGCGATGCAGGAACAGCATCCCCCAGCCCGACCAATTGCCAGAGGACGGGGCGGCCGCGTCTTGCGGGAACCGCGCGGACCATCCGTCGGGCAGGGGCAGGCCGACATGACGTGCCCGGTCGAGCATCCAGACCAGCGGGATGTTCGACAGGCCCCGCGCCTCTTCATGGCCGCGCAATTGACCGCCGATATCGCCGTGCACACCGCGGAACCAGACCTGTTCGACATGGCCTTCCCAGCCGGGCGACGCAGACCACAGCACCGGGGCATAGGCCATGCGGCGTTCGTGATAGGCCAGCGCATGAAAGCCGTGCTGGATCGACGGGCCCAGCCGCGCATTGTGGAATGCATGGGCATCATTGGTGACGCGCCAGATCAGCGGCAGGCGCAGGCCCAGCGCCTTGACGGTGTCCCAGACGCCCACCACGCGGATCGGCGCCTGTTCGTGGCAGTGGCGCGCGGCAAAGCGCGTCGCTGTCCCGGATCCGGGGCGGCTGTAGCGGTAGAGGCGATAGGCCTGACGGACATTGCGTTCCGTTGCGTGCTCGGCGCGGAGCAACCCGACGGTGTCGATCACGCCCGCCAAGGAGCGGACGGCATAGGCGCCACGCGAATAGCCGAAAAAGTAGATTTGATCGCCGGGTTTGTAGCGCGACGCCAGAAAGCCATAGGCGCGGCGGATTTGCCGGTTGATGCCGCGACCGACCACGATGTCGGACATGCTGCGCCAGTCGGACCATTGCAGGCCCGCTTCGTAGTACAGCGACAGGTCTCCGCCAACCTCTTGCAGCAGGTGGTAAAGACGCCCCGCATTGGTTTTCCTGCCCCGCTCGAGCGAGGACAAGGTGCCGTCGAATATGACGACATGAACACGGGGTCCGCGCCGCACCGAGACGCTGGAATGGCCCTCGGTGAAGGCGCGGCGGAACCAACCGAGTATGCGTTCACTCAGCGGCGACGCGCGCATCCTGCAACATGCCCCAGACCCTTTGCGGTGTGAACGGCATATCGGCCTGTCGTACACCCTGCCCCCACATCGCGTCCTGCACCGCGTTGGCCACCGCCGCCAGCGCACCGACGGTTCCCGCCTCGCCGCAGCCCTTCATGCCCATCGGGTTGCTCACCGACGGGACGGATTCGGTACTGAAGCCGATCATGGGCACATCATCGGCGCGCGGCATGGCGTAGTCCATGAAGGTGGCCGTGAGCAGTTGACCGTCTTCGTCATAGACGACGCGTTCCGTCAGCGCCTGGCCGATCCCCTGCACCACCCCGCCATGCACTTGACCTTCGGCCAGCATCGGGTTGATGAGGTTGCCGAAATCGTCGACCACCGTATAGCGTTCGACGGTGACATGGCCGGTGTCGGGATCGACCTCGACCTCGGCCACATGCGCGCCATTCGGGAAACTGCGCGCCTCGAGCGTTGCTGTCGCGTCATGGGACAACAGGTCGTCGCGGCCCGCCTCGCGCGCCATCTGTGCGACCTCGAGCATGGTCGGGGTCACGTTCGAGGTGCCGACGCGGAACTGCGTATCGTCGAAGCTGATCGCGCTCTCATCGACGCCCTGGTGTTCGGCCAGAAACGCCGTGAAAGCGGTGATCATCTGATCCACCGCCGCCAGTGTCGCGTTGTTTTGCACGGTGACCGAGCGCGAGCCACCGGTGCCGCCACCGCGTGCGATCAGGTCGCTGTCGCCCTGCACAAGGCGGATCTTGTCAGCCGGGATGCCGGTCTGGTCGGACAGGAATTGCGTGAACACGGTCTCGTGCCCCTGTCCGTTCGATTGCGTGCCGACATAGATCGACGCGCCGCCGTCAGCGTCGAAGGTGACCTTCACATCCTCGTTCGGCGCGCCGAGGATGCTTTCGATATAGTAGCACAGGCCGAGCCCGCGCAGCTTTCCCTGCGCCTCGGACGCGGCGCGGCGGGCGGCAAAGCCATCGCGGTCGGCCGCGCTCTCGGCGCGGGTCAGTACGCGGTCGAAATCACCCACATCGTAGGTTTCGCCCGTCGCGGTTGTGTAGGGGAATTGCCGCGGCTTGATGAAATTGACGCGGCGCAATTCCCACGGGTCGATATCCAGTTCGCGCGCGGCCCGGTCCATGACCCGCTCCAGAAGGTAGATCGCCTCGGGCCGCCCGGCCCCGCGATAGGCATCAACCGGCGTGGTGTTGGTATAGACCCCTTCGACATGCAGCCATGTGGTTTGCACGTCGTAGGTGCCCATCAGCACCTTGGAAAACAGGTTGGTCTGGATCGCCTGCGCAAAATGCGAATTATACGCGCCCATATTGGCCACCGTTTGCACGCGGTAGGCCGTGATGCGGTTGTCTGCGTCGAAGGCAAGCTCGGCGGTGTGCTTGAGGTCGCGGCCCGCATTGTCGGACAGCATCCCCTCGGTGCGATCGGACATCCAGCGCACGGGCTTGCCCAGGATCTTGCAGGCGATGGCGGTCAGGAAGTTTTCCGGGTGCGGCATCGCCTTCATGCCGAAGCCACCACCTGTGTCGGGATTGGTCACGCGGATGGTGTCTTCGGGCATGTTCAGGACGCGGGAAAGCTGTCTCTTGTGTTCCCAGACACCCTGGGCATTGAGCGCAAAATGCAGGCGGTCGCCCTCCATTTCGGCATAACAGCCGCGCGGCTCCATCGCGTTGACGATGATGCGGTTGTCCTCGACATCGAGGCTTACGGTCCGGTGCGCATTGGCAAAGGCCTGTGCGGTGGCGTCTTCATCGCCCAGCGCGAAATCGAAGGCCCGGTTTTCCGGTACATCGTCATGCAGTCGCGGCCCGCCGGACGAGAGGCCCAGATGAACCGGCTTGTCGGTATAGTCGAACTCGATCAGCTCTGCCGCGTCGCGCGCCGCCTCGAGCGTGTCGGCCACGATGAAGGCCAGCGCCTCGCCGACATACCGGACGGTGCCGGAGGCCAGCACCGGGCGGAACGGCGACGCGCCCGTTGAGCCGTCGCGGTTGGGCACGGTGGCGCCCCACAGACCCTCGGTATAGCCCGCCTCGGCCAGATCGGCGGCTGTCAGGACAAGATGAACGCCGAGCGCATCGCGTGCCTCGGTCGCGTCCAGCGTGTCGATATCGGCATGGGCCACCGACGACCGGAGGACATAGCCCCGCAGCGCGCCGGCTGGCGCGATGTCATCGACATAGCGGCCGGTTCCATTGAGAAAACGTATATCCTCGACCCGCTTTACGGGTTGCGACTTGCCAAACTTTTCCATCCGTTCCTCGCGTCCTGGGCCGTTTACCTGCGAGGCGCACACTAGACTGCGAGAGGCTGCTGTCCAGCCCGAACATGCTGGTTCGACAGGTCCAGGAGGCCTCTGGTGCCATATCCGTTGAACGCGGTCACCAGAGCAAGGCTGTAGGCCCCGGCCCCGGTGATCAGGATATGGTCGTCCTCGGCGATATCGCCCGGCAGGTCCCACGTGCCGGGAACCCGGTCGAGGCTGTCGCATGTGGGCCCGAAGATGGTGAAGGGCCGGGCGCCGGACAGACGGGGCTGGCCAGAGCCGTCGACGACAAGATGGCTGGCGGGGATCGGCATATCGCGCCATTCGCCCAGCGCGCCGTAAAGACCGTCGTTGAGATAGAGCGTGTCGCCGCTGCGCGTCTTGACCCGCAGCAAGAGCCAGAGCGCATCGGCCACCATCGCGCGCCCCGGCTCGCACCACAGCTGCGGCGGATTGCGCGGGAAATGGGTGCTCACGGCGCGCCCGATCGCCGCGAAGATCGCCGACAGGGTTTCGGCGCGCGCCACACCCACCGACGGGAAGCCGCCGCCGACATTGAGAGCGGCCAGGCCTGTCCCCGCGCGGCGGGAAATTTCGGCACAGGCTGCGATATAGTCTGCCCAGCTGCCTGGGTCAGTGCATTGTGTGCCGGGATGGAAGGTAAGCGCGGGCGACCAGCCGCGCCCGGCGACCTGCTGCAAGAGCGCCGCCGCCGCGTCCGGCGCGGCCCCGAATTTGCTGCCGAAATCATACGCTCCGCCGCCGCGTTCAAGGCGGAGGCGAACGGCAATCTGGCTGTCCCCTGGAAGATCGCCCAGCTTGTCCAGTTCCGACGCGCGGTCCACCGACCACGATGCGATGCCCAGCGCCTTGGCCTGTGCAATCTCGGAGCGCGAGCGGATCGGGTTGTGATAATGCAGACGCGCTGTTGGCAAGACCTGCCGCACCGCCTGCATTTCGGCAATCGAGGCCACATCGAATGCGGTGATCCCGGATCGAACCAGGCCGCGCAGGATCTGCGGGGCCGGGTTGGCCTTGACCGCGTAGCTCACATTTCCGGGAAAGCCGCGCTGAAAATGCTGCGCCGTGCGCGCCAGCGTGTCGGGGCGAAAAAGCGCCACCGGGTCGTCGGGCGCGGCATCGCTTACCAGGGTGGCAACACGGGCCTGGTCGAACCGTGCGGTTTTGATGTCATCGGCGCCTGCGCTCATCCTGGCCTCTTGATTTGACCTGTTATCGGTTCTGGAGAGAGTCTGCGCGTCCTGTCCGCCAAATTGCGTCGGCAGTTCTTGCAAACCAGACTCTTTTGTTGGCAGTATGACGACATGGCCATACAGATCGACGAAACCGACGCCGCGCTGATGGATCTGCTCAGGCGCGATGCGCGGGCGCCCGTGGCGGTGCTGGCGCGCAAGCTGGGGCTGGCGCGAACCACGGTTCAGACGCGGATCGACCGGTTGCTGGAACGCGGTGTGATTGCCGGGTTCACCTTGCGCAGCGGCAACGCGGCGGCCGCAGAGATCCGGGCGACCGTGCTGGTGTCGATGGCGCCGCGGACCGGGCCGGGCGTTCTGTCGCGGCTGCGGGCGCTGCCCAATGTCGAGGCCGTTTTTACCGTGTCGGGGCGCATGGACCTGGTGATCGAGATCAGCGCAGAGACGACACGGGAGCTGGACCGGACGCTCGACGATATCGCCGAGGCCAAGGGGGTGCAAAGCTCCGAAAGCTTCATCCACCTGTCGACGAAGATCGACCGGCGGGGGTAGACGGACGCGGCGTCGACGCCGCGTTTACGCAGCCTTGCGGCTGCGTGGCGCCTAGTCCTCCTCGGCGGTGGAGTATTTCTGGATCAGGCCCGCCTGGGCGATGAAGAAGACAAAGGTGGCCGCCGTCAGGACGAAGGTTTCGAAATAGACCCAGATTTCGGTGCTTTGCGTCCGCCACACGATCTCGTTCGACGCCGCCAGCAACAGGAAGAACGCGGTCATGCGCTTGGTGAGGATCATCCAGCCTTCCTGCTCCATCGGCAGCAGTTCGCCCATCACCACGCGCAGGTAGCTTTGACCGCGCAAGAGGCCAATGGCGAGGATGCCGCCCAGCAAGGAATAGACCATCGTCGGTTTCATCTTGATGAAGCGGTCATCGTTGAGCCACACCGTCAGACCGCCGAACACGACGACCAGCACGGCGGTGACGATCTGCATGCGGCTGATATGCCCGGTGAGCCACCAGAGCAGGCCCATGGAGGCGAGGATCACCGGGATGAACCCGGCGGTGACAATGATGAACCCGTCATAGTCGATGCCGTTATAGGTAAAGACCCGGTCCTTGAGCCAGAGATAGGCGACGAAAAAGCCGATCACCGGACCCAGTTCCAGTGTCGATTTCACCCATTGCGGGACGTGATGTTGTGCCAAGGCTCAGCCTCCGATTTCCACGATGACAGCCCCTAGCGCGATAAGGGCCATGAGCGCAATCCTGCGCGGGCCGACGGTGTCCTTCAGGAACACCCAACCGATGATGGCGGCAAAGACGGTCGATGTTTCGCGCAGCACCGCAGCCTCGCCCACCTGGTCCAGACGTGTGGCCAACATGATGGAGCCGAAGCTGAAAAAGGCCACCAGCCCGCCGATCACACCTCTGACAGCAAGCGGGCCCAATTCGGGCTTGTGGACCATGTTGCGATAGCGCAGCGCGGCGAGGATTGGCATGGTGATCCCGTCGATCATGAAGAACCACGCGAGGAAGGTGAACGGGTCAGCGGTGGCGCGGATGCCGTAGGCGTCGTAGGTGGTGTAGAGCGCCACGAACAGGCCGGTGGCGATGGCCAGCATCAGCGCAACAGGCAGCGTGTCGCGTTCGGCCACGAGGAAGACAAGGTTGTAGATGGCCAGCCCGAAAATCCCCGCCAGAAGGACCGAAAGGCCGAGCCACTGCGTGACCGAGAAGGTTTCCCCGAAAATCAGGTAGGCGCCGATCACCGCAAACAGCGGCCCGGTGCCGCGCACCACCGGGTAGACCACCGTATAGGCCCCCTTGGTATAGGCCTGCGCCTGCAAGAGCTTGTAGCCGAGGTGAATGACGAAAGCGCCCAGGAAGATCAGCCACATATGCGGCTCGGGCCAGGGCACGACGAACAGCGCGAAGGGCGCGGCCATCAGCCCATAGCTGGCATCGATCGCGCCGCGCGACATCCAGGGATCGTGCCGCCCCTTCTGCAAGGCGCCGAAAATCGCATGCAGCAGCGCCGCCAGAAGCGCCAGCCACAGGGCAAGCGTTTGCCCGGCGGGTGTGCCTTCGATCGAAACCAGCCAGTCGCTCATCTCCGGAACAATGCCCGCGACGCCATCGTTGAGATCCCAGAGAACTCAAGGGCGTGTACATGGAAATCCTGCTTGACGACCTGACCACCACCTTTTTGCAAGTCCCCGCCGAAGTCGCCTTCATGCGCATCGTTGGCGCGGTTGTGCTGTCGGCGCTGATCGGGTTGGAGCGGGAAAGCCGCGAAAAGCCCGCGGGCCTGCGCACGCATATCCTGGTGTCCGTCGCGGCGTGCCTGTTCGTCATCCTGGGCCAGGAGCTTGCCGCGCTGGATTTCGGCGGCGACGCGAAACGGGTCGATCCCTTGCGCATGATCGAAGCCGTCACCGCCGGCGTCGCGTTTCTGGCGGCGGGGCTGATCTTCACCTCCAACGGCACGGTCCAGAACGTGACCACGGGCACATCGCTGTGGCTGGCCGGTGCCATCGGGCTGGGCTGCGGCGCCGGTCAGCTTGCGCTGGCGGGAATGGCCACCGGGGTGGTCCTGTTTGTCTTGCTGCTGTTGCGCCAATTGGAAAAACTGATGGGCACGCACTAGGCTGGCAACCCCGTCAAGGCAGCGGCGAATTCCTCTGGATCGAAGGGTTGCAGATCGTCGATCTGTTCGCCCACGCCGATGGCGTGGATCGGCAGGCCAAAGCGATCGGCCAGCGCCACCAGCACACCGCCCTTGGCGGTGCCATCGAGTTTGGTCATCACCAGGCCCGACACATCTGCGAGTTTCTGGAAGGTCTCGACCTGGTTCAGCGCGTTCTGGCCGGTGGTGGCATCAAGCACCAGCAGCGTGTTGTGCGGCGCGTCGGGGTCCTTCTTGCGGATGACGCGGACGATCTTGGCCAACTCCTCCATCAGGTCCTGGCGGTTCTGCAACCGACCTGCCGTGTCGATCATCAGAAGGTCCGCGCCATCGGCCTGCGCCTTCGTCATGGCGTCATAAGCAAGGCTTGCGGGGTCGGACCCTTCGGGCGCGGTGAGCACCGGCACGCCGGCACGATCGCCCCAGACCTGAAGCTGTTCGACAGCCGCCGCACGGAAGGTGTCGCCTGCTGCGATGACAACCGATTTGCCAGCATTGCGGAACTGGCTGGCCAGTTTGCCGATGGTCGTGGTTTTGCCAGACCCGTTGACGCCGACCACCAGCACCACCTGCGGCGTCTTGGGATAGAGCGGCATCGGCCGCGCGACCGGCTCCATGATGCGTGCCACCTCGCCCGCGAGAAGCCCTTTTATCTCGCGCACGCTGAGCTTCTTGCCAAAGCGGCCTTCGGCGATGTTGGCGGTGACCCGCAGGGCGGTGTCGACCCCCATATCGGCTTGGATCAGCAGGTCTTCGAGCTGCTCCAGCATGTCGTCGTCAAGCTCGCGCCGGACCTCGGAGGGTGCGGCCTTGCGGCCCAGCAGGCGGCCCAGGAGACCGGGTTTGCTCACCTCCGTTTCGGCGGCGGGCGCGACATCGGCAAGGCCCATCGATTGCACCGGGATTTCCAGGGGCGTGTCGGGTTGCGTTTCTCGGGGAGTTGTCGCCGTCGGGTCGCTGGGTTGCGGCGCGCCTTTGGGTGGGTCAGGCGGGCTGACCGGTGTCGGCCCGGTGGGCGGCATGTCCGGGCCCGGCGACGGCGGTCTGTCCTGCCCCGGCAGATCGGGCTGCGGCATCTCTTGCGGGCGGTCCGGTTCTGGCAGGTCGGGTTGCGGCACCTCACTCGGGGCGTCTGGACCGGGCTGCTCGGGCGCGGGCAGGTCCGGCTCCGGCACCTCTTCGGGTGTTTCGGGCGCGGGCACGTCCGGCGGGGGCGTAACCGGTTCCGGCTCAGACGGAGGGGTGTCGGGAGGCGGGTCGTTGGGTTGCGGCGTCTGCGGATCCGGCTCGGAGGGCGGAGGCGGGTCGTTGGGCGGCGGTGTCTCGGGGTCTGGTGAGGGAGTTTCCTCGCCGCCATCAGAGACGATGGCGTCCAGACCTTCATCCAGCTTGGACGAGGACTTGAAGAGCTTTGATTTCAGCTTGCCGAAAAAGGACATTGCGGACCGTTGGTTGGACTATCACTCCCTCTCACCTAGTCGCTATCCGGCCAAGATGGAAGGCTCAGACCTCGTCCGGGAAATGCGTCATGGTCAGACGGATGGGGTTCGGCGCGGCCTGCCCCAGCCCGCAGATCGAGGCATCGGCCATCGCCTGACACACCTCTTCCAGAAGCGGCTTGTTCCACTGCTTGGCCTGCATCAGCTTGACCGCCTTTTCACAGCCGACCCGGCAGGGTGTGCACTGGCCGCAGGATTCATCCTCGAAGAAACGCAGCATGTTGAGCGCGGCATCGCGGGCGCGGTCCTTGTCCGACAGGATGACCACCGCAGCAGAGCCGATGAACGACCCATGCGGCTGGAGCGTGTCGAAATCGAGCGGCACGTCGTCCAATGAGGCGGGAAGGATGCCGGAGGACGGGCCGCCCGGTTGATACGCCTTGAACACATGCCCATCGGCCATGCCGCCAGCCGCCTCGATGATATCGGTGATGGTGCTGCCCGCGGGCAGCAGGTAGACGCCGGGCGTCGCAACACGGCCCGACACGGAATAGGAGCGCAGCCCCTTGCGACCATTGCGTTCGACGGTACTCAGAACTTCCGGCCCTTCGCGGCAGATGCGTGCGACCCAGTGCAGCGTTTCGACATTGTGCACCAGTGTCGGGCGGTTGAACACACCGACTTGCGCCACGTAGGGTGGCCGGTGGCGCGGGATGCCGCGCTTGCCCTCAATGCTTTCGATCATCGCGGATTCTTCGCCGCAGATATAGGCCCCTGCCCCGCGTCGCAGGTCGATATAGCCCGGCGCGACCATGCCGGCGGCCTCAAGTGCGGCGATCTCGCGCCGCAGGATGTCCAGCACGGCGGGGTATTCGTCGCGCATGTAGATGAAGCAGGTATCCGCCTCGACCGCCCAGGCGGCGATCAGCATGCCTTCGAGAAAAAGATGCGGCACGCGTTCGAGGTAGTAACGGTCCTTGAAGGTGCCCGGCTCGCCCTCGTCGCCGTTTACGGCCAGAAAGCGCGGGCCCGGATTGGCGCGCACGAAGCCCCATTTCCTGCCGGATGGGAACCCGGCCCCGCCAAGACCGCGCAAGCCGGATGACAGGACTGTTTCCTGCACGTCTTCCCAGTTGCCATTGGCGCGCAGGTCGATCAGCGCGCTGTAGCCGCCGGTTTTCAGGTAGGCGTTCAGGTCCTGGTAATCGGGGATATGCGCATGAGTGTCGCCCGCCGCGATGGCGGCCTGGACCTTTTCCGGCGTGGCATGGTCGATGTGGTTGTGGCCCAGCTCCAGCACCGGGGCGGTGTCGCAGCGGCCCATGCAGGGGGCGCGGACGACACGCAGCTCGGCCGGGTCCAGCCCGTCTTCCAGCGCGGATTTCAACTGCTGCGCGCCCGCCAGTTCGCAGGAGAGCGAATCGCAGACCCGGATGGTGAGCGCGGGCGGCGGGGTTTCGCCTTCCTTGACCACGTCGAAATGCGCGTAGAAGGTCGCCACTTCGTAGATTTCGGCCATGCTCAGGCGCATTTCCTCGGCCAGCGCGCGCAAGTGATCCGCGCCCAGATAGCCGTGTGCGTCCTGGATCAGGTGCAGGAATTCAATCAGCAGATCGCGGCGGCGCGGACGGTCGCCCAGCAGGCTGCGCACCTCTGCCAGCGCGGCGTCGGTATATTGACGGCCCTTGGGGGTCACGCGACCCTTGCCGCGCCCGGATTTCCACACACCTTTGCGTTCGTCCAATGCCATCTGGTATGTCCTCCCCCTGCATCTGGTCGCAGGGTCGCACAGCGGTGCGCCCGGTACGAGCCTGAAAACGACCTTACACGCCGCCGCTGCGCCGAGGCCGTGTTGCCGATAGGGTCGACATGACGAATTTCGGAAAAGTCATGCCGATGTCATTTGTGCAACGCGCAGCGCTTCGCTAGGGTAAATGGCATGAAACGTTATCTTGGATACGCCAGTCTGGCCGCCTGCCTGGCAAGCCCGCTGCCGGGCGCCGAGCCGATGA
This sequence comes from Marivita sp., assembly GCA_041685125.1. Taxonomy (GTDB): domain Bacteria; phylum Pseudomonadota; class Alphaproteobacteria; order Rhodobacterales; family Rhodobacteraceae; genus Marivita. The sequence goes on along the minus strand of JAWLGI010000005.1, from coordinate 38,061 downwards.
CCGGGGCGCAATTCGAATCCTACGTGACCGGCAAGACGCTGTATTTCGGTCAAAACGGAACCGCCTACGGTGTCGAGGAATACCTCGAGGATCGGCGCGTGCGGTGGTCCTTTCTGGACGGTCAATGCAAGGATGGTGTCTGGTACGAAGAGGACGGGATGATCTGTTTCGTCTACGAGGATACGCCGACACCGCAATGCTGGACCTTTTTCGAGGAATCTTCCGGGCTGCGAGCGATTTTCCAGAATGATCCGGAAGCGACCACGCTTTATGAGGCGCAGCAGAAAGACGAACCGATGGTCTGCCACGGGCCGGATGTCGGGGTCTGATCGACACGGGGCGCGATAAAGCAAGTTGACCCGCGCTGCGGTCACCAAGGCATCGCCAAGCGAACGCAGGGGCCGTCCACGCTTTTGCGCAGCATAGGCTGGCTGTCACCCGGCCAAGGCGCGCGCCAGCAGGTTTTGCCGGTCGATCACCCTTGGCAGGTCAATGGTTGCGATCTGCCCGTCGCGCACGACCTGCCGGCCCTCGACCAGCAAGGTCTGCACCCGCGTTGGTCCGGCAAGCAGAAGCGCGGCCGGATCCCAGCTCCCGGCGCTTTCGATCCCGGTCACATCCCAAAGCGCGATATCGGCCCGTTTGCCAACGGCGATCTGGCCGCAATCCGGGCGGCCCAGAACCTCGGCCCCACCCCGCGTCGCGATAAAAAGCGCCTCGCGCGCACTCATCGCATCTGCTCCGCCCGCGACCCGCTGCAAAAGCATGGCCTGCCGCGCCTCGGCGCTGAGATTGCCGCTGTCGTTGCTGGCCGACCCGTCAACCCCGAGGCCAACCGGCACCTGCGCATCCCGCATCGCGCGCACCGGTGCAATGCCCGACCCGAGCCGGCAGTTCGAACAGGGGCAATGCGACACGCCCGTGCGGGTTCTGGCGAAAAGATCAATTTCGTCTCCGTCCAGCTTCACGCAATGCGCGTGCCACACATCCGGACCGGTCCAGCCCAAATCCTCGGCATATTGGCCCGGACGACACCCGAATTTTTCGAGGCTGTAAGCGACATCCTCGTCATTCTCGGCCAGATGGGTGTGCAACATCACACCTTTATCCCGCGCCAGTCGCGCCGCGTCGCGCATCAGATCGCGGCTGACCGAAAACGGCGAACAGGGCGCCACACCGACACGCACCATCGCGCCTTCGCGTGGATCGTGATGCGCGTCGATCACGCGGATGCAATCCTCCAGTATCGCCGCCTCGCGCTCGACCAACGTATCGGGCGGCAAGCCGCCATCGCTCTCTCCGATGCTCATCGCGCCGCGTGTCGGGTGAAACCGCAGGCCAACCTCCTGCGCCGCGGCGATCGTGTCGTCCAGACGCGCACCGCCCGGATAGAGGTACAGGTGGTCCGAGCTCAGCGTGCAGCCGGACAGCGCCAGTTCCGCCAGCCCGATCTGGGCCGAGACAAACATCTCTTCCGGGCCGAACCGCGCCCATATCGGGTAGAGCGTCTGCAACCAGCCAAAGAGCAGGGCATCCTGCCCGCCCGGGACGGCGCGGGTCAGGGATTGGTACAGGTGGTGATGCGTGTTCACCAAGCCCGGTGTCACCAGGCAACCGCGCGCATCGATCACCTCATTCGCGCCGGATAGGCCCCGGCCGATCCCGGTGATCACACCTTCCTCGATCAGGATATCCGCGTCCTCCAGTTCGGACAGGTCAGCATCCATTGTCAGGACGAGTTTCGCATTTTGAACAAGGGTGGTCATGTCGATCCCGCCACACATATCGCGTCCTTTTCGGTGCAGGTATCCCGCCGGGGCGACAGAAAAGGAACGGAAGGACTCGCCCTGGCCTGCCTCTGGTACCGCATATGCGGGAGCCTGTCAGCCGTTCAGCCGCGCCAATGCCGCCGCATGAAGCTCGGGCGTGGCGGCCGCCAGGGTGGTGCCACCGTCATGCGCGGGGGTGCCATCCCATTGGGTCACGATGCCGCCCGCCGCTTCGATCACCGCGATGGGCGCCTGCACGTCGTAGGCGTTCAGTCCGGCTTCGATCACAAGGTCGATCTGCCCCGCCGCCAAGAGCGCATAGGCATAACAGTCGCAGCCATATCGCGTCAGCTTGGCCTCTGTGGCCACACGCTGAAACGCCACGCGCTGGCTGGCTGTGCCGATTTCGGGAAACGTGGAAAACAGCGTGGCGTCGCGCAGGGCCCGCGTGTCCCTGCACCTCAATGCCGCCTCGCGCCCCGGCCCGGTCCAACAGGCCCGTCCAAGACCCCCCATGAACCGCTCGCCGGTATAGGGCTGCGCGATCATGCCCATCGCGGGGCCAGTGCTGTCGGACAGGGCGATCAGCACGCCCCATGTCGGCGTGCCACTGATAAAGGAGCGTGTCCCGTCAATCGGGTCGAGCACCCAGGTCAGGCCGCTGTTGCCCTCCGTATATCCATGCTCTTCACCAAGTATCGCATCGTTCGGGCGCAGAGCCGACAGTACCTCGCGCATCGCGGTTTCGGCGGCGCGGTCGGCGATGGTCACGGGATCGAACCCGCCTTCAAGCTTGTTTTCCGCATCGAGGGTGACAGACCGAAAATGCGGCAGGATCGCTGCACCGGCGGCATCCGCCATGCGTTCGGCCACTGACCAAAGGTCAGCGGCCTGGGACGGGGTGAATTCTGTCATGAACGCCTCCTGCAAGCAGCCCTGTCAGGGCTACCTCAGGCGGAGGAGCGGCTCAAGCCACGTCAGACAGCACGCGGGCCAGTTCGAAAAGGCGGCGACGCTGGTTTTCCGGGATCGCATAGTAGGACCGGACAAGATCGAGCGCTTCCTTGTCACCCAGCAGATCGGCGGGCACCGCATCGGCAGGGACCTCTGTTGCGTTAGCCGTCTGGGCGTCTTCGATTCCTTCGAAAAAGAAGGCCACCGGCACGTCCAGCGCGTCGGCGATATCCCAAAGCCGCGATGCGCTGACCCGGTTGGCGCCGGTTTCATATTTCTGGATTTGCTGGAATTTGATCCCGACTTTCTCGGCCAATTGCTGCTGGGTCATTCCCACCAGCCAGCGGCGATGCCGGACCCGTTTTCCAACATGTACGTCAACAGGATGTGCCATCATGTTCCTTTCGACAGACGCAATTTCGTCTTTATGGTTGTTGGATAGGCCCGTAGCCGCTTCGGTGAACCGGCGCCTGACAGGGACAACCTATCCGATTGTTGGTGCAGGAAAGCTATAGCATGACAGGTATCAGGGCAAGAATTTTGGCGGCAGTAAACAGAAATTGGTTAACAAAGTACAACCAGAGGTCCGGCGCAGCGATCCGCTTCGGGGTGCGGGAATAGTGGTTGAAGTCGTCTCGCGCTCTGCATAAGGCGCTGTAAAGCTATGATAATTTCAAAAAAGAGGTCAAGATGAAGGCGTTTCAGGTCTGCACCCATGATGTCGCACCGGCATTGGTTGATGTCACGAAACCAGAGCCTGCCGCAGGCGAAATTCGAATCAAAATTCATGCCTGTGGGTTGAATTTTGCCGATTTGCTGATGGTGAAGGGCACATATCAGGACGTGCCAGACCTGCCCTTTACCCTTGGAATGGAGGTGTCGGGAATCATCGACGCGCTGGGTGATGACGTGTCGGACCTTGCTGTCGGCGACAAGGTCGCGGTCTTTGGCGGGCATGGCGGCCTGGCCGAGTTTGGCTGTTTCGAGGCCCGACGCGCCGTGCGCTTGCCCGAGACCATGTCGATGGTTGACGCAGCCGCGTTCCAGGTCGCCTATGGCACGAGCCATCTTGCCCTTGCCCACCGCGCACGGATGCAGTCGGGGGAAACGCTCCTTGTTCTTGGAGCGGCGGGCGGTGTCGGCCTGACGGCGGTGGAGATCGGCAAGCTCATGGGCGCCACGGTGGTCGCCTGCGCGCGCGGCAAAGCCAAGCTGGATGCCGCCAGATCGGCCGGGGCCGATCACCTGATTGATGCAGACACGCAGGATATCCGGACCGAAATGAAGGCGCTGGGCGGGGCGGACGTTGTCTATGACCCGGTTGGCGGGGCGCAATTCGAAGCGGCATTCCGGTCCTGCAAGCCGGAGGCGCGGATTCTGCCCATCGGCTTTGCCAGCGGGGAGGTGCCGCAGATCAAGGCAAACCACCTTCTGGTCAAGAACCTGTCGGTGCTGGGTGTCTATTGGGGCGGTTATCTCGCTTTTCGTCCCGAGGCCGTGACGCAAAGCCTTGCCACGCTTCTGGACTGGTACAGGAGCGGAAAGCTCAAACCGCATGTCAGCCATAGAGTCGATCTGGACACCGTGGCGGACGGGCTGGAGCTTTTGCGCAGCCGCAAATCCACCGGAAAGGTCGTGGTCGAGATCGCGTCCTGATCTGGACAGGGCGAGGGTCTGGACCGCTATTCCGCCGCTGCGCGCATGTCCACGCCGGAAATGGCCGCGAATTCGCGGCGCAACAGGTCGCAGAGGGGTTCGATGATCTGCGACCGGGCGGTCCCGCGGTAAAGAGCGACCGACTGATGGCCCAGATCGGGCAGATCGCTCGTCATCGGGATTGCCTCGAATTGCGCTGGCTCGTGCCCTTCGAGAACCGAGGTGATCGCCAGATCCGCGCTGACTGCCACGTCGATCGCGCGGTCGCTGTCCGAGGCCAGGACAAGGTCCCAATCCGCCCCCACACGTTCCAGCGTGCCAAGCGCGACGGGCCGGAACGAACAATGATTGCAGAACGCCACCGGAATCGGCCGCATCTTCCACGCCTGTCCCCCCGGCGCACCGTACCAGCGCAGCGGGACTTTCATCAGCACCTCCGCCGCGCCATCGGGACGGGTTTCCGTGGTCAGGATGATGTCCACCTCGCCGCGCGCGAACCGGTCTTTCAGATCACTGGAGTAAGAACTGTAAAGCTGCACCTTCACGCGGGGAAAGTCGCGCTGCATCGCCTTCATCACGTTGGGAATTGCGGGGTATATGATGTCATGCGGCACGCCGAGGGTGATTTCACCTTCCCAGACCGTGTTGGTGAGCTTGCCATATACCTCGTCATTCATGTCCACCATCCGCCTTGCATAGGTCAAAAGCTGCTCACCCGCCGAGGTCAGCACGACGCCGCGTCCCTGGCGGTCAAGCAGCGTCAGGCCAAGACTGTCCTCGAGCCGTTTGATCTGCATCGACACCGCCGATTGCGTCAGGTTCAGGAAGGATGCCGCCCGCGTGACGCCACCGGAATCGGCCACGGCGATAAAGGATCGCAGGGTCGTGATGTCGAGATTGCGCATATATCAAATCCTGTGATTCATCACTTCAATAACATTCGTTTCACAAATCACCGTAGCAGGCCCATATGCATCAGGCAACACGATGGGTTCCTCCCGAACCATCACAAAGACACTAGGAGCAAGACAATGCAACGCCTGATGAATACGGTCATTGACCGCCCGCACCACATGCCCTCAAGGGGCCGTCTGATCGACCGGTTTCATACCGCCATGGCACTCTACCGCAGCCGCGCGCGGCTGGCGAACTTGGACCCGCACATGCTCCGGGATATCGGGATCGACCGCCGTACTGCTGAAAAAGAGGCTGCGCGCCCGATCTGGGACGCTCCGGCAAGCGTGATGCGCTGAAATTGTGCAGTTCCAGGCCCTCGGCGTCCGAAAAATGTAAAAAGGATTCATTTTTTAAGGGAACCTTTAGATTTGCGCGCTTGAAATGTTCGCGCGAAGACACGATATTTCTGGTACACGTCCCCACAATGGTGCGGGATGCCTGAGTTCATTTCGGAGGGATAAATGGCTGAGTATAACACAATCCGGTCGACCGGCGTTGCTGGCGCCCGGACCGCCCAGGTTGATGAGGGTCTGCGCGCGCACATGAACAAGGTCTACGGCACCATGTCCGTAGGTATGCTGATCACGTTTGCCGCGGCCTGGGCCATATCCGGCCTGGCCGTGACAGCCGACCCGTCACAGGCGGTGGCCCAGATCGGAACCGACAAATACCTGACATCACTGGGTCAGGCACTCTACATGTCGCCGTTGAAATGGCTGGTCATGTTTGCACCGCTGATCTTCGTCTTCGGCTTCTCGGCCGGGATCAACCGGATGTCCGCGGCGACGGCGCAAACGGTCTTTTACATCTTTGCCGCTGTCATGGGCGTATCGATCAGCTCGATCTTCCTGGTGTTTACAGGCTACTCGATCATCCAGGTGTTCCTGATCACCTCGATCGCGTTCGCGGGCCTGTCTCTCTGGGGTTATACGACCAAGAAAGATATCTCCGCTTGGGGCTCGTTCCTGATCATGGGTGTCATCGGTCTTATCGTGGCGTCGATCGTGAACATCTTCTGGCCGATGCCGGCCCTGGCCTTCGCGATCTCGATCCTGGGTGTGCTGATCTTTGCTGGCCTGACCGCCTACGACACGCAATCGATCAAGAACGAATACCTGCAGCACGCGCAGCACGGCGATTCTGAATGGATGGGCAAGTCGGCGATCATGGGTGCTCTGCGGCTCTATCTCGACTTCATCAACATGTTCATGTTCCTGCTGCAACTGCTTGGAAACCGCGAATAATCGCACGCTGAACATCACGTATCAAAGGCCGGTCTAACGACCGGCCTTTTTCATGTGTGACCATCGGTGCTGGCTTTTTGCCTGCGTGATGTGCTGGCTGGTCAAGTCCGGGCAATCGGGCCAAGCCTGTCGGTGTCCGTACCGCCATCCGGAACCACCGCCCGGACAAAGCGTGGGCACAGGCACCACGCACCCGGCGCGACGCCGTCCTGCGTGATGCCGCTTTGTGTTACCGGTGCTCCATGTCCTTGCTGAGCAGCGTTTCGATCTCATCGATCGGGTGGTTGGTCAAAACCTTTGGCACGTCGAGGATCACGCGGCTTGCCACTTCGGGGTGCAATTCCTTGCGCAGCTCGCTCAGCGCCGGGCGGCTGGCGATGATGACCAGTTTTTCAAACCGGCCCTTGTGCGCATCCTTGTAAAGCTGATCGGCCACATCCTTGGCAAACCGCTCTTTTTCGAGCTCATGCCAGTCGGTGTCCTCCACGGAAGACCGCTGCTCGAAAGGCCCGTCGTTGAACCGTCCCGGACGGTTCGCCGCCCAGTCCTGCGCCTGCGGATTGTCCTGTTCCTCCTTGCCGCGCACGACCAGGTTCATGTCCATATCGTCGCCTCGGTTGACAAGGTACAATGCCTTCTCACCATCGAGGATGACAACCCATGTGCCTTGTGGCAGGCCCGATTTACGCGTCATTGTCGCTCCCTTCATCTTCGATGCTTTTGACAACGCGGGTTGCGCCAGCGGGGCGCTCTTTGCTCCGCTTTTCTTCGTCTTTCGTGCCGACGACGCGGGACAGACGTCCTCCGTCGCGGCCTTGCTGGGAGACCTGTGTCTTGTCGCCCAACACGTCCTCGGTTTCCCGGCGACCGTCATTTGATCTGTGACGTTTCGGCATTTTGTACCTCCTCTATTCTAGCGTGAGACAGGTCGCGCCGCATTTCGGATTGCAGCAGCGCGAGGTTCTTGATGTGGGACTTGAAGGCGATGTCGAAGAGATCACCGACAAGCGGGATTGCCCCGATCACGAGGTCGATCCCCGCGTTCACACCCATCCGGGCGAGCGTGCGTTTGCGTGCACCCATCTGGTGGCCATGCCACATCATCCAGCCCGCGGGCACGGCTGTCACCGCGTCCCCGAGACCCGGCACAAGCCCCAAGATGGAATCCCAGCCGATGGGGATGCCCAAAAGCGGGATGCGGAACCGCGCATCGAGAAGCTTGGCGACCCGTTCGATACGGTCAAGCCGTTGCGCCACGTCAGCGGCGGGCAATGGTGTAGACGGCATGGACGATCCCCGGACGATACCCCAACACCGCAAGCAGGATGTTGACCCAGACAAGTTTCCTGTTTCAAACCTCCGGGACGACTCCCAAAGGGGGCAACAGGATGGCGACGATGATGTGGACAATCTCCATGAAATCTTCATGGATACGGGTCTACATTCGATTGGGTAACGTCGCCGTCAGCTTGTGGGTTCCGTCAATTCTTCCCCCAGGGCCTCTTCTCCGCGGGCCGCACCGATATTGTCGGCTTTGAACGCCCCCCGCTCGCCCATCGGCCGGTCCTTTCCGACCGTACTGTCGATGCGCGTCTGGGCCTCGAGCTCGGCATCCAGAAGCGCACCCAGAAGCACGATGAAGGTCGACAGCCAAAGCCATGTCAGCAAGACAATCACACCGCCCAGCGCGCCGAAGGTTTCATTATACGACCCGAATGATTGGACATAGAGGCTGAAGCCATAGCTGCCCGCGACCCAGAGCACGCAGGCGGTTACAGCGCCCGGCGTGAGCCAGCGCCACTTGGCGGAGCGGCGGCAGGGGCCAAGACGGTACAGGAGGGCGATTCCCGCCACCCCCATGAGGAAAAGCACCGGCCAGCGCAGGAACATGACAATGTCATCCAGGTAGCCGGCACTGGCAAAGAGGGACGCAACGACCGGAATCGCGGCCACGATCACGATCGCGACGATCAGGCCGGTGATCAATACAAAGGTCAGGACGATGGTCAGCGCTTTGACCTTGAAGAAGTTGCGCGTTTCCTGTTCGTCATAGATCATGTTCAACCCGGAGATGAAGTTCGCCACCGCCTTGGACGCGGAGTAAAGCGCGATGCCGATACCCAGCAGCGCGGCAAAGCTCAGGCGCGACGAATCGGCCTCTGCAACATCGCGCAACTGCCCCATGACGATCCTTTCCGCCGCCTCTGGCAGCATCGCGGTAATCTGGGTGCTGTTTTCCACCAGCATTTCGGGTTGCAGGAAGGTACCAGCAAAAGCCATCGCGGCCGTGATGCCCGGAAACAGGGAGAGCAGGCTGTAAAAGGCGATCCCTGCAGCGATCAGGCCGAGGTTCTTGGATGATTGCTTGTGCCACATGCGCATCGCCACATCGAATCCCCCTTTCAGCGGGATCTGCGTCGGTCTGTAGGCGAAGCGTCCACGGCTCATGGAAATCTCCTGTGTCCGGACCGGTCGGGCGACCGCATGATGCGCGGGCCCCTTCGATTAGACAATGCTTTCAGTGCCGCGCCGGCAAATCCTGTTCGATGTCAGACCTGGTGTCGAGGTCATGGACGCGCGTACCAAACACACAAAACGAGGCCCCCACGTCCGAAATTTGCAGGCCCAGCCCAACCGCCAACTGCATTAGACAGCGTTTCCGTTCACGGGCGCAGGGTCAGGCGACGTTCTTGTTGTCGGAAACGATGGTGGTCGTGACGACATCAGTGGCTTCCAGCACTTCGTCATCGCTCATCTGCAACATCTCGACCAATTGCTTGCGCGCGCGGTTCACCCGGCTCTTGATTGTCCCGATGGCCACGCCGCAGGTTTGCGCCGCCTCTTCATAAGAGAACCCACCAGCCCCGACCAGGATCAGCGCTTCACGCTGCTCGTCTTTCAGCTGCTCGAACGCGCGGTTGAAGTCGCGCATCTGCAAACGTCCGTCATGGTCGGGCTTTTGCGACAGGGCTGCCGCCATTTCACCATCCACGTCAGCCACTTCGCGCCGGGCTTTCCGGTGGTGGGAATAATAGGTGTTGCGCAAGATCGTGAACAACCAGGCCCGCATATTGGTGCCGGGTTGGTAGGAATCGATCTTGGACCACGCCTTGACAAGCGCGTCCTGAACCATGTCGTCCGCAAGAGCCGAATTGCGCGTCAAACTCATGGCAAAGGCGCGCATCGCGCTTAGATGTTCAACAATCTCGTCTCTGGGATCACTATGTTCAGCCATCATTGTTGTCCGATTCCGTTTGGTCGGTCTGTTCGGATTCGCGCAGCTTGTTGAGCAGATCCTTGAACCGATCCGGCACATCCTGATTGGCGACGTCTTCGTAGACCCGCTTCAGGTTTGCCTCGATTGCCTCCTCGAGGTTTGAATTTCTTCGATCCTGTGTCATGTAGCCCTTCAAACAATTCACCGTTTCTTGCGGCTGATCTGGAACCTAACGTGATTTGATGCGTTTCGTTCCCAGAATTGCAAAAAAAGTGGGAGCGTTTCTCCATGTCAACCGAAGAGCCCAAGGATCTTACGTCGAAGATCGGCGCGGAGCTGCCGTATTTGCGCCGATATGCGCGAGCGCTGACCGGATCACAGAGCGAGGGGGACAAATATGCCGTGGCCACGCTTGAAGCCATTTTGAGCGATTCTTCGCTGTTTGATCATGATGCGTCGAACAAGGTGGCGCTTTTCAAGGTGTTTCATACTATCTGGTCCTCGTCCGGTGCGACATTCAACACCGAAGAAACCGGCCCGGTGGCCAAGGCTCAAGAACATCTTGCGATGCTGACATCCAGTACGCGCGAGGCGCTTTTGCTTCACACGATCGAAGAATTGTCTTTCGACGAGGTTGCGACAACGCTCGACATCAGCCCGGAGGAAGCCGCCAAGCTTGTCGATATCGCCTATGGCGAGATGGCCAAGTCTCTTGCCGGGCGGATCATGATCATCGAGGACGAGGCGATCATTGCAATGGATCTCGAAGCGATTGTCGCCGACATGGGTCACAGGGTGACCGGTATTGCCAGAACAGCCGATGCGGCGCAGCAGCTTTTCGCGCAAGAAAAGCCGCATCTGATCATGTCGGACATTCAACTGGCGGATGGGTCCAGCGGCATCGACGCGGTCAACGGCATTGTCGCCGACAATCCCGACGTGCCCGTGATTTTCATCACCGCCTTCCCCGAGCGCCTTCTGACCGGCGAGGGGCCGGAACCGGCCTTTCTGATCGCCAAGCCTTATACAGAGGACCAGGTCAGATCAGCCGTCAGCCAAGCCATGTTCTTTTCTTCTACAGAAACGCTCAAGGCGTAAAACACGATCAGGACCCAGACACAGGAAACCGGAGCCGCCAAGCTCCGGTTTTTTTTCGTCGCGAAGCTGTCGCATTCATGTGCGTTCACACGACCCGGTCCAACCTCTTGCCAACGCGCATCCGAGGAGGTCCGGGAACTTTGCCGCCCGCCCCGCGTTTTCCTTGCAACAAAGGAGACACATCATGGCGCATTCAACCGGCAATATCGAACCTGAACACATCCCGCATGACACCGCCGAAAAGTCACGCGCAGACAAGGCCCGCGAGTCGATCACCTCCGCGACACACGAGTTACGCGACGTCGCCAACACCGCACAGGAAACGGCCGAAAACGCCGTCGAGCGGAGCACCGCGCAAATGCAGGGCTTTCAAAGCGAGTTCGACAGCGCGGTCCGTCGCAATCCGACGCTCGCTGTCCTCGGGGCCTTGGGTGTCGGTGTCGCGATCGGACTGGTGATGCAGAAACGGAATTAGCGTGCCACGCCCAGTTGGGTCAGCGCGTTGGAAATCTCTCGTGTCGAAAACGGGCGCAGCACGGCTGCCAATCCTTGCTTGGCAGCCACGTCCGCATCTCCGTCGATCCAAAGGAGTGGCACTGAAGACGTATCGATGGCTTGAATAAATGCCTCTGTTCCCGGAACATGCTGGGACAAACCGAAGATGATCATCTCGAAATGGCGATGGTCTAGGCTCAAGGCATCCTTGGCTTCACCCAGATGCCTGACATGCAGCACCGGACCCATCCCCTGGAGGGTCAAGGTCTCAATCAGGTCCTCCGCCTCGATCATGTTTTCGGTTACAAGCAATGTTCTGGGCGCTAGTCGGGTGCAACTCATCCTGTGCCTCAACCTCTCTGAATGACCCCTCGTATGCCACCGCGATTCTTCCTCCGCATTAAACTGTGACAACGTGGAGCCCTATGACGATCAAGTGTGAAAACTGCCCGCTCAGACCGCTCGACTTGTTCGACGACATCTCGAAAGAGGAAGAACAATTCACGTCGCGCTTCAAGACCGGCGAACTCAACGCGCAGCCCGGGACCGAAATTTTGACCGAGGGCCGTGCGTCTGCGCATCTCTACACCACGCTCAAGGGCATGGGCCTTCGCTACAAGACCTTGGTGGATGGACAACGCCAGGTCGTCGGTTTCATTCTTCCCGGCGATTTCATAGGCTTGCAAAGCGGCGTCATGGAGGAGATGCAGCATTCTGTTGAAGCCTCGACCTACATGACGCTGTGCGTGTTCAATCGCTCGTCGCTTTGGGACCTGTTCAAGACTCAACCGCGACGCGCCTTCGATTTGACCCATGCATCCGCCATCGAAGAAAGCCTTTTGGGCGAAATGCTTTCTGCTGTCGGGCAACTGGACGGCATGGCCAAGGTATCCTGGGTGCTGAACCGCTTTTACAAACGGCTCACCGCGCTTGATTTGAACCACAATGACCGCGTCACCCTGCCATACAGGCAGCAAGACCTTGCTGATGCGATGGGACTGTCCCTGGTTCACACCAACAAAACACTGGCGAAGCTGCGGGAAGACGGCATCGCGACATGGAGCCATGGCGTTCTGGACGTGCACCGCCCGGATCAGCTTGCCGCGCGGGCCCATTCGATCGGCGAGCAGCTGTTGAAGCGGCCCTTGATCTAGGGTCTGGACCCCGCTTGGTCACAACTTGCATTCTGCAAGGCGGACGCACGACAGCGCGCGGCTCGACCCGCCGGCGGCCAAGTCGATCCTGCGCCAGACACTCGGTGGCGCACCCCGGCTTTGGCGAGGAACTTCTGCTGCTTTGGCGCGTTCGATCTGCAACAGACACCATGCCAAGGTTTTGACGCGGGAATGCATGTCGACCACGGCGACCGCCTCGACCGGGGCCGGGCCAGAACGTGGATGGCAAGGCCGTTACAGATGGAGACCAGAATGACCAACGCGCACAGTACAATCGACACCGCCAGAAAACGCGCATCCGAGATGGCCGAGACCGCCAAGGATCATGCGACGGCCAGCGCCGAGGAAACGGCCGAGGCGGCACGCGACGACGTTGTCGACAACGCGGATGACGTTGCCGATGCGGCCCAGGCGGCGCGCGGCGAATTCGAGCCGAATTCGTTCGAGGCAGAAGCGCTGAGGCAGATCGAAACGCAGATCAGCAGCGTCACGAACCGTCTACGGGAAAAGCCCGTGGATGAAATGCTTGACGACGTTGGCGCCTTCGCGCGCCGCAATCCGCTTCTGTTTCTGGGCGGCGCGGCATTGGCCGGGTTCGCGACGATGCGCTTTCTGAAATCCGATGGCGCCGACCCGGATGGGCATCACGCGCCTGACTACGATCCATGGACCGGTTCCGCGCAAGATACGGGAGACCGCCAGTGAAACACGAAACAGAAGACACGTCCGACTGGCGCTCCTTGATCGGCGCCGCCCTCAACGAAGCCCGCGCTCTGCTCCGCACCGAATTGCAGCTTGCCAAACAAGAGTTATCGGACAACGCCTCTCGTGCAAGTGGTGGGCTTGTCCTCTTCGTTCTGGCTGCGCTGATTGCCTTCGTCGGGCTTGGCGCCTTGGCCGTTGCGGCCGTGTTCGGGGTCGCGGCACTGGGCCTCGCCCTGCCATGGGCCGCACTTGTCGTGGCGATCGGCTTTCTGGTTGTGGCGCTGATCTTTGCGCTCATCGGAAAATCCCGCCTGTCTGCGGCGTCGCTGACACCGAAAAGGACGCTGCATCAGTTCCAATCCGATATTCACGCCGTGAAGGAGGTGACCCGTGCCTAGCACGCGAGAACTCGAACAGACCGCCGAAAGCCAACGCGCCCAATTGACCGAGCGGTTGGACACGATTGCATCCAAGGCTCAGCCCAAGGCCAATGCACAGCGCGCCGTTGGCCAATCCGCCGATTTGGGTCAGACCTTGATTCACACGCTCATGAAGGGCGCGAAACAGAATCCGTCGGGGCTTGCAATAATGGGCATGGGGGCGGCCATGATTGCGCTCAGCTCGCAAAAACAGACCGATCAATCGTCGCTGCCGTCCAATGAGACACGCGGTCAGGACGACAGGATCGCCAGCGCAGATGCCAAGATCAAGGCGCGCAACCAGGTCATGACCGGTCGGTTCGCCGCCGGACAGGTGTCTGCATCTACCCTGCGCAAATCGCTGGACAAGGGATTGGACAAGCTGTCCCCCGAGGCGCGTGCCCGCGTCACCGAGGCTCGGCTCAAGGTCATCGATGCACAAGAAGATATCGAACGCCGCGCCCGCCGCGCCTCCGAAAAGGCGCGCGAGACGCATTACAGCCAGCCGTTCCTGACCGGCGCGATGGTCGCGGGCGTCGGCGCTTTGGTGGGCGCGCTTCTGCCTGCGACCCGGACAGAGGCCGACATGATGGGTGCGACACGGGACAAGCTGATGCGCGATGCCGAAGCCACGCTGCATGCCGAATTGTCCAAGCTCGAAGAGCAGGGCAAGGCCGCCGTCGAAAGCGGTATCGAAGCGGCGCGGTCCGAATTCACGGACGGCAAGAGCGCCACTCGCTAGAGCAAAATCATCAAGGACCAAGCATGGAACCTATGCCCTGAGCCATTCGCGAATGGCTCTGTGCCCGCGCTTGGTGCAGTCGCGTCCTCTCCATGTCGAATGACCGGACCCGGGATCACCCGCACGCCTGCACCCGGAAAAAGCGATTTCAAATCGCACCGTTGCGCCTGCGCCGCTCTTGCACATCCCGCAGATTTGCACAAAGGCTTTCGGCAGACACGCGTCCGGGCACAGGTATGACATGACAGACACACCAAATTCCTTTCCGCCACTGCCGATCGAGAAAACAGCTGATGGAAAAGAACGCCTGACAGGCGTCGAGGTCGAATTCGCAGGTCCGACCGAAACTCAGACCGGAGAGCTGATCGCGCAATTGTTCGGCGGCACGGCCAAGGACGATGGTCAGCATTGCGTGACAATCAGCGGCACCGCCCTCGGCGACATTCATGTGGAGCTCGATATCGCTCTGCGCAAACGCAATGATCTGCCTTTCGTGAAAGAGGGGCTTGATGCCTTTCGCGGCGTGATCCCCGTGGAAATCGTCACCCCGCCGCTGTCCCGCGCGCAGATCGAAGAGTTCGACACGCTGTGCCCTGCCCTGTCCAGGGCTGGCGCGATGGGGTCGCGCAGTGGCGTGTTTCTTGGCTTCGGCGTCCATCTGAACCCGGAAGTGGTCGCCCCCGACGACCGCTTCACGCTCGACACGATCATCGCCTACGCGCTGCTTGAGCCATGGCTGCGGATGAAAGAAGAAATCAACGCAACCCGCCGCATGATGCCGTTTGTCGAAACATGGCCCAAAGGGTTCGTTTCCGCCCTGGCCGGTGGCAGCTTCGACAGGCTGGCGGACGTGATGCGTGTCGCGGCCCAGCATATTGCCAGCCGCAATCAGAGCCTTGATCTGCTGCCGCTGTTCAAACACGCCGAACCCGATCTGTTCGACGAGATATTTGACATCGAAGACAAGACATCGCCCCGGCCCACCTTTCACTTCCGCCTGCCCGACAGCCGGATCGACGAGGCGGGTTGGTCGCTGCTTCAAGCCTGGCAATTGTGGCGTCAGGTCGAATGCGTCGCGGCCAACACGGACCTGCTCGCTGCGCTGCGCGCGGAATGGGCGACGCATGACGCGGCGTGGTTTTCGCGCAAATCCGAGTGGATCGGCACCATTGACCGATTGCTCGACCAGCACGCCGCGAAGGTTGACGCATGAGCCGGCCGCTGATCGCCGTGACCACGTCATCGCGGTCGGGCTGGCGGGTGTTTCCGCTGGTCAATCTCAACCTCTGGATCACCGGCGGCCGTGGGGTCCGTTGGGGTGTCGGACGCATCGCCGATCTGGCCGATGTGGACGGGCTGATCATCGGCGGAGGCGACGATATCGGTCCGGATCTCTACGGTGGCAAGCTGGGCATTTCCGCCCGGATCGACCCCGAACGAGATCAGCTCGAACGATCGCTGGCCAAAGCAGCGCTGGAACAGAACATCCCGGTGCTCGGTATCTGTCGCGGCTCGCAGATGCTCAACGTGGCACTTGGTGGCACGCTGGATCAGGACGCGTGGGGGACCTATGGGCGCGACCGCATGATCAAGACCATCCTGCCCAAACGCGACGTGCGGATCCGACCAGACACGCACCTGTCCCTGGTTAGCGGTCCGCAACCGATGAAGGTCAATGCCCTGCACACGCAAGCGGTGGACCGGCTGGGCGACGGTCTTCGCATCTCTGCGGATGACACAAAAGGCATGGTTCAAGCGATCGAACGGATAAAAGACCCGTTTGCGCTTGGCGTCCAATGGCACCCCGAACACCTGTTCTACGCCCACCGCCAGCGCGCGCTCTTTCGCGCGCTTGTGCGCGCCGCCGACGCCTACCGCCGGGAAGGTGTTCAGACAGATGCGGTGCACGAAGGCCCAGCCTGACGGCGCTACCCGTTCGCCTGGGGCAGGACCTTGGGAACCGGGTGCCCGTTCAGTTCATCCATCAACCCGGTGGCGCGCGGGCAGAACACCCCAACCGAGATGGCAAAGACATTGGCCGCGATGGCGGCAAGCAGGATGCCCCAACACGCGAACAGCCACATTCCGACCCAGGCCAGCGGCACGTAAACGGCAAAGATGCGCACAAGGCTCAGACCCGGGGACTACGCCGCTTTCGACCGCGTGTTCATCGCCGCATTGGTGCTGACAAGAATCCCGTAGCGGCATGGCGTTACCTTGTGATGCGCAACGCGCAACCGCTGGCCCGGTTCCAAGCGACTGGAACTTTTGATCCCGGCCCCGCGTTGTCCCTGCAAATTCGAACGACGAAAAGGAATGACATGTCTGCCCCCGAAACGAATGTTGAAAAGCAGAAAAAACGCCACCGTCCGGTGCTGCTGGGCTTTGCCATCGCCGCCGTCTTCGTGGCGATCCTGTACTTTGCCTACCTCGCCAATCTTGCCGTGCAAGGCAACGAACCCGGCACATCCGAAGAGGACGGCGCAACCAGTACCGTGGTGGATGAATGATCATGACCAAGGATCACGGTCCCCGGATCAAGGGTGAGGATACCTGCGAGGCGCTGCGCGAGCAAGGATATCGCACGCGAGCGGGGGCATTAGCGCTTGATTCAGGCGCGCGTTCGGAAACGACCACGTCAGAGCCTCCCACCGCCCCTCTTGACAGGTGATCGCTTTCGACCATTGCTCATGCTGCCCGAAGCTCACAGATGAGCAATATCGCCAAAAAATGCAGGCCGCATGGATCGGCGCAAGGAGGTAGAAATGAGTATTGAAATCACGGGACTCGGAGGACTGATCCTGCTCGCTCTGGATGTCTGGGCCTTCGTTTCGATCATCGGATCGGCCAATTCGACAGGCTCCAAGGTGATCTGGTGTCTGCTGGTTCTGCTTCTTCCATTGCTCGGGTTCATTATCTGGCTACTGGCCGGCCCGCGCTCTGCCAACGCCAAGGCCTGATCGGATCACATAGCCGCGCCACATGCGGGGCTTTACCAGTTCAGATCAAACGCGCGGATCAGCGCGTTGCCTGAATGCTCTCCAGATATTGCGACAGCGCCACCAGCTTGCGCGGCGTCGGGGTCAGAATACCGTCACCACTGTCATACGGCACCAGATCTCCCTCCAGAAGCGCACCGAATTCGGGCATATTCGGCCCGGTCATGTCGGACTTGGCATAGCCGTCGATGGATGACAGCACTTCGGCCCTCGGAAACGCGCCATTGTTGCGCAACGCGATAAGGGTCAGGTCCGGGGGGGATGTGGACATCGCGCCCGCCATGGGCCCACCCCCCGTCGCATCGCTGCCATGGCACACCGCGCAATTCTCAATGAACAGCGCTTGTCCATCACTGGCCTGCGGCATTTCTTCATTTGCGCAGGCAGCCACCAAGAGGGCGGAAACACTTGCAAAAATCAGGCTTAACTGGGGTGGGCGCATTGCGGTCTCCTGGCACGATCACGGTCAGAGTGCCTGTGTTTCGCGCCCCGCGCAAGCAAGTGGGTTTGCCGCCGGGCTTCTGGTGGCGGTCCATGTATTCTCGATCACCTGTATCACGCCGCCTCTCGGCGTCGGAACGCGGTAATCCTTGGCCTGTTGGGGCGGCTGATCTCAGCTGCGCTGTCAATTCACGCTCAACCCGCTGACCGATGCGCGAATACGGCTGTCGGTGTCGTCGCTGTCGCCGGACAGCGCCAGCCCGACCAGCGCTGCGCCGCCGCCGCCAAACGCATTCGCGTAGTCGCGGTCAAGGTTGACGGTTTCACGCGCCTGCCCGGTGCCCGCGCTGCGCAGCACGATGGTCTTGCCGCGGTTTCCAAGATACGGGCTGTCGAGCACGGCGCCCCGGTCATGCGCACCGCCCCAGACATAGACCAGCACGCGCGCTGCATCATTTGTCAAAAGCTTGCGCACGCTTGACCCTTGCAACGCCTGCGCCTGTCCTTCGGGCAGGAACACGAAATAGAGCGCCAGGTTGCGGTCATCGCCGCCCTTCTGGCGTAAATCGGTCGCCGGAACACCCTCTTGCACCGCCCAGGACCAGCTGGCCTGCGTCGCATCCCAAAAGCCTTGGGGCAGCTCCGTATAGGCGAGCGACACCGACGCGTCGGACGCGACGCTGACCGAATTGCCGTTGAACCCGTATGTGTTCGAGGAAAAGAGCGAAAATCTCTGTGTTTCCCAACTCCCGTCAAAGGACACGGGCGCGGCCGTGGCTGGCAGCACCACCAGGGACAAAACGGTGGCAACGAGTATACGGTACATGGCGGTCTCCTTTGCCCGTTTGCCTAGCAGGCTTGCCGCCCGCACCGCATCAAACGTTCGCGTGAGGGCCGCGTCATCGGCGTGGCTCACGCCGGTGTCAGCTGTCCCTCGTCCATGCGCAATTGGCGGTCCATCCGCGCCGCCAATGCCATGTTATGCGTGGCGATCAACGCCGACAGTCCGGTGTCCCGCACAAGGCTCATCAGAGCCGCGAAAACGGTTTCGGACGTCGACGGGTCCAGGTTGCCCGTCGGTTCATCCGCCAGGAGGATCGACGGCCGGTTCGCCAGCGCCCGGCAAAACGCAACCCGCTGCTGTTCGCCCCCGGACAACGCTGCGGGACGGTGATGGGCACGCGGGGCGATATCGACGGTCTCCAGCAATTCCATCGCGCGCGCCTCTGCAGCGCGCCTTGGCACACCGGCGGCACGTTGCGGCAGGGCGATATTCTCTTGCGCACTGAACTCGGGCAGAAGGTGGTGAAATTGGTAGACAAAGCCAACCCTGTCGCGCCGCACGCCTGTGCGCGTGCGATCCGGTGCCCCTGTCAGGTCCTCGCCCGCGATCTCGACCGTGCCACTGTCGGGCGTGTCCAACAGCCCGGCGATATGAAGCAATGTCGATTTGCCCGCACCGGAGGGGGCGACAAGCGCCACGATCTCGCCCTTCGCCAGCGCGATGTCGACGCCGCGCAAGACATGCACTGCAGCGCTGGTTCCGGCGTTGTAGGATTTGGTGATCCCGCTGAGCCGCAATGTCACATCATTCATAGCGCAGCGCCTCAACCGGGTTCATGCGCGCCGCGCGGCGGGCTGGAAAGATCGTCACGATAAAGCTCAGTCCAAGCGACAGCACAACCGCGCTCAGGACATCCGACAACCGAAGCTGCGCCGGGAGCTGGTAGATCCCCCGCACCGCCGGATCCCAGACACCGCCCCCCGCGGCGTAATTCACGAAGGAAAAGATAGGGTCGATATAGAGCGCGAAGAGGCAGCCGAACACCACTCCGGCGGCAGTTCCGATGATGCCGGTGAACGCCCCGCAGATGAAGAAAACCCGCAGCACCGCGCCTTCGGTCAGGCCCATCGTGCGCAGGATTCCGATATCACGGCCCTTGTTCTTGACCAGCATGATCAGCCCCGAGACGATATTCATCGCCGCGATCAGAACAAGGATCGACAGGATGATGAACATCACGTTGTCCTCGATCTCGAGCGCGCGCAAGAATCCGCCCGAGGCGTCCTGCCACGTCCAGATCAGCGCACGCTCTCCGGCGGCCTGAAGGATGGGCGGGGTCATGTCCCCGATCTCGTCCGGGTCCGCCACCATCACCTCGATCTCGTCGGCCACACCCTCCCGGTTGAAATAGAGCTGCGCCTCGGCAAAGGGCATGTAGACCCGCGTGCGGTCGATGTCATAGCGCCCGGCGGTGAAGATATAGACCACCTCGTAGGATTTGACCCGCGGGCTGGTGCCAAAAGCGGTGCGCACCCCGTCAGGCGAGATCAGCTTGAGACTGTCGCCCAGTGCAACCCCCAACTCCCGCGCGACACCCGATCCGATGGCGATCCCCTCGGAGAACCGCGCCAGATCGCCCTGCGCGGTGTCGGGATCGGCAATGCGCGGGATCGTCGCGAGGTCCTCCTCCGAGATCCCGAACACCTCGACCCCGGCATTGCGGCTATTGGCACTTGCCATCACCTGGCCTTTGACCAAGGGCGCCGCGCGGGTCACCCCCGGCACATCGCCCACGCGATCGGCCAGGGCAGCATAATCCGTGATGCTTCGGGAACTGCGTCCAGAGTCATCGCTCTGCGCGGTGTAATAGACGGTCACATGGGCGTTCGAGCCAAGGATCGTATCGACGAATTCCGCGCGGAACCCGGACCGCACGGCAAGCGTGGCGATCAGGGCGAAAACCGCCAGCGTGATGCCGATCAAGCTGATCCATGTCATCACGCTCACCCCGCCTTCGGCACGGCGCGCGCGCAGGTACCGCCACGCGATCATCCATTCGAACGGGGCAAAGGGGGGTGGGGTCTGGGCCATGCGGGTCTCTTACTGCTCTGGGAGTGATAAGTGGCCGCTTGGCTCGCGCGGGTCAAGCCATGTGGGACAGGTCCGGGCCGCGCTCCTTGTTTCGCACACGAAACAAGGGCTCGGACGGATTGATCGTGCAATCGTCCCGTGGCGTTTGGCTCGAGGCTCAGGTGGTTCGAGATTTTTCGTATGAAAAATCTTGCAGTGAAGAAATTTCGGAGGAAATTTCTTCACGGCTTGTCCAATCCCTGCCCGCTTGGCATAGACGGGAAATGACCGGACCAAGATATCCCGACCTGATCGCCAACCTTCCCGCCACAGTCCCCTTCGTGGGGCCAGAGGTGCAGGAACGCCAACGCGGAGCGCCGTTCAAGGCGCGGCTTGGGGCCAATGAAAGCGTCTTTGGACCCTCCCCCTTCGCGGTCGCGGCCATGCAGGACGCGGCGGGCCAGTGCTGGCAATATGCCGATGCCACGAATTTCGAGCTGCTCCGCGCGATCTCGACCCGTTTGGCGATCCGCCCCGACAATATCATCATCGGCGAAGGGATTGACGGACTTCTGGGCTATGTTGTCCGCCTGTTGGTTGCGCCCGGCGATCCGGTCGTGACCTCCGACGGGGCCTACCCCACCTTCAATTACCATGTGAACGGCTACGGCGGAATACTGCACAAGGTTCCGTTCAAGGACGATCACGAAGACATCGACGCGCTGATGGACACGGCGCGCACGGTGCAGGCCAAACTGGTGTACCTGTCCAATCCCGACAATCCGATGGGCAGTTGGCACAGCGCCGAGCGCATCGAAAAGGCGCTCGATGCGCTGCCCGAAGGGACGCTGCTTCTGCTGGACGAGGCATATATCGAGTTTGCCCCCGACGGCACCGCCCCCCGGATCGAGGCAGACGACCCGCGTGTGTTCCGCACCCGGACCTTTTCCAAGGCCTTCGGCATGGCCGGTGCGCGCGTCGGATATGGCATCGGTGCGCCCGACCTGATCAGCAGCTTCGACAAGGTGCGCAACCATTTCGGCATGTCGCGGATCTCGCAGGCCGGGGCGCTTGCCGCCTATGAAGACGACGCATGGCTGGCCGAAGTGATCGAGCTTGTCAAAGACGCACGCGACAGGATCGCCACGCTCGCGCGGGCCAACGGCCTCACCCCGCTGCCTTCAGCGACAAACTTCGTCACCGTCGATTGCGGGCGGGATGCGGCCTTCGCCAAAGCCGTGCTGGCCGGGCTGATCGATGAAGGCGTCTTTGTCCGGAAGCCCTTTGTCTCACCCGGCGACCGCGCGATCCGGATCAGCGCCGGCCGGCCAAGCGATCTCGATGTGCTGGAAGAGGCTCTGCCAAGGGCCCTCGATGCGGCGCGGAAATAGGCGTCGGCCCCCCGCACCACGGTAAATTTCGGCGTAATGCGCAAAAAGCCCCCTGATTGTCCCGAATTCTGCGCTAGGCTGTCGCACGAAGCCGGGGAATCGACAGCGGAGGCACCGATGGAGCAGCGCCACCCCCAACGGGTCGAAGATTACACCACAGCCAATCTTGTCCTGATTTTCGTCAACCTGCTTTGGATATTCGGCGTGATCTGGGCAAATTTCGGCCTTGCAGCCGTTGTCCTTGCGGGATGGGGTCTCAACCACGCGATCACGCGGCTGGCACAATACCGCACCAGCCGTGAAATCCGCTGGCCGTCAGACGCCTGACACCACCTGTGCCGCTGCGGTCACGCCGCCCGGCCTGTGCGGTATGTCCAGCGCGCCCAGCCCGGCTTCGACCACCCCCAGAAGTCCAAGGATCATGTGTGCGTTGACATGGCCCATATGGCCAAATCGGAAATACCCGTCGCTCTGCGGATCGTCGTCATTCGCCATGCCCAGCCCGATCCCCAGCGTCACACCCGCGTGATCGCTGCACCAGCGGCGCAGGCGCGTGCCATCGGGCTTGCCAACCGACAGCGCGGTCACCGCATGGCTCCGCTGCGCCCGGTCCGCCACGTTGAGGCGCAGTGCGCCCTCCTGCCCCCAGTGCTCGCATGCAGCCCAGATGGCCTGGGCCAACCTGGCGTGCCGATGCCACACGGCCTCGATCCCTTCGTCGTGCAGCATGTCCAGCGCGGTGCGCAGCCCGTACAGGTGATGCGTCGGCGCCGTACCGCCAAAATACTGGTAAAACGCCTCGGGCGCCGCCCGCTGGGTCCAGTCCCAGTAGGTGCTGACCCGTGTCATGCGCCGGCGCGCCTCGGCCGCCTTTTCATTGAAGAACACGAATCCCAGCCCCGGCGGGCACATCAACCCCTTTTGCGAGCCGGTCACCGCCACATCGACACCATCGGCATCCATCTCGAACCGGTCACAGCCCATCGCGGCGATGCAATCGGCCATCAAAAGCGCCGGATGCCCCACATCATCCAGCAGCTTGCGCAGCGGCGCAAAGACATTGCGGTTGGAACTTGACGTGTCGACATGCACCGCCAGCACAGCCTTGTACGCGTGGCCCTTGTCCGCGCGCAGCATCTCCGCGACGCGGTCCGGATCAATCTGCCCGCCATTGCCGAAATCAAGGATGTCGACATCGATTCCACGCCCCTCGGCAACCCGGCTCCAACCCAGCGCAAAGAAACCCGTGGCCAGCACCAACACCTTTTCGCCCGGCGCCACCGTGTTGGCCAAGGCGGCCTCCCACGCGCCATGCCCGTTGCAGATGTAGATCGCCACATCCCCCTCGGTGCGCGCCACCCGCTTCAGATCGCGCGTCAGATCCGGCATCATGTCGGGCAATTCGCCTTCATAAATATTCGGCGACGCGCGGTGCATCGCCCGCTGCACCGCGTCTGGCACCACGGACGGGCCGGGAATGGCAAGATATGTGCGACCATTGGCAAGCGACATGAAGGACCTCAAGATTGTGAGTGTGGGAGCCACCTGCCGAATGAACAGGTTTGGCCGCAACCTACCCCGCTGCGCCGTGCCGTCAATGACGCTCGGCGCTTGCCAGCACCGGCCCTAGTCTCTACATCCGCGGCTGACGCGAAAGGGACCGGATGCTGGGACGGCTTTGGAAAAGACTGGAAGACAGCGAACGCAGGCTGCGCCGCTCTTTCGGGACGGACATCACCGATCCCGGCGCGCGGCGCTGGTCGGCGTTCCATTACCATTTTTTCGACCACGCGTTCCTGCGCACCTTCTGGACCAATTTCTTTGAAATCGCGCCGGGCGTGTACCGCTCGAACCAGCCCACCCATACGCGGTTCGAGAAATACAACCGGATGGGCATCAAGACCGTCGTCAACCTGCGCGGCGCGGACAAGCACGCGCATTACCTTTTTGAAGAGGAAACCTGCAAGGCGCTCGGGTTGACCCTGCTCAACGCCAAGCTTTGGGCCCGCAACGCCGCCAGCCGCCACCGGATCGAGCACGTCATCGACACGTTGCGGATCGCGCAAAAGCCATTTGTCTTCCACTGCAAGTCCGGCGCCGACCGCGCCGGGTTCGTCGCGGCCATGTACCTGATGATCTTCGAGGATCAGCCGGTCGAAGTGGCGCGCAAGCAATTGTCGCTGAAATACCTGCATCTCGATTTCACCGCGACAGGCGTGCAGGATTACATACTCGATGTCTACGCCGCCCGTACCGCGCGTGCGCCAATCGGGTTCGAGGCCTGGATCCGTACCGAATACAACGCCACCGCGATCCAGGAAGGGTTCGACGGAAAAACGCCGGCGGACCAACTCAGTCTGCCGGCGGCCCTTGTCACATGACCGATGCCGCGGTCAATCCGCGGGGTCTCCTGCTCTGGGTCTGGCGTGGCTACCTCGCGCGGCACTGGAGATTGCTGCTGGTGGCGATGGTGTTCATGGCGCTCGAAGGCGGCATGTTCGGCGCGCTGTCCTACATGATGAAGCCCATGTTCGATCGTGTTTTCGTCGGCGGGGACGGCGATGCCATCGTCTGGGTCGGCCTCTTGTTTCTTGCCATCTTCGTGATCCGCGCCCTGGCCAGCATCATCCAGAAGGTGCTGCTCACCCGGATTTCCCAGCTGTCCGTGGCGCATATCCGGCAGGATTTGCTGGCGCATCTTCTTGTGCTCGACACATCCTATCACCAGAGCCACTCTCCCGGGTACCTGATGCAACGGGTCGAAGGCGATGTGGATTCGATCGCCAAGGTCTGGCGCACCATCATAACCGGCGCGGGCCGCGACGTGATCGCGCTGGTCTCGCTCTTTGCCGTCGCCATATCGGTCGATTGGCGCTGGACGCTGGTGGCGCTTCTGGGCGCGCCGCTCCTCGTCGCGCCGTCGATGATCCTGCAACGCTACGTGCGCAAGAAAGCCCGCCGCGCCCGCGATGTCGCGGCGAAACTATCGGTCCGCCTGAACGAAGCGTTCCACGGCATCACCCCGGTCAAACTCAACTCGCTCGAACGCTATCAATCCGACCGGTACCGCAGCCTGACCGAGGAACGCGTGTCCGTCGAAACCAGCAGCGCCCTGGGACAAGCCACGATCCCGGGCCTGATCGACATCATGGCCGGTCTGGGCTTCATGGGCGTGCTGTTCTACGGCGGCAACGAGATCATGTCGGGCGAGAAAACAGTTGGCGACTTCATGGCGTTCTTCACCGCGATCGGTCTCGCGTTCGAACCGCTCCGGCGGTTGGGGAATGTCGCCGGCGTCTGGCAGGTGGCCGCCGCGGGAATCGAACGCATCCGGCAGATTCTCGACACAGCACCCACCTTGCACAGCCCGGCACGGCCCCGCCCCGCACCTGAGCAGGTTCCCGAGGTAAAACTCGAAGACGTTTCGCTAAGCTACGGCGACACCGATGTTTTGACCGATTGCAGCTTTACGGCCGAGGCGGGCAGGACCACCGCGCTTGTCGGCCCCTCGGGCGCCGGAAAATCAACGATTTTCAACGTGCTGACCCGCCTTGTTGATGCATCACATGGACAAGTCGCCATTGGCGGCGTACCGGTGTCCGACATGGCCCTCAATGAGCTGCGGGGACTCTTCTCCGTCGTGTCTCAAGAGGCGCTGCTGTTCGATGACACGGTTCTGGAAAACATTCTGTTGGGCCAGACCGATGTGGCCGAGGCCGATCTTCAGCGGGCCCTCGATGCGGCGCATGTGACCGATTTCCTGCCACGGCTTTCGGACGGGCTGAATACCCCGGTCGGCCCGCGTGGGTCAGCGCTGTCAGGGGGCCAGCGGCAGCGCGTGGCCATCGCCCGCGCCCTGCTCAGAGACCGCCCGATCCTGCTGCTGGACGAGGCGACCTCTGCGCTGGACACCGGGTCCGAGGCCAAGGTGCAAGCCGCGCTCGACGCGCTCTCCAAGGGGCGCACAACGCTCGTGATCGCACATCGCCTGTCCACCATCCGCGGTGCGCACAAGATCGTCGTCATGGACCGGGGTCGGGTTGTCGAACAGGGATCGCATGGCGATCTTCTGGCGAAATCGGGCACCTATGCCGCCCTGCACCAGATGCAGACCCACGACTAGGGGCTTGACCCTAGTCCAGAAGCGCCGCCTGCGTGTCCCGTGTCCAGCCAAGATACAGGTCGGTCCCATCGACGATCAACGGACGCTTCATGAGTTTGGGATGCGCTTGCAGCAGGTCTTTCGGATCTTGCGCGCGCTCGGGCGCGGTCAAACCGCGCCATGTCGTGGAGCGTGTGTTCAAGACACTGTCGCCAAACGCCTGCAACGCGCGGTCCAGAACGGGCCCCGGCACCGGCGCGCCCGACACATCCACGAACTCCACGTTTGGCAGCGCTTTCAATGCCTTGCGGCAGGTGTCGCAATTTTTCAGACCATACAGGACCATGCCAGCCTTTCCTCTTGTTGAAGCCGCACGCCCCGGCGCGACGAACCCGCGCGCCCCGGCGCGACATCACAATATACATCCAAAACCTGGCTTCGGGTCAACGCGATCGCTCATCTGTAGCGCCGAGCGTCTGAAGCCGCTGCGCCTCTTGGCGGGCGAGCCGGATCAACTCCGCAACAAAGGGTTTGTCGGTATCCGCCGTGCGCGTCGCCGCAAACAGCCGCTTCTTGATGCCGGTCCTGGTCAACGGTCGTGTGACATAATCCGAGTTGTATTTCACCTCGCGCACCACCCAATCGGGCAGCACCGACACCCCCCGGTTCGATGCCACCAGCAACAGGATCACCGCCGTCAATTCCACCTGCCGCACCGAGGCAGGCTCGACCTTGTGCGGGATCAGCAGCTGGCTGAACACGTCCAGCCGCGATCGCTCCACCGGGTAGGTGATCAGCGTTTGGCCGCGGAAATCCTCGGCCTCGACAAAGGGTTTCCTGGCAAGGGGATGCTGCACGGAGGCGACGAAGACTGCATTGTAGTCAAAGAGTTCCGTGAATGTGACACCCGGAATATCCTCTGGATCAGAGGATACGACAAGATCGACATCTTCTTTTTGCAACGCGGGCAGCGCGTCAAAGGCAAGGCCGGGGCGAATATCCACGTCAACATCGGGCCAGCTCTTGCGAAACGCCTCCAGCACCGGAAACAGCCATTCGAAACAGGCGTGGCACTCGATCGCGATATGCATCCGTCCCGACGATCCGTCGCGCAACCCGTCGAACTCTGCCGCCAGCGCCTCGACCTGCGGCAGCACCTGGTGGGCCAGCCGCAACAGGCGCATTCCCGCCGACGACAATCGCATCGGCTTGGACCGTCGCACGAACAGCTCCACCCCCGCCTGGTCCTCCAAGGCCTTGATCTGATGGCTCAAAGCCGATTGCGTGATGTTCAACTGGTCAGCCGCCCTGGCCACACCCCCGTAATCATGGATCGCCTTGATGGTGCGCAGATGGCGAAACTCGATATGCATTATCTATTTTCCTCATGTTGAAGATTAGATTTATGAATTTGTCTCACATCCGTCCATGTGCGACAAGGCGCGTGTCGCCAGCAAGGATCCTGCAAAATGACACTTCCGTCCGTTTCATTCGAATTCTTCCCGCCGCAATCGCTCGAGGCGTCGTTCCGCCTTTGGGACACGGTTCAGGTGCTGGCCCCGCTTCAGCCGCGCTTTGTCTCGGTGACCTATGGCGCGGGCGGCACGACGCGCGACCTGACACGCGAGGCAGTGGCGACGCTGCACAAATCCTCCGGCCTTGCGGTAGCCGCGCACCTGACCTGCGTCGACGCCACGCGCGCTGAAACCCTCGCAATCGCGAGGGGTTTTGCAGAGGCGGGTGTGACCGATATCGTTGCGCTGCGCGGTGACCCGCCCAAGGGCACCAACGGATTCCACCCCCATCCCGATGGTTTTGCCTCCAGCGTCGAGCTGATCGAGGCCCTGAACGACGCTGGCGATTTCACGATCCGCGTCGGTGCCTATCCCGACAAGCACCCCGAGGCGGCGGACACCCATGCCGATGTTACCTATCTCAAGCGCAAATTCGATGCGGGTGCGTCCGAAGCGTTGACGCAGTTCTTCTTCGAGGCCGACACCTTTTTTCGCTTTCGCGATGCCTGCGAAAAGGCCGGGATCGACCGGCCCATCGTTCCGGGCATCCTGCCGATCGAAAACTGGAAGGGCGCGGCGCGCTTTGCCAGGAAATGCGGCACGCATATCCCCACCTGGGTCACCGATGCGTTCGACAAGGCAGAACGCGATGGGCGCGAGGATTTGCTGGCCACCGCGATCTGCGCGGAGCTTTGCTCTGACCTGATCGATGGCGGTGTGGACAGCCTGCATTTTTACACGCTCAACCGCCCGGAGCTGACACGCGATGTCTGCCACGCGCTTGGCGTGACCCCGAATATCGATCTGCGCAACGTGGCTTAGGGTTAGGACCCCTTGATGCCGTGCGCAACGGGCGCGCAAACCGGCCTCCCTCTTTGCGCGCCCCTCCCCTAGCCCTGCTTTGGGCCACCTAGCGCGGAGGTCAATTGTGCCGCGACGGACCGGACGGATTCGCCAAGAGCGGCGATCCGCGCATCCGGCAGGCGCGCCGAAGGGCCAGAGATGGATACCCCCGCGACCGGCTCTCCATAGATGTCGAAAACAGCCGCGGCGATGCAGCGCATCCCGTCATTTTTCTCCTCCGCATCAAAGGCATAACCGCGCTGCCGCGTCGCTTCGAGATCGGCGGCCAGCGTCTCTGCGGTGACCAGGGTATTGCCTGTGAACGCGGCAAGCTTGTGTCTGCGAATGATGCCGATCACCTCTTTCTCGGTCATCTGTGCCAAAAGGGCCTTGCCGATCCCCGACGCGTGCATGGGCGACATCGTGCCCGGCGGGAAAAACGCCCGGATTGTGTGATGCGTCTCGACCTGGCTCAGGAACAGGACACGCCCGTCGCGCATCACACCCAGATTGGCGGTCTCTTCGGTTTCCTGCATCAGGTTGCGCAAGAACGGGCGGGCCCGCTCCAGAAGCGAGGTGCGGCGCATGAAGCGTGACCCGATGTGAAACGCCCCGGCCCCGATATGCCATGTCTGCGCCGCCGCATCGAAATCGACCAAGCCGCGCGCCTCGAACGTAAACAGCACACGGTACACGGTGGCCGGGGACTGGCCCAGATCTTCGGACAGGTCAGTCAGGCTGGCCCCGTCCCATTCGCTCAAACGCTCGAGGATGACCAAGGCACGGTCCAGCGACTTGATCTTGTTTTGAGCGCTGGTATCCCCCCAGGCACGCGGCCGCCCCCGTGCCCGGCGCTCCGGTCCGGTCTCCAGGGTCATGGCGTCTTACGTGCTCCGAATTGTTTCAATACAAAAATCATTTTTACAATCTGAAAAAATAGGCGTTGAAATGCAACCCGGAACGAAACGCTCCGCGGACGAAGGGACACAGCCATGCGCATCGTCATTCACGGGTTCGGACGGATTGGCCGGATGATCCTGCGGCAAATCCTGATCACCCCGGAGCATTCCGATATCGAGGTGGTCGCTGTCAACGATCTCGCCCAACCCGAGACCTGTGCCTATCTCTTCAAATACGACAGCGTGTTCGGCCCGCTGCCCGGAGGAGCGTTTGCCGAAAACGGCCGGCTGCATGCAGGCCAACGGTCCATCCCGCTTCTGACCGGGGTCAAGATGTCGGACCTGCCGCTGAACGATGTGGACCTGGTACTCGACTGTACCGGCGCAACCAAGCATCGCGCGACCGCCGAGGATGCGCTGACCGCGGGCGCGACAGCGCTGCTGATCTCCGGACCATCGGAGATTGCCGATGTCACCGTCGTGAAGGGGGCGAACGAAGACCGCATCGGCGCGGCGCGCATTGTCTCCAACGCATCCTGCACCACCAACGCGATGGCCCCGCTGCTGCGTGATCTGGACACGCGCTTTGGCCTGATCCAGGGGCACATGACCACCATTCACTGCTACACCGGCAGCCAGCCCATGGTCGACGCGCCGCGCGGCCCCGACCTGGCCCGGAATCGCGCCGGTGCGGTCAGCATGGTCCCCACCACCACCAGTGCGGCAAAATTGATCGACCGGGTTCTGCCCGATCTGGCCGGACGCGTCACCGGCGCGGCAGTGCGCGTGCCCGCGATCAGTGTCTCGGCGGTCGATCTCGTGGTCCGTCTCAAGACGCCGCTGCACGATCCGGAAAACGCGCTGCGCGATCTGGCGGAAGAAAACCCTGTGATCGGCCTTGTCGAAGACCCGTGTGTGTCCGTCGATCTCCGCGGGCGCACGGAGTCGCTGGTCATCGCGCCGAAAGAGACGATGCGCAGCGGCGACCAGCTGCGTATTTTTGGCTGGTATGACAACGAATGGGGCTTTTCGGCCCGCATGATCGATGTCGCCCGACTGATGCACCGCCGCGGCTGATGCATCCGCAAGCCTTGCAAGGCGCGGTCGAGTTCGCAGGCGATCCGGACCCGATCCATGCCCGACGGATCACGCGGCGCGGGTCTTTCGCCGATCCGCAGCGGATCAGGCGAGGAAAATTCCGATTATCACCAGCATCAGACCCAGCACGGACACGAACAGCGATCCAAGATTGATCGGCATCACGGACTTGACCTCGGCACGCAAAGCCGCATCGCTCAGCCCGGATTTACGCGCCTTGCCGACCCGTATGATGCAATAAACCAACCCGCACAGTCCCACCAAGGACAACGCCGCTCCCGACCAGATCAAAATGTCCATCACATGCTCCAGCTTCGGCCCAATCCCTGCGCCGGTAATTCATCGCCCGTGCGCTGGCAAGCCCTTGAAGGCGACAGCGGCCATCGCTACGACAGCGCTCAAACCGAACAGGAGCACGCCCGATGGACGACAGCGCAATCGAAGCCAATTACCGCGTCACCGCAGATGAACTGCGCCAGTTCATCGAACGGATCGAACGGCTGGACGCCGAGAAGAAAGACCTCGCCGATCAGCAGAAAGAGGTCATGGCCGAAGCCAAGGCGCGCGGCTACGACACAAAGGTGATGCGCAAGGTGATCGCGCTGCGCAAACGCGAACCCGATGATATCGCCGAGGAAGAAGCCGTGCTCGAGATGTACAAGGACGCGCTTGGCATGCGGTAAATTCGACGTAAGAAAATGATATTTATACAAGATTTCATTTCCCAAAGCCTCATGCCGTAACGTTTCGAAATCCCGACAAGCCTCGCTGCCTGGGGCTACGCCGTCGCGCATGCGATCCGGGCGCGGCCGGCGTCCTTGGCGGCATAGAGCGCTTCGTCAGCCCGGTGGATGAACGCATCGGCGCTTTCGCCAGGCTGAAAGACCGCGAGCCCGACAGAGCAGGTCTGATCTCGGAGAGACGTTTCGGTGCAAACATCCCTTGGGCCGATCAAAAAAAGGCGGAAACGATTGGGGGACATGGCAAGCGCGTCGGTCAAGTCAATGTCTCAATGGGCAAGCACGAGCATCTGGAACGCCATCATGGCCGAGAAAGCCAGTGTCACAGCGGTCGCTGCCGATCCGTGGCGGACCTTTTCCAATGCGTCGGGGTAAAGTTCCGAAAACACCATCCAGATCATCGCGCCCGCGGCGAGGCCAAGGCCAACGGGCAGGAAGGGGCGGAAGGTCTCGACAAAGAGATAGGCGGGCGCGGCCATGATCGGCTGCGGCAGGCTGGTGAAGACCGCCCAGAGTGCGGCCTTCCAGACCGGTGTGCCGCGCGGCACGAGAACCAGCGCAATGGCCAGCCCCTCGGGCACGTTGTGGAAGGCGATGGCCGTGGTGATATAGGCGCCCAGTCCCTCGGACCCGGCGAAAGACACGCCGACGCCCACGCCTTCGGCAAAGGAATGCGCCGTCATGATGCCGAGGATCAAAAGCGCCTTGGCCGCGCCCGCGCCCTGCAAATCGGCCACCTCCACATCGCCCGCGCCCGACAGCAGCCGGTCCGCGACCACGATCGCGCCAAGCCCCACAAGCACGCCCACCAGCGTCAGCGTGGTGTTGATCGACACGCCTTCGGCGATCAGGCTGTGGCTGGCCGCCAGCATCAGCCCCGCGGCGGCGGCGTTCGACCAGCCCATCGTCCGGTCGCCGATTTTCTTGACGAACAGGAACGGCAGCGCGCCAACGCCGGTCATGATCGCGGTGAGAAGCGCTGCTGCGACGACGATCCAGAGGGCGGTGTCCATGGTACTCCTACAGAAATGCGAGGGGCCTACGGTGCGGCGCCGGTCAGCCGATCAGGTGGTTGAGGCGTCTGCGTCTGCCGCGCTCCACACCGTGGAAAAGGCGCACCACGCGTCGGAAACACCGGTCTTGCGCTCGCCTCGGAGATCGCCGTGCGGAGGTTGCTGAACGCTGGTATCATCATGGCCGCTACTTGAATCGGGACATTGCCCTGTTGAACGCATCAGACATGCTGTCCCAGGCCTTGTCGATGCCCGCCTTCATGTCGTCCCAGGCGTCGTCGCTGGCCTCGCGCATTTCCTTCAGCTTCGCTTCGGCCTCGTCACGCTGCTTGCGTGCCTCGTCGAGCTGCTTTCGATACGCGATATTCGAATCGGCTTCGGCCTCGGCGAGCTTTGCCTTCATCTTGTCGATTTCGGCATTCCACTGATCGATCTGCGCCTGGGCTTTTTCAACATACGCGTTCTTGTCGGTCATTCGGGAATCCTTCCACTCAGAGGATTGAAAATGCATAGAGTATTTCATGGATAGGACATTGCGACGGACCTGGAAAGAGTGCGATGATTTGAACGTTTGATGTTCACGTTGAACCAAGGAGGCATGACATGTCCGAGACCGAACAACTCACGTTGCCAGTCGTCACCCTCGCCTGCGGGGATGACGCGTTCCGCAACACCGGACCCGGAATGCTGAAGCGCTTCACCACCTACTGTCCGCCCGAGCACGCCACCAAGGCGCAAGCCGACCAAAGCGAGTGAGCCGATGAAGGTCGATACTGTCATCGTGGGCGCAGGCAGCGCGGGGCTTTCGGCCCTGCGCGAGGTGCGCCGCTATACCGACGATTTCCTGCTGGTGAACGACGGTCACTGGGGCACGACCTGCGCCGCGGTCGGCTGCATGCCGTCCAAGGCGCTGATCGAGGCGGCGAATGCCTTTCACCGGCGCGGGGCGCTTGAGGAGTTCGGCATCCGGGGGGCGGACGGCCTGCGCGCGGACATTCCTGCCGTTCTCGCCCGCGTGCGCAAAATGCGGGACGGTTTCGTGAAAGGGCCAGAGGCGGTGCCGGACAAGCTGGGGGACCGCGCCATCTCGGGCCGCGCACGGCTGCTTGGCCCTGGAGAGCTCGAGGTGAACGGAGAGACGGTCACGGCGCGCGCGGTCATCCTTGCGCCCGGCAGCAGCCCTGTCGTGCCGGGGCCCTGGCGCGATTTCGGCGACCGCATTCTGACCACGGACACGCTGTTCGAACAAGACGACCTGCCGCGCCGCATCGCCGTGATCGGCATGGGCGCGATCGGTGTGGAGATCGCGCAGGCGCTGGCCCGGCTGGGGCTGGAGGTTGCCGGTTTCGACGCGGTCGAGGGACTGGCGGGCATTGACGACCCGGAGGTTCTGGCCGCGTTCCGCCCGCTGATCGAGGCCGAGCTTGCGCTGCATCTGGGCGCGCCGGCCGAACTGGAGGCGGCAGGCGACGCGATCCGCGTGACAGGCGCGGGCGGATCGTTGGAGGCCGACGCCGTTTTGGCCGCGATGGGCCGCAGGCCGAACATCGATGGTCTTGGACTGGACACGCTCGGTGTGGCGCTCGACGACGACGGGCTGCCAGAGGTCGATCCCGAGACATTGCGCATCGGCGATCTGCCTGTCTTCCTCCTGGGCGATGCGAACGGATATCGCCCCTTGCTGCACGAGGCCGCCGACGAGGGCCATATCGCCGGCCGCATGGCCGCGCCCGACGCTCAAGGCAGCGGGCTGTGCCGTCGCACGCCCATGTCCATCGTATTCTCGTCGCCACAGGTCGCGCGGGTCGGCCCGCCCCTGTCGGAGTTGGGCGATACGGACATCGCGACCGGGAGCGCGGATTTCTCGGGGCAGGCACGGGCGCGCATGGCGCAGACGGCCGCAGGCATACTCCGCATCCATGCCGAACGCGAGACCGGTCGCCTGCTGGCGGCCGAGATGTGCGTGCCCGGCGCCGAACACCTCGTTCACCTGCTCGCGCTGGCGGTAGAGCAGCGCATGACCGTCGCCGACATGCTGGCGATGCCATTCTACCACCCTGTCCTCGAGGAAGGGCTGCGCAGCGCGCTTCGGGACCTCGCCAAGACCGTGGCAGCCACAGGCGGGTCGGATCTCTCCGACTGCAAGGCGATCGGCCATGATGCGCTCGACTGACACTTCGTCTGCGCGCAACCTCGGGACAGGTTCGTTCGGAAATGGATGACCTTGACCTCTTTCGCCGGCTCGGTATCGCGCTGGTCATCGGGTTGCTCCTGGGCCTCGAGCGGGGCTGGCACGGACGAGACGAACCCGAGGGTGGGCGTATCGCGGGCCTGCGGACCTTTGCCCTGACTGGCTTGCTCGGCGGGATCAGCGGTTGGCTGGCGTCCCTGACCGGGGCGGTGGTGCTTGCCGTCGCCTTTCTTGGCCTCTCGGGTCTGCTCGCCCTGAGCTACCGGGTGCGCCTGGAAGAGAACGATGATCTCGGCTTGACGACCGAAGTCGCATTGTTGCTGACTTTTGCGCTCGGGGCCGCTTCGGTCCTGGGCGACGTGGCGCTGCCCGCCGCCGTTGCGGTGGTCGCCGCACTGCTGTTGACGATGAAGCAGCGCTTGCACCGCTGGATGGCACGGATCGGCCGGCTTGAACTGGAGGCGCTGCTCAAGCTTGCGTTGATTTCCGTCGTCATCCTGCCGTTGCTGCCGGATCAGGGATACGGGCCCGGCGCGGCGCTCAATCCATACGAGATCTGGTGGGCGGTGGTCATCGTGGCCGGCCTGTCCTTTGTCGGCTACGGCGCGATCCGGCTTGGCGGCGCGGATCTGGGCGTGCTGCTGACCGGTCTGTTTGGCGGCCTCGCCTCGTCGACATCGACGACCGTGGCGCTCGCCCGCCTTGCCAAGACACAGACCGGACTTGCCCGTATCGCGGCGTCGGGTGCCGTTGTCGCGGGGTCGGTGACGTTCCTGCGCGTCCTTGCTCTGGCCGCCATCTTCCAGCCATCGCTGATCGCGCCGCTTGCCTTGCCGATGGGGGTCATGGCGGTGATTGGCCTCGGGGGCGCGGCCGTCATGACACTCCGCGACCGGGGCAACGACAGCGCAACGGATCTCGACACCGTTGCCAACCCGCTCAACTTCGGGGCGGCGCTGTCCTTCGGCGCGCTTCTGGCCTTCGTTCTGCTGGCGCTGCATTACCTTGAGACATGGTTTGGAGATGCCGGCATCCATATCGCGGCAACCCTGTCCGGCGTCACCGATGTCGATGCGATCACCATTTCGGTGGCGCGACTGGCCGGCGATGACCTTGCAGTCAAAGCGGCCGCCACTGCGATCTTCATCGCGACGGCGGTCAACACAGCCGTCAAGGCCGGGATCGCCATCGGCATGGGCGGAAAGACCATGGGGCGTCGCGTCGGATCGGTCTATGCCGTGGTTCTGACGGCCGGTGTTGCAGCCTTGTGGGTCGGCACCGGTTGGGGCTGAGGACATGATCAAGGTGAATGCACGGTTTCAACGCCCTTGCCGCCAACAGGTATGGCGTCGAGCGGTGGCGTAAAGAGAAAGAAGCGTCCCACCGAGCAACGGGTTTCGGCACACTGCACCGTCACGGTTCGATCAGCGTCACGCCCGGTATCCGCCGCAGGTCGAACAAATCCTCCTCGTATTGCTCTGTCAGGTCCGCGATCAGGGCATCATCCCAGCCGGGTAGGTCCAGTTCTTCCTCCAGCTTGAACGGATCCGCGTATTTGTCGAGAAACGCCACCATCGCGCGCCGCACCTGGACCTGCGTGAGATCCGGATGATCCGCGATATAGGCCCGGAATCGCGTCATGCCGTCCCTGGACATGATGCTTGCCATCCGGGAATAGGCGCCGATGATGGGAAAGCCCGGCTCGACCCCGGCCAGTTCGCTGACGATCTCGCCCCAGATCAGGGGGCTGTCCTCGTCGCTCCAGACGGTCACCGGCACTCCCGGCAGGGCATCCGTGATCCGCGTTATCAGGTCCGACCACCGGATTTGCGCGGGATCCAGCCCCTTCAACAACTGGTCGATATCCTCATGCGGTGTCGCCGCCTGAAGCGCCGGCAGAAAACTCGCCGGGTTGCGCAGGGCGATGAACACCTCGAATGCATCGCCGTCGAAAACCTCGCGCAGGATGCGCAGCCGGTGTTCGGCCTTCCGGTAAACGACACCTCCCTGAAAGGCGATCTTGGGCACGGAAAACAGGTTCTCATGCGACAGGACAAGCCGATCGACATGGCCCGTATCCGCATCAAGAATGCTGTCCAGCAACACCTCGCGCGCGCCCGGAGCAGGCGCGACCCCGTCCAGCGCGTTGAGCATCTCCGAAATCAGTTTCCGGTACTTCCCCGGGCCCGGAATCGCGATCCCCTCACCGCGCAATCCATCCCGATTGCGCAGCAAGGTCTTGAACAGCCTGTCGGCGCCTGACTGGTGTACACCTGCGTGAAGGGCTACCTGCATTGTAAGTGTGTGTCCCGCATTCCACACTGGTTATACCCGTCAGAAATCTGTTGAAAACCGCCAACGGCAAGCGGCGGCAATTTAGGAGAAATCGCCAGATTGCCTCTTGCACAGCCGCGAAACACTCATTACTCACGCCCCAATTGCCCCTATAGCTCAGCTGGTAGAGCAACTGATTTGTAATCAGTAGGTCGGGAGTTCGAGTCTCTCTGGGGGCACCAGTCTTCCACAAAATCCCACACAAGCGGTCTGAGGTCACGATAGCCTTCGACGGTCATGCAACAGGTCTCGATCGCGCCTTGCGTGGACGGCTTGAAGCGCGCGACCAGGAGCAGCCTTTTCCCTGCACCGGGAACGCCCCGGCAAACCCGCCTTGGTTCCCAGCCTGTTGGTTCAATGTCCCAGCGTCTCGAGAAACGCCTCCGCTTCGGACAGGATTGTCTGCTTGCGACCCTCGTCCATGCGCCGCCAATTGGCGTAAATCTGGTTCATCCGCTGGTTCTTGGCGAAGGTTTCGGAATGTCGGTCCAGGAAATGCCAGTAGAGCAGGTTGAACGGACAGGCATCCTTGCCGGTCTTGTCCTGCACACGGTAGCGGCAGGATTTGCAGTAATCCGACATGCGATTGATGTAGGACCCCGACGACACATAGGGTTTCGACGCAATGATCCCGCCATCCGCGAATTGGCTCATGCCCACCACGTTGGGCGCTTCGACCCATTCATAGGCGTCGATATAAACCCGCAGGTACCATTCATGCACCTCGTGCGGGTTCACCCCCGCCAGAAGCGCGAAATTGCCGGTCACCATGAGGCGCTGGATATGGTGGGCGTAGGCGTCTTCCCTGGTCTGGGTGATCGCCTTGGACAGGCAGTTCATCTCCGTCTCACCGGTCCAATAGAAATCCGGCAGCCTGCGCTGGTGATTGAGCGCGTTGCGGCGGGGGTAATCCGGGCCTTCGCGGAAGTAGATGCGACGGACATATTCGCGCCAGCCGATGATCTGGCGAATGAACCCCTCGACAGCATTGAGCGGTGCATGCCCATCACGATACGCCGCCTCGGCCGCTTCGCAAACGTCCATCGGGTCCAGCAGACCCGAGTTGAGATAGGGCGAGATCAGCGCATGATAGAGGAAACGATTGTCGTTCATCATCGCGTCCTGGAAATCACCGAAGCGCGGCAGCGCGTAGGTGATGAAATGGGTCAGCGCGCGCCGCGCCTGCACCTGATCGGTGGCGAACCAGAAGG
>JAWLGI010000085.1:0-7362 GCA_041685125.1 Marivita sp. | reverse complement strand
AGTCTTTCGTTACGAAAACCTCAAACCTGTCCAAAAGCCTCTGACGTCTGACGGATCGACACGGGAATGGCGGTGTTCAGCGAGATGCGTTGCCCGTGCGCGTGTCACCTGTCTGTCATATGGGCTTGTTATGCGGGCCTAATTCGTGTTCGAAAGGAGACAATACGATGACAAAATTCCATGGCATGGCCCTGTCCGCGGCCACCGCAGTTCTTCTTGCCGGTCCTCTCGCGGCGCAAACCTCGCCCGCCGATGTCTGCCCCAACCCGCTGAAGATGGCCGACACCGGCATCGAGGGCATGACCACGCTGACCGAGGCATTCGCCCCCTTCGCGGAAACCTTCGAAGAGCTTTCCGGCGTCGAACTCGAGCTTTACTCGCTGTCCAACCGCACCGCGGCGGGCAACGCGCTGCAATACGACGAGGTCGACCTGGTCTTTGCCGGACCGTCGGAATTCGTGCTGTTCCAGCAGCTTGCGGACATGGACATCCTGTTCTCCATCGTGCGCCCGAACTACGGATCGAGCTTCGTGGTCAAGGCTGACAGCGACATCCAGTCGCTCGCCGATCTCGAAGGCCGCCGCGTGGCGCTGAAGGATGCGGGCTCCACCTCGGGCCATATCTTCCCCTCGATGATGCTGGCCGAAGCCGGGCTGGATCTCGATCGCGATCTCGAAATCATCATGGCCGGCGATGCACGTATCCAGGTGCTCATCAACGATGATGTCGACGCCATGGGCGGCGGCAACAAGGACTGGGACGCCGTGCGCGAACAGGACCCCGACACGGAATACCGCCTTCTGGCCCAGACCGACACGCTGCCCGGCGATCCGGTCGTGATGCGCGCCTCGCTGCCGCAGGACTGCCGCGATGCGCTGCGCGCCACGCTGTCCGAGCAGACCGACACCCTGTGGGAGTCGCTGATCGAGACCGAGCGCAACGAGGATAAGTTCCTCGAGCGTGACGCCTACATGTCCTTCGAGACCGACCCGGCGATCTACGACATGGTCCGCGACGCCTACGATGCCGCCGGCATCGAACTTGACAGCTAAGGCACGCCCTGCGCCCTGAACATTGCGCCGCCCCGTCTGATTTCAGACGGGGCGGCTATCGTCATTTGAAGGACAGACCGCATGACACCGCCCGACCCCGTTCTCGATGTCAGGGATCTTCACGTCAGCTATGGCGACCTCAGGATATTGCGTGGTGTGACATTTGCCGTCGGGCGTGGCGAAGGCGTCGTGCTTCTGGGGGCCAATGGCAGCGGCAAGTCGACCCTGATGCGCGCAATCAACGGGCTGGCCCCGGCTGTCTCGGGGCAGGTCTCGCTGGAGGGAGTCCAGATCATCGGCGCGGGCCGCCCCGCGCTGCGCACGGCACGTCGCCGCATGGGCTACGTCTTTCAGCAATTCAATCTTGTGCCGCAGCTGAGCGCCTTTCAGAACGTGCTTTTCGGCGTGATGGGGCAGCGCCCGCTGGGCGTTCTGAACTGCCTTAACGCCGTGGCCCGTGCCGAGGACCGCGAGCATGCGCTTTCCTGTCTCGAGCGCGTGGGACTTGCCGACCGCGCCGGGCACCGGCCGACCGAACTGTCCGGCGGCCAGCAGCAGAGGGTCGCCATCGCGCGCATGCTGATGCAACGTCCCAGCATGGTGGTGGCCGACGAGCCGATCGCCAGCCTCGATCCCAAGGCCGGGCGCGAGGTGCTGGACCTGTTGTGGCGGATCGTTGACGACGAGGGCCTGAGCATGCTGTGCACGCTGCACCAGCTTGACCTTGCCCGCGAATACGGCGATCGGGTCATCGGCCTGAAGGACGGCACGGTCCTGATCGACGACGCGATGCACGGGATCGATCCCGCGCGCCTCGACGGGCTTTACGATGGCGCGACCCGGCCCGAAGATGCCGCCCCCGCCAAGACTGCCGCAGCCTGAGGACCGCGCAATCATGTCCGACCAGACCCCGACCATCCCGCGGTTCCGCAGCCCGTCGCCTTTGGCGTGGATCATCGCCGTGGCCTTTTTGGCCTTCTTCCTGCAGGGGCTTTGGGCGGCGGACATGTCGCTCGACCGTCTGCAACGCGGCGCGGTGAACCTCGCGCGGTTCCTCGGCCAGGCGATGCCTCCGGATTTCAGCAATTGGTACGGCATCGCAGACGCCATGTGGGAAACGCTCAACATCGCCATCGTGGGCGTTACCTTCGGGTGTGTCTTCTCGATCCCGCTGGCGATCCTCGCCGCCAGCAACACCAGCCCCAACCGGGTGGTGCGGACCATCGCGCGCCTCGTGATCGCGGTGTCGCGCACGATCCCTGATCTGATCTGGGCGCTGATCTTCGTGGTGGCGGTGGGCCTCGGCCCGCTGGCCGGAATCCTCGCCATCATCATGGACACCATCGGCTTTGCCGCGCGGTTCTATTCCGAACGCTTCGAAGAGGTCCAGAAAGGGCCATCGGAGGCGCTGACATCGACTGGGGCAGGACGGCTTTCGGTCATCATCGGCGCGATCCTGCCCGAAAGTTTCGCCTCGATGACCGCGACATCGCTTTTCAGCGTGGAAAAGGCGATCCGCTCGGCGGTGACGCTGGGCCTTGTCGGGGCTGGCGGGATCGGGGTGGAATTGTCCACCGCCATGCGGCTCTTCCGCTATGACGATGCCGCCGCGATCATCCTCGTGGTGCTGGTGGCCGTCATCGGGTTCGAGCAGCTGTCGTCGTCGATCCGTAAGCGCGTCATCTGACGTGTCCAGGGCCTGGTTGCCGCGAATTGGACGCTGGCAGGGACTGGGCAGCGGATCACAACGGCCGTGAAGCGCCCATGCGGCAAAGCAGGCGCGGGTGGATGTTGCACCATGTGGATGTCGGGATCCGAGAACGTCCTCGTGGGGCCTCGGCGCCGAGCGCGTATAGTGCGGGCAGGCGACAGACTGCCAACGGGCTGGGACCGCCACCAGCACACTCTCCGCCTGTTTGGATCTTCCTTCAACGCAAACGGACCAGATCTTTGGCGTCCAAATGCAGGCGCACGCCCAGCGTGCCGCTGCCATCTCGCACTGGGTGCTTGCGCAGGCGGATCTCCATCGCAGTGACCTGGGGATAGGCCGCACAGGCGCCCGCCACGCGGCTCATCAACCGCTCTTGCGTATCGTAATGGCACTCCCGCGCCAGCTGGTCGATCTTGACCACAAGCGGATCGTAGTCGAAGACATGCGCCATGCCGTCCTGCTCGATCAGGACCAACGCCGGGTCGGTCCACAAGGTGAGATCGAGCACATGGTCGTCGGGGACGATATCCGCAGGGCCGTAAGTGCCAATCCGGGCAGGAAGGACAAGGTCGGTCAGTTCAATCGTTGCGGTCGGGGGCATCGGAGTATCCGTGGTTGCAAATTAACGGAACCAGTGACTTGGGGCTGTGGCGTCGGGCGGCAAGTGCGTGGACAACAGCTGCGGCGCTCCGGCGCGTGAAAGCTGAGCGGCACCTCCCACGAAATGGCCGCGCGCAGCTCGTGCGCATGAGGGGTCTTCCAACCTGTTATTTGCCTGTCATGTAACAATCCTATGCAGGAAGCACGTATGACGAACGAGGCTGGACCCGATGAAAGATTTGAAATCCGAGCGATCCGGCACAGACGACACCCCCGCCCGTGATTATCCGCAACGGCCCCTTCGCAAAAGGCTGGCGACGTTGTCGTTTGGTGGCTCGCCTGCATCGATGCAGGCCATGTGGAGTGATTGGGCCGTGCATTTTGCGATGGCTCCCGATCTTCATCTCGACATGGTCAAGTCTGCAAACGAGAGCTGGTTGCAATGGGCGCGCTATGTCTCGACGGGCTGCCCGGATGACCCGGATCTGAAACCCATCAAGCCAGAAAAATCTGATCACCGGTTTCGGAGTGACGGGTGGCGCCAACCGCCGTTTGCGGCGATGGCGCAGGGCTTCTTGCTGTTCGAACAACTTGCCGATCAGGCGGCGCGGAACGTCCCCGGGCTGGAGCGATCCCGGCAGGAGTCGATGGCCTTCATGACGCGGCAGGTCCTCGACGCCATGGCACCGTCGAATTTCCCGGTCACCAATCCCGATGTTCTGGCGCGGACGCTGAAGACAGGTGGCGCGAACATTCATCACGGCCTGGAGCGGGCTTTTCGCGAAATCAAAGACAGCCCGCACCCCGCCGGGAACACGCAAGTCGGCAAAGACGTTGCAACGACTCCGGGCAAGGTGGTGTTCCGCAACCACCTGATCGAACTGATCCAGTATGACCCAACCACCGACACGGTGCATCCGGAACCCGTCCTGATCGTGCCTGCGTGGATCATGAAATATTACATCCTCGATCTCAGCCCCGAGAACTCGCTCGTGCGCTACCTGACCGAGCAGGGTTTTACGGTGTTCATGATCTCATGGCGCAACCCCACGGCAAAGGACGCGCATTATGGTATGCAGGATTACCTCGACCTCGGGCCGCGCGCGGCCTTGGACGTGATTGAAAGCCAGACAGGTGCCAGACGGGTGCACGCCGCCGGGTACTGTCTTGGCGGCACGCTCTTGTCGATCGCCGCCGCTGCCATGGCGCGGGATGGCGATGACCGGCTGGCCAGCATGACGCTGTTTGCCGCGCAGACGGATTTCAGCGAACCCGGTGAACTCAGCCTCTTCATCAACGAAAGCCAGGTGTCCTTCCTCGAAGACGTGATGCAGGATCAGGGGTATCTGGACGCCTCCCAAATGATGAGTGCGTTTCAGATGCTGCGATCCAACGACCTGATCTGGTCACAGATGGTGCGCAAGTATTTGCTCGGTGAAGACGATCTTCCGATGAATGACCTGATGGCGTGGAATGCGGATACCACCCGCATGCCCGCACGCATGCATTCGGAATACCTTCGGCACATGTTCCTGAACAACGATCTTGCCTCAGGACATTATCATGTCGATGGACACCATGTGTCGCTCCGCGACATCCGCATCCCGGTGTTCGCCGTAGGCACAGAAAGCGATCACATCGCGCCGTGGACCTCGGTTTTCAAGATCCACAACCTTGGCCATGCCGATGTGACGTTTGCGTTGACCAATGGCGGGCACAATGCCGGTGTCCTGTCCGAACCGGGCCACAAGCGGCGTCACTTTCGCATTCATACCGTCCAGGATCGGGACAGAACGCTGTCGCCCGAGGACTGGATGGAAGTTGCGCAGATCGAAGACGGAAGCTGGTGGCCGGCATGGGCGTCCTGGCTGGCCGACAAGTCCGGGTCAAAGGCGAAACCGCCGAAAATGGACAAAGCGCTTGCCGATGCGCCCGGAACCTACGTTTTTCAGGAGTGACCCGCATGCTGCCGCAGAACGACTTTCTGAAGGGCAAGGTGGGTCTTATCGTTGGCATAGTCAACGCGCAGTCCATCGCGGCCGGATGCGCCGCCGCTTTCCATGCGTCCGATGCAAGATTGTGCCTGACCCATCAGAACGACAAATCGCGCCGCTTTGTCGACCCCGTTGCCACCTTGGTCGATGCGGAGTTTGGACGTGGCCTTTTTCGACACCGCGTTCCATCGCGGGCATCCCTGGGTCAACGACACATTCGCGCTGCCGCGCCGGTTCTACGACGACGGCATACGGCGCTATGGGTTTCACGGGTTGAGCCACGTTTACATCACCAGCGTGATCGAACGCGACGGATCTGACTTGCATGCAAGTGGGATGATCATAGCGCATCTTGGCAATGGCGCGGCCATGTGTGCGGTGAGAAACGGTAAAAGTATCGGGTCGACGATGGGTTTCTCGGCCCTTGACGGATTGCCGATGGGCACGCGCTGTGGTCGGATCGATCCGGGGGCCGTTCTTCACCTGATCGAAGAAAAGGGCATGACCCCGAAAGAGGTCCTGTCACTGCTTTGCAAGAAAGCGGGTTGTTGGGGCTATCCGGTATCTCAAGCGACATGCGCACATTGCTGGGCTCGGATCAGCCCGAAGCGCAGCAGGCGATCGACTATTACGTGTTCCGCGCGCGCCGCAGCGGTGTTGGTGGAGCCGTCGAAAAGCTGCCCTTCGGGTGGTATGTTCAGATCGGAATTTTTCTCGATGTGAGGACGGTATCCTCATTTGACTCCCGCGTTCAGAAAGGCTTGTACGAATTGACGCTGAAAGGTCAGCAAGCTGATCAAGAGCGGCGCAATCACCATGACCACCGAGATGAGCGAGATATCGACACCATTCTCCGCTGCGCCGAAAAGCGACAGAC
This sequence comes from Marivita sp., assembly GCA_041685125.1. GTDB lineage: Bacteria > Pseudomonadota > Alphaproteobacteria > Rhodobacterales > Rhodobacteraceae > Marivita. The sequence goes on along the minus strand of JAWLGI010000085.1, from coordinate 1,128 downwards.
CCACCGTCAGCGGCCAATTGCCTGTCGGAACAGGCAAAGGCGTTTTCCCAGACCTCAAGGGCCGAAACCCTTTGCAGATCAGGATGCTCTTGGCCTCCGATGGGAGGCTTGCGCCCATCTTGTTCGCTTATTTGTCTTGGTTTGACACGTAGTTGATGGCCGCACGCCGCAAACGCGATGAGATGGCGTCGAAATCCCGTTCGCCGGCAGAGATGGCCGCGTCAACCATACCGTGGCACATTGCAATGACGTCCTGAGCGACGGTTTGCGCCTGCTCGACATCGTGCCGCTCGAACAGGCTGAGGACGAGATGAAACATGTTTCCCTTGAGCGCCTGGGTTTCAGCGTCCATCGGCAATTGTGCCTCGGCCTGCTCCAAAAGCTCGGTCAATTCCGGCGCGCGCAAGTGGTGTTTCAGGCTCGCATCGATCATCGTCCCGATTGCCTCTGCAAGCTCGGTCGTGTCCACTGCTTTCTGGGCTGCGATGAGGTCGGCGAGCATGTCGCGACGCATGTTGCGGACCAGGGTCGCGAGGATGGCCTCTTTCCCAGGAAAAAACTGGTAGAGCGAACCGATGGAGACACCGGCGCGGTGTGCCACCGCGTTGGTGTTGAATCCGGCTAGCCCCGAGCGCAACAGAACATCCTCTGCAGCGGTGAGGATGGCATCGACCGTGTGCCGGCTCCGGGTCTGCCTCGGCCGTTTTCTGGGGGCGAGTTTCGCGATGTTCTCGGGCATCTGAATGCGAGTTTTTTCTCATATAACATGCCTGATTACGCTAGGCCCGACACGCCAGGAGTGCAATGAGAACGTGAGCACATGCATAAGGTCGGGGCACATTTTTAGTGTAAATCTCTGATTCAAAATAGAAAAAACTGAACCTGTGCCGCATCCGAAGGCGAGTAGCGTTTTTCAAAGCAAGTCTCATATTCGGCCCATAGTGTTTCCTGGACCGAAGTGACGCCAATGACCAAGCCCCCCGACACCGATACGCCACGCGGAAACAAGCGGCTGTTCTGGACAGCGGGGGCCTTTTACGCCCTCATCGCGTTCGAGTTCTTCTACATGGCAAGCCCCTTTGCCGCGTATTTCTACTCGGTCTACGGGCCGGGCATGGACTGGTTGCA
>JAWLGI010000084.1:0-7370 GCA_041685125.1 Marivita sp. | reverse complement strand
TGCCCGGAATAGGTGTAGCCGTGGTTGAACTCGATGGAATTGATCACCTCGGCCACCTCGTCGCAGATGATCGAGCCGCCGATCGGCTGATAGCCGGATGACAGACCTTTCGCGATGGTCATGATGTGGGGGCGGATGTTCATCGTCTGTGACCCGAACCAATTGCCGGTGCGTCCGAAACCGCAGATCACCTCGTCGGCGATCAGCAGGATGCCGTACTTGTCGACGATGCGCTGGATCTCGGGCCAGTAGGTTTCGGGCGGGACGATCACGCCCCCTGCGCCCTGAACCGGCTCGGCGATAAAGGCAGCGACCCGTTCAGGCCCCAATTCCTGAATGGCGGTTTCCAATTGGCGGGCGCGTTCCAGCCCGAATTCCTCGGGCGTCATGTCGCCGCCTTCGGCCCACCAGTTCGGCTGGTCGATATGGTGAACGTCAGGGATCGGCATCCCGCCCTGCATGTGCATGCCCTTCATGCCGCCAAGGCTGCCCGACCCGACCGATGACCCGTGATAGGCATTCCAGCGCGAGATCACGATGTTGCGCTCGGGCTGACCTTTTTCGGCCCAGTAGGTGCGCACCATGCGCAAATTGGTGTCATTCGCCTCGGACCCAGAGCCGGCAAAGAACACATGGTTGAATCCGTCAGGGGCCAATTCCGCCAGCTTTTGCGACAGGGCGATCGCCGGCACATGCGTTGTCTGGAAGAACGTGTTGTAGAACGGCAGCTCTTCCATCTGCCGCGCGGCAGCCTGCGCCAGTTCCTTGCGGCCATATCCGATATTCACGCACCACAGACCCGCCATGGCATCCAGAATGCGGTTGCCGTCGCTGTCATTGAGCCAGACGCCATCGGCCCGCGTTATGACGCGTGCGCCCGCCTCTTTGAGCCCTGCCCCATGTGTGAAAGGATGCATGTGGTGCGCCGCGTCCAGGGCCTGCAATTCCGAGGTGGGCATGTGATTGCTGATCAAGGCCATGGGGGGACATCCTTCTGACGGGCTTCTATCGGGGTTGCCGGCAAAATATGATCAAATTATCGCAAGTCAATCGAATCGGGCGAGTCCCTGGTTGATTTGCTCCATACCCTGCGTCACGTCCCGCTCCATTGCCTGTGCCGCCGCGTCTGCATCGCGTGACGAAAGCGCCGCCAGCACATCCTTGTGACGGTCCGGCAGGTTCCGTGTGCCCACCTGGCCACAGACCACCCGCAGCGACGGGCCAAAGCGCAGCCAAAGGCGATCCACCATCTCGGTCAGGATCGGTGCGTCGGCAAGGCTGTTGAGATCGGAATGAAAGCGATGGTTCTCGACGAGATACCGGCCGACATCCCCCCGCCTGATCGCATCGTCCAGACATGTGTCGATGGCGGTCAGTCGACCCACATCCTCGGTACTGGCCCACCGCGCCGCACGGCGCGCCAGTTCTGGCTCAAGCGCGACGCGCGCAATGGTCAATTGGTCCACCGCGCGCGCATCCAGCACCGGAACAGCGATACGGCGATTGCCCATGAACTCGAGCCCGCCTTCCGCCATCAACCGCCGCAAGGCCTCGCGGACCGGGGTCATGCCGACGCCCAGCGCATCCGTCAGGCCCTGGATCGTGACAGGCTGACCGGGTTCGAATTCCCCGAACAGGATCTGGTCGCGCAACTGGCGATAGACGCGCTCGTGCGTTGGCGCACGATCCGCGCCAGCACCGCGCCTGGGTAATGTTTGATCGCGCATGGCCTGTCTCTCATTCTGCCGCGTCTTTGGGCAGAGTGCCGGAACACTGCCCTGTGACAAGTCATCTTGCACGATCGCGCAGGGCGTGAAAACATCATACCCATTGCCAGGTTGGGCAACATTTGATCAAATAAAAGTCCAAAAGGCCACAAGCGCCTTGGGATCAACGGGAGAACTTCATGAAAACTCATCTGCTGACGATGACCGCAGGTGCAGCACTTCTGGCCACGGTGGCCCATGCCCAGGAAGTGCGCGTCTACAACTGGTCCGATTATATCGACGAAGCGCTGCTTGCCAAGTTCGAGGAAGAAACCGGGATTGACCTGATCTACGACGTCTTCGACAGCAACGAGCTCCTGGAAACCAAGATGCTCGCCGGCGGGTCCGGGTATGATGTGGTTGTCCCCACCGGCACGTTCCTGCAACGCCAGATCCAGGCGGGCGCGTTTCAAGAACTGGACAAGTCCAAACTGCCCAACATCGACAACATGTGGGACACGATCGAAGAACGGACAGAACAGTACGACCCGGGAAACGAGTATTCGATCAATTACATGTGGGGCACGACCGGCATCGGCGCGAATGTCGACAAGGTCACCGAGGTGCTTGGGGATGACGCGCCCATGTCGTCGCTGGACCTGATCTTCGACCCGGACAACATGGAAAAGCTGGCGGATTGCGGCGTGCACTTCCTCGATGCACCGACCGAAATGGTGCCGGCCGCGCTCACCTATGCAGGGCTCGATCCCGACCGCAAAGATGACGAGGCCCTGGCCAAGGCCGAAGAGGTGCTGATGGCCGTGCGCCCGTATGTGCAGAAATTCCACAGCTCGGAATATATCAATGCGCTCGCCAACGGAGATATTTGCGTGGCGTTCGGCTGGTCCGGCGACATCCTTCAAGCGCGTGATCGCGCCGCGGAAGCCGACAATGACGTGAACATCGCTTACAACGCGCCGACCGAAGGGGCGCTGATGTGGTTTGACCAGATGGCAATCCCGGTTGACGCGCCGAACCCGGATGCAGCGCATACATTCCTGAATTTCATCATGGATGCACAGAACATGGCGCAGGCGTCGAATTATGTCTATTACGCCAACGGAAACAAGGCCGCGCAAGAATATCTCGTCGAGGACGTGATCGGCGACACCGCCATCTACCCGGACGCGGCGACGCTCGAAAACCTCTACTCGGTGACTCCGTTCCCGCCGCGTCAACAGCGGTCGCTGACGCGGATGTGGACAAAGGTCAAATCCGGCACCTGACCCAGACCATCCCCGGGTCCGGCGGGTGCGCCCGCCGGACAGGTATCTCGTGCCAAAGGACTCCGCCGTGGCCCAGACCGTCTTTGCTCCCTGGGACGATCCCAACGAAAAACCGCTGATCCAGTTCAAGAACGTCACGAAACGGTTCGGCGAATTCGTTGCAATCGACGATCTGACCCAGGATATCTATCCCAAGGAGTTCTTTGCCCTTCTTGGCCCGTCGGGATGTGGCAAGACCACGATGATGCGCATTCTCGCCGGGTTCGAAACGCCGACAGAAGGCCAGATCCTGATCTCCGGGCAGGACATGTCGCATGTCCCGCCCAACAAGCGCGCAGTGAACATGATGTTCCAGTCCTACGCGCTGTTTCCGCACCTGTCGGTCTGGGACAACATCGCCTTCGGCCTGAAACGGGAAGGCAGGGACAAGGACACGATCGCGGCGCGGGTCGAGGAAATGCTGCGCCTGACACGCCTCGACCGGTTCGCCAAACGAAAACCGCACCAGATTTCCGGTGGCCAGCGCCAGCGCGTCGCCCTTGCCCGCAGTCTGGCCAAGGCGCCGAAACTTCTTCTTCTCGACGAACCCTTGGGCGCGCTCGACAAAAAGCTGCGCCAGGACACCCAGTTCGAGCTGGTGGATATTCAGGAAAAAACCGGCACAACCTTCGTCATTGTCACGCATGACCAGGAAGAAGCGATGACCGTCGCGTCCCGCGTGGCCGTGATGAACGAGGGCAAGATCGTTCAGGTCGCCACCCCGGACGAGATTTACGAGTCGCCGAACAGCATCTATGTCGCTGACTTCATTGGCGACGTGAACCTGATCGAGGGCCGTGCCGAGGCTCGCCTGTCCCCCACCACGCCCCAGGACCAAATCGAACCGACGGATGCACCTGGCCCCGTGGCCGAAACACCCCCACCAGAGAGAGCCGATGCGCCACAACCCAACGCCTATGGCGAGTGGCTCCAGAACACGCTGCTGTTTCCGTTCCTCGGCAAGCGCGCGCCGAAACCCAAGGAGCTGCCCGCCCCCGGACCCTCCGAAACCAAACCGGCGCCAGCCCCGAAACCTCCGGTCAAAGCAGGGGGTATCGCCCTGCATTGGGCCGACGGGCATTCCCCAATCATCGTCGCGAACGGCGATCCCCAACTTGCGGGCGCGGCGGTGACACTTGCCCTGCGGCCGGAAAAGCTGAACATCGCGAAGGACAAGCCGGATATCCCGAATGTTCTGCCCGGCACGGTGATCGATATTGGCTATCTTGGAAACCTGTCGACATATCACGTGCAACTGGACAACGGGCCCATGGTCAAGGTGCAGGTCACCAATGTCCGGCGCATCGCGCGGCGCGACATCACCTGGGAAGATGCCGTCTGGGTCAGCTTTTCGGAAACCTCCGGCGTTGTGCTGAAAGGGTAAGGACATGCGCCGCTTCCTCCTCATCGCGGTTCCCTACCTGTGGCTCGTTGCCCTGTTCCTGATCCCCTTCGCGATCGTACTGAAGATCTCGCTGTCCGATATTGCCTTGGCCCGCCCGCCCTACATGCCGCAGCTCGATCCGTCGGCCGGGTGGGAGGGTCTCAAATCGTTCTTCGCGGCGCTCGATTTCGAAAACTTCGTCTTCCTGACAACCGATGATCTCTACTGGAAGGCCTATCTCAGCTCGCTTCGCATCGCGCTGATCTCAACGGTGATAACGCTGCTGGTGGGCTATCCCATCGCCTATGCCATGGCCCGCGCCGCGCCGGAATGGCGCCCCACCCTGCTGATGCTGGTGATCCTGCCGTTCTGGACCAGCTTCCTGATCCGCGTTTACGCCTGGATGGGCATCCTGTCGAACGAAGGGCTTCTGAACCAGTTCCTGATGTGGACCGGGATCATCAGCGACCCGTTGACGATCCTGAACACCAACACGGCCGTGTATATCGGCATCGTCTACACCTATCTGCCGTTCATGATCCTGCCAATCTATTCGGCGCTGGAACGCATGGATGACAGCCTGCTCGAAGCCGCCGAAGACCTCGGCTGCTCGCGCCTCAGCGCGTTCTGGCTGGTCACCATCCCGCTGTCGAAGAACGGGATCATCGCGGGCTGTTTTCTCGTTTTCATCCCGGTGATCGGCGAGTTCGTGATCCCGTCACTCCTCGGCGGCTCAAGCACGCTGATGATCGGCAAGGTCCTGTGGGAAGAGTTCTTCTCCAACCGCGACTGGCCCGTGGCCTCGGCGGTGGCGGTGATCCTGCTGCTGATCCTGGTGATCCCGATCATCCTGTTCCAGCGCAATGAACAGAAACAGCGCGAGGCGAACGGATGAGACCCCAGGATACAGGTTTCTTCGGGCCGCAAATACCTCGGGGGTTCGAGGCTGCAACCCCCGACCGGTCCGCCGCGCCGGCAGACGACACATCGGGAGGCACGCCATGAATCGCTTTTCCTGGTTCAATGCCACCGCGCTGACGCTGGGCTTTGCCTTCCTTTACCTGCCCATGATCATTCTCGTGGTCTACAGCTTCAATGCCTCGCAACTGGTCACCGTCTGGGCTGGATTCTCGACCCGATGGTACGGCGAAGTGCTCCGCAACGAGGAATTCCTGAATGCCGCTTGGGTCACGCTCAAGGTCGCGGTCATCAGCTCCAGCATTGCAACCGTTCTGGGGACCATGGCCGCCTATGTGCTGGTGCGCGCCGGGCGGTTCAGCGGGCGCACGCTGTTCTCTGGCATGATCTATGCCCCGCTCGTCATGCCAGAGGTGATCACCGGCCTGTCGCTGCTCTTGCTTTTCATCGGCATCGGTCTCGACCGGGGCGTGCTGACCATCGTTCTGGCCCACACCACGTTTTCGATGTGCTACGTGTCGGTTGTCGTCTCCTCCCGCCTGATCAGCTTCGACCAATCCCTGGAAGAGGCGGCGCTCGATCTCGGCTGCTCCCCGTTCGAGGCGTTCCGGCTTGTCACCCTGCCGATCATCGCCCCCGCGGTAATCTCGGGCTGGCTTCTGGCCTTCACCCTGTCGCTCGACGATCTGGTGATCGCCAGCTTCACCACCGGCCCCTCGGCCACGACCCTGCCGATCAAGATCTTCTCGGCCGTGCGCCTTGGCGTCAGCCCCGAGATCAATGCGCTCTCGACCATCATGATCGCCATCGTCACGGTCGGCGTCATCACGGCATCTCTTGTGACGAAACAGGCGGCGGTCAGACAGGCGCGCGATGAACGGCTGGCCGAACGCCCTGTATGAGGCGCATTTACGAGCCACCGGCCTATGACACGCCCGCAAACTGCTGGTGGCGCGACACCGCACCGCCTGCAGAGCACCCGCAGCTTGACGGCGACCACACAACCGAGGTCGTCGTCATCGGCGGCGGCTTTACGGGGCTGAATGCCGCTCTTGCCTTGGCAAGAGCCGATGTGGCGGTCACGGTGATCGACGCGGAACAACCCGGCTGGGGAGCATCGGGGCGCAATGGCGGGTTCTGCTGCCTTGGCGGGTCCAAGCTGGATGGTGCGATTATCGGCAAGCGTTTTGGCAAGCAAGAGCGCGGCACCTGGCATGCTGCCGAACGCGCTGCGGTCGATCACGTGGCCGAACTCCTGTCCGACAACCGGATCGAAGCCGACCGCCACTCCGACGGTGAAACGCTTCTCGCCCACACACCCGGCGCGATGCGGTCGATCATGAAAACCCATGAAGCGCTCGGCGCGGAGTATGGCGTGACGCCCCGGATAATCCCGTTCGAGGCGCTCCGCGACCACGGCCTGGGCGGGGCCTTCCACGGCGCGATGACCCTGCCCATCGGCTTCGCCCTCAACCCTGCAAAATACCACGCGGGCCTTGCGGATGCGGCCCAGAAGCACGGCGCACGATTGCACGGCAGCACGCCCGCCACCGCGATCCGGCGCGACGGACCGCGCTGGCGCATAGATACACCAACTGGCTCGCTCAGCGCGACCAAGGTCATCCTCGCCACGAATGGGTACACCTCGGAGGATGTTCCCGATTGGCTCCGCGCCCGCTATCTGCCGGTTCAATCCTCGATCATCGTCACCCGTCCGATCACCGAGGGCGAGCAAACCAGCCAAGGCTGGACAAGCGATCAGATGTGCTATGACAGCCGCGTCCTGCTGCATTACTTCCGTCTTATGCCGGACGGGCGTTTCCTCTTCGGCATGCGTGGCGGCCTCCGGGCGACGCCGAAAACCGAAGCGGCGCTGTCCCGCAAGATCCGCCGGGATTTCAAGGATCTGTTCCCGCATTGGCGCGACATCGACATCACACATGAATGGTCCGGCCTGGTCTGCCTGATGCGGAGCCTTGCACCATTCGCAGGGCCTGTACCCGACATGCCCGGCCTCTATGCGGCGATGGGCTATCA
>JAWLGI010000030.1:0-30241 GCA_041685125.1 Marivita sp. | reverse complement strand
GAGGATGTTGACATTGCCACCCTCAGGGCCATGCTTGCGCAACTCGAGCAAGGGCGCGGTGCATGAACGACGCGGCAAAAGACGGATTCGACTCCTCGGTGGCGGATCGACTCGCCGCAGAGGCACTGATCGTGGATGTGGATGGGTTCGAAGGCCCGCTTGACCTCTTGTTGAGCCTTGGCCGGACGCAAAAGGTCGATCTGCGACAGGTCTCTGTCCTGCAACTGGCGCGGCAATATCTTGCCTTTGTCGACAAGGCGAAGGCGCTGCGGATCGAACTTGCGGCGGATTACCTTGTCATGGCCGCGTGGCTGGCGTTTTTGAAATCCCGCCTCCTGCTGCCGCCCGATCCCGAAGAGGATGACCCCTCCGGCGAAGACCTGGCCGCGCATCTGGCGTTTCAATTGGAACGGCTGCAAGCCATGCGGGACGTGGCGGCCAAGCTGATGGCCCGCGATCAGTTGGGTCGCGATTTCTTTGCCCGCGGCGTGACCCAGGAGGTCGAGCGCGTGCGCAAGGTCCATTATACCGCGACGCTTCTCGACCTGATGCAGGGCTATGCCCGGATCCGGACCAAGGATGAATTCCGACCATACGTGATGGATCGCGACGCGGTGTTCACGATGGAACAGGCGCTGGACCGCCTGCGCGGTCTGATCGGCTTTGCTGGCACATGGACGGATATCGCGACCTACATGCCTGACGGCTGGGATGCAGACCCGGCGCGCTGGCGGTCGGCCACGGCCTCGACCTTTGCCGCCTCGCTTGAGTTGGTCAAGGAAGGCAAGGTTGAAATGCGCCAGTCAGATGCCTTCGCCCCGATCGAGCTGCGCCGGAAGGAGGCCCCGTGACCGACGACACGGAGTTTCAGAGCGACCGGCCCATCGAACAGGGCGAAAGCCGGCAAAGCCTTTTCGAAGCTCCCCCGATGGGCGAACAGGAGCGCATGGTCGAAGCGATCCTGTTCGCCACCGCAGAGCCGGTGACGGTGAAAGAGCTGAACGACCGAATGCCCCACGGCGCGGATGCGGCCGAGGCGCTGGTACATCTGCGCAAACGCTACGAGGGCAGGGGGATCAACGTGGTCAAGGTGGGCGATGCCTGGGCCGTTCGCACGGCGCCGGACCTTGGCTTTCTGATGCAAAAGGAAACGGTCGAGAGCCGCAAGCTCAGCCGCGCGGCGATCGAGACATTGGCGATCATCGCCTACCACCAGCCTGTCACGCGGGCCGAGATCGAAGAGATTCGTGGCGTTTCGGTGAGCCGTGGAACCGTGGATCAGCTTCTGGAAATGGAATGGATCCGCTTTGGCCGCCGCCGCATGACACCCGGACGCCCGGTGACATTCGTCGTGACGCAGGATTTCCTGGACCATTTCGGCCTCGAATCGGCACGCGATCTTCCCGGCCTCAAGGAGCTGCGTGCGGCGGGGTTGCTGGAAAACCGTCCCCCCCCAGGCGCGGCTCCACAGGTGGGAGACGGCGATCTGGACGCCGACGAAGAGGCCCAGGACGGTCAATCAGAATTGTTCGAGGATTGAAGCCCGTCGCGCCCATTTGCATCCACGCGCCCCGGTCCAACCTTGTGGCAAGTCCACGGCGCGCAAGCCGCCCGGTAACGCTTTTGCACGACTTTCTCTTGCGAAAACTCCGGAATTTTCGCGCACAATGCCTGAAAAACGTCGCAATTGTTCTCTATATACGACAAGGAAGCAGTCTTGAACGCAGTCACAGGAGGACGATATGAACCTCAACACGATTATCAACATGGTGATGCGCACCGTCATGCGCCGCGTCGTCAACTCTGGCATCAATGCCGGGATGAACGCGGGAAAAAGCGCTCTCAGCGGCCGCAAGAAGGCGCAGCCCAAGGCTGACCCGCACAACGACGCGCAGCAATAGCTGTCAGCCAGACTTGAAATGCTTGGACAGTTTAAGGCCCTGTCCCTGGTAATTCGAGGCAATCCCCGCGCCATAAAGCTGGCTCGGGGGTTGATCCATTTGCTCGTAGACCAGCCGTCCCACGATCTGCCCATGTTCCAGCACGAAGGGCGCTTCGTGACAACGGACTTCCAGTACGCCGCGTGATCCAACGCCGCCCGCTGCATCATGGCCGAAGCCGGGATCGAAGAACCCGGCATAATGCACGCGAAACTCTCCGACCATTGCGAGGAACGGTGCCATTTCGGCCGCATATCCGGGTGGAATATGCACCGCCTCGCGGCTGACAAGGATATAGAACGCATCCGGGTCCAGGATCACGCGACCCTTGGTGGTCCGCAGCTCTTCCCAGAACTCCGAAGGCGCGTAGTGGTTCAGCTTGTCCAGGTCGATCACCCCGGTATGCGGTTTGGCGCGATAGCCCACCAGATCACCGTCAGCCGGTTTCAGATCGACCGAAAAGCCCAGACCATCGCCGATGACGGCCGGTCCGCCCGTCACGAGTTTGTCGGTTTCATGCAGCGCGGTCAGCGTCGCGTCATCCAACACGGATTGCCCGTTGCGGAACCGGATCTGGTTGAGCCGCATCCCGGGACGCACGAGCACCGAAAAGGATCGCGGACAAATCTCGGCATAGAGCGGGCCGGTATATCCAGAGCCGACGCGGTCGAACTCGGTGCCCTCATCGGTGATGATGCGTGTGAGAAGGTCCAGCCGCCCGGTCGAACTCTTGGCATTGGCCACGGCGCTCAGCCCATCGGGCAAGTTCAACCGCTCCATCAGCGGAACAAGATAGACGCAGCCCTTTTCCAGCACCGCGCCGCCATGAAGCGGAATGCGATGCATCTCGAAATCGGCAAGCCGGTCTTCGACGCGGTTTCCCTTGCCTGCAAGAAAGGACGCGCGCACGCGGTAGGCCACATGCCCCAGTCGCAGGTCAAGGCTGGCGGGTTGGACCTGTCCGTCAATGAACGGCGTATCGGACGCAATGATGCCGCGGTCCGTCAAATCCGTGATTTGCTGATTGGCCAACACACCTGTCATTCCAAGCCCCCATCCGCGTTTCACCTTGCATAGCAACGCGTTGCCGCGCGCGCGAGGCGTTTTTGCCCCATGCGCGTTGCATGTGGTCAAAGGGTAGCGATGATATGAATGGTCGGGCTAGCAGGACTCGAACCTGCGACCTTCCGTCCCCCAGACGGACGCGCTACCAGGCTGCGCCATAGCCCGACTGCGTCCTGTCATAACGGTTTTGCTTCGGGCCGCAAGTGCGAAATTCCGGTTTGCGGCGCGGGCCGGTCAGCGCGACAGCGCGCGCAATCGGTCCAACAGCGGTGCGATCTGGCGCGCGGTGTCCGGAGACAATTGATTGATCCGGGACAAGCGCGAAAGCATGCCCGGTGATGGGTCCGAATGCGAGCCCGGCGGCACGGGTCTGGGCGCGTCTGGTCCGGTTTCATCCTGTGCGCGCCGATCCGTCGCCGAGTGTTGCACGAATCCGGGCAGGGGGAGTGTGTCGGACGGCACCGACCCTGGACTGGCCTGTTCCTGCTCTGGCAAGGCCTCGGGTTCGGCCACTTTGGGAGGGTGATCGTCCGTTGACGCATCGCTTGGGGCGTCCTCTGCCTCGGCCGCGACGTCAACTTCGGGGAGTTCGGTTTCCGCCTCAGGCTCGGCTGCGTCAACCGTTTGTTCGGCCATTGGCGCGGGGTCTGACGGAGCGACGTCCTCAGGTGTTGCCGTGGCCTCAGGCTCTGGCGCGCTTTCACCTGCGGGCCCTTGTTCGGCAGGGTCAGGTGCATTTTCAGGTGCGTCTTCAACAGCAGCCGCGTCTGCCTTGGCCTCTGAGCCGGACGGCTCTGCGTCCGCCTTGACCTCGGGCGTGTCTTGGGGGGTGGCCTTGGGCGCCTCAGCCAACGGCTGCGTTGACGTGTCGGGAGGGGGGGCTGCCGCGACCTCGGACCTTTCGTCAGCAGTTATCGGCACATCTTCTGTTTCGGGGTCCAGCTCAAGCTCTGGTTTTGCAAACGGGACCACCGTGTCGATTGGGTCTGACGTTGGCAAGGTTTCCTCAGCATCCACAAAGCTGGCATCTTCTTCCTCGGCCAGACTTGATGCGCAGAGCGAGGAAACGTGCTTTATACCCTGTTCTCGAAGGATTTTTTGCACGCCCTTGATGGTCATGCCATCTTCATGCAGCAGCTTCTTGATCCCGCCCAACAGCCGCATGTCGGCGGGCCGATAATACCGACGCCCGCCCGCGCGTTTGACAGGTTTGACCTGGGTGAACTTGCTTTCCCAGAACCGCAGAACGTGGGCCGGGGTCTCCAGCCATTCGGCGACTTCGCTGATCGTGCGAAAGGCGTCTGCGGATTTGCTCATGGCGGTCAGCCCTTGTTGCCCGCGGCCACCCGGTCTTTCATCAGATGCGAGGGGCGAAACGTCAGCACACGGCGTGGATTGATCGGAACCTCTTCGCCGGTTTTCGGATTGCGTCCGACGCGGGCTGCCTTGTCGCGGATGGAGAACGTGCCGAAGGACGATATCTTGACCTGCTCACCTTCGACCAAGGCGTCGGACATGTGGTCCAGAACCGCTTCGACAAGGTCCGCACTTTCGTTGCGAGACAAGCCAACTTCGCGAAACACGGCTTCGCTCAGGTCCATGCGTGTCAGTGTCTTTTGTCCCATCGCTCAAATCTCCCAAGTTCCCGCTAGAATGGGCCGGGGGATTTTCCGAGTCAATATCAATGACTTGGACGGAAGCATTTAGGTGGGCTTTGCCTACCAGCGCAGCACCACCGCGCCCCAGGCCAGGCCGCCGCCAATCGCCTCGGTGACGATAACATCGCCCCGCTTGATCTGGCCGCGTTCGACGCCGACCGATAGCGCCAGCGGGATTGACGCGGCCGAGGTGTTGCCATGGTCCTGGACCGTCACCACCACATGGTCCATCGACAGGCCAAGTTTCTTGGCCGTGCCCTGGATGATGCGGATATTCGCCTGATGCGGAACGATCCAGTCAACCTCTCCCGGGGTGATCCCGGCCGCGTCCATCGCGGAGGTGGCCGTTTTGGCCAGCTTTTCAACGGCGTGGCGGAAGACTTCCTTGCCTTGCATGCGCAGGAAACCGGTGGAGCCCGTGCTGACCCCGCCATCGACATAGAGGATGTCGCGGAATCTTCCATCCGAGTTGAGATCAACAGAAAGAATGCCCCGGTCGGATGCGTCGCCCGCGCCATCTTGCGCTTCGACGATCAACGCACCCGCGCCATCCCCGAAAAGCACGCAGGTCGCGCGGTCCTCCCAGTCCATGATCCGGCTGAAGGTTTCCGCTCCGATCACCATGATGCGGCGCGCCTGGCCGGACAGGAGCATCGAATTGGCGGTGGACAACGCATAGATGAACCCCGCGCAGACCGCCTGCACGTCAAAGGCGAAACCGCGATTCATGCCAAGGGCGGCTTGCACCATCGTCGCGGCAGACGGGAAGGTCAGGTCGGGTGTCGAGGTGGCCAGGATGATCGCATCAAGATCATCCGGCACGATCCCTGCGTCTTGCAGCGCGCGTTTGGCGGCCTCGGTGGCCAGATCGGAGGTGCTTTCATCCTCGGCCGCGAAATGCCGCCGTTCGATGCCCGAGCGCGAGCGAATCCATTCATCCGTCGTATCGAGAGATTGCTCGAACTCCGCGTTGGGGACAACGCGCGCCGGCAGGTAATGCCCGATCCCGGTGACAACCGCGCGTGTGGTCATTTCGGCCTCTCCTCGGGCATGTCCGGTTCTGGGGGAACGTCTTGCTGAATATCGGTGATGGATGCAAGCCGTGCCTCGAGCCGATCCGAAAAATCCGATTGCGCCAGTTGAAAGGCCAGCTTGATCGCCGCTGACACGCCGGTCGCATCCGCCGATCCGTGCGATTTCACAACGGTGCCATTGAGACCCAGGAACACACCGCCATTGACGCGGCGGGGATCAATCTTCTTTTTCAAACGGCGCAGCGAGGTCAGGGCCAGAAGCGATGCAAGGCGGGACAGTGGCGAATAGGCAAACGCCTCTTTCAGCCGATCACCGATGAGCGACGCCGTGCCTTCGCCGGTTTTCAACGCGACATTGCCGGTAAATCCGTCGGTGACGATGACGTCACAGGCTTCACCGGGAAGATCCCCGCCTTCGACGAACCCGACGAAATCGAATTGCGCCCGGTCTGCCGCCTTGCCGATCAACTCATGCGCCGCTTTCAGCTCGGCCCGGCCCTTGTGCTCTTCGGTTCCGACATTGAGCAGTCCGACGCGCGGGCGCTGCAGATCCAGTCCGTTGCGCGCGTAAGACACGCCCATCAGCGCGTATTGCAGCAGGTCTTCGGCATCGGCGCGAACATCGGCGCCGACATCCAGCATGACGTTGAACCCCTGCGGGTTGCGCGATGGCCAAAGGACCGCGATGGCGGGACGGTTTACCCCGGGAAGCTTGCGCAGGCGGATCATCGACAAAGCCATCAGCGCGCCGGTATTGCCACAGGACACCGCCACCGTTGCCTGTTTGTCGCGCACGGATTCGATGGCCGACCACATGGACGTGCCGTGCCCCTGTCGCATGACCTGGCTGGGTTTGTCTTGCATCGACACGACATCGGGGGCATCCCGAATTTCGCATCGCCCGGTCAACGGCTTCTTGCGTTCGATCAGCTTTTGCAGCCGGGCCTCGGGACCATGCACCAGAAAGCGGATGTCATGGTTCGCCTTGGCAGACCTGGACATGCCAGAGACAACAGCCTCTGGCCCCAAATCGCCGCCCATCGCGTCGATTGAAAGCACAATTGGCGCCCCACCCACCATTTTATGATCCTGCGACGAGGTCATCCGGAGGGGTGCGCCCAATCGTTGCTTATGCCGCGTCTTCGTCCAGGTCGATTTCGTCGGCCTGTGCGATCACTTCGCGATCCGCGTAATGGCCGCAGGACGGGCACACATGGTGCGGGCGCTTGAGCTCACCACAGTTCGTGCACTCATTCGGGTTCGCTGCGACGAGGGCGTCATGCGCGCGACGGTTGTTGCGACGCGACTTGGATACTTTGTTCTGTTGGACAGCCATGTCTCAACCTCAATTGTCTATATGCGTTGGCATGAGCGCCATGCCGCGTTTCGGGTATGTCCGGCCCCTTTACGGGGAAACCGGGCCGGGGGGCAACCCCCACCTCGGATGAAGGCGCGAACATAGGGGCAATCGTGAATTCCGCAAGCGTTTTCTGGTGCTGCGATCAGGACTTTTTATCCAGTTTGTCGCGCAAATCGGCCAGCCCGGCAAAGGGTTTGGTGTCATCGTCGCGCAGCGGGGCCACGCCGTCCTTGGCGAATACCGCCTCTCCCAGTTCGGCATCTTTGACGCGCGGGTATTGGGGCAGGGACAGGGACAGCGATTCGACCATCGCTTCAAAGGCCGAGATCACCTGACCCAGCCGTTCGGTGTTGGTGTCCTCTGGCATCTCCATTTCGGACCCGGCTTCAATGTCATCGAAATGATCATCCGGGAGGTAGATGCGCTCGACAACCTCGTCGATCCGCGTGGTCACAGGGCCCAGCGTCACGACGCAAGCCTGCACCACTGTTGCGCCAAGCCGGGCCGTCAGGGTCCACCCCTGCGCGCCTTCGGCTGAAATCTCACCCTCGAAGCGGAGTTTTTTCACCGCCAACAGGTCAAGCCGGGCAGCAATGGCCGCCCGTGCGTCGGCGTCCGGCCGCAGATCGAAGGCTGTGGCCCTTCGAGTCGGCAGGTCGCTGACGCGAAATTCTCCGGGTTTCAGAACCGGTTGTGCCATATCTGGTGTGCACCCTTTGCTTGAACGCAGGCCAAAGGCCGTGTAATCGGGATAAAAGGCGGTGAACGCCAACGCAAGAGAGGCGCCATGCAAGGCATCAGATCGACACTCAGGATCGGGCTTGTGACGCTTCTATGCGTGTCGCTTGCAGGATGCGCCGCGCGCTATCGGTCGCATGGCTATGTTCCTTCCGAAGATGAATTGCAACAAATCGTGCCCGGCGTCGACACACGCGGCACGGTGGAAGACCTTGTCGGGGTGCCGTCCACGTCCGGCACGCTGAACAATGAAGGCTTTTTCTATATCGAGAGCGAGATGCGCCATTTCGCGTGGCAACGCCCGGAAGTGGTCGACCGGGAGATTCTGGCAATCACCTTTGACAGCGAAGGCGTGGTCGAGAATATCGAACGCTACGGCTTGCAGGATGGGCAGGTTGTGCCGCTCGCCCGGCGAATCACGCGGTCCGGGGATGGGGATATCGGCTTTATCCGCAAGCTCTTTGGAAATATCGGTGGCTTCAACGCTGCAGATTTCTTCGACGGATAACAACAATGGACGCGGCGGAGACCAGTCCCGCCGACAACCCCGAAATCTCGTTGTCGGTTGGCACCTACAGGGCGGTGATCGGCGCATCGGGCAGTGTGCGTGACGCGGCCCTGGATTTGCGCGCTCGGGCGTTCCGGCATGGCGCCCCCGACGCGGACATGTTCGATCCATTCAGCGCGCATGGTGTGGTCAGGATTCAGGATCAACCTGCGATCCATGCCTTCCGCGTGCGGCTGATCCGGACCGCCGCCGACCTGCACAAGACCTATACAGGCCAGCACTATGATCTGGACGGTCTGAGGGATGACCTGGCCCCGTTTGTCGAAATCGGGCGTTTTTGCCAGGCTGCAGGCCCCGTCGATGTCATGGCGGCGCGGCTTGCCTGGGCCGCGCTGGCCGCCTTCGTGGATGCGCATCACGCGCGCATGTTGATCGGATGCACGTCCCTGCCAGGGGCCAGCCTCGACCGGAACCATGCCGTGCTCGCGACCCTGCGCGCGCACCATCTTGGCCCGGAGGCGCTGCGGCCCGGAAAGCGTTCTGCGCAGGCTGTGTCGCTTCCGATGGCGTCTGTCGTGCCCCAGCCGCTGCCCCATCTGTTGCAGGGCTATCTCAACCTGGGCGGCTGGGTTGGCGATCATGTCGTGGTGGACGAACAGTTGGACAGGCTGCATGTCTTCACGGCGCTGCGCGTGGAAGACATCCCAAAGTCGCGCAAACGGCGGTTGCGCGCCCTGGCGCAAGCGGCGCGCGGCACCGGCCGAGACACCCTTGACGTTGCCTCTGCTGCGCCGTAGCGCCTGCGCATGGCAACTGTACCGCTTCTTCAACTGAATGACATCTCGCTCACCTTCGGGGGAGACCCCGTCTTCCACGATCTCAGTCTCGTGGTGCAACCCGGTGATCGGGTCGCCCTTGTCGGGCGCAACGGGTCAGGCAAGTCAACCTTGTTGAAGGTTATGGCCGGCTTGGTCGAGCCGGATTTCGGCGCGCGCACGACATCGCCCGGGGTCAGCGTCGGTTACATGGAGCAGGACCCGGACCTGAGCCAATATGCGACGCTTGGCGACTATGCCGTGGACGGGTTGGATCCTGCCGAATTCTACAAGGTCGAGCGCGCCAGCGAAGGCCTGAAATTCGACCCGGATCGCCCGGTCGAAACCGCATCGGGCGGAGAGCGCCGCCGCGCCGCGTTGGCGCGTCTGATGGCGCAGGACCCGGAACTGATGCTCCTCGACGAGCCGACCAACCATCTCGATATCGAGGCAATCGGCTGGCTGGAAAACGAACTCAAGCGCACGCGCAAAGGCTTTGTCCTGATCAGCCACGACCGCCGCTTCCTGTCGGAACTCACCCGCGCGACGCTCTGGATTGACCGGGGACAGGTGCGCCGCCAGGAAAAGGGGTTCGAGGCCTTCGAGGAATGGCGCGACAAGACCTGGGAGGAAGAAGACCTCCAGCGCCACAAGCTCGACCGCAAGATCAAGGCCGAGGCCCGCTGGGCGGTCGAAGGCATCAGCGCGCGGCGCAAGCGCAACATGGGCCGTGTCCGCGCGCTGCAAGACCTGCGTGGGGAACGCGGCGCAATGACCAAGCGCCAGGACACGGCGGCGATGGAACTTGCCTCGGGTCCGAAATCCGGCCGCAAGGTGATCGAAGCCTCTGGCCTGGCCAAACGCTTTGGCGACACGCCCATCGTGCGGGATTTCACCCTCACCGTGCAACGCGGCGACCGCGTGGCCTTTGTCGGCCCCAACGGGGTGGGAAAGACGACGCTGATCAAGATGTTGATGGGCGAAATCGAACCGGATGCGGGCACCGTCAAGCTGGGCACGAACCTCGTGCCTGCGGTCTTTGACCAGGCCCGCGCGCAACTGAATGGCGATCTGAGCCTGTGGGAAAACCTGACCGGCGACCCTGACATGCGCGTCTCGGGCAAGGCCGATCAGATCATGGTGCGCGGCGCGCCAAAGCACGTTGTCGGGTATCTCAAGGAGTTTCTGTTCGACGAGGCACAGGCGCGGGCGCCGGTGCGGTCACTTTCGGGCGGCGAAAAGGCGCGGCTTCTGCTGGCCCGGATCATGGCACGCGAATCGAACCTGCTGGTGCTGGACGAGCCGACGAACGATCTCGATGTCGAAACGCTCGATCTGTTGCAGGACCTGCTGGGTGAATATGACGGAACCGTGCTGCTCATCAGCCACGACCGGGATTTTCTTGACCGCGTGGCGACGACAACCGTCGCGATGGAGGGTCAAGGGCGGGCCACGGTCTATGCCGGCGGCTGGAGCGATTATCGCGCGCAGCGGGGTCAGGACACGGCGCCGGCATCCGCGGCCTCTGCGCCGAGAGAGACCGGGACACCGGCCGCCGCAGCGCCCAAGCCCAAATCCGGGCTGAGCTTTACCGAAAAGCACCGGCTTGACGAATTGCCGGCCGAGATCGAGCGCCTGACCGCCGAGATTGCCAAGCTCGAGACGCTTCTGGCCGATCCCGAGTTGTTCACCCGCGAGCCATTGAAATTCAAGAAGGCGTCCGAAGCGTTGGTGGCCCGGCAGACCGCCTTGACCGAGGCCGAAGACCAATGGCTCGAGCTGACCGAAAAGGCCGAGGCCGGGTGATCCTCCGGCATCGGAGGATCAAGACGCGTTGACGCGTTTTGATCTTCGCCCTGCCGCGCCCTAGGTCGCCCACCATGTCGAAACCAATCTTCATCGGTGCCCGCATCTATCGCGGATCGAGCTACGGCCCACGCCACCCACTGTCGATCCCGCGTGTGCCCACGGTGATGGACCTGTGCCGGCGCCTTGGCTGGCTGCCCCCCGATCAATATCGTACCAGCCCCTGCGCCAAGCCCGGCGCGCTTTTGGGGTTTCACACAGGCGCCTATATCGACGCGCTGCAAGCGGCCGAAGCGACGCAACAACCAAACCTGCAATATGACCTTGGCACCTTGTCCAATCCGGTTTTTCCCGAGGTCTACCGCCGCCCTGCCACCGCGGCCGGGGGCGGCTTGTTGGCCGCCGAGAGCGTGAGGCGGGGCGGCATCGCCTTCAATCCCGGCGGCGGGACGCATCACGGCTTGCCCGATCGTGCCAACGGGTTCTGCTATATCAACGAACCGGTTCTGACGATCCAGCGCCTGCGCGCGATGGGGCTGGAGCGTATCGCCTATATCGATATCGACGCGCATCATTGCGATGGGGTTGCTGTGGCGTTTCACGGCTCGGACGCGGTGCAGATGATCTCAGTCCATGAAGATCGCCGCTGGCCGTTCACCGGCCCGCTGGCGGATGAGGCGGGCGGTGCGGCCCTCAATATTCCCGTGCCGCGCGGATTGAATGATACCGAGTTCGAGTTGATCCTGAACGAGGTGATCCTGCCGGCCGTGGCGCGGCAAAAGCCCGATGCGATCTATCTGCAATGTGGCGCCGATGCCGTGTTGGAGGATCCGTTGTCCCGCCTTGGCTTGTCCAATCGGTGTCATGTCCGCACGGTGCAGGCGCTGCGCGCCTTGACCCCGCGGATGGTCGTGTCGGGTGGTGGCGGCTATAACCCGTGGACCGTCGGCCGCGCCTGGTCCTGTGTCTGGGCGACGATCGCCGGCTACGAGATTCCCGATCGGCTGCCTGAAGAGGCATCGGATATTCTGCGTGCCTTGCGCTGGACCCGTCAGGCACAGCCGGATGAGGCGCTGCTGACCACTTTGCTGGACAGGCCCAGAGAGGGACCGATTTCGCAACAGGTGCAAGACGCCGTGGCGCATTTGAAGCGACGATCAGCTGTTCCGGCCGGATAGATCGAGCCTCAGGCTGGCCCATCCGGGACCCGACCGCACGGATATATCGATACCGTAATCCGCGCAAAGCCGTGCCAGCAGGGGAAATTGCACATCGGCGGGTCGCAGCTTTGTCGAATCGCCGGTGAATGCGCCCTTTGCCAACTGGTCCCAATACGGCCCGTCCGCCTGGACGGTATCGGCCTGTGCCGTTGTCACGAGGCGGCCCGGCTCTGTCGCAACCTGGATTTGCCCGCCTTGGGGCAGCGCGTTTTCCAGGCAAAGAACCGACAGGTAACCAACCTGCGTCACATCGCGACCGAGGCTTCGTGTGATCGGCCAACTGGGCATGATGCGTGTGCCCGCATAGTGGTCGGCCAGCGTTTTCTGCACCTCCGCCGCCTTCATCGGGTACGTGTCGCCCGCATTGCCAAAGGCGATGCGAAAGAACCTGATACGCGCCGTTGCGTTGTCGCAGCTTTGCTGGATCAGTGACAGCTCCGGCCCGCCCGGTGCCATTCCGGCGAATCCTGCCAATTCCAGGCCATTTGAAATTGCGCCGATCGGGTTGATAAGGTCATGACAAATCCGAGATCCGATCAATGCAGCAAGTGAAGACCCGTCATGTTGCACTATGTCCTCCAGTAAGCAGCAAGGAGCCCGCTTATGTCTGATATGAATGGCCTTTTGGAGCCGGGATCTTTGGTCCGCCACCCTGACCAGCCTGATTGGGGTGTCGGGCAGGTCCAGTCCAATATCGGCGACACGATCACCGTGAATTTCCGTGAGGCGGGCAAGGTGGTGATAGACGGCTCCCGTATCGAATTGATGCCAGTGTTCGAAGAATAGCATTTCAACCAAAGGTTGCTAAATGCTTAATCCAAGCCAAAACCGGTTCATTTTGATCAGGTGCGATGCTGTTTTGATCAGGTCCGATGCCGTTGCGCGTCAACCTCGCTGCGATTACTGTGGCATCGAACGAGATTGGCAGCTCTATGCTACAGACGGCCCCCCCATTTCACGTGTCATTGGCGCGGAGTGACGCTGACATTCGCGCGGCGCAGCGGTTGCGCTATGATGTGTTCGTGGCCGAATTGGGCGGCACTGGGACCGGTGTGGATCATGACCGACGGCTCGAAACCGACAGGTTCGATGCGTTTGCCGATCACCTGGTGTTGCGCGATTTGCGCACACCGGATCCGGACACCGATGGGGTTGTCGGTGTCTACCGCCTCATGACAGCTGAGCACGCTGCCGCTGCGGGGCAGTTCTATTCGGCGGATGAGTTCGATCTGTCCCCGCTCCACGACAGCGGCCGCAAATTGCTGGAGCTGGGGCGGTCCTGTCTGCATCCGGACCACCGGGGTGGCGTCGCGCTGCGCAGTCTGTGGCAGGGACTGGCAGAGTATGTGGTGGCAAACGAAATTGATATTCTGTTCGGTACGGCCAGCTTTCATGGCACCGATATGGAGCGCCTGCTCAACCCCGTGTCGCATCTGCACGCCTCTTGTCTTGCCCCGTCTGAATTGCGCGTGACATCGAAGATGCCGCAAGACATGGCTTTGCTACCGCCCGCACAGATCGACCGGAAGGCGGCGATGCGCGACACGCCCGCGCTGATCAAATCCTACCTGAAGCTGGGAGGCATGATCGGGCAGGGGGTGTTTGTCGATCACGCCTTCAACACGACCGATCTGTGCCTGATCCTCGATACGGCACGGCTTGATCCCGCTGATCCGCTGCGCCGCCCGGCGCGCGCCACAGGATGAGCCCGACATGGGACAGTGACGAGCCGATAGAAACCGAACGCATCTCGGTTCTCGGGTGGCTGCGAGTGATCCTGCGGGGGCTGGTCCTGGGCACCGTGGTGTTCGGCGGATTGCTGGTGCTGCTGCTGGTGCGACTGGTCGAGCGTCCTCTGTCGGGGGTTGATCGCCCGGTCACGCCCTACATCACCCAAGGCGTGTGCCGGACCGCGCTGTTTATCCTCGGGATGCGGCTGCTGGTGCGCGGGCCGCGCCTTCGGGTGCGCGGGGCCGTTGTTGCCAATCACAGCTCGTGGCTTGATATCTTTGCCCTGAATGCCCGCAAGAATGTCTATTTCGTCTCCAAATCCGAAGTGGCGTCATGGCCCGGAATCGGGTGGCTTGCGCGCGCCACGGGTACGGTCTTCATCCGGCGCGACCCGCGAGACGTGAAGGCGCAGGTGGCGCTCTTCGAAGAGCGGCTGAGGCATGGCCACCGGCTGTTGTTCTTTCCGGAAGGCACGTCGTCGGATACGCTGCGTGTCTTGCCGTTCAAACCCACGCTCTTTGCGCCGTTTTTCGGTGATGCGCTGATCCATGAAATGCGTATTCAGGCCGTGACCGTGATCTATCACCCGCCCGAAGGCAAGGACCCACGCTTTTACGGCTGGTGGGGAGCGATGGGCTTTGGCGAACACCTGATCAAGGTGCTGGCGCAACACCCGCAAGGCAAGATCGAACTCGTGTATCATGAGCCAGTGCGCATCGATGCATTCCCCAATCGGAAAACGCTGGCCCGCGAGCTCGAAGAGCAGGTGCGCTCGCATCATTCCCGTCTTTGCGAATGATGCCGGTTTTGGCTTCTTGCCGCACAGTCGCCCGTCTGTAAAAAACCGAAGAGGCACGCAGAGCGCCTTCAGGACATTCGACATCGCCAGATGCCCAAGAAATGGCCCGGCGTATTACCTGTGCAACACGCCGGGCTTGCTATGAAATGCTGCGTCAAAGATGGATCAGGACCACCTGCGGCGCCGATAAAATGTTTCTCTTGAAATTCAAAGCACTCGTTACCCGTTCGCACCGACACATGCGGCAAGAAATGCCAAGTTGGGAATTTGATGTGCCTGGTGCGATACCGTCTATTCAATCGTCCTTCTGACTGATCCGGTCCAATCGCCGCCAAACGCGCTTGACCAACGTATATGGTACAATATCGAAACTTGCATGAATTCTGCGTGAAACTTCGATGGCCATAAAATTGCTCAGCATCATTTGTGCGTCGCTGAACCGTATAAGCGAATCGCGTAACGGTTTCGCAAAAGAAAAAAGCGGCGCGACCAAAAGGCCGCGCCGCTTTTTCATCTTGATACACCAAGGGTTTGCAACCCGTGGCCGATCCTTGGTTTACTCGCTGTCGGGCAGGACCTCGTCGGCCTGGTCGGCGATCCATGCGACCGAAACCACAACTTCGTCGGCACCGGTGTTGAATACCTTCACGCCGCCTGCATTGCGCGAGCGGAAGGAAATCCCGTCCACCGGCACCCGGATGGATTGTCCGCGCGAGGTTGCAAGCATGATCTGGTCGTCCATATCCACCGGGAACGACGCGACGATGGCGCCGGCGCGCAGCCCTTTGTCGATGGCTTGTACGCCTTGCCCGCCACGCCCGCGCACGGGGTAGTCATGCGAGGATGACAGCTTGCCCGCGCCCTTGGCGGTTATCGTCAGGATCAGATTTTCCGCCGCCGACATCTCGGCATAGCGGTCCTGCGTTATCGCGCCGGGTGCTGTTGCCTCCTCGTCGTCCTCAGGCTCGGCATCGTCGGCCAGCCCGGCCACGGCCCGACGCATCTTGAGATAGGCGGCCCGCTCTGCCGGATCGGCCTCGAAATGCCGGATGACGGCCATGCTCACCACGCGGTCACCGTTGTTCAGACGAATGCCCCGGACCCCGGTGGACTTGCGGCCCTTGAAGACGCGGACAGCGGTGGTCGGAAAGCGGATGGCCCGCCCGGAATCGGTGACCAGCATCACGTCGTCCTCTTCGGACGCGATCCGCGCATTGACCAGTTCCACACCTTCGGGCAACTCCATCGCGATCTTGCCGTTGCGCATCACGTTGGTGAAATCCGACAGCGCGTTGCGCCGCACGTCGCCGGCGCTGGTGGCGAAGATGATCTGCAGATCGTCCCAATCCGTTTCGTCCCGGTCCACCGGCATGATCGCGGCGATCGACACGCCTGTCGGGATTGGCAGGATGTTGACGATGGCCTTGCCCTTGGAGGTGCGTCCGCCTTGCGGCAGGCGCCAGGTCTTGAGCTTGTAGACCATGCCTTCGGTGGTGAAGAACAACAGCTGCGTATGGGTATTGGCGACGAACAGCGTAGTGACGACGTCGTCATCCTTGGTCGACATGCCCGACAGGCCCTTGCCGCCACGTTTCTGCGCGCGGAAATCGGCCAGCGGTGTGCGCTTGATATAGCCGGACTGGGTGACCGTCACGACCATGTCCTCGCGCTCGATCAGGTCCTCGTCCTCCATGTCGCCGGACCAGTCGACGATCTCGGTACGGCGTGGCACGGCGAACTGATCGCGGACTTCGCGCAGCTCGTCTGCGATGATCCCCATGATCCGGTCCCGCGAGCCGAGGATTTCGAGGTATTCGCGGATCTTGCCAGCCAGCTCTTCCAGCTCGTCGGTGACTTCCTTGACCCCGATCTGGGTCAGGCGCTGCAGGCGCAATTCGAGGATGGCGCGGGCCTGCGCCTCGGACAGGTTATAGGTCCCGTCCTCGTTCGCGGTGTGGGTCGGATCATCGATCAGCGCGATATAGGGCAGGATGTCCTTGGCGGGCCATTTGCGCGTCTTCAACCGCTGGCGCGCCTCTGCGGCATCAGCCGAAGACCGAATGGTCTGAACCACCTCGTCGATATTGGTGACCGCCACGGCGAGACCGCACAGAATGTGGCTCCGCTCGCGCGCCTTGCGCAGCAGGTAGGCGGTCCGTCGCGCAACAACATCCTCGCGAAAATCGATGAACGCGGTCAGAAAGCGCCGCAGGGTCAGCTGTTCCGGCCGTCCCCCGTTGAGGGCGAGCATGTTGCATCCAAAGGAAGTTTGCATCGGGGTGAAGCGGAACAACTGGTTCAGCACCACTTCGGCGGTGGCATCGCGCTTGAGCTCGACCACCACGCGCACACCATTGCGGTCGGATTCGTCCTGAACATGCGCGATCCCTTCGATCCGCTTTTCCCGGGCGGATTCAGCGATCCGTTCGATCATGGTGGACTTGTTCACCTGGTAGGGAATTTCGTCGATGACGATCGCCCAACGGTCCTTGCGGATTTCCTCAACCCGCGTCTTGGACCGGATGATCACCGACCCGCGCCCCTCAAGATACGCCTTGCGCGCGCCGGAGCGGCCCAACATGATCCCGCCTGTCGGGAAATCGGGGCCCGGGACATACTGGATCAATTGCTCGGAGCTCAGGTCGGGCTCTTCGATCAGGGCAAGACAGGCCTCCACGACCTCGCCCAGGTTATGCGGCGGGATATTCGTGGCCATGCCCACGGCAATGCCGCCCGCACCGTTGACCAACATGTTGGGAAACCGCGCCGGAAGAACCGTCGGTTCCTTGTCCTTGCCGTCGTAATTGTCCTGAAAATCGACCGTGTCCTTGTCGATATCCGCGAGCAGGTAACTGGCGGGCTTGTCCATGCGCACTTCCGTATATCGCATGGCGGCGGCGTTATCGCCATCCATGGACCCGAAATTGCCCTGGCCATCCAGAAGCGGCAGCGACATGGAAAAGTCCTGTGCCATCCGTACCAGCGCATCGTAGATCGCGCTGTCGCCATGCGGGTGGTATCGCCCCATCACGTCGCCCACCGGACGGGCTGATTTGCGGTAGGGTTTGTCGTGGCTGTTGCCGGATTCATGCATGGCGTACAGGATTCGCCGGTGCACCGGTTTCAGCCCGTCGCGAAGATCGGGGATCGCCCGGCTGACGATCACGCTCATTGCGTAATCCAGGTAGGACGACTTCATCTCGTCCGTGATCGATATTTGCGGCCCATCGTGGCGCGGACGTTCAGGCGGCATATCTTCAGTGTTTTCAGGGGGTTCTGGCGTGTCGCTCACGGGGATAGCCTGCTATCTGGATGTCTATATTTTGTTGAGACAACGTATATCAGAGACAGGATGTAGCCTGCAATCCACTTGAACATTTTCGTGCCAAAGAGGTTTTGGCACTCACCAATCAAGCTGGCCAACATATTGTTTTTGTTGAAAAGTAACAAATTTATGGCAAGATTTCCGACATAACAATAATCGCATGAGGTTTGCATGTCCGAAATGAGCGAAACCGAACTGATGCTGCGGGGCTACGGATTGACCACCGCGCAATTCTACTACCGGATGCCGGATTACAGGCATGTCCTGAACACGTTTGTCTGGCAGGACTACGATCTGGCCCCCGATCATCCGAAACTCTTCGAATTCATCGAATTCTGGCAAGATACGATCGAAGGTCCGTTGCATTCGGTGCAATACACCCATCGCAAGATGCTGTCCTCGGGTGAATGGCAGAACATGGTTGGTGAGTTCACCTATCATTGACATCGCGTGCCGAGCGCCGTTGAAGGCGCTCGCCGAGGGGTCTGGGTCCTAAATGCCGTAGACGCTGCGGAATTTTTCTTCGAGGTAGGTCAGAAGCGGAGCCTCGTTCGGTGCGAAACCGCAGGCCCGCTCGATCACGTCGCGCGGTTCGTAGAGCCCGCCATGGCGCTGCACATTGTCCCGCAGCCATGTCGTCGCGCCGGAGGTGTCACCGGCCGCCAATTGCGACTCCAGGTCGGGCACGGCTTTGCGCAACGCCTCGTGCAGGCACCCGGCATAGACATTGCCCAGTGAATAGGTCGGGAAATACCCGAACAACCCCACGGACCAGTGCACATCCTGCAACACGCCGTTTGACGGCTTGTCCACCGCATAGCCGAAATCCGCCTCGAAACGTGTGTTCCAAGCCTCTTCCAGATCGGTCACGTTCAGCGATCCTGCAATCAACTGGCGTTCCAGGTCATATCGCAAAAGGACGTGCAGGTTATACTGCACCTCGTCGGATTCGGTGCGGATGAAACCGCGGTGCACCCGGTTGACCGTGGCAAAGAACGCTTCTGGATCGGTGATGCCAATATCGTCGAATGCCTCGACCATCTGGCCCAGCAGCCAACCGGTAAACGCGCGCGAGCGGCCAAGCTGGTTCTCGTAGATGCGCGACTGGCTTTCATGAACCCCCATCGACACACCCCGGCCCAGGGGTGTCAGAAGATAGGCCTGGTCGATATTCTGTTCGTAAGACGCGTGGCCAACCTCGTGAATCGTGGAATAGATGCAGTTGAACGGGTCGATCGGGTTGGTTCGCGTGGTGATGCGCACGTCGTTGCCCGAGCCCGAGCTGAACGGATGCACCGCCTTGTCCACGCGTCCCCGACTCATGTCATAGCCAAAACTCTTGGCAATCTGCCGGGCCAGCCGCATCTGAGCGTGTTCATCAAAGGTCCCGCGCAGCGCAGCGGGGGCAGGTGCCCCCAGCACGCTGTCTCGCAACGCCACCAGGCGGGGTCGCATGGCCCCGAACATCGCGTCCAGGTCTGCCGCTGTCGCGCCCGGCTCGTAATCCTGCAACAACGCATCATAGGGATCGCCACCATCGGCAATCGCCGCGCCTTCCTGGCGCCGCAGGTCGAGTACCCGCTCCAGGGTCGGGGCGAACGCGGCGAAATCATCATTTGCGCGCGCTTCGGCCCAGACGCCCTGCGCGACCGATGTGGTGCGCGCAAGCTCTGCCGCCAGATCGGCCGGCACCTTCGAGCTTCGTTCGAAACTGCGCCGGATGTGGCGCAGGTTGGCGTGCCCTTCGGCGCCCGTTGGCGCGGCATTCTCCAGCCACTCCCCGACACGCGGATCGGTGCGGCGCGCGTGCAGCACCGATTCCATCGCGCCGATCTCGTCGCTTCGCTGCGTCACCGCACCGCGCGGCATCACCGTTTCCTGATCCCATCCAAGGCGTCCTGCAATCTGGCCCAGGGCTTCGGTCTCGCGGGAAAAGGCCATCAGGTCGTCATAGGCCGTGCTCATGTGGTTGCTCCTTGAATGGATTGTTGAGCCGGGTATTGCGCCGCAAAGCGTGCCCGCAGGACCAGCACCCACAGGATCACCGCGCCAACCTGGTGCGTGATCGCGATCTGCCACGGCGCCATGTAAAGGACCGTCACGATGCCCAGCCCCATCTGCACCCAGAGCATGGCGAAGACCGCATTGAAGCGGAACCGCGTATTCGCGTTCGGCGACCTGCGCGCGCGCACCCAGACGATGATGCCGAAGACCAAGAGCAGATAGCCCGCGATCCGATGCATGAATTGCACCAGCCCCGCGTTTTCAAAGAAGTTGCGCCAGACCGGCTCCAGCTCGAACGGGAAGGGCGGCAGGAAGCCGCCCGCCATCAGTGGCCAATCGTTATAGGTGCGCCCGGCGTCGATGCCCGCCACCAGCGCGCCCAGCAGGATCTGCAGGAAGGTGAAATGCATCAGCCCCGTGCCGAGACCATAAAGCTTGCCCTCACGCGACCGCCGCGCCTGCATCAGGTCGCGCTCCTCGCGGCCAAGCTCGAATGTGTACCACGCGATAAAGCCAAGGATGACAAACGCCAGACCCAGATGGGTCGCCAGCCTGTAGGACGCCACATCGAGCATCGTGCCTGTCAGGCCGGACGACACCATCCACCAGCCAATCGCCCCTTGAATGCCGCCCAGCACACCAAGGGTCAAAAGCCGCCCGGTCCATCCAGTGGGGATCTGCTTGCGCAACAGGAACCACAAAAAGCCCACGGCCCAAACAAGGCCGATGACGCGGCCAAGCTGACGATGCCCCCATTCCCACCAATAGATGTATTTGAATTCGGACAGGCTCATGCCCTTGTTTTGCAACTGGTATTCCGGGATCGTGCGATAGAGGTCGAACTCCCGCTGCCAGTCCCCGGCGTTCATCGGTGGCAAGGCGCCGGTGAACGGCCGCCACTCGGTGATCGCCAGACCGCTATCGGTAAGCCGCGTCAGACCGCCAACGGCGATCATCACCGCGACCAGCGCGAACAGCGCCATCAGCCAGACCCGGATCGCCCCGCGCGCACCACGCTTGCCCGCATCGATCATGCCGCCCTTGGGCGTCGCCTTGCGTGGCGTGTCATCGACCACGTCTTCGAAGATATTGCGATTTCCGCTCATGCACGGACCTCCTGAGTTGGGCGAAAGACTAGGCGCGGGACGGGGGCGCTTCAAGGCGCGGACCTAACCCTTGTTCTTCCAGCGCACCATTTGCCGCAGTATGCCATGCAACATCTGCACATCGGCGCGCGTCAGCGGCATGCGGCTCCACATGTTGCGCAGATTCCGCTTCATGCCGGCCGCCTTGATTTCAGGATAGAAGAACCCCGCCTCCTCCAGCCTGTCTTCATAGTGGCCGGCCAGCTTGTCCATCTCGATCGCCGTGGCCCAGTCGGTGCCGGCCAGTTCGGTTGTCTCGGTCGCTGTTACGGTCGATTGCCGCCGCCACTCATAGCCGGTCAGCAAAACGCATTGTGCAAGGTTCAGGGATGGAAAGTCCGGGTTGACCGGCACCGAGATGATCGCATTCGCCAGGGCGATATCGTCGTTTTCGAGCCCCGCGCGTTCCGGCCCGAAAAGAACGGCGACCTTTTCGCCGCCTGCGATCTTTGCGCGGGCGATTTCCATCGCGCGCTCCGGAGTGACGACGGGTTTGGTCATGCCCCGCTGACGGGCCGTGGTGGCAAAGACAAAGGAACAATCCGCGACCGCATCGACCGTGCGCGTTGCCAGCACCGCATCATCCAGGACCCGCCCCGCGCCAGAGGCCATGGCGACCGCCTTCTGGTTCGGCCAGCCGTCACGCGGGGCGACCAGCGCCATCCGGTCCAGCCCGAAATTCAGCATCGCCCGCGCTGCCGCCCCGATGTTTTCCCCCATCTGCGGGCGCACGAGGACAAAACAGGGCTGCGGCGTGTCACTTGGCATGGCTCAGGGCTCCGGTTCCGAAAACTTGCGCCTGCCTAGTGCGCCGTCCCGTCAAGGGCAAGCCGTGCAAGCCCTTGGCGCGTGGCGCGAAATCACGGTATAGGGGGGCGATCAACACAAGAAGGGGCCGAAGATGTCCGATGCAGAGCAGCCGCAGATTTACCTGATCACACCACCCGAGATCGAACTGAGCCATTTTCCCGATGACCTGACGCGTGTTCTGGACGCGGTCGAGATCGCCTGCATCCGCCTGTCGCTGGCCACGCGCAACGAGGACCTGATCCTGCGCGCCGCGGATTCCGTGCGCGAGGTGGCGCATCGGTTTGACGTCGCGCTGGTGATCGACACCCATGTTGTGCTGGCCCAGCGGCTTGGCCTGGATGGCGTGCACCTGACCGATGGCGCGCGCTCGGTGCGCATGGCGCGCAAGGAGCTTGGCCCGGATGCCATCGTCGGCGCATTCTGCGACCAGTCGCGCCATGATGGCATGAGCGCGGGCGAGGCGGGTGCCGATTACGTGAGCTTCGGCCCTGTCGGCGACACCGCTTTGGGCGACGGATCGCGCGCCGAGACGGAGCTGTTCCAATGGTGGTCCGAAATGATCGAGATCCCGGTGGTCGCCGAAGGCGGGCTTGATCCCGTGATCATCCGCACCCTGGCGCCGATCACCGATTTCTTCGGCATCGGCGAGGAAATCTGGCGGAGCGAAGACCCGGTGACGGCGCTCAAGAACCTGACGGCAGCGATGGCTGGCTGAACGGCGAAACCGGGGGCTCTGCCCCCGCCGCGCTTCGCGCGACTCCCCCGGGATATTTGAAAACCAGAGAAGTAACGGACCATTAACCTTAATGACCGATAAACGATCCTGCGGTACAGGCGGGGACGCCGATGACCGCAACCGGAGAAGCCCCCTGCCGACAAAGCAGGGGGTGGACCCGTGGTCTGATCTTCTCTGGTTTCAAAATATCCCGGGGGTTTGGGGGCAGCGCCCCCAAGGGTTGCAATCACGCACACGCCCAAGTGGGGTTGCGCGTTATACGTCCGCGTCAGGGAATGATCCGCATGTATTTGACGCCTTCCAGTGTTGCTCCAAGGCGCAGGCCCGCCTGACCGAAAATCACCGCGATGACAGGAGCCAGCGAGGTGGTTGTCTCGGCCGCGATTGTCTCGCCGCCTTCGGGGATCGCGTATTCGACGTTGGCGCCAGCCGCCCAACCCGGCGAGCGGCGAAACTTCATCAGTGCGTCCTCGGTCATGAAGAACAGCACATGGGCGTATTGCTGCGCGCCGATCTGCAAGCCCGCGCTGGCCTTGGTCGTGGAGTAGAAATCCACCGTCACACCGCCGACGCGCAGCGCGCCGCGTCCGAACGCGCCGCCAAGGCCCAGCCCCGCCTCTGTCACCAGCGGCATCACCAACAGGCCATTGGCGTTCGAGGCCAGTGTCTGGGTGCCGGGAAAGCGGCGGTACATCTCGGCCAGGGTTGCGTCGACCCGTGCGTCGATCCGAGCCGCGCCATTGCCGCCCACGCCATTGGCGCAGCCGGGCAATAGCAAAAGGCCGCCGAGGCCCAAGGCCATCTCACGTCGTGTCAGGGATGTCATGTGTCTGCTCTTTCATTTTCGAAGATTGCCATAGCCTCGGAGTTCGGCTGTTCCGCCGATTGCGTGCAGTATAGCCACAACCGCGCGACCTGTCACCATGGACATATCCGTGGCGGAGACAGGTCGCTATGCGTTGAGCAATCGTGCAGCGGCCGGTGCGAAATAACTCAGCACGCCGTCGCAGCCGGCGCGTTTGAAGGCCATCAGGCTTTCCAGCATGACGCGGTCATGGTCCAGCCAGCCGCGCTCGGCCGCGCCTGCCAGCATCGCGTATTCGCCCGACACCTGGTAGGCGAAGGTCGGCACGCCGAACATGTCCTTGGTCCGGCGGCAGATGTCGAGATAGGGCATCCCGGGCTTGATCATCACCATGTCCGCGCCCTCGGAGAGGTCTCGGGCCACCAGGCGCATTGCCTCGTCGGAATTGCCCGGATCCATCTGGTATCCCTTCTTGTCGCCCTTGAAGGCGTCTGCGGCACCAACCGCGTCTCGGAACGGCCCGTAAAAGGCGCTGGCGTATTTCGCCGCGTAGCTGAGAAGTGCGACATTGTGAAAGCCCTCGCGTTCCAATTCGCGCCGCATCGCCGCGATGCGGCTATCCATCATGTCGGACGGGCCGATGATGTCCGCGCCGGCGCGCGCCTGGCTGAGGGTCTGTTTCACCAGGGCTTCGACCGTGCGATCATTCACGATATAGCCGTCCTCGGAAAACCCGTCATGCCCGGTGATATTGTAGGGATCCAGCGCCACATCGGTCATGACCATGATATCCGGAACCGCGTCCTTGATCGCGCGGGTCGCGCGGTTTGACAGGTTCTCGGGATTCCAGGCCTCGGCGCAGTCTTCGGTCTTGAGTGCGGGATCGGTATAGGGAAAGAGGCAAATCGCCGGGATACCCAGAGCATGCGCCTCGCGCGCGGCCACCACAACCTTGTCGACCGAGCGCCGCAGGACGCCGGGCATCGTCGGCACCGGCTCCTCGAGGCCCTCACCGTCACGCACGAAGAGCGGCCAGATGAAATCATCCGGCGTCAGGCTGTTTTCGCGGACCATGGCGCGCAGCCCTTCGGTGCGGCGCAGGCGGCGCAAACGTGAGGCGGGAAAGGCGGGTGTCATCGGCTTCATCGGATCGTCCCTGGGCATCATCAGTGCCCAAGGGATGCAATGTCCCCGCGCCCATGTCCAGACCCACGTCAGACCAAAAGGCGTGGCGCCCCCGCCGTTCCGGCCGACAATCGTCGACGCTGCGCCGCTGCTGTCGGACGCGCGGCCCGTCCGTGATGGATTGCGCACGCCATTTGCCGAGCGAAGATCCGACTCTGGGCAATCGCCAAACAGCGCGTTAGAGATCAGCGAAATTTATCGGGGGGCGCGACCTTGGATTGGTATTCAACCGTCTTCGAGCTTATCGACATGCGATCCTTTTCGAACCTCTGGTTCTGGATCGTGCTGGCCGTGCTGTGGTCATCGGCCAGCCATTGGGTGCTGGGGGTGCCCTACGACATGGTCAGCCGCGCCAAGCGGCGCGGCGGTCAGGATGCCGAGGACCTGACCGACCTGTTGCGCATCAACACGGGCCGGATCCTCTATATCATCGAAGAGGCGGGCCTGTGGATCATCGCGGCGGGCATGTTTTTCCTTACCGGGTTTTTCATCCTCGGCTGGTTCTACGCGGTCGAGATTGCACAGGCACTCTTTTTGCTTGGTTTTCCCATGGCGATTGTCAGCATGCTCAGCGTCCGCACAGCGCGGGGCCTGCGCAATCAGGATGACAGCCTGGACGCGGTCTACAAACGGCTGGCGCGGCACCGCTTGTCCGTGCAGGCGATTGGCATGGTGTCGATCTTTGTCACTGCAATGTGGGGAATGTATGTGAACCTCAGCATTGGTGTGTTGGGCGGTTGACGCGGCCCGTCTGTCGCGCCACATGACGGCGCTATGAACAAATCCCAGCACGTTACCATGGGCGGTGCGCCCGAAGGGTTCGATGCCCGTCTTGTCCTGGCCGAAGCCGAAAAGGCCGGCGGCGCCGTGTGCCATGTGGCGCGCGATGACCGGCGGCTGGCGCAGATGCGCGATGCGCTGCGCCTCCATGCGCCCGACATCCCTGTTTTCGTCTTTCCCGCCTGGGATTGCCTGCCCTATGATCGCGTGTCGCCCAACCCGGATATTTCGGCCGCGCGCATGGCGACACTGGCCGCGCTCACCCATGCGATGCCCGCGCGATATGTGCTGCTCACCACGATGACCGCGGCGACGCAGAAGATCCCGGCCCGCGCCGTGCTCAAGGACGCGGCCTTCACGGCCAGGGTCGGCAACCGCGTGAACGAAGAAGCGCTGCGCAATTTCCTGGTTCGCATGGGGTTCAGCCAGGCCCCGACGGTGATGGAGCCGGGCGATTACGCGATCCGCGGCGGCATCATCGACATCTACCCGCCGGGTGACGGGGGGCCGGTCCGGCTTGACCTGTTCGGCGACGTGCTGGACGGGGCGCGCCGGTTCGATCCCGCCTCGCAGCGGACGACGGAAAAGCTCGACATTGTCGAGCTTGCCCCGGTGTCAGAGGTCATCCTGGACGAGGCGGCGATGACGCGCTTCCGGCAGAATTACCGGATCGAGTTCGGCGCCGCGGGCAGCGACGATCCGCTCTATGAGGCGGTCAGCGCCGGGAGAAAGCAGGCCGGGATGGAGCATTGGCTGCCGTTCTTTCACGACCATCTTGAAACGCTGTTCGATTACCTGCCCGGTGTGCCGGTCACGCAGGACGATCAGGTCACGCCCGCGCGGCTGGCGCGCTGGGACGGGATCGTGGATCAATACGAAACGCGCATGGCCGCACTGCAACAGAAATCGCGCATGGACACGGTCTACAAGCCGGTGTCGCCGGAACAACTCTACCTCGACGATGCCGCCTGGACGACCGCCCTTGGCGATCGCCGGGTGGTCCAATTCCATCCGCTGCAACAGGCGTCGGGGCCGAATGTGGTGGATGCGGGCGGGCGCATCGGGCGCAGCTTTGCGCCAGAGCGACAACAGGAAAATATTAGCCTGTTCAGCGCTCTGGCGGACCATGTTCGCGTGAAGATGCAAGATGGGCCAGTGGTCATCGCGTCCTATTCCGATGGCGCGCGGGAACGTTTGTCGGGGTTGATCGAGGATGAAGGGCTGGGCGAAACGATCCCGATCACCGATCTGACCCGTGTTGGCAAGAGCGGGCTTTACCTCACTGTCTGGCCTCTGGAACAAGGCTTCGAGGCGCCCTGGGGCGATGCCGGCAAAAGGGCTCGGATCACTGTCGTGTCCGAGCAGGACGTGCTGGGCGACCGGCTGATCCGGTCGCCCAGGAAGAAACGCAAGGCGGAGAATTTCCTGACCGAAGCACAATCGCTGTCGCCCGGCGATCTGGTTGTGCATGTCGATCATGGCGTCGGTCGGTATCTCGGGCTCGAGGTGGTCACCGCAGCAGGCGCGGCGCATGAATGTCTGCTGCTGGAATATGCCGAAAAAGCACGGCTTTACCTGCCGGTCGAGAATATCGAACTGCTGTCCAGGTTCGGACACGAGGAGGGGCTTCTCGACCGGTTGGGTGGCGGTGCGTGGCAGGCGAAGAAGGCCAAGCTCAAGGAACGCATCCGCGAAATGGCGGACCGGCTGATCCGTATCGCCGCCGAACGTGCTCTGCGCAAGGCGCCCGTGATGGATCCGCCGCCGGGTGCGTGGGACGCGTTCTCGGCCCGGTTCCCGTACCAGGAAACCGACGACCAGCTGCGCGCGATCGAGGATGTCATGTCGGACATGCATTCGGGCCAGCCGATGGATCGCCTGATCTGCGGCGATGTCGGCTTTGGCAAGACCGAGGTCGCGATGCGGGCGGCCTTTGTCGCCGCCATGTCGGGCGTGCAGGTGGCGGTGATCGCGCCGACGACGCTTCTGGCGCGCCAGCACTACAAGAGCTTTGCCGAACGCTTTCGGGGATTCCCGTTGGAAGTCAGAGCCTTGTCGCGCTTTGTTTCGGCAAAGGATGCACAGGCCACCAAGGACGGTCTGGCACGCGGCACAGTGGATATCGTGGTCGGCACGCACGCGCTCCTGGCCAAGGGCATCCAGTTCCAGAACCTCGGGCTGTTGATCATTGACGAGGAACAGCATTTCGGGGTGTCGCACAAGGAACGGCTCAAGCAATTGCGCACGGACGTTCATGTGCTGACGCTGACCGCCACACCGATCCCGCGCACGCTGCAGCTGTCGCTGTCCGGTGTGCGCGATCTGAGCATTATCGGCACGCCGCCGGTCGATCGTCTGGCGATCCGGACCTATGTATCGGAATTCGATGCGGTCACGGTGCGCGAGGCGTTGCTGCGCGAGCATTATCGCGGCGGGCAATCGTTTTTTGTCGTGCCGCGCGTGTCCGATCTGCCGGATATCGAGGCGTTCCTGACAGAGCAGGTGCCCGAAATCTCCTATGTCGTGGCGCATGGCCAGATGGCGGCAGGCGAGCTCGACAGCCGTATGAACGCCTTTTACGATGGCAAATACGACGTGCTGCTGGCCACCACGATCGTTGAATCCGGCCTTGATATCCCGACCGCCAACACGATGATCATCCACCGCGCCGATATGTTCGGGCTAAGCCAACTCTACCAGATCCGCGGCCGCGTGGGCCGGTCAAAAACCCGGGCCTATGCTTACCTGACAACAAAACCGCGCACCAAGCTGACGCCCGGGGCCGAGAAACGTCTGCGTGCGCTTGGCTCGCTCGACACGCTTGGCGCGGGCTTTACGCTCGCCAGTCAGGACCTCGACATCCGTGGCGCGGGAAACCTGCTGGGCGAAGAACAATCCGGCCAGATGCGCGATGTGGGGTATGAACTTTACCAGTCGATGCTGGAGGAGGCGATTGCCAAGGTGCGGTCGGGCGAAATGGAGGGCCTGTCCGAAGCGGATGATCAATGGGCCCCGCAGATCAACCTCGGCGTGCCTGTCCTGATCCCCGAGGACTACGTGCCCGATCTCGATGTGCGACTGGGCCTGTACCGCCGCCTGTCATCTCTTTCCACCAAGGTGGAGCTCGAGGGGTTCGCCGCTGAATTGATCGACCGCTTCGGCAAGCTGCCGAAAGAGGTGAACACGCTGCTTCTGGTCGTGCGCATCAAGGCGATGTGCAAACGCGCGGGGATCGCGAAACTCGATGGCGGCCCGAAAGGCGCGACGATCCAGTTCCACAATGACAAGTTCGCATCCCCCGATGGCTTGGTGGATTTCATCAAGGACCAGAAGGGGCTTGCCAAGGTCAAGGACAACAAGATCGTGGTGCGCCGCGACTGGAAGAAGGACAGCGACAAGATCAAGGGCGCCTTCGCCATCGCGCAGGACCTGGCGAAAAAGGTCAAAGAGGCGAAGACGGCCAAGGCCTGAGGCTTTCCGTCAACGGAAAGCGGTGATGCGTTAACGCATCATGCGCGCGGAGATGGGAAAGTCTGGAGCGGGTAACGGGAATCGAACCCGTAACTTAAGCTTGGGAAGCTCGCGTGATACCTTTTCACCATACCCGCGCTCTGAGAGGTCAGATACGCTTGGGTCTGTGGGGCGTCAAGAGGGGGGCATGACGTGTGGTGGGCGAGTTCACGCACCGGACGGCTCATCTGTTTGCCAATCTCGACCGCGGACCCCTTGCCATCTCTGCGTCACGCTCATCCTCCTCCCGTCACCCCCGCTTCCTTCTCCGCACGCGGCCCCCATCACTCCCATCGCCTTGCGTATTGAACCCGACCACGGGCAGCTCCACCACCTTGCCCAGTTCCGGGAACGGGTCGGTGGCGTGGGGGATGGCGTTGGCGGCGACAAAATGTTCCTGGAAGCGTGGCTCGATGGCGGTTTCGACCTTGGTGATCTGGCGCACGGTGCGTTCGATCTCGGCGCGGGCGGCCAAATTGCAGAGCGCGATGCGCGCCCCGGTGCCGGCGGCGTTGCCCGCGCTCGACACCTTGTCCAAGGGCACGTCCGGGATCATTCCCAGCACCATCGCGTGGCGGGCAGAGATATGCGCGCCGAACGCGCCCGCCAGCACCACGCGGTCCACCACGTCCACCCCCATCTCGTCCATCAACAACCGCGCGCCCGCGTAGAGCGCGGATTTGGCCAGCTGGATCGCGCGGATGTCGCCTTGGGTAACCGTGATGCGCGGGCCGCCTTGGTCCGTGGCGTCATGGATCAAGTAGGCGTTGGTCCGCCCTTCGGCAAAGCAGCGGTCGGTGCCAGTCTGCGCCGCCGATCCGATCAGCCCCTTGGGGTCCATCAACCCGGCGATGCGCAGCTCGGCCACCGCCTCGATGATGCCCGAGCCACAGATGCCGGTGATGCCTGTCGCGGCGGTATCAATCCAGAAGCCGTTCTCGTCCGACCATTTGTCACAACCGATCACCCGGAAGCGCGGTTCCTTGGTTACGGGGTCGATGCGGATCGCCTCGATCGCGCCGGGTGCGGCGCGCTGGCCACTTGAGATTTGCGCACCTTCAAAGGCGGGGCCGGTGGGCGAGGAACAGGCCAGCACGCGGGTGGTATTGCCTAGCAGGATTTCCGCGTTGGTGCCCACATCGACGATCAGCACGAGGTCTTCGGATTTGCCCGGCTGTTCCGACAGCGCGACAGCGGCGGCATCGGCCCCGACATGGCCCGCGATGCAGGGCAGGATGTAGATCTGGGCGCTGGCGGGCAGGGCGGT
>JAWLGI010000029.1:0-30324 GCA_041685125.1 Marivita sp. | reverse complement strand
GTTAGCGTATATCGGGCAAAACCGGGGACCGGTCTTGCCCTGCACGGACACAGGTTTTGAATGACCAGAGAGGGTCGCGCGAATGCGGACGCACACGACGCACTCTAGATTGCCGAACTGTGCCCAGCCGATGACAGCTCGTAGGCATCAAAGCTGCGGGCGATGATCCGGGTGAGCGGGCGCGCCTCTTGCGGGACGAACAGGCCGGTATCATCAACAACCAAGAGATTCTCCAACTCCTTGTTGGTGTGATCCAGGATCGCGCGCAATTCGGTTTCCGTGATGTCGTAATCGCGGACCAACTCGGCTATATCGACGCGGAAGTCGCACATCAGCATTTCGATCATGCGGCCGCGCAGTTTGTCCTGCGGTGTGAACCCATGCCCTCGCACCGTCGAAAACCCACCGGCGCGAATGGCCTTGGTATAGGCCGAGGTGGCAGGTGCGTTCTGTGCATACCCTTGCGGGAATTTCGAGATCGAGGATGCGCCAAGCCCGATCAGCACGTCCGACGTGTCGTCGGTATAGCCCTGAAAATTACGGCGCAATGTGCCCTTGCGCGCGGCAATGGCCAGGCCATCCTCGGGGGTCGCGAAATGGTCAATGCCGATCTCGTCGTAATTGTCCCAGACAAACAGCTTGCGCGCAGTTTCGAACAGATTGAGCCGTTCATCCGGGCGCGGCAACGCGTCGGACGGGATCATTTGCTGGCGCTTGGCCATCCACGGCACATGGGCATACCCGTAAAGCGCCACACGGTCGGGCGAAAGCGACAGCAGCTTTTGCACCGAATCGACGATCTTGCTGCGCGTCTGGTCCGGCAGGCCATACAGGATATCCGCGTTGAGGCTCTGGATGCCACGCGCCCGGATCATGTCGACCGCGCGCTTGGTCGTTTCGAAACTCTGCTCGCGGCCAATCGTTTTCTGGATTCCCGGATCAAAATCCTGGATCCCGATCGACGCGCGGTTCATCCCGGCCTCGAACAGCGTATCAAGACGGGCGGCGTCAATCTCGTTCGGGTCGATCTCGACCGAGAACTCGTAGCCATCGGCGAAATCCGCCACCTCGCGCGTCGCGGCGGACAGGTCGCGCATATGTTCCGGCGACAGCAATGTCGGCGTGCCGCCGCCCCAGTGCAGCCGCGACAATCTCACGCCGCGCGGCAGGTGCCGCTTGAGAAGCGACAGCTCGTCCTTGAGCGTTTCGATATACGCCGTGACCGGTTCGCCACTTGCCGTGCCTTGGGTGCGGCAGGCGCAAAACCAGCACAGACGCCGACAAAACGGCACATGCAGATAAAGCGAAATCTCGGAGTTTTCCGGGATTGCTTCGATCCAGTTGGAAAAATCCACCGGCCTTACATCGTTCTTGAAATGCGGTGAGGTCGGGTAACTCGTATACCGAGGTACCTTCGCGTCGAATAGTCCCAGCCGGGAAAGTTGTGTTCTGCTAACCATGTGCTTAATCTAATATGCATTAACCGCGTGCAGCTTTGATACAGATCAAGAACGGACATATGCTGAAACAAGACAACCTCTCCGTCACCCAGGACTGTCACGACTGTCCGATCCGTCACCGGGCCGTGTGCGCGCGGTGCGAAACGGATGAATTGGGTCTTCTGGAAGATATCAAGTACTACCGGCGCTTCGAAGCGGGCCAAACCGTGATATGGTCTGGGGACAGGATGGATTTCGTCGGGTCGGTTGTATCGGGCATCGCGACGCTCACACAAACGATGGAAGACGGCCGCACGCAAATGGTCGGCCTCTTGTTGCCCAGCGATTTCGTGGGGCGCCCCGGACGCGGCACAGCCGCCTACGATGTGGTCGCGACCACGGATATGGTGATGTGCTGTTTCCGCAAGGCCCCGTTCGAAGACATGATGAACCGCACCCCGCATATTGCGCAGCGCCTGTTGGAAATGACGCTCGATGAGCTGGACGCGGCGCGCGAATGGATGCTTGTGCTCGGACGCAAAACGGCGCGCGAGAAGATCGCGTCGTTGCTTTCGATCATCGCACGCCGAGACGCGACGCTCAATCTTGGTGCGCTCGACGGGCCGGTCTCATTTGATCTGCCGCTCACCCGGGAAGCGATGGCCGACTACCTCGGCCTGACACTCGAAACGGTGTCGCGGCAAGTGTCAGCGCTCAAGAAGGATCAGGTCATCACGCTCGAAGGCAAGCGTCACGTCACCGTGCCGGACATGAGCCGTCTTCTCGAAGAGGCTGGCGACGATACGGATGGCGGGATGCTCGTCTGACGCTACTGGCTCATCGCCGCACCATAGCCGACACCGGCTGCCACGATCAGGCCAAAGATCACGGCAAGGGCAATCTTCCATCCCGACCACGGGCGTTCTCCCTGCACGGCGCCGGTGCGGCCGTTCACGACAAAGCGATAGGTTTGACCCCGGTACTTGTAGGCGGCCAGCCAGACGGGCAGCAGGATGTGTTTGAACGTCACATCCGAGAATTGCGTGTCGATATCGTGAATTCGCTGTCGATCACCACCGATATCGAATTTCACGTCGCGGGCGATCACGCGGTCCATATGGACGCGCGCCTCGGCATATCCGTCCTCAAGCTCCACACCATAGGCTTCGGCTCGGAAACCAGCAAGGAATTCGGGGTGATACGGCTCCAGTGCGGCCAGATCCCACGGCTCCAGCGCGTCGGTATATCTCTTCGGCAATGAGTTGGAGGCCAGCACCAGCACATCGTCAAAGAACCGTGCCACCCGACCCGAGGCGGGCCTCCAGCGCACCTTGGCCACACGCACGGTCTTGGATTCGCCATTCCGCTGCACGCGCCGGGTTTCATAATAGACGGTACCGCGCTGCCCCCGATACGACGAATGGGTGTCGGCATCGAACGTCCAGTACGGCACATATATCCCCGTCATCTTGCGCCCCTTGCGCGCATAGTCCTGCAAACCGTTCGGGGCAAACCACAGCCCGCCCAACCATTCGGTCATCGCGGCGCGCGCGGTTTCCTCGTCGAGCGCGAAGGGCAAGAGGCCCTTTGGCTTGATATGGCGATTGCGCCCGGTGTCGGCGACGACGGGTGTTGCGCAAAACGGACATTCCGCCGCGTGCACACCGGGGTCGAATTCCACCTGGGCGGCGCAGTTCGGGCATTTCGAAACGCGGGTTTCTTCCATCTCCTGCGATGGAAGCCGGCCCGCGATCCCGGCTTCCAAAGCGATCTCGCGGATGCTGCCGCTGGCCCAGGGGCCAAGATCCGCGATCTCGCCAGTATTGCCGCAATGATCACACAGCAGCACGCCGCGCTGCGGATCGAACCGGAAATCCGCGCCGCACTGATCGCAGGGAAAGCGATGTTCTTCTACGGGTGCCTTGAGCGTGTCCTCGGACAAGAGGTCTGTCCCCTGCTTCTTCTCTTTTCAAATATGCAATCAGACCGACCGGCGCTTACGCGCTCGGAGGGGGTGGCGGCATGACGGTGAACAATTGCGCCAGTTCCATGACGTCCTCGGCCTTTTTCCAGCCGTCCTGCCCCGGGGTCCAGACATAGCTGTCTCGAATCAGAT
Organism: Marivita sp.; assembly: GCA_041685125.1. GTDB lineage: Bacteria > Pseudomonadota > Alphaproteobacteria > Rhodobacterales > Rhodobacteraceae > Marivita. The sequence continues at coordinate 26,769 of JAWLGI010000029.1, read as the reverse complement.
TGCCTTCACGCGCCATCCGGCCCATCGCGGCCTTGGAATATGGGCCCTTGGTCTCACCATTCTCGGCGATGTGCCAGACATGCTCGACCGGCGGCGGAGGAGGTGACGTCTGCTGCGGTGCCCGGGCGGCATCCTGCGTCTGCGGCGCCGCGCCCCACGGGCCCGTCTTTGCCGCGGCAGCATGGCCGATTTGCATTCCCAGCCCCGCACCGAGACCGGCCTGAATGGCCGCGGCGCCGCCGCCGTCCTTGCCCAGCGCTTCGGCCGCCTGGAACTGCATGTATTCGGTCAGGTTGCCGATCACTCCCATCGACGACCGCTTGTCCAGAACCTCTTCCACAGCCCGGGGCAGCGAGATGTTCTCGATGTAAAGCTCGGGCAGTTCCAGGCCGTATTCCGCAAGGGTGGGCGCGATTTCCCTGGCCAGCAACTGCCCCAATTCACGCGTATTCGCGGCCATGTCGAGAACCGGAATACCGGACCGCGCAATGGTGCGCGAAAATTCCTGCACGATGATGTTGCGGATCTGGTAACTGATCTCGTCCATCGTGAATTCACCGTCAGTCCCGACAATCTCGACCAGGAATTTGGCCGCGTCTGTCACGCGCACTGAATAGGTCCCGAAGGCGCGCAGCCGCACCGGACCGAATTCGGGATCGCGGCAGATGATCGGGTTCTTGGTGCCCCATTTCAGGTCCTGGAACCGGGTGGTGTTGACGTAATAGACCTCGGATTTGAACGGCGACCGGAAGCCGTGATCCCAATGCTGGAGGCTGGTCAGGATCGGCATGTTGTTGGTCTCAAGCATGTAGAGCCCCGGCGTGAAGACATCCGCCAATTGGCCTTCGTGCACGAAAACGGCCGCCTGCCCCTCCCGCACGGTGAGCTTGGCCCCGTACTTGATCTCATGGCCTTCGCGTTCGAAACGCCAGACCATCGTGTCGCGTGTGTTGTCCGTCCACTCGATGACATCGATGAACTGGCCGCTCAGGAAATCGAAAATGGGCATGTGGGGTCTCCGTTACGTCATCTTGGTCCGCCGCCCTTCAACTCGCGGGACAGCATCCGGACGATGGGGCGCGCCTGATCAGCACTCATGCCGGGGGTCAGGCGTGGGTCATAAAGAATTTTCAGCAGCATTTCGTCATGCCTCGTCAGAAGCGCGAATTCCTCGTCGTCGTTGAAGATCGAGGGCCGCGCGTTCTGGTCGTCATTTGCAAGGCCAAGACCCTGCGCCAGTTCTTCGTGATAGCAGGCGCGGCGGGTCAGGTCGGGATGTTCGCTGCGCACAAGCGCGACGGCCTGCCGGTAGGCGCTCGCGCTGTTGTTCTCGGCGAACGCCACGACAAGGCAATGAATGGCGCGAGGCAGGTTGAGGAAAATCGCACGGGTCGACGCCTCCATGCCGGGGGCGATTCGGTCAAGCACGCTGCGCAGTTGGTCTTTGTCGTCCTGCCCCATCACCAGGACGTGGAAATTGACCTGGTCCGACACAAGGCTGATCGGGTGCCCCGAGACACGCCCCAATCTGCGGGTGTAATTTTCCAGCGTCCTGCGGTCCTGCGCCTGATGTTCCTCGGACATGGTGTCCCCAAAGATGACACCGACGCGCACGGGAACGCGCCACTTCTTGATCTCGCCCAAAGCCCCGCTCGACGGCTGCAGCCCCGCGCCGCGGGTATATTCCTCGGCCAGGGCGATCCGTTCGAAGTTGCGGCTGAGCATCTCGTCGGTATAGGGCGTGTCCGCGCCCCCGCCATCGACGCGCAGCAGACCTTGCGACAGCAAATCCTGCTCCACGCGCGCATAATATCGGCGCAGCTCGATCGACGCGCCGGACGGGCCTGCGGGTTCGCGCTCGGGCGCTGGCGGGTCGGGGCGCACCTGCGGTTTGGTCGCCGCCGCGGGCGCGTCTGTTGCAATGGGATCGCAGGCCGACAGGATCGCAACCGCGGCGCAGGACCACAGGATATAAGACCAGCGCCGCGACATTGGCCTACTGGTCCGGCATCGACGTGGCCGACGTGTCGCCAACCCCGTCCTTGCGGGCCTTGGCCGCGGCCAGCGTGTCGCGCAGCTCGCCTTCCATCTTCTTGAGCTCCTGCTCGGCCTCGGCGCGCTTGGCCTTGCCTTCATCGGCGATTTGCAGGCTTTCCTGAATGGTCCCGATCAGATCCGCATTGGCCTGTTTCACCGCTTCGATGTCGAAGACACCGCGCTCCATTTCCCCGCGGATCATCTTGTTGCTCTCGCGCAGGTTCTTGGCGTTCGAGGTCAGCAATTCGTTGGTCAGATCATTGGCCTCGCGCACCGCGCCCGCCGCCTCGGCAGAGCGCTGGATGGTCACCGCCTGCGCCAGCTGGGTTTCCCAAAGCGGCACCGTGTTGACCAGCGTCGAGTTGATCTTGGTTACCAGCGACTTGTCGTTTTCCTGCACAAGCCGGATCGACGGGAGCGATTGCATCGTCACCTGTCGCGTCAGCTTCAGGTCGTGCACGCGCCGTTCCAGATCGTCGCGCGCCGCCCGCAGATCACGCAATTCCTGTGCCTTCATCACCTGATCATCGTCGCCAGCGGCCTGAACCTCGGCCTCCTTGGCGGGTATGTCGGTGTTGTCCAACTCTCCGATTTTTTCTTCGCCTGCCGCGATGTAAAGCGCCAGCTCATCGTAGAATTGCAGCGTCTTTTCATACAACAGGTCAAGCGACTTGATGTCCTTGAGCAGCGTATGTTCGTGATTGAGCAGATCATCGGTGATCCGATCGATCTGGCCCTGCACTTTCTCGAATTTCGCCGTGAACTTTGCAAAGGGCGTCGCCCGGCCCAGCAGCTTTTCCCACCAGCTGCGGTCGCGGCGCACGTCCAATTCGGAGACCGAAAAGCCCCGGATCGTGCTCACTATTCCCCGAAGACTGTCCCCGGCGGGACCCACATCCTTGTTGCGCACATCCGCCAGCATAGATTGCGAGATTTCCTGCAATTCGGCCTGCGCATTCGAACCGAACGACACGATGGACTGGGTGTCCATGATATCGATCTCGGCCATGCGTGACTGAATTTCCTCGCTCACGGCCGGATCCGCCTGTGCCAAAGGCACGACGGCATCGGCGGGTTTGGGTTCGGGCAAAAGAACGGCGTTCACCTCTTCGACAAGGGCAAGCGAATCCTCGGCTTTGGCGCGGACTGTTTCGGACATGTATCGTTCCTCTAAAACTCGTTTCTCTACGTTATTCCATTTCGCGGTCAAGATGCACGCCTTCGCGGTGCAATCGGTCGCGCAAAACCTCGATTTCGACGGTCAGGTCAGATCGGTCATCCAGCAGCATCTTTCGCGTGCGCGCGGTGAAATTCTGTTCCAGATCGTTCAGCAATTCGGCGTATTCGGTGCGCGCCTGCGCATCTCCGGTCCGTGCGTAGACATCGGCAAACTTGACTGTCGCATCACGCGCACCCATGAGGTAAACGCCCAGGTATTTCCGCGCACCGGTCAGATCCCGTGGATCTTCCTCGACAGTGCGGAACAGCTCTCGTGCGGTGGTCTGAAACTCCTCGACACGCGCAATCATCCGGCGATCGCCCGATCGCGCAACAGCATCGCGCATCTCGGAAAGATAGACTTCGGCCTTGTCGACGACCCGCGATACGCGATCCTGTTGGAGCGTATCGATGCCTTCCATGCCCTTGTCGCGCATGGGATCAATGCCGAACGCACCGATATGCAACACGGTGGCGGACGCACCGTAGATGATCGGCGCGATCAAGCCCGGCTCTTTGGAAAAGACGGCAATTCCGACCCCGGCCCCGGCCAGAAGGGCTGCGGCGATCTTGCGCGGAAACGCCGGGCGTCGCGCCACCTTCCGCGCATCGTACTCTGCCTCTGCCGTCAAACCGCCGCGCAGAAGCCATGCGCCCAAAAGCAACGCCCCCGCCCCGACAAGGCCAAGCCCCATGCCGATTGCACCTTGGCCGATAGATGTGAACCCAAGAACCACCGGCGGAAGGAACAGCAGGTTTGACCGCGCGCCGACCGGATCGACCTTTGCGCCCTTGAACCCTTTGCGTGGCGGCAGGTCGGATTTTTCAGACGCACCATCGGGGCTGTATTTTCCGCCATACCGCTGCGCCACGCCTACAGACCTCCCAGCCAGCCGCTGGTCACACCGAGCAGCACAACAAGAAGCAAGGCGTAACTGACCCGCTGCAGGCCGGCATTCGACATGAAATACCCCTTTCCCAAGTGTTGCTCAAAACTTAAGGGATGTCAGGGAGGCTTACTAGGGTCTGGATTCATGAATCACACCGCCGTTCTGCTCATACCTTACGGTTGCGGTGCTTTCGATCGAACAACAGGTTTGTCTGAAGCTCAAAATTGTCGCGGCCATCGGCGATGCCACTCCTTCGGGCGCGCGCTTCGAAGGAATCGACCATGATCTGAATCTTGTTGTCGAATTTCCGGCGCTGAAACGCGGTGATCTGGCCGTCGGGCGAATTCAGCAAAGCGGCGACTTCGGCTTCCATCTTTGCCAGAAGTTTGGACACCGAAGGCGCAATCCTTTTCAGCGTCGATGTACCGAAATCAATCGTGCTGAGCAGACCCATCACCGTGTCGGATGCAATGCGGGTTCGCGCATAAAGCTGGTCGTCTCCGACCTGTTCGAGGTCGGCGAGCAGAGCCTCGAACCGCATGTCGAAATCGTCATAGAGCGCTTGGCTGACAACACGCAGACGCGCTTCCGGGTTGTCCATACCCTTGTCGCGCATCGGATCAAGACCGAAAGAGACGAGGCACAGGATAAAGGTCGAAAACCCGATCACCATGGGGATCACCGGGACCACGATCTTGGTTGAGGCCAAAAGCCCGATCACCAATGCGATGATGCCATTCCCGATCAGCTTGAAGGGAATTTTCGGCCGCGGGGCCACTTCGGCCATGCTATAGGCCAAATGTTGCTTTTGACCGACCGACAGGAACAGCAACCCGACCGCGAACAAAAGTATGATCAGCAGGGCCGATGCAAACCCGGCGACCGTGCCATCCAGCAACCACAGGATCAGCGGACAGGTCGCCAGAACCATGAAGCCCACAGGCACCTCTTCCACCGGGGATCGCTTGCCCAGCGCCGCGCTTTTCTCGTATTCGACAAAGCCGCTCATCGCTGTGTTCATCATAGCAACCCCAAACCGAAAATGGTGAGCCACAGCACCGCAAACGCCACCCAGGACGCCATCGCGCCTTGCGCGCGGATACGCTGCATCGCACCGCGCACTGCCTTGGACGTGTCATCGGCCACCGTTCCAAGGTTCGACAGAACCAGAAGCACAGATGTCACGAGGACCGCGGATGTGACGAACGTAATCAACATGCGGACAAGGTCGCCGCAAATCCGGGCGGAAAATGGGCACTCGGGGGGTAAGATAAGGGACTCTTTTTAGCGCTGTCGTGACTTGGTTAACGCCGGACCTGCCTCCGCTTGCCGGTCCTGGCGGGACCTGCCTTTGGATCTTCGGCCATTTCGAGCCCCAATTGGTCCCGTACGACCTTTCGACGTAGCTCCTCCACCGCGCCCGGTTTGAGTTGCGCCAGTTGGAACGGGCCATAGGACAGGCGGATCAGCCGGTTCACCGTCAATCCGATATCGGCCAGTGCCCGCCGAACCTCGCGATTCTTGCCTTCACGCAAACCGATCGTCAGCCATGCGTTCGCGCCTTGCTGCCGGTCGAGCGTGACGGTCATCGGCTGAAAGCGTTCTCCATCGACGACAAGACCCTTGCGAAGCGGCTCGAGAATGTCTTCCTTGACGTGACCCTTGACCCGTACCCGATACTTGCGAAGCCAGCCAGTCGAGGGCAGTTCCAGCTTGCGCTTCACACCGCCATCATTGGTCAGCAGCAGCAGACCTTCGGAATTCAGATCGAGCCGCCCGACGCTCATCACGCGGGGCATATCCTCGGGCAGCTTGTCATAGATTGTCGGGCGGCCCTGCTCGTCCTTGGTCGTCGTCACGAGGCCAACCGGCTTGTGATAGAGCCAGAGCCGCGGCGCGTCGGGTGTGCCCACGGGTTTGCCATCGACCACAACCTTGTCGCTTGTCGTGACATTCAGGGCAGGGCTGTCGATCTTCTTGCCGTTCACCGACACCCGGCCGCGCGCGATCATCTGCTCCGCCTCCCGGCGGCTGGCAAGACCTGCGCGGGCAATGACTTTGGCAATCCGCTCACCAGGGGGTGTGTTCTCTGTCATGCGTCGTGGCTTAGTCGAATTCAAACCCTTGGGAAAGCGGATTGCGCGGTTTATGAGGGGCCATGCAGTTCCGGTCCAACATGTCTCTCGCCCTCGAAGAAGCCCGCGAGGCCGCCGCGCGGGGCGAGGTGCCTGTCGGGGCCGTCGTGGTGGCTCCGGATGGCACGATTGTGACGGCCGCTGGCAACCGGACGCGGGAGTTGAGCGACCCGACCGCGCATGCCGAGATCTTGGCGCTGCGCGATGCCTGTGCCCTGCTGGGCGTGGAGCGGCTGACCGGGCATGATCTTTATGTCACTCTGGAGCCTTGCCCGATGTGCGCAGGGGCGATTTCGAACGCGCGGATCCGGCGGCTATACTACGGCGCCGACGATCCGAAATCCGGCGGTGTCGCGCACGGCGCGCGGGTGTTTTCGCACCGGCAATGCCACCACATCCCGGAGGTCTATGACGGGCTCGGGGCGGCGGAGGCGGAAGGCTTGCTGACCGCGTTTTTCGCGGACCGGCGGCGGGCTGGACCATGACGCGGGTGATCCTGTTCAACAAGCCGGTCGATGTGCTGTCCCAGTTCACTGACAAGGGAACCCAGGGCTCGGCGCGGCGGACGCTGTCGGAGTTCATCGACGTGCCGGGTGTCTACCCGGCCGGGCGGCTGGACCGGGACAGCGAGGGATTGCTCGTCCTGACCGATAACGGGCGCTTGCAGGCGAAGATCAGCAACCCGAAATTCCGGTCTCCCAAGACCTACCTGGCGCAGGTCGAGGGCGTGCCCTCAGAGGAGCGGATCGACCAGCTTCGGCGCGGCATCACGTTGAAGGACGGGCCGACGCGGGAGGCGGAGGTGGAGGTGATCGCGGCGCCGGATTTGTGGCCGCGGGTGCCCCCGGTCCGGGTCCGCAAGACGGTGCCGGACGCGTGGCTGAGGCTGACGATCAGGGAAGGGAAGAACCGGCAAGTGCGGCGGATGACGGCCCATGTGGGGTTGCCCTGTCTGCGGCTGGTTCGGTGGTCCGTGGGGGAGTGGAGCCTTGACGGGATCGCGCCGGGAACCTGGCGGGACGCCTGACGGATATGGGCGTCCCATATGTGGGACGATATCGTGGTACAATGAAATCAAAGGGTTATGGCGACAGATTTACCCTTTGTTAGGATGTTGCGCGCGCATTGGCGCACAGCCGATCCCCGCCTGACATTTTCCAAGGCCATCGCCAAAACCTTCTGAAGGCGGCATCGCCTTCAGACGCGTCGGAAGCACCAAGGCTCGGCTTGTCGTTGGTTTGCAGCCCCCGAGGCTGCCATGCGGTGGCGGGCATGGCACGCAAAGCTGCGATGCCCGCCGCCGGTCAGGTATTGAGGATACCTGTCTGCGCTTTGTTCATTTGAAGCGGGAGGTTGCCCTGTTGAACGCGTCGGACATGCTGTCCCAAGCCTTGTCGAAGCCCGACTTCATGTCGTCCCATGCGCTGTCGCTGGCCTCGCGCATCTCCTTGAGCTTTACCTCGGCTTCATCACGCTGCTTGCGCGCCTCGTCGAGTTGCTTCTGATACTCGACCTTCGAATCGGCCTGTGCCTCCTCGACCTTCGCCTTCATCTTGTCGATCTCGGCGTTCCACTGATCGATCTGCGCCTTGGCTTTTTTGATATATTCGTCTTTGTCGGTCATATCCGGTCCTTTCATGGGTTGTGACTGTTGTCGCGTGCAGGGTCTGGACCCTCCGCTCGTTTTCAGCGCAGCCTGAGCCAATACCGGCCTGACAGGCTGCGCCAAACTTGCAGCGCGGCGGCTCATGCGGGTCTCTACGCGTCACCCCCGGCACTCTCTCCGCTCATGTAGATCGACATGAAGGACGGTTCGCCCATCCGCTTCAGTGTCGCGAGCTGGCGGTCGAGCCACTCCCAGTGACCCTCCTCGTCCAGCACGATGGTTTCGAACAAAGAGCGGGTTCCGATATCGTTCGCGTCGGCGGCGTCTTGCGCCGCCTTGCTGTAGAAGTCGATCGCGCCCTTTTCCTCGGACTTGTCGGCCTCGAAGAGGCTTTCAAGGGTCTTTGCCATCTTGGGGGTCTTTGTCGCGCTCAACTCGGGCGTGCCGCCCAGGAACATGATACGGTCGATGAATTGGCCGGCATGGCCAAGCTCTTCGTGCATCTCTTCGCGCATGCGGCTGGCCAGCTTGTCGAGCCCCCAATCCTCGAGCGTGTGGGCGTGCAGCAGGTACTGATTGACGGCGGTAAGCTCCATCGCCAATGCGGTTTGCAGGTTCTCTATGCTCTTGCTCTTGTCCGTCATGCGTGTCCTCGTTTGATTCCGCGGATCATTCAAAGGTATGCATGTTTTGGACGGTTTAAACCTTTGGCGCCAAAATCGCAGGGCTTTGGTCACCGAATCGCTCCGATCGCGCCGTTTGCCGGTGCCGTCACTTCGGGGACATGACGTTTCAGCCGTCACGCGTTTTTGCAAGCCGCGCCCGTCGCTTAGGGCCTGGAAAGTCCGGTGTTTCTGCCTTTCGGGGGCGTCTTTCTGACGGCCGTGAGCCGCCACGCACCCGCGTCAGGTGAAATCACTCTGCGCGTCGGCAAGGATCACACCCATTTCGCCAAGGGCGGCAGGCTCATCAACACGGCGTTGGCATCATGCCCGGTTTCCAGCCCGAACTTGGTGCCGCGGTCATAGACAAGGTTGTATTCCGCATAGAGGCCGCGATGGACCAACTGGGTATCCTTGTCCGCATCGGACCACGCCTGCACGCGGCGTTTCTCGACCAGGGGGAGAAAGGCAGGCAGGAACGCGCGGCCGATATCCTGTGTCATGGCGAAATCCGTGTCCCAATCACCCGTGTTGTGATCGTCCATGAAGATGCCGCCGACACCGCGCGCGCGGCCCCGGTGGGGGATGTAGAAATAGTCATCGGCCCATGCCTTCAGCCTTGGGTATTGTTCGGCCCCGTGCGGATCGAGATGCTGTTTCTGGGTGGCGTGGAAATGCGCCGTGTCCTCGGGGTATTCGATGCAGGGGTTCAGATCGGAGCCGCCGCCGAACCACCAGGCATGCGGGGTCCAGAACATGCGTGTGTTCATATGGACCGCCGGGCAATGCGGGTTCTGCATATGCGCGACCAGGCTGATTCCCGACGCCCAGAAGCGCGGATCGTCTTTCATGCCGGGAATGCCCTTGCGCGCGGCCATGGCGTGTTGGGCGCGTTCACCCAGCGTGCCGTAGACGGTGGAGACATTGACTCCGACCTTTTCGAACACGCGCCCGCCGCGCATGACGCTCATCAAACCGCCGCCGGCATCCGACCCATCGTCGGATTTGCGCCGGGTTTCCGTGACGTCGAAGCGCCCCGGCGCGGCGTCGTTCAGCGGGCCGGTGTCGTGGCTGTCTTCGAGCCCTTCGAAGGCGGTCACGATCTGATCGCGCAACGTGCGGAACCATGTTGCGGCGCGGTCTTTTTCGTGGGTGAAATTCGAAGGGGGCGTGTCCGTCATGTCGATGTCCTTTGATTTTGACGCAACACTACAGCGCAAGAGCGAAATCACAAGCCAGTGCAAGGGCTTGGGGCGCCTTGCGCCCTGTCGGTCAATGTGCCGGGGCGTCGACCGCATCGACCAGCGTGCGCCCGCCGTCGATTGTCATGATCTGGCCGGTGATAAAGCCGGCGCCTTCGCTGGACAGGAATTGCACCGCCTGCGCCAGTTCGGACGGGCTGGCGATGCGGGAGAGCGGGGTGTTTTCCTCGATCTCTTCGCGGAAGCCGTCGTTTTCCCTGAGCGATTGCTTCAGGCTGGCGGACATGACGGAACCGAGTGCCACGGAATTCACGCGGATGCGGTATTCGGCCAGAGACACGGCAAGCGAGCGGGTGAGCTGGTCCAGCGCCGCCATCGAGACGGAAAAGCCGAGCAGTTCGGGTTGGGTCCGGCGCGCCGCGATGGAGGACAGGTTTATGATCGCGCCGGCCTGTCCCTCTTCCTTGCCCTCGGCCTGTTTGATCATGCGGTTGGCGACCATCTGCGACAGGCGAAAGGTGTTCGTGACGTTTTGCTGCATGAGCGATTCGAGCGTCGTGTCGTCCAGATCGAGCGGGTTCGAGGGCAGGACCTGACGGCTTGCATTGACGAGGATATCGATGCGGTCGAAAGCGTCGATGGTGGCAGAGAGCAGGTTGGCCAGCGTCAGCCGTTCGCGCAGGTCCCCGGCATAGTACCGGATGTTGCCGTCCTCCTCGGGGAGTGCGCCACATTCATGCGCCAGGCGCGCTTCGTCCATATCGGCAAACATGACGTTCGCCCCCCGGTCGACGAAATGCCGCGCGATGGCGAGCCCGACGCCATTGGCGGCACCGGTCACGATGGCGGTCTTGCCTTCGATTGAAAATGACATGGGCGTTTGTCCTTTTAGCGTCGTCTTGCGCGCGCGGGCGTGTCGGGCGACCTGGGCTGGTCGGCTTGCAGGATTTTGAACCGCGGGTCGCCGCCCCGTTCTTGCACGGCGCCAAAGCTGTTCGCCAGTGTTGTCTCATAGGGCAAATGCCGATTCGCGACCATGAAAAGCGTGCCCTTGGGTTTGAGAAGCCGCGCCGCGGCGCGGATGAAAGCCTGGCCCAGCGCCGTGTCGGGCGTGCGGCTGGTGTGGAAGGGCGGGTTCATCACCACCCAGTCGCGCGTGCCGGGGGTGCCCCAGGACGTGGCGTCGGCCCAATGGAAGGTCACGCGCGGGTCGGTGACGTTCAAATCGGCGCAGGCAAGGGCGCGGTGATCCGCCTCAACGAGGTCGATCTGGGTCACTCCGGGGATGTCGAGCAGATGCCTTGTCAGAAATCCCCAACCGCCGCCAAGGTCGGCGCCGTGTCCCTTGAGCGATTTGGGCAGGCCGTCCAAGAGCGCGATGGAGCCCGGATCGGGACCATCGGCCGAGAACACGCCGGGTTGGGTGATCCACCCCTGCGCCACAGGGGCCGGGGCCGGCAGGGCGCAATCGGCGAACGCGTTGCCGGCGTGGAACCAGAAAAGCTTGCCATGCGCCTTTGCCAGCTGCCCTTCGAGCGCGACGCGGGATTTGGCAAATTTCAGCATCGCGTCGATGCCATCGGTCTTGGCCCCGTCGACCAGCACCAGACCACCGGGAGCCATCTGTTCGGCCTGTGCGATCAGCCCGCGGGCCAATTCGCGGCTGCGCGGCAGGGTGACGTGAACGATATCGGCAGGGCCGGTCTCCCGCGTTGTCGTCTCGAGACCCATCGCTGCGAAATGATCGAAGGCCGGTTTGACGTTGTGCTGCACCGTCACGTCCCGGCCGGACAATATCCCGGTATCCGACTCGACGCCGGGTTCCATCAGAACGACCCGGGTTTGTTCGGGCAGGTCGAACGCGCCTGTCTGGAGGCCGTGGGCAAGTCTTGCGAGGGTCATGGGATGGCCGGACCTCCGGCTATTCCTTTTCCATGGTGCATTGCAGCGGATGCTGGTGGCGGCGGGCGAAATCCATCACCTGCCCGACCTTGGTTTCCGCGATCTCGTGACTGAACACCCCAACGACGGCGACGCCTTTCTTGTGCACGGTCAGCATGATTTCAAAGGCTTGGGCGTGGGTCATGCCGAAAAACCGTTCCAGCACATGGACGACGAATTCCATCGGGGTGTAGTCATCGTTCAGCAGCAACACCTTGTAAAGCGGCGGGCGTTTTGTTTTCGTCCGCGTTTCGATGACGACATTCGTATCGTCATCCTCGTTCGACGGAGGCCCCGCGAAGGGGCGGACGGACGTGATCGGAAGCGACAAATGTGTCATGCGTGCGCAAGAGCCTTGGGTTCTGTATCTGTGTCGCAGCATATAACCTGTCCTGGCTGGGAGAAAAGAGGCGCGAGACCACGATATGGCCCGAAATTTACAAACCATCGGTTTCGATGCCGATGACACGCTGTGGCACAACGAGCGGTTTTTCAAACTGACACAGGCGCGGTTCGAAGAGCTTTTGTCGGAGTATACAGATGCAGACATATTGCATGACCGGCTTCTGGAGGCCGAGAGGCGCAATATCGGACAATACGGATTCGGGGTCAAAGGCTTTGTCCTGTCGATGATCGAAACGGCGATTGACGTGACCGACGGGGCGGTGCCGGGGCATGTGATCCGCAAGTTGCTGGATGCCGGCCAGGACATGCTGGCGCATCCGATCGAGCTTTTGCCACATGCGATGGACACCGTAGAGGCGCTGGCCCGCGACTACCGCATCGTGCTGATCACCAAGGGCGATCTGCTGCACCAGGAACGCAAGCTGGCTCAATCCGGGCTGGGAGAGGTGTTCGACGACGTGGCGATCGTTTCGGAAAAGACGCCCGACACCTATGCATCCGTCTTCGGCGCGCATCCCGGAGGCGCGGCCCGGGCGATGATGGTTGGCAATTCGATGCGCTCTGACGTGGTGCCCGCAGTGGCGGCGGGAAGCTGGGGTGTGTTTGTGCCGCACGGGATCGAATGGGACCTGGAGAAGGCCGACCCGCCACAAAGCCACAGGTACCGGGCCATCGAAACCTTGGGCGATTTGCCGCCGCTGATCGCGGATATCGGCTGAACGATCCCGGCGCATTCTTGCCCCTGTGTTACCAAAATGGCCTTGGTAGTAAGCGAAGGCGCCGGACCCGCAACATCTTGCGGCAATTGCCGTGAAATCAGGCTAAAAACCCATAAAAATAAGCGCTTTATCGCTTACCCTTCATGTGCTATTTTTTTGGGTAATAAAAAAGCCGACCGGAAAAATCCGGCGGCGCGAGGCAGAAAAGGCGAATATCGTGACAGGACGGCGCAAGGTGCCGGGCCGGGCAGGCCTGTACGTTATCACTGCAATTTGGTTGGCCGTGCTTTTACCATTGAGCGCAATGGCCGCGCCCTATGCCGGGATGGTCATGGATGCCCGAAATGGCGAGGTGCTTCATTCCGAGAACGCCGACACGCGGCTGCATCCGGCCTCTCTCACGAAAATGATGACGCTGTATGTCGTGTTCGAAGCGGTGCAGAACGGCGAAATCAGCATGGACACCAAGGTTCGCATCTCTCGCCAAGCGGCATCCGAGCCGCCGTCGAAATTGGGCCTGCGTGCGGGATCGACGATCCAGCTGCGCTATCTGGTGCGCGCGGCTGCCGTGAAGTCGGCCAACGATTCCGCAACGGCGCTTGCCGAGGCAATCTCGGGCTCCGAAGCCGCATTTGCGCGGCGGATGAACCGGACTGCGAAAGCGCTGGGCATGACGCGCACCACGTTCAAGAACGCGCATGGCCTGACCGAAAGCGGGCATCTGTCCACAGCGCGGGACATGACGATCCTCGGGCGGCACGTACTTTATGACTACCCGCAGTATTACAACCTGTTCTCCCGTCGAAGCACACATGCGGGACTCAAGACCGTGGCACATACCAACCGCCGGTTCCTTAATAGCTATCAAGGGGCGGACGGAATCAAGACCGGCTACACCCGCGCCGCCGGCTTCAACCTGACCGCTTCTGCCGAACGCGGCGGCGAGCGCATCATCGTGACCGTGTTCGGCGGCAATTCGACCAGAACGCGCAATGCCCAAGTGGCCAAGCTGATGGATCTTGGGTTCCGCAAGGCGCCAAGCCGCATGGCCCTGCGCAAACCGCGCAAGCCACCTTACTTGGGGCCGGATGACGTGATCATTGCCGGCAGCCAGACGCCGACGAACACCCGGGCAAAGTCGATTCGGGTCGTTGCTGCTGCCGTGAAATCGAGCCTGCGGCCCATTGCGAGGCCTGTTGCCGAGCCCGTCCTGCCGGACGTGTTGGTTGGCGAATTGCAGGACGACATCCAATCCGTGCTGGCCGAGGTGCAGACCGAGGAGGTCCAGGACGTTGCCGCGACAGCCGCCAAGCTGGCGCTGGCTGGCGCGCCGGTCGAAACCGCTCAGGCAGCCGAGATCAGTTCGGCCAAGACCGCGCCAAGCGCGTCACCCAAGCCGGTTGTGCGACCCAGGACCTTGGTGCTGGCCTCGGCCAACAAAGACAGCACCTCGGCGGACGAGCCCGTGGCAGACCGCAAAGCCGAGGTCGTGACACGCATTTCCACGTCTGGCGGGCGGCATTGGGGGATCAATGTTGGACGCTATCCCAGCCGGTTTGCGGCGGAAAAGGCGCTCCTCAAGACCGCGTTGGCCGAAATGTCGACGCTGGACGGATCCTTGCGCAAGGTTGTGAACGGGTCCAGCGGGTATGACGCCAATTTCATGGGCCTGACCCGTGAGGCCGCCGACCTTGCGTGCCGCAGGCTTCAGGCGCGGCAAGTGACGTGCTTCATGATCGGGCCAAGCTGAGGCCCGGTCCTGATCGTCAGGGTTTTGGGTGGTCGTCGTAATCGTCCGACAATATGCGCTGCGCCGCGCCTTCGGGATCTTCGTATTGGCGCGACTTGACGGTGAACACGAACGCCGCAAGCCCGATCCCGCCAAGGATCAGCGACACTGGAATCAGGTAGGCAAGCACGTTCATCGAAAGCTCCGCTCGGTTATTTCAGTCGCAAGGCGTTCAACGATACCGTAATCGAAGAGGCCGACATCGCCAAGGCCGCGATCAGCGGCGAGCACAGGCCAGCCACCGCAAGCGGCACCGCGATGATGTTGTACCATGTCGCGATCCGGAAATTCTGGCGGATGCGCCTGATCGCGGTGCGGGAGGTGTCCAGCGCGTCCGAGATCGGGTCGAGCGAATGTCCAAGCAGCACCACGTCGGAGGCGACGCGCGCCGCGTCCAGCGCGGTCGCGGGTGAAATCGACGCATGGGCGCCTGCCAGTGCGGCGGTGTCATTGAGCCCGTCGCCCACCATCAGCACGCGGCTTCCCTGAACGGTCAGGTCGGCCACCTTGGCTGCCTTGTCCTCGGGCAGCGCCTCGGCGATCCATTCAGGGATGCCGAGACGGTTGGCAAATGCCTCGACCGCTTGCGTCGTGTCGCCGGACATGAGGATCACGTCGTAGCCGTTTTGCTGAAGCCGGGTCACAAGCGCCTCGGCCCCGTCGCGGATCTGGTCGGCAAAGCGGAACGGCTCGGCCACGACATCCCCGATGCGCAGCCAAGCGCAGGTGTCGGGGCTTTCGCCACCGCCCACCCAGCTGGCGCGGCCAAGCTGGACGGTCTGGCCCTGCCACGTGGCCTGGGTGCCGTGGCCGGGGAACTCGGTGATGTTGCTCAGGTTGGCCGGGGCGATTCCCGCCTTCTGGATGGCGCGGGCCAGAGATTGCGAGAGCGGGTGCGACGAGCCTTCGGCCAATGCCAGCGCGATACCCAGATCGCGGCGCGCGTGGTCCTTCAGGTTGACGACCTGCGGCGCCCCGGCGGTGAGTGTCCCGGTCTTGTCGAACACCACAGTGTCGACCTGTGCCATGCGTTCGAGCGCCGTTGATTCCTTGATGAGCAACCCCTTGCGGAACAGACGGCCAGAGGCCGCGGTGGTCACGGCCGGCACGGCCAGACCCAGCGCGCAGGGGCATGTGATGATCAGCACCGCCGCCGCGATGTTGAGCGCGGTGCGCAGATCGAGCGTGTAGGCAAACCACCCCGCAAAGGCGAGCGCGGACAGGATATGGACCCCCGGCGCATAGAGTTTCGCCGCCTTGTCGGCCAGCGACGTGTAGCGCGAGCGCCCCGATTCCGCGACCGCCACCAGGTCTGCCATGCGGTGCAGCGAGGTATCGCGCCCCACCGCGCTCGCGCGGATGGTGAGAGGGCCGGTCAGGTTGACCTCACCCGCGCTGACGGTGGCCCCGGGACCCGCATAGATGGGCCGCGTTTCGCCGGTGAGCAGCGAACGGTCAAGCTCGGATTGACCGTCGATGATGTCGCCGTCCACCGGCATGCGTCCACCGGGCCGGACGCGGATCAGGTCGCCTATGGCCAATTCGGATGCGGGCACCTGTTCTTCCGCCGCGCCGTCGCTTGTACCTGTCACGCGCGACACGCGCGGCACTTCGAGCGCGGCCAGTTCCTCGGCCGCGGAGCGCGCGGCGGCGCGGGTGCGGTGATCAAGGTAGCGCCCCGCCAGAAGGAAGAAGGTGAGCGTGATCGCCGCGTCGAAATAGGCATGTTCGCCCGACAGCGACGTTTCCCAAAGCGATGTGCCCAGCGCCAGCAATATCGCCAGCGAGATCGGCACATCCATGTTGAGCCGCCCTGCCCGGAGCGCGGTCCAGGCGTGTTTGAAGAAGGGCTGCGCAGAGAACGCGATCGTCGGCAGGGCGATCGCGGCCGAGATCCAGTGGAACATGTCGCGCGTCGGACCCTCCGCGCCCGACCAGACCGCAACCGACAGGAGCATCACGTTCATCGCGGCGAACCCGGCCACGGCGAGCCGCATCAACAGGTCGCGCCCGGCCTTGTCCGTTTCGGTGGCCCGCAGGGCGGTGCTGTCCAGCTCGTGTGCCTCGAACCCGGCGTTTTCAAGAAGCTTGATCAGGTCATCCGCCGTGGTTCCGGGGGCCGCATCGATCTGGGCGCGCTTCAGGGTGAGGTTGACGCGCGCGCCCCTGACACCGTCGGTTGCGCCAAGCAGACCTTCGACCCCCGAGATACAGGCCGCGCAGTGGATCGATGGCAGCGACAGCACGATGTTCACGTCACTTGGCTGGGCCGCATCCGCGAGCGCTTCGGCCGCCGGGGCGGCGGAGCAGGCAGGACAGGCCGAAGCGGCGGGGCGCATCGCGACAGTCATGGATCAGCTTTCGACGTGCAGGACAACGCGCTGTTCAAAGGGCACACCCTCCAGAGAGGTGGCCTTCATGCGGATGTTCCAATTGCCCGGCTCGAGCGATTCGCGCGCGACATAGGCCGTGCCGTCGAAGGCAAATTCGGGTCTGCGGTCGTCCTGCACATGCGTGGCGCGGCCCAGCACCGCGTCGAGGCTTCCGGCCTGCACTGCGTCGCCGTCCTTGTCCGTGATCTTGAGGATCAGCAGGCCACCCTTGGCATCGGCGCGCACGTTCCAGCCCAGCGCTTCTTGCTCGGTGCGGCGGTCGTCAAAGCTCTGCGAAGCAACGTAGGAGTTCTTCACTTCGAGCCCCGGAAATGTCGACACGGCGTTATAGGCGAGTGTCAGGTTGACCGAGATGATGACGGCAAAACAGCCGCCAAAGATGGCCAGAGCGTGCCAGCCGGTGAATTTGCGGTCCTTTGACATCAGTTACTCCTGCCGTTGAAGATGGTGTCGGTAAAGGCGCGGTCGCCGTTGGTCAGGTCCTCGACCCAGAAGCGGATCTCGGAGCGTTCATCTTCGGCGGGGTCCGACCCGGGGGCCGCGACGACATAGACGCGTTGCAGAAAGGTCTCGTTGGCCGGCACATCGACGGTTTCATACGGCGTGCCTTCGAGCTGGATCCGCAGGGCCGGATGGCCTTTCACGGACATGCGGAAGGGGCGGTCTTCGCCATGCTTGTTCAAAAGCCGCACATCATAGGTGTTGCGGATCGAACCGTCCGACATCGTGACATAAGTCGGGTTGCGCACCGGTGCGACCGACATTTCGATCTCGGACCGGATGAAAAGGGCAAAGACCAGGCCCACACCCACCAGCGCCCAAAGTCCGGTATACATCATCGTGCGCGGTCGGAAGATATGCGACCATGCACTGCGCGGCTTTTCCCCGGCGCGTTCGCGCGGCTCATCGGACAGCGCGATGTAGTCGATCAACCCGCGCGGCTTGCCGATCTTTTCCATGATCTCGTCGCAGGCGTCGATGCACAGTGCGCAGGTGATGCACTCCATCTGTTGCCCCTCGCGGATATCTATACCGGCCGGGCAGACATTCACGCAGGCCATGCAGTCGATGCAATCGCCCAGCTGTTCCGATCCTTCGGATTTGCGATGCTTGCCGCGCGGCTCACCGCGCCATTCCCGGTAGGCGACGGTCAGCGTGTCCTCGTCCATCATAGCCGCCTGGATGCGCGGCCAGGGGCAGGCGTAGTTGCAGATCTGTTCGCGGGCGAACCCGCCAAAGAAAAAGGTCGTCGCGGTCAGGATCAGCATGGTGGTATAGGCCACCGGATGCGCCTGTCCCGTCACCAGATCCCGCAGAAGCGTTGGCGCGTCGGCGAAGTAGAAGACCCACGCCCCGCCGGTGGCGAGCCCGATGAAGAACCACGTCACCCATTTGGTCACGCGCAGCCGCGCCTTGCGAAAATCCATCTTTTCCTGCCGGTGCAGGCGCAGGCGCGCGTTGCGGTCACCCTCGATCCAGCGTTCGACAAGGATGAACAGGTCGGTCCAGACGGTCTGCGGGCAGGCATAGCCGCACCAGACCCGTCCCAGAGCCGAGGTGAAAAGGAACAGGCCGAGCCCCGCCATGATCAGCAGGCCCGCGATGAAGTAGAATTCGTGTGGCCAGATCTCGATCCAGAAAAAGAAGAAGCGACGGTTCGCCAGATCGATCAGCACCGCCTGATCGGGCAGTTGCGGGCCGCGATCCCACCGAATCCAAGGCGTGACGTAGTAAATCCCGAGCGTGACAATCATCACGATCCATTTGAAATTGCGGAAATTACCCTTCACGCGCTTGGGGAAGATCGGCTCGCGTGCTGCATAGAGCTTTGGCGGTTGTGTGTTTTCTGCTTGAGACACGGAGAATGGCTCCCGAAGGCTAGTGGCTTGAGTGTCTTTTTTCAGGCGGTACGCTTCAAGACTTTGACTTGCATCAAATACTGTATCTTTAATTCAGGTTTTCGCGGCTTCCTTGCGAATCCAGCGGACAAAGGCACGCAGCGGCGGGCGCAGAACACCCGGCCGCGTGAGCATATGATAGCCCGCATCGGGGCGGTCGCGAAACAGAATCACAAGCCGATGTGCCGCGACATCTTCGGCCACGGCGACCCATGTCGTGACCGCGATCCCCTGCCCGCGCCGCGCCGCGTCAAGCATCAGGTTGCCAGGCAGTTCGGTGCGCGATTTGACCCGCCGGCCGGCAAGCCCCTGCGCCGCCAGCCAGGACGAGCTTTCGGTTGTGCCAAGCTCTTCGAGCCACGGGTAAGCGAGCAGCGCCTCGGGGCTGCCGGGCGCTAATCCGCGCATGAGATCGGGCGCAGCGACAGCGACGAGGGGAGCGGACATGAGCCGTTCCTGGTCGAATCCGGGCCACGGGCCTTCCCCGAAACGCAGCGCCACGTCGATCCCGCCGGGGCTCGGGTCGGTCAGGGCCGGGTTGGGGGTCAGGATCATGTCGATGCCGGGATGGTCCGAATGGAACCCGGCCAGCCGCGGCATGAGCCAGGCCGAGGCGAAAGTGGGCGTGCAGGCGATGTTGAGCGGGCGGTCGGACTGCGCCTGCGTGATCTGGGCGACGCCGGTGCTGATCCGACCGAACCCTTCCTCCAACGCGCGGGCCAGCTCGCGGCCGTCCTCTGTCAGTTCCAGTGCGCGGTTGCTGCGATCGAAAAGCGGTGTGCCGAGATGCGTTTCGAGGCTGCGCAATTGCTGCGAGATGGCGGCATGACTGACATTGAGCGCCGCGCCGGCATCGGTCACCGAGCCGCGTTCGACAAAGGCACAAAAGGCGCGCAAGGCGGACATCTGCGGCAGGTGCGACCAATCAATCATGTAATCCAGTCTTACATATCGAATTTATCCCTGAGTCGCATTTTCGGGATAAATTGGCAAGTATGGTTGCAGGACACAGCAATCCGATGGAGGCCATCATGTTCACGACACTTGCACAAACCTTCTTCCGCGCCAGCGGTGTGGCAGCGCCCCGGTATCGAAATGACCTGCCCCGCCCATGGCATCGCGACGATGTGCGCGCCGCAACGGACCACAAGCGTTGGGAAGATTGGAAATGATTGATCCGGACCTGAAGGTGCCACCGTACCTGTGGCTCATCTGGCAGCACAAAGAGCGCGGCCAGCTTTCATCCCGGCACAGTCGCAAACGGTGATCTGCCGAATAAGAGCGCCGATGCTTCGAAACGCGCGAACAGAAAGAAGCATCGGCGCTGCCCCTTTCGGCCCGCGGGCCGAAAGGTGTCTTGTGCGGGATTATTCCGCCGGGGCTTCGCCGCCGCCCAGCGCGTGCACATAGGTTGCAACGGCGCGAATCTCGGCCTCGCTCAGCCGTTCGGTCCATGGCGGCATCACGCCGAAGCGCGAATAGGTCACGGTTTCCACCAGCGTGTCGTAATCCCCGCCATAGAGCCAGATCGCGTCCGTCAGGTTCGGGGCGCCTTGCCAGCGATCACCGGTTCCGTCTTCCATGTGGCAGGCAGCGCAATTGTCCATGAAAAGTGTTTCACCGGCATCGACCATGGAGGCGTCCCGCGGTTCGCCGGACAGGGACATCACGTAGTTGACCACCTGTGCGATTTCCTGCTCTTCGAACATCTCGCCATAGGCGGGCATCTGCGACCAGCGCGCATCCATGTCTTCCTCGTTGCGGATGCCATGGGCGATGGTGTGGTGGATCGCCTCGATGTCGCCGCCCCAGAGCCAATCATCGTCCAGCAGGTTGGGATAGCCCTTGGCGCCTGCAGCACCCGACCCGTGACACTGGGCGCACCATGTGCGGAATACCGCCGCACCGGCGTTCTGCGCATATTGGTTCAGATCCGGGTCTTGCGAGATCTCGGTCAGCTCGACCGAGGCAAGCTGCATGTTGATGTCCGAATTGGCGTCTTCGAAGCGGGTGATCTCGTCTGCGACTTCGGCGCGGGTGGAATACCCAAGCAACCCCGGTGTCGCCGCCTTGATCCCCGGCCAGGCGGGATAGGCGATGGTATACAGCACGGCCCAGACAATCGTGGCGTAAAAGGTCCACAACCACCAGCGCGGCAAGGGCTTGTTGTATTCCTTGATCCCGTCCCACTCGTGACCGGTGGTTTCGTAGTCAAGGTCATCGTCTTGTTTCTTGCTCATTTCCTCGACTCCTTGGATTCGGCGGGTTTGTCTTCGTGCCGGAACGGGATGTTGGCGCTGTCATTATGTGTCTTGTTGCTGCCCGGACGGATGACCCAGAGGATCACCCCGATAAAGAACAGGAACAGGACCAGCAGCATCCAGCTGTCGGCAAATTCACGCAGGAAGGAATAGGTTTCCATCGGTTCGCTCCTTAACGGCTCGCGTCGGGAGTGAAGGTCGAGAAATCGACCAAGGTGCCCAACATTTGAAGATACGCGATCAACGCGTCTGCTTCTGAAACGCCCGGCCGGCCGTCGAAGTTTCTTACGTTCACCCCCTCGCCATAGCGCTCGAGCAACCCGTCGAAGTCACTGTCGGGATCGGCCTGTGCCCGGAAATCGACCTGTGCCGCTTCGATCATCTCGTCGGTATAGGGGACACCGACAAAGGCGTTCGTCGACAGCAGATCGCCGATATGTTCACCGTCGATAAGCGTCGCTTCGAGGTGACCGTATTTCGGCATCACCGATTCCGGCACGACCGATTGCGGATCGCGCAGGTGATCGACATGCCAGTCATCCGAGTAGCGGCCACCAACGCGGGCAAGGTCAGGCCCCGTCCGCTTGGAGCCCCACTGGAACGGGTGGTCATACATCGATTCTGCCGCAAGGCTGTAATGGCCATAGCGTTCGACCTCGTCCCGCATGGGGCGGATCATCTGGCTGTGGCAAACATAGCAGCCTTCGCGCACATACACGTCCCGTCCGGTCAGTTCGAGCGGCGTGTAGGGGCGCATCCCGTCCACCTCTTCGATCGTGTTCTCGAGGTAGAAGAGCGGCACGATCTGCACCAGCCCTCCGATGGTCACGACCAGAAAGCTGAGGATCAGCAAAAGCGTCGCGTTGGTTTCGATTATCTTGTGCTTGTCAAGAATACCCATTGTCCAAGCCTCCTTATTCGGCCGCGACGGCTGCGGACCCGGCCGCGGCGTCTTTCGCCGGGCTGCGCTTCACAGTCATCCAAAGGTTGTAACACATGATCAGGGCACCGGTGAGATACATGACGCCGCCAAGACCGCGCACAACATACATCGGGAACTTCGCGCTCACGGTGTCGGCAAAACTGTTCACCAGGAACCCGTTTTCATCAACCTCGCGCCACATCAGGCCTTCCATGATCCCCGTGACCCACATCGAGGCCGCGTAGAGAATGATGCCGATGGTGGCGAGCCAGAAGTGCCAGCTGACCATGCTCAGGCTATAGAGCCGCTCGCGGTTCCACAGTTTCGGCACCAGGAAGTAGAGCGCGCCGAAGGTGATCATGCCGTTCCAGCCAAGCGCGCCGGAATGCACGTGACCGATGGTCCAGTCGGTGTAATGCGACAGCGAGTTGACCGCGCGGATCGACATCATCGGCCCTTCGAAGGTGGACATGCCGTAGAACCCCAGGGAGATCACCATCATGCGGATCACGGGATCGGTGCGCAGCTTGTCCCAGGCGCCCGACAGCGTCATCAGGCCGTTGATCATGCCACCCCAGCTGGGCATCCACAGCACGATCGAGAACACCATGCCAAGGGTCGAGGCCCAATCAGGCAGAGCGGTATAGTGCAGGTGGTGCGGGCCAGCCCAGATATAGAGGAAGATCAGCGCCCAGAAGTGGATGATCGACAGTTTATAGCTGAAAACCGGGCGTTCTGCCTGTTTCGGCACGAAATAATACATCATGCCAAGGAACCCCGCGGTCAGGAAGAAGCCCACGGCGTTGTGGCCATACCACCACTGCACCATCGCGTCCTGCACACCTGCGAAGACCTGAACCGACTTCGACCCCCAGATCGAGACCGGGATGCTCAGGTTGTTGAACAGGTGCAGCATCGCCACCGTCACGATGAACGAAAGGAAGAACCAGTTGGCCACGTAGATATGCGGCTCTTTGCGCTTGATGATCGTGCCGAGGAAAACCGCCAGATAGGCCACCCAGACGATGGTGAGCCAGATATCAACATACCATTCCGGTTCGGCATATTCCTTGGACTGGGTCGACCCCAGCAGGTAGCCGGTCGCGGCAAGCACGATGAACAGGTTGTAGCCCCAGAAGACGAACCACGCCGTGTTGCCACCCCAGAGGCGCGCGGCACTGGTGCGCTGCACCACGTAGAACGATGTCGCGATCAGCGCGTTGCCGCCAAAGGCAAAGATCACCGCGGAGGTGTGCAGCGGGCGCAGGCGTCCGAAATTCGCGTAGCCCTGCGCCCATTCGAAATTGAGCCCCGGAAACGCCAATTGAAACGCGATGAACGTTCCGGCGAGGAACCCCACGACAGCCCAGAGGGCGGTCGCGATCACGCCGTAGCGGATCACGCCGTCCATGTAGCTCGTTTCCAGCGTCGCCGCCGGCACCGGCTCATCGGTATTGCGCAACGTCCAGAGAAAAAGCCCGGCAGATACCGCCATGATGATGATGGCGTGAACCTGATAGGCCAAATCGCGCGCGTAGCTTGCTGCGATCATCGCAAAGAGCGTGATCAAACCAAGCGCGACCAGCTTGATATAGTTCAACATTTTTCGTTCCTTCGTCAGTCCCACACGATTCGGCTGCCGCGAGGGCGGTTTTCAGACTGGTTTCTTAATGCGGAAAGTGGCGAAACCTATCCTTGATCTGCATCAATAGAATTTGACGACTTTCTTGATGGGCATCAAGGCGGTGCGGTCCAGATCGGTGGAGGGTGGGTGAAAGACCACTTCAATCGAGGAGCCACCCATGTCTTTCAAAACGCTTCTGGCCGTTGTCACCGACCAAGCCCATTTGAGCGATACCGTTGCACAGGGCATGTCGATCGCCCGTGCGCTTGATGCGCACCTAGATGTTGTGTGCATCGGTGTCGATCGCACGCAGACAGGGTATTATTATGCCGGGATGAACGCGGAGGTTTTGCAGCAGACCTTGCAACAGGCCCAACAGGATGCCGCTGGCCTGGCGCAGGCGGCGAAGCATCAACTGGGCAAATCGGACCTGCGCTGGGGCGTGAACGAAACGGTGTGCCAATTGGCCGACATTGCGCGATTTGTCGCGTCCTATGCCCGCTTTGCCGATTTGACGATCGTCCCGCGCCCCTATGGCGAGGATCGCGGGGTCGAGCTTGAGCCGGCGGTTGAAGGCGCCATGTTCGAAGGGCAGGCCCCGGTGATCGTCCTGCCCGTGGCGGGCCCCGACCTCGCATTGCCGCAGCGCGTGGCCATAGGCTGGAACGAAAGCGCCGAAGCCCTGAACGCGGTGCGCAGCGCCCTGCCCCTGCTTATCAAGGCGCAAACAGCGCATATCGTGGTGATCGACCCGCCCAAGCATGGGCCGAACCGCTCGGACCCCGGCGGGCAATTGTCACAATACCTGGCGCGCCACGGCGTGAAGGTGGAAATCGACGTATTGTCCAAAACCATGCCGCGCGTGTCCGACGTGATGCGGCGGCATGTGACGGACATCAATGCCGACATGATCGTGATGGGTGCCTATGGCCATTCCCGCTTTCGCGAGGCGATTCTTGGCGGGGCCACGCGCAACATGCTGGAAACCTGCGAAGTGCCAGTCTTCATGGCGCATTGAGGTCGGGGGCTGTCCGGTTCAGCCGGTGAGCAGGCGCAGACCCTGGGTCACGTCGGAGCGCACGGCAAGGCGGAGGCCGGGTTCATCCCCGGCCTTCAGCGCCGATATGATCAGCCGGTGAAATTGCGGGGCCTCGGTGCGGCGCAGCCGTCCGTAGAGGGCGCGCATCGTCGGGCCGAGTTGCAACCAGACGGTTTCCGCCATCGCCAGCATCGCCGGAGCCTGCGCGCGCAGGTAAAGCGTGCGGTGAAAGTCCAGGTTCGTGCGGATATAGCCCACCGCATCGCGGTTCGAGACCACATCCGAGATGGTCCCGTTGATCGCCTGCAAGCGGTCGATCAGCGCAAGATGAGCCCGCGGCAGGGCGCGGCTGGCCAGTTCCACTTCGATCAGGGAGCGCAGCGAGGCGAGTTCTTCGATCCGGTCGTTGGACAGCTCCGGTGTGGACACGCGCCCCGAGGCGGACATCGACAGCGCACCTTCGGCCACAAGGCGCTGGATCGCTTCGCGTGCGGGGGTCATGGAGACATCGAATTCCTTGCCGATGCCCCGGAGCGTGAGCTGTTGTCCCGGCGAAATCTGGCCGAACATGATGCGGTTGCGCAGGCCGCGATAAACGCGGTCATGCGCGGATACGGTCGGTTCGGCGGGACGGGTCAGGATGGTCATGCCAAACTGTGATCACAGGCGCAGCGGTGGTCAAGCCTCAAAGCG
Source organism: Marivita sp. (assembly GCA_041685125.1). GTDB lineage: Bacteria > Pseudomonadota > Alphaproteobacteria > Rhodobacterales > Rhodobacteraceae > Marivita. The sequence continues at coordinate 1,335 of JAWLGI010000029.1, read as the reverse complement.
GAAGCGATGCAGGTTCGGCCCTTCCTGCCGCAACCATTTCCGTTCGGCATCATGCGGACCGTAGAGATCCCGCACAACCTGCCAGAACGCGGGCGAATGGTTCATTTCCTGTAGATGCGCGACCTCATGCGCCGCGACGTAGTCGAGCACGGCAGGCGGTGCGAGGATCAGCCGCCATGAATACATCAGCGCCCCTGCGGACGAGCATGACCCCCAGCGCGACCGCGTGTCCCGCAGCGTGATACGCTGGTAGCGGCGGCCGATCCGGCTGGCGTAACGGTCCGACGCGCGGGTCAGTTCGGCGCGCGCCTGTTCCTTGAGCCATGCCTGAAGATGTGCGCGCCCCTTTTCAGCCGGTTGCGGCAGCGCGATCATGTTGCCGTCGACCTGCAATCGCTTGCCCGTGCCGTCACGCAGAAAGAACCGCTGTCCGGCCACATCAAGGCTCTGACCCGGCCCAACCGTGGACGCGGTTGCCTGTTTTGACAGATGCGTGCTGATCCAGCCCTGCTTTTCCGCGGCAAAGGCCAGCGCCTCTTGCTCGGACACGCCGCGCGGCACGGTGAGCGTGACGCCCCCGTCGATCCGCGAGATCCGCAGCGTCATGCGCCGCGCGCGCGCATTTTTACGCAGTTTTATTGTAATTCCGGGGTTGCCGGGAAGAGTTCTGACGCCCATTTACCGCTCGACATGATCCGTGACGCAAAGCCTTTGACACCGGTTCGGTGATATGGCAGTTGGCCCGGATTGTCGATATGACCACGCAATTGAAGGGGATGACCCATGCCCAAAGAAGAATGGGGCGTCAAACGCCTTTGCCCGACCACGGGCAAGCGTTTTTATGACCTGAACAACGACCCGATCATCAGCCCCTATACCGGCGAAGTGGTTGAAGTGGCGACCGGCAAGACCCGCATGATTGCGGCCGACGCCGAGGACCGCCAGACCAAGACAACCCCCGAAAGCTCGGAAAAATCCGAGGCATTGGAAGGGGATGATGTCGAAGTCGAACTGGACGATGACGTTCTGGAAGACGATGACGACGACAATGTTTCGCTTGACGAGATTGCCGATGTCGCCAACGAGGATAACGATTAATTTTCCGGCGCCGGGGCGGAATCGCGCTTGATCCCGCCCCCGCCATTGCGTAATGGAACGTTCACATTCGGGGCCTTAGCTCAGCTGGGAGAGCGCTTGCATGGCATGCAAGAGGTCAGGGGTTCGATCCCCCTAGGCTCCACCATTTTTCCTTTTGAAGCTGAATCGTCTGCAACCTCTCTGAAAAGAGAGGCTTTTGGTGTTTCGATCCGCTGCGCAAACGCGCGGGCGTGTCAT
>JAWLGI010000028.1:0-30659 GCA_041685125.1 Marivita sp. | reverse complement strand
TCCATCTGTCGCGGCGCGCAGGCGGGCGATGGCGAGGTGCTCGAAGAGATCTTCTGCGACGCGGTCGCCATGTCCGGCGGCTGGTCGCCGGTCGTGCACCTCTGGTCGCACTGTGGCGGAAAGCTGTCATGGGACGAAGGCCAGGCTGCCTTCCGCCCGGATCACGGCCGCGCGCCCACCAGCCACGATGGCAACCCGTTTGTCATCACCGCAGGCAGCGCCGATGGCGAGATGCACCTGAAGAGTGTCCTGCAAAACGCCGCCGAAGCGGGAAAAACCGCTTCCGCCCGTGTGGGTTCTGAAACAGATGACGCCGCCGCATCAAGTGCCGATGCGCCAGACGAAGCGCCGCTTGTCCCGGTCTGGATGATGCCGCTGGGCGCGCCGCGCAAGCTGCGGAGCAAGGCCTGGCTGGACTACCAGAACGACGTAAAAGTGGCGGATGTGCAACTGGCCGCGCAAGAAGGTTTCGAATCGGTCGAGCATGCCAAGCGCTACACCACGCTGGGCATGGCAACGGATCAAGGTAAGCTAAGCAATATCAACGGCCTCGCAACGCTTTCTCATGCGTTGAATGAAGATATTCCGAATGTTGGAACCACGACCTTCCGCCCGCCTTACACGCCGATATCCTTCGGGGCTATCGCGGGTGAGGCGCGCGGCGAGATCTTTCAGCCGATCCGCAAGACCCCGATCCATGCCTGGCACAGCAAACATGGCGCGCATTGGGAACCGGTGGGCCATTGGCGGCGCCCCTATGCCTATCCGAAACCGGGCGAAACTGTCGAAGCCGCGGTGCAGCGCGAAGTGCTGGCGACCCGGAACAGCCTTGGCCTGCTGGATGCGTCGACCCTTGGCAAGATCCTCGTCAAGGGGCCGGATGCAGGGCGTTTTCTGGACATGCTCTATACCAACATGATGAGCACCTTGAAGCCCGGGCGCTGCCGCTATGGGTTGATGTGCACCGAGAACGGGTTCCTGAGCGATGACGGCGTGGTGGCGCGGATCGACGAGGACACGTTCCTGTGCCATACCACCACCGGCGGCGCGGAGAGCGTTCATGCGCATATGGAGGAATGGCTGCAAACCGAATGGTGGGATTGGAAGGTCTGGACCGTCAACGCGACCGAACAATTCGCGCAGGTGGCCGTTGTTGGCCCTAATGCGCGCAAGCTGCTGGAAAAGCTCGGCGGCATGGACCTGTCGAAAGATGCGCTCACCTTCATGGGGTGGGCCGACGGCGCATTGGCGGGCGTCCCGGTGCGGGTCTACCGTATCTCCTTCTCGGGCGAGCTGAGCTACGAGATCGCCGTGCCCGCCAATCTGGGTCGCGCCTTCTGGGACAAACTGGTCGAGGCCGGGCAGGAGTGGAACATCACCCCCTATGGCACTGAGGCGCTGCATATCATGCGGGCCGAAAAGGGCTTCATCATGATCGGGGATGAAACCGATGGCACGGTGATCCCGCAGGACCTTGGCCTTGATTGGGCGATATCCAAGAAGAAAGACGACTATATCGGCAAGCGTGCCCAGCAACGCAGTCACATGACCGATCCCACGCGCTGGAAACTGGTCGGGCTGGAAACGCTCGACGGCTCCATGCTGAAGGACGGGGCCTACGCGATTGCCGATGGCCGCAACGAAAACGGTCAACGCAACACTCAAGGGCGCGTCACCTCGACCTATCACAGCCCGACGCTGGGCAAGGGTATCGCCATGGGTCTGGTGCTGAACGGGCCCGACCGCATGGGCGAGGTGATCGAATTCACCGCCGGGGGCGATGACACGATCAAGGCGAAAATCGTGACCCCGGTGTTTTTCGATTCCGAAGGGGAGAAGCAGAATGTCTGACGTGGCTTTGGCGCTTGACGGCGCGACCTTCGAGGGTCTGGTGCAGATCGAGGAACTGGCCGGGCAGGGCATGATCACCCTGCGCGGGGACCTTGCGGACGACACGATCCGCGCGGCGGTCAAGGAGCTCTTCGGTGTCGACATTCCGGCGCAGCGCGGCACGGCATTCGAGGCCACGAATGGCGCGCTCTGGATGTCGCCTGACGAAGCGCTTTTGCTCTGCCCTTATGAAGAGGCCCGCATGCGGGCCGATGAATTGGCGTCCAGGCTGCAAGGCACGCACGCGCTTGTGGTCAATGTCTCGGACGCCCGCGCGGTGTTCCGGCTCAAGGGCAGCATGCTGCGCGAAGTCATCGCCAAACTGGCCCCTGCCGACATGTCTCCGGGCGTGTTCGAGCCGGGCGAGGTCCGCCGCACCCGGTTGGCACAGGTCGCGGCTGCCTTCTGGATGGATGACGCGAGAACCGCGCGGGTGGTCTGTTTCCGGTCGGTCGCGGGCTATGTCTTTGGTCTGCTGAGCACGTCGGCGGATGACGCGTCGGCCGTGAACCATTTCACCCGGTGACGCGTTAACCGTCCGACAGGCGGGATAAATCCCGGATTGGCGCGCTGGCAGGGTTGACCTTGGCAATGCGCCACATCAGGTATGCCTGTGTAATATGACGCACCAACGAGGGGACCTCACCATGGCTTTCGAACTTCCTGATCTGCCCTACGCCCATGACGCGCTGGCGAGCAAAGGCATGTCCAAAGAAACGCTCGAGTATCACCACGACATCCACCACAAGGCCTATGTCGACAATGGCAACAAGGCGATTGCCGGCACCGATTGGGATGGCAAGTCGATGGAAGAGATCATCAAGGGCACCTACGATCCCAACTCCGTGGCGCAGTCGGGCATCTTCAACAACATCAGCCAGTTGTGGAACCACAACCAGTTCTGGGAAATGATGGGGCCGGGCGAAAACAACATGCCCGGCGAGCTTGAAAGCCGCCTCCGCGATGCGTTCGGGTCGGTCGAGAAGTTCAAGGAAGATTTCTCTGCCGCGGGCGCGGGCCAGTTCGGCTCGGGCTGGGCATGGCTGGTCGTGGACACCGACGGTTCGCTGAAAGTGACCAAGACCGAAAACGGTGTGAACCCGGTCTGTTTCAACCAGACGGCGCTTCTCGGCTGCGATGTCTGGGAACACAGCTACTACATCGACTTCCGCAACAAGCGTCCTGCCTATCTTGCGAATTTCCTCGACAATCTTGTCAATTGGGAAAACGTGGCAGAGCGGCTGTCCAAGGCCTGATCGGTTTCGATGCGATGCGGGAAAGCCCTGCCGGTTGGCGGGGCTTTTCCTTTTGGGGCTACCCTCTGATGCTGCGCGTCTATACCTCGGATCACTCGCTTCACTGTGCCAAGCTGCGCATCCTGCTGCGGCACAAGGGTCGGGCCTTCGAAGAAGGGCCCCCGCCCGGTGGTGGTGGAAAGGCGCGCTTTGACCGAGGCTGTCCGGTGTCGCGTCCCCTTGCGGTTCGCCGCACCGCCGGATACCGCTGGCATCGGAGGCCGGACATGACAGACACCCAGAAAGGCGTTCTATCGCTGGTTGCGGCCTGCACGATCTGGGGCTTGTCGCCGCTGTTCTACAAGGCGCTGAGCGACGTGGCCCCGTCCGAAATTCTGGCGCACCGCACGCTGTGGTCGCTGGTGTTCTTTTCGGGTGTCCTGGCGCTTCAGCGGCGGTTGCGGATCCTGTGGGCAGCGGTGTCGCGCTGGGTCTCGGTTCGGGTCATTGCCTTTGCCGCCGTGATGATCTCGACCAACTGGTTCCTGTTCATCTTTTCGGTCACGGTCGGGCGCGCCACCGAAGCGTCGATGGGATATTACATCTTCCCGTTGGTGGCCGTGCTGCTGGGACGGGTGGTTCTGGGCGAACGCCTGAGCCGGGCGCAATGGGTCGCGATCGCGCTGGCCGCCGTGGCCGTGGCTTCGCTGACCATCGGATTGCAGGTTGTGCCCTGGATCTCGCTGGTGCTGGCGACGACCTTCGGCATGTACGGGCTGGTCAAGAAACGGCTGGACCTGGGCCCGGTCGTGTCGGTTACGGCAGAGGTTCTGGTCCTGTCGCCGATCGCCATGGGATGGCTGATCCACCTGCATTTCGGTCAGGGCGGCGTGTATGGCGAAGACGCAGTGCAAACGGCGCTTCTGATGACGTCGGGGCCGTTGACCGCGCTGCCATTGATCCTGTTTTCCTACGGCGCGCGACGGCTGACCCTGTCGACGGTGGGGATCGTGCAATATCTCAACCCGACGCTGCAATTCTTCTGCGCTGTCGTGATCTTCGGTGAGCCGTTCGGCGTCATTCACGCGGTGGCCTTCGGGCTGATCTGGACGGCGCTCGCGATCTATTCCGGCAGCGCTTTCGGTCAGGACAGGGCGCGGCGCAGGGCGCTCATGGTGTCAGAGGCGCCGGTCGTCGTTTCGACAAAACGCAGCAAGGATGCATCTGCGAATCCCTGATCGACAACGTGGTCCAGCAGCTTTGTCAGCGGTGCCCAATACGCCTCCACGCTGAGCAGGATAATCGGCTTGGCATGCAGGCCCAGTTGCCGCCAAGTCAGCACTTCGAAGAACTCGTCAAGCGATCCGGCCCCGCCGGGCAGGACCACGATGGCATCGGCGTTCATCAGCATGACCTTTTTGCGCTCATGCATGGTTTCGGTGATGACGAACCGCGTGAGGTCCGTCTTGCCGACCTCGATGTCCAGCAGATGCGTCGGGATCACGCCGAAGGTCTCACCGCCGGCGGTCTGCGCCGCGCGGGCCACAGTGCCCATCAGCCCGACATCCCCCGCGCCATAGACCAGCCGCCACCCTGCGCCCGCGATTTCCCGGCCAAGCGTGTCGGCCTCGGCCGCAAAGGCCGGGTTGTCCCCTGAACGTGAGCCGCAATAGACACAAATCGAGGCAGAGGGCATGCGCGGTATCCTTGACATGGGCTGGGACGTTGCCTCGTGATACCCCTGTTGATATCTTTGCTCAACTGCGCGGGGCACAAATTCGCGTATCACCGTGAACAAGTGGGACGAGATGGGCAAGTTTGCTTTGGCACAGGGGACAAGCGGCATGGTACTGGGCGGCGCGGCCGCCGCAGCTGTGGTTGCCGTGACGCTCTACGCCACCGGTGTGATGCCGCCCGAGCCTGCGCCGCCACCCCCTGCCGCGCAGGTGGTGGCGGAGCCGGATGCGCCGGGCGCAGAGGCCGTCAGTGCGCCGGACAACCCAGCGCGCGCCGATGCGCCTGAACGGGCCGCGCCAGAGGAACCCGCCGTTGCGGCCCCCGAACTTTCGGCGCCCGAAACACCCACGCCTGCCGAAGCGCCGGCCATGGTCGCGCCGTCGTTTGACGTGGTGCGCGTCAGCCCGGACGGGCAAGCCCTGGTGGCGGGGCGCGCGCCGGGGGCATTGGACGTGGCCGTTCTTGTCGATGGCCAGGAGGCAAGCCGCGCCGAGGTGGATGGTACCGGCAAGTTCGTGGCGTTTCTCGACCTGCCGTCCAGCGATGTTGCCCGCGTGATCAGCCTGGCCTCGAACGGGGAGGCGGCTCCGATCACGAGCGAGGACGAGGTGATCGTGGCCCCCACGCCCCAGGTGCCGGAATCGCCGGCAGAGCTGACCACACCCGAGACCAACACCGGGGTGGCGGCGTTGGACATCGCCCCGCAGGCGGGTGACCCATCGCCCGACACCGGTGACCGTGCTGCTTTGACCGCACCGATCTCCGACACCTCAGAGCCTGCGCGTGGCGATCCGGCCGAAGCACCTGCAAACCGCGACAGCGTACCCGAAGACGCGCCGACAGCGACCCTTGCTGCGCCGGGCCTGACCGGACCGCAGGCCGGCACTGACCCGATCGACACACCTGAAGTGGAAGATCAGGTGGCCAGCGCGGACGCCCCGAAGCAACCGGCGGCCCCGGCGGTCCTCCTGTCCACGTCCGAGGGTGTCGACGTCCTGCAAAGCGGAAGCGGCGGCGCGCCGGACACGCTGGACCAGATCGCGCTGGATGCGATCACCTATGAAGCCGCCGGAGCGGTGGCGCTGGACGGGCGGGGCGTGGCCACGGAATTCGTGCGTGTCTACCTTGACAACAAGCCCGTCCAGACAACCGAGATCAACGCGGATGGCCAATGGCGCGCCACATTGCCGAACGTGGACAGCGGCACCTATACCCTGCGGGTGGACGCGGTGGATGCCTCCGGCGCGGTCACCTCGCGTGTCGAAAGCCCGTTCCGCCGCGAAGACCCCGATGTGCTGGCTGAAGCGACAGAAGCGCAGGGCGAGACCGTGGCCAAGGTCGTCACCGTTCAGCCGGGCCACACGCTTTGGGCGATCGCACGGAACCGCTATGGAGAAGGCATTGCCTATGTGCGCGTCTTCGACGCCAACCGGGATCGCATTCGCGACCCTGATCTGATCTACCCGGGGCAGGTTTTTTCCATCCCGGACTGAGCGATCTGTCATATGCGCGTGATTTTTCCACGGTATCGCTGCGACAAACGCTGCATATTGCGGGGGTTGTCCGTTTGTGTCCGCGATATATAGTAAGGCAAGTTGACCGGGGCGGGGCTCCCGTCCTGACGCTGAAACAGGCAGACAGGGCAGGAGACGATTCCCCCGATGGACGGTAATTTCAGAACAGCTTTCGTGCGTGAACCGGGTGCGCTCCGGCATCATCCGGCCTTGGTGCTGAACGCGGATTACAGGCCCTTGTCCTATTATCCGCTGTCGCTCTGGCCGTGGCAGGACGCGGTCAAGGCGGCATTCCTCGACCGGGTCGATATCGTGGCCGAATACGACGAGGTCGTGCGCAGCCCGTCGATGACGCTCCGAATACCGAGCGTCGTGGTGCTCAAGGATTATGTAAAACCGCAAAAGCGCGTGGCCTTCACGCGCTTTAATCTTTTCTTGAGGGATGAATTTCAATGCCAGTATTGCGGGGCCAAGGGCGATCTGACCTTTGATCATGTCGTGCCGCGCGCGGCCGGAGGGATCACATCCTGGGAAAATGTCGTGGCGGCGTGTGCGCCCTGCAATCTGCGCAAAGGCTCCAAGAGCTTGCGTCAGGCAAGCCTTTCGCTGCGCAAACCACCGCGGCAACCGGGGGCACAGGAATTGCTGAACATGGGGCGCAAGTTTCCGCCGAACCACCTGCACGAAAGCTGGATGGATTTTCTGTACTGGGATGCAGAACTCGAAGCCTGATCCCGGTCGTTTTCAAAAAGAGGTGACGTCACCTGAGTCGGGTGGACATCCTCTCCCCCGTGCAGAGCCCTTCGAAGGGCTCTGGACCTATGCCCGCTGGGCGTGTCGAGACGCGTCTCTCATGGTCTGAACGCACATGAAGCGTCCGCAGAGAGAGGTGTGTCGCTTGGGATGTTCCGCCGAAAGACGGAACGGGTATCGGATCCAATGGCGGCACCTTTCCCGCAAAGGATGAAGGACATCCAAACCGGGCGCGCGGTGCAAGGCATTTCGAAATGCCTTGATCAAGCGCCTTCGAAGGCGCTTGGCCCGCGCTCAACGCACCAGTGCGGCGGCTTCGCGGGCCAGCGCCTCGATCCCGGCCCAGTCACCCGCGGTCACGAGATCCGTGGGCGCAACCCAGCTGCCCCCCGCGCACAGCACGTTGGGCAGGCCAAGGTAATCGGCCGCGTTCTTCAGCGACACGCCCCCGGTCGGGCAGAACCGCACCTGTGGGATCGGTGCACCGATGGCCTTGAGCGCGGCTGCGCCGCCATTGGCCTCGGCAGGGAAGAATTTCTGCACATTGTAGCCACGCTCCAGCAGTGCCATCGCCTCGGATGCGGTGGCGGCCCCCGGCAGGAGCGGCAGATCAGCCGCTTCGCCTGCGTCCAGAAGGCGGTCCGTGGCGCCCGGCGAGACACCGAATCGTGCACCGGCCTTGACCGCGTTGTGCACATCTTCGGGCGTCAGCAATGTGCCCGCGCCGACCACACCGCCCTTCACCTTGGCCATCTCGCGGATCACCTCCAGCGCCGAGCCGGTGCGCAACGTGACCTCCAGAACCGGCAAGCCGCCGGCGACCAAGGCTTCGGCCAAGGGGCGCGCGACGGCTACATCCTCGACCACGAGCACCGGGATGATCGGCGCAAGGTGGCACAGGCGTTCTGTTTCCCGGCTGGCATCTGACGGCGTGATCATGTTGAATTCCAGTTCCTTGTCATGTGGTCTTCGTGTGATGCGTTAACAAGCGTCGCAATCATTTGCAGTCACCCGACCCGCTCCAACCTCTTTATACCGCCGGTCGCGAAAGCGCAAAACCGGCCCGCACTTTTTGCAGGGCGTGCACTAAACGACAACCGCCGCGCCGTTCTCGGCGAGGCCGACATTGTTGCGGAACGCGGCAAACAATTCGCGCCCCACACCGTGGCCATTTGAGCTCAGATCCGCAGTGGCCGGTTCGCGCGTGTCGAAATCCTCTGCTAGGCACGCAATCTGGCCTGCCTGCGCATCGACCCTTACCAGGTCGCCGTCCCGCAGGCGCGCGAGCGGACCGCCAAGCGCCGCCTCGGGCGAGACATGGATGGCCGAGGGAACCTTGCCCGACGCGCCGGACATGCGACCGTCAGTGACCAGCGCGACCTTGAGGCCGCGATCCTGAAGCACAGCGAGTATGGGAGTGAGAGAGTGCAACTCGGGCATTCCGTTCGAGCTGGGCCCCTGAAACCGCACGACGACCACCGTGTCCTCGGTGAATTCACCTTTCTTGAACGCGGCTTTCACGTCTTCCTGTTCCTGGAACACGCGCGCGCGGGCCTCGATCACGTGGCGTTCCCTGGCCACGGCCGAGGTTTTCATCATGCCCTTGCCGAGATTGCCTTCGAGCTGTTTGAGCCCGCCGGTCGCCTGGAATGGATCGGTGGCCGGGCGCAGGATCTTTTCGTTCTGCGACTTGCCCGCACCGGGGCCATAGACGACGCGGCCATCCGTGACTTTGGGTTCCTGCGCATACAAGTGCAGCCCGTCACCCGCGACGGTCTTGACCTCTTCATGCAAAAGCCCGCTTTCAAGCAGCTGTCCAATCATGAAGCCCAGCCCCCCCGCGGCGTGGAAATGGTTCACGTCGGCCAGGCCGTTCGGATAGACCTTGGCCATCAGCGGCGTGACGGAGGACACGTCCTCGAAATCCTCGAGCCGCAATTCCACGCCGGCGGCGCGCGCCATTGCCGGGAGGTGCAAGACAAGGTTGGTCGACCCGCCCGTGGCCATCAGCCCGACGATGCCGTTCACGAATGCCTTTTCATCGAGCACATCGCAGACAGGGCGGTAATCATTGCCCAGCTGCGTGATCTCCAATGCACGTTCAGTGCCCGCCACTGTCAATGCGTCGCGCAAGGGGGTGCCGGGATTGACGAAGGAGGCACCGGGCAGGTGCAGTCCCATGAATTCCATCAGCATCTGGTTGCTGTTGGCGGTGCCGTAAAATGTGCAGGTGCCGGGCGAATGATACGAGGCCATTTCGGCCTTCATCAGCGCGTCGCGCCCCACTTCGCCCGAGGCGAATTGCTGGCGCACCTTGGCCTTTTCGTCGTTCGGCAGGCCCGAGGGCATCGGACCTGCGGGCAGGAAAAGACCGGGCAGGTAGCCAAAAGTGCCGGCCGCGATCACCAGGCCCGGTACGATCTTGTCGCAGACACCGAGATACACGGCCGAGTCGAAGGTGTTGTGGCTGAGTCCCACCCCTGCGGCGAGCGCGATCACATCGCGGGAAAAGAGCGACAGCTCCATCCCGACCTGGCCCTGGGTCACGCCATCACACATGGCGGGAACCCCCCCTGCGACCTGTGCCGTTCCACCCGCCGCACGGGCGGCGTCCCGGATGATTTCGGGGTATTTTTCGAACGGCTGATGCGCCGAGAGCATATCGTTGTAGGCGGTGATGATGCCGATATTCGGGCTGCGCTCGGTGGCCAGCGTGTCCTGATCGTTGCCCATCGCGGCATAGGCGTGGGCCTGGTTTCCGCAGCTCAGATGAGCCCGGCGGGGGCCTTCGGCAGCCGCCTGGCGCATCCGCCCGAGATAGCGCGCGCGCGTCTGCTCCGAGCGTTCCTGAACACGTTCGGTGACCCGTTTGATCGTGTCATTGAGCGATTGTGTCATGCTGCCTCCGCGCCAGATCCGCTTTTGATATGCCTGCCATGTAGTCAAGTTAGCGCTAACAGTAAAGCGTAAACTCGGGAAAACCCCAGAACCTGCGGCACGGACAGGGGCGCGAAATTGTACAGATTTTGCCGCGATGCGGTCGATTTCCGCTGTCAGCAAGATGCCGAGGAACAAGAGCATTTGCCCCGCAAAGGAGGCTGGACCCATGAAAACCCCCATCAAGACACTGGCTGGTCTGCTGATCGCCATCACGCTGTCGGCCTGCGCCGCGCCGCCATCGGCCACACGGTCGGCGATGCCCGAGGCGCCGATCATGGGCCGCGCACAGACGGATGTCTCGATCGACAGTTTCACAGTGTCTGTGCCCCGGTCGCTCGAAGTGAGCGAACGCAATCTCTACTATCCGCGCGGCGACATCGTCTGGCGCGGCGATCCGATCGGCGACCGGCATGCGCAGGTCGAGGCCATCGTCGAGGCCGGCCTTCGCAACGCCGCGCCCAGGATCAAGGGCACCCGCCCGGTGCGCATGGATGTCCAGGTCACCCGCTTCCACGCTCTGTCGGAAAAGGCCCGCTATTCCGTGGGCGGTGTGCATGACATCGATTTCAAATACCGTCTCGTCGATGTGCAAACCGGCCGGCAGATCGCGCCGACCAAGGATGTGAGCGCCGATCTTCAAGGCTTGGCCGGGCAGGCGGCAATCGCTTCGGACGCGCGTGGCGTGACACAGAAATCGCGCATCATTGCCCATCTGACCCGTGTCTTCATTGATGAACTGACAACCCCGCGCGGCCATCAAAACGCCGATCTGGGCTTGCTACAGGCGATCAATGAACTTTAGCAACTGAGCCCTGATGCGACAAAAGCGGCTTTCCCCTCTGGAGCGAGGGGCGTAAAGGGGACGGTATGACATCGTCCCCTTTACCTGTGATCCGCCTTCTTCCCAAAACCAAACCGCAAGCCATCCGGCGCGGCTATCCTTGGGTCTATGCCAACGAGGTCGTGACCGACCGGCGCACCCGCGCGCTGGTCCCCGGCACGATCGCACTGCTCGAGGATTCGGACCGCGCGCCCATGGCCCTGGTCGGGGTAAACCCGAACTCCAAGATCATCGCCCGCGTGCTGGACAGCCCCGAGACCGGTGCCGTGGATCGCGCCTGGTTCGCGACCAGGCTGCGCAAGGCGCTGTCCCTGCGCGAGCGGCTGTTCACAACGCCCTTCTACCGCCTCGTCCATGCCGAAGCGGATGGCCTTCCGGGTGTCATTATTGACCGCTTCGGCGATACTGCGGTGATCCAGCCAAACGCGGCCTGGGCAGATGTCCTGCTGCCCGATCTGGCCGCGGCGCTGGCCGAGGTGACGGGGGTGACGACGATCCTCAAGAACGCGGGCGGCCGGGGCCGGAGCCTCGAAGGGTTGGATAGCGAGGACGCGGTTCTCCTGGGCACCCGGCCGAGCGCCCCGATCGCTGTGAAGATGAACGGTGCGACCTATATGGCCGATCTGCTTGGGGGGCAGAAAACCGGGCTTTTCTACGATCAGCGCCCCAACCATGCGTTTGCCGCACGGCTGGCGCAGGGCGCCCGTGTCCTGGACGTCTTTTCCCATGTCGGCGGGTTCGGCTTGGCCGCGCTGGCCAATGGCGCGGTGCAGGCGCATTGCGTGGACGGGTCCGAAGCGGCCCTGGCGCTTTGCGCGGATGGGGCGGCGCAGATGGGGGCGGGTGACAGGGTGACCACCACCAAGGGGGATGCCTTCGATGTTCTGACCGCCCTGGCCGAGGACACCGCCCAGCACGAGCTGGTTGTCTGCGACCCGCCCGCCTTTGCGCCGTCACACAAGGCGCGCGAGGCGGGTCTGCGCGCCTACGAACGGATCGCGCGCCTGGCCGCGCCGCTGGTCTCCGAAGATGGATATCTCGTGTTGTGTTCCTGCTCGCACGCGGTGGACCTGTCGGCCTTTACCGGCGCGTGTCTGCGGGGCATTGGCCGTGCCGGGCGGCGGGCGCAACTGGTCCACACGGGGCACGCCGGGCCGGACCACCCACTGCTGCCGCAACTGGCGGAATCGGGCTACCTCAAGGCGCTGTTTTTCCGGCTGTGAAGGTGCTTCTGGATACCTGCGTTCTCTATCCCACCGTGATGCGTGAGGTCTTGCTTGGCGTGGCGGGGCAGGGTCTGTTCTCGCCGTTGTGGTCCGAGCGCATCTTGGGTGAATGGCGGCGCGCGGCGGCCAAGCTGGGACCCGAAGGTCCGGTGCAGGCCGAAGCGGAGATTGCGATGATCACCGCGCAGTGGCCCACAGCGCAGGTTTCGCCGCAGCGCGCCTTGCTGGATCGCTTGTGGTTGCCGGATGCCAATGATGTGCATGTCCTGGCGGCAGCGATTGCGGGCCATGCCGACGTGATCGTGACCCTGAACGCCAAGGATTTCCCGCGCGGGATATTGGCCGAGGAAGGCCTGTCACGGGCGGATCCGGATTCGTTTCTGTTGGGGTTATATGCCAGCGCGCCCGACGCCGTGGCGCAGGTGGTTTCTCGCGTCCAGGCGGAGGCCAATCGCCTGTCCGGCAGCGTGTGGGAGCGTCGCAAGCTGATGAAAAAGGCCCGTCTGCCCCGTCTGGGCAAGGCCTTGGCGACTGGACCGGATTATTCGTATGAATAATCTGTGTCGTCAGAATTTTCGGATGAAAATTCTGCCGGCTCAGCGCAGGTAATCCATCGGATCGACGCTGTCGAAGCCCTTGCGCACCTCGAAATGCACGCGCGCGGGGTCGAAATCGCCGACCTCGGCGATGGATTGGCCCCGGCTGACCGCGTCGCCCTTGGTGACCGATATGGTGTCGACATGGGTATAGACCGTCAGCAGGTTGTCGGGGTGCCGGACCACAAGGATGTTGATCCCGTCCGTGTTGCGCGTGATCGCGGCGACCTGCCCGCTGGCGGCAGCCTTGACCGTGGTCCCCACGGATGCGCCGATGTCGATCCCTTCGTTGCGGCCTTCGGCGTATTCGCGGATGATGCTGCCCTGTACGGGGAAGCTCATTGCCGCATCCGAGGCGCTGGCCGAGGTCTGCTCTCCGACATCGGCGACCGGGTCCTGTTCGGGCGCCGGCGTGGCGGCGGCGGCGGCCGGTTCCGGCGATTCCGCGGGCAGCGGTTGCGACGCCGAAGGGGGTTGCGGTGTGGGCGATCCGGTGCCGGGTGGCGGCGTTGACGAGGCCTCTGTCGTCTCGTCGGCTTCGCGCGGGGGCGCCTGTGTTGCCACCGGGATCAACAGGAATTGGCCCTCGCGGACCGAAAAATCGCTGTCGAGGCTGTTCCATTCGGACAAGGACCGCACCGATACATCGTAGAGCCGCGAGATGGTAAAGGCGGTTTCGCCGCGCTCGACCTTGTGGCGGATCGGTTCGGGTCCCACCTGCGGCGTGCTGCGCTGGTCGTCCTCCTGGGTCGGCTCGGTTGGCTCCGACCGGTCGATGGCATCACTGGCCAGCGTGGTGATGTCCACTTCTGACGGGGTGCGGATCGGTCCGGTGGTCGCGGCGCCGGTTGCGGGCGAGGGTTCTGCCACGCGGCGCGGCAGGGCGATGATTTCCCCGGCGCGCAGCGGATCACTGGTCTGAACCCCGTTGTAGCGCGCAAGCTCGTCCGCTGGCAGCCCGACACGGGTGGCCAACTTGCCCAGGGTATCACCGCGCTGCGCCACGGCGACCTGGTAATTCGGATAGGAAATCACCCCGCGATCGTCCGGGTCCGGACGGGGCACCGTGGCGGCATTCGCGGCGTCCGCAGTGTTGAAGCCGCCGTTCATCATGCCGCGCAGGTCAAGATCAAGCGGTTCGGAACACCCCGCCAACACGGTGATCAGCGCCAGGCAGGTGCCGGATCGGATACGTGCCTTGAGCGAAAATCTGCGGTTTGCCATGTCGATACCCTCACAAATGCGCCGGTTGTTTCCCGGTCGTCACACCCTCTACTATGCCCGCTCTACGGGTCGCGCGCCACCCCTTCGACCAACGGCACGAAACGCACGGGGCGCAATTCGTCGTAGTCCAGTCCCTGGGCCGTACGCCGCACCCGGATCAAGTGTTGCACCGCGTCCGATTGCCCGACCGGCAGGACCATGATCCCGCCGACCTTGAGCTGCGACAGCAGCGGTCCGGGCGGATCCTCGGCCGCGGCCGTGACAAGAATGCGGTCGAACGGCGCCTGGTCCGGCAAGCCAAAGCTGCCATCTGCGGTGAAGGCTGTCACGTTGGTCAGGCCAAGCCGGTCAAACACGTCCCGTGCCTCGCGGACAAGGCGCGAGTGGCGGTCCACGGTATAGACCCGCCGGGCCAGGTGGCTCAGGATCGCGGCCTGGTAGCCCGACCCGGTTCCCACTTCCAGCACGGTGTCGCGGGGATTGATATCGAGAGCCTGGGTCATCAGCCCCACCACCGAGGGCTGGCTGATCGTCTGACCGCAGGCGATGGGCAAGGGCATGTCCTCATAGGCGCGTTCCGCGAAATACCCCTTTATGAACGGCGCACGGTCGATCTGCTCCATCGCGGTCAGGACGGCAGAATTTGTCACGCCGCGCGAGCGCAGCGCATAAAGGAACTGCATCTTGAGTTCCGCGTCGATCATCCGGCAAACGCGCCCCGCATCGCGTCGAGCTGGTCTTGCGCTGTCAGATCCGCGCGCATCGGCGTGACGCTGATGAACCCGGCAAGGTTTTCCGCCGCATCGCTGCCCGGTTGCGTCGGCGCACGCTGGTCGCCGCCCCTGATCCAGAGGAACCGGCGCCCGGACGGGGAATTATGCGGTTCCACCGAAAAATGCGTGCCTTGCCGGATTCCCTGCGGGGTCACGCGGGTGCCTTGCACTTGGGCCGCGGGCACCGGGGGAAAGTTCACGTTGTAGAACAGCCGGTAGCCATCCTGCCCGTTCGGGTCGTGATCGAGGATTGTCCGGATCACGCCTGCGCCATGCGTGCGGGCCGCGTCGAACGGATCCTCGGACTCGACATTGTCGGGTCCGTAATATTGCGACAGGGCGATCGCCGGAATGCCCTGAAGCGCCGCTTCCATCGCGCCGCCCAGGGTGCCTGAATACAGCGCGTTCTCGGCGGAATTGTTGCCCCTGTTCACACCGGAGAGCACAAGATCGGGCCGCGCGCCCGTCATCGCATCGTGCAACGCGGCAAGGACGCAATCGGCCGGACTGCCTTCGGCGGCGAAGCGGCGGTCTTCCATTTTGCTGACCATCATCGGGTGGGTATAACTGATGCAATGCCCGACCCCGGATTGTTCGAAGGCCGGCGCGACTGTCCAGACCTCGCCCGAGGGGCCGGCCAGGTCACTGGCGATCTCGCTCAGCGCCTGGAGGCCCGGTGCGTTGATTCCGTCGTCATTGGTAATGAGTATGCGCATATGCTCTGCCTCGGCTTTTGTCCTGCATAGGCCAAGCCCCGCCCTGCGGCAAGGATCCCCCTGTCCGCTGCAGGGGGGATTTTCCGGGATCGGAAAACCACCGATGCGCTACAGCATCGGTTGCCGGCTCAATCGCCGAGGATCCGGGGCAGCAGCCGGGCCGCCTCTTGCGCCGGCGCGGCAAGCGCCGCGCGGTCCTCGCCGGGAAAGAACCGGGCGCGCAGATGGGTCGCCATGGGCTTTGGCGACAGGATGCGCACGTCGGGGCCGATCGACCTGGTCTCTTCCTGCCAGCTGCGAACAAGGTTGATTTGCGCCGTCTTGGTGGTGCCGTAGTGACCGAAAAACTTTTCGCCGCCATGGCTGTCCTCGAAAAACACCGCGCGCCCGTCTCTGGCCAGAAGATGCGACACATAGGGAACCAGATGCGCCATCGCATCGAGATTGATCGACAGGGATTTCTTCCAGTCCTTGGCATCTAGATGATCCACCGGCGTCAGCGGCCCGGCGTGGATCGCGGTATGAACCCAGAGCGCGACCTGGCCCCAGCGGTCATGCACCGAGCGGCAGAGCTGTGCCATCGCATCGGCATTCGCTATGTCCATCGGCGCGAGCGTGGCGGTGCCGCCGCGTTTCTGAATCCGGTCGTCAAGCTCTTCCAGCCCGCCGACGGTGCGGGCCACGGCGATGACGTGATGCGTGTCGGCCAGGGCCTCGGCCAGCGCAAAGCCGAGACCGCGAGAGGCGCCGGTGACCAGCGCAAGGGGAGGGGGAGTGTCTGTCATGCGATGCCACATGCCTTTTTGCTGCCGGGCCTGCAAGAGGGCAGTGCATGACTCGATGTTGCATTTCCAGACAGAACCGTGGCAAATATCTTCCAAACAATCGTCACATGAGGGACCTGCGCCATGACATTTACCCAAGCCGCCTTCGGCAAGACAACTCTGACCCGTCAGGTGCTTCTGGCGCTTGGGGGCGCCGCGGTCATTGCGGCGGCGACTCAGGTGTCGGTCCCGTTCTTTCCGGTACCGATGACGCTGCAAACGCTGGCGATCCTGGTCGTCGGTCTGAGTTTCGGCGCGCGTCTGGGCACCGCGACATTGCTGACCTATCTGGGTTACGGCGCGTTGGGGCTGCCGGTTTTCGCAAACGGCATGAACGGGCTGGCGCTTGTCGGGCCGACAGCTGGCTTTCTGTATGGCTTTGTCCTGATGGCAGGTCTGGCCGGTCTCGCGGCGGATCGCGGGATCGCGCGCGGTGTCCTGTCCATATCGCTCGTGGCACTGGTCCTGTCGATGCTGCTGTATATCCCCGGCATTGCGTGGCCGATGGCCGTGGCGTCGGAGACGGGTGTTGAAGCCGGTTGGGTAGGCCAGGAGATCGGGTTCTACTGGACCCACTTCATTGCGCCGTTCCTGATCGGAGACGCGGTCAAGGCCGTGATGGCGGCACTGGTCGTGACCGGTGCGTGGAAAGCGCTCAAGGGCCGCACAGCGTAAAAGGTCCTGAAAACCGGAACAAAAAAGACCCCCGTCGCGCGATCGGCGGGGGTCTTTTTACATTTTGGGGGCTCCGCCCCCGTCGCGCAGTCGCGACTCCCCCGGGATATTTTTGAACCAGAGAAGGTCAGGACCGGGGCGCCGGCATCTCCAGCCAGCGTGCTGTGCCGTTGCGGGACAGCGCGATCCGGCCCTCCTCGATGGCGACAACGGTCTGACCGTTCACGATGTCGCCGCGCGACACCGTCGCGGTCTCGCCGCCGCGCAGTTTCAGCAGGGCATGCGGATCGCTTTGTGACCCGAAGATGCCCAGCAGCGTTACTGCGCCGCCAAGATCGCGGGTTGTCCGGGTCGCTTGCTGAGCGACCAGCGGCGGGGTGATGTCTTGTGCCATTGTCCGACCTTCATGGTTCCGATGACCCGCCAGATGGCGGGGATCGCGGGCAATGGAAAGCCGGAGTTTGCGCCTGCGCGGAAGGGCGCCGAGGTTATTCGGCAGCCTTCATCTCGAAGCCCTTTTCCAGCATGTCGGACGGCTCGATCGGGTATTCGCCAGAAAAGCAGGCATCGCAATATTGCGGCGATGTGTCGTTGCGCCCGGAGCTTTCGCCCACGGCGCGGTAGAGTCCGTCGAGCGAGATGAACTTGATGCTGTCGACGCCCAGATGGTCGCGCATTTCGTCTTCGGACATGGTGGCGGCCAGCAATTTTTCGCGTTGGGGCGTGTCGACACCATAAAAGCAGGGCCAGGCCGTGGGGGGGCTGGCGATGCGGAAATGCACTTCGGCGGCGCCGGCATCCAGGATCATTTCCTTGATCTTGCGGCTGGTGGTGCCCCGCACAACCGAGTCGTCCACCAGGATCACGCGTTTGCCCTTGATCAGCGCGCGGTTGACGTTGAGCTTGAGGCGCACACCCATGTTGCGGATCTGTTCGGTCGGCTCGATGAAGGTGCGGCCCATATACTGGTTGCGGATGATGCCCATGCCGTAGGGGATGCCGGATTCGTGGGCATAGCCGATGGCCGCCGGTGTGCCGCTATCGGGTACCGGGCAGACCAGGTCGGCCTCCACGGGGGTTTCGCGGGCCAGTTCCACGCCGATCTGGCGCCGGGTCTCGTAGACCGAGCGGTCGCCGATGATGCTGTCGGGGCGCGAGAAATAGACGTGTTCGAAGATGCAGAAGCGGGGTTTCTGCGGGCGGAAGGGGTGGAGCGATTCGACACCCTTGTCGGCTGTGATGACGACCATTTCGCCCGGTTCAATCTCGCGGACATATTCCGCGCCGATGATATCGAGCGCGCAGGTTTCCGAGCTGAGCGCATAGCCATCCGCGATCTTGCCCAGCACCAGAGGGCGCACGCCCAGCGGGTCGCGCACGCCGATCAGCTTGGTGCGGGTCATGGCGACCACCGAAAACGCGCCTTCGACGCGGCGCAGCGCGTCTTCCATCCGGCTGGGGATGTCGCGTTGCAGCGAGCGGGCCATCAGGTGGATGATGCATTCGCTGTCAGACGAGCTTTGGAAGATCGAGCCGCGGTCGATCAGTTCCTTGCGCAGCGCGATGGCGTTCGTGATGTTGCCGTTATGGGCAATCGCCGCGCCGCCCATGGAAAACTCGCCAAAGAAGGGCTGTACGTCGCGGATCTGGGTCGGGCCTTTCGATCCGGCGGTGGAATAGCGGACATGGCCGATGGCAAGTTCACCGGGCAGGGTTTCCATCAGCTTGTGGCTGGTGAAATTGTCGCGCACATAGCCGAACCGGCGGGCCGAGTTGAACCCGTGTTCCGGGTCGTGGCTGACGATTCCGCCAGCCTCCTGCCCGCGATGTTGCAGCGCGTGCAGGCCAAGGGCGACAAAATTCGCCGCGTCGGTCACGCCGACCACGCCGAAAACGCCGCATTCTTCCTTGAGTTTGTCGTCGTCGAATGGATGGGCGGGTGGCATCTGGGTGTCGGACAAATCGGGACTCCGAATCCGTGGCAGCAGAAGATGCCCCTGTCATAAGGGGCATAAGCGCCAGTGTCACGAAACTATCATGTTACCGCGACAGCGTGACGAAGGGTGATGAATTATGCATCGCTATCGGCCGGCGCGTCGCACACGCTGACCAGGGATTCGTATTGGGCGGTGATCCATCCCAGGGCCTTTTCCGGGTTCTGATCCTCGATCTGGCCGGTCATGCGGCTGAATACCACCGCCGACCGGCTGTCATCGATCATTGCAACGTCCTGCGCGGTGACAACAACCTGGTAGACAAAGAACGCCACCGCCACGAGCAGGATGCCGCGTGCCACCCCGAAGAGAAATCCAAACGCCTGATCCAGCCCGCCAAGCGCCGAGCGCTGGACCAAGCTGGAAAACAACGGCGTGAAAAACGACATGATGACCAAGGCAATGGTGAAAACCACCGCGAAGCCGCCGATCACGCTCAATTCGCAACTGCCCGTCATGAATTCACCGATGATCGGGATTTCAACCATCAGCGGGCGCAATTGCGGCCCGAACATGAAGCCCAGGACTGCAGCGGCGATCCAGCCGAGAATGGCCATTGTCTCGCGCACGATGCCGCGGGAATAGGCCAGAAGCGCAGAGAGAACGATGACGACGGCAACCACGCCATCAATAATGGTGAACCCTTCCATCGGTCCCTTGCCCTTCTTTTCAATCGGATGGCGCTAACCTGCGCCGAACACATCACCAACAAAGCTTGCCAAAGCGTCAATTTCCGTTGCGGTGAAACCCTCACGCGCGACCGATTTCCCACCCTTTGGCACGATGGCGGCGGTAAAACCAAGTTTTTGTGCCTCTTTCAACCGATTTTCGGTTTGTCCCACCGGGCGCAGCGCGCCCGAGAGGCTGATCTCGCCCAAAACCACCGTTTCGGGGGGCAGGGCGATGTCCTCGCGCGCGGACAGAAGGGCCGCGGCCACGGCAAGGTCAGCGGCCGGTTCGCTGACCTTCATACCGCCTGCCACGTTGAGATAGACGTCCATGCCGGCAAAGGGGATGCCGCAGCGCGACTCCAGCACGGCAAGGATCATCGCAAGGCGCCCGCCGTCCCAGCCGACCACCGTGCGGCGCGGTTGGCTGTGTGGCGTGGGGGCCACAAGGGCCTGAAATTCCACCAGAACCGGGCGGGTGCCCTCGATTCCCGCAAAGACGGCCGATCCCGGTGTCGGATCCCCGCGTTCCGACAGGAACAGGGCCGAGGGATTCGCCACCTCGGCCAGCCCCGCGCCGGTCATCTCGAACACGCCGATCTCGTCCGCCGGGCCGAAGCGGTTCTTGACCGCGCGCAGGATGCGGAATTGATGCCCGCGCTCGCCTTCGAAATAGAGCACCGTGTCGACCATGTGTTCGACCACGCGCGGGCCGGCGATCTGGCCGTCCTTGGTGACGTGGCCAACCATGACAATCGACGTCCCGCGCCGCTTGGCAAAGCTTGTCAGCTCATGTGCCGAGGCGCGCACCTGTGCCACGCTGCCGGGAGAGGAGGTCACGTTGTCGGCCCACATCGTCTGGATCGAGTCGATGATGGCAAGGTCAGGCTTTTCGTCTTCCAGGGTCGTCAGGATGTCGCGCAGGTTGGTTTCCGTGGCAAGCTTTACCGGCGCATCGCGCAGGCCCAGCCGGGCAGCGCGCATCCGCACCTGCGCGCTGGCTTCTTCGCCGGAGAAATAGATTACCTTCAGCCCCGCCCGGGCAAAGGCGGCGGCGGCCTGCAACAGGAGCGTCGATTTGCCGATCCCCGGATCGCCGCCAACCAGAAGCGCCGAGGCGGGCACAAGGCCGCCGCCCAGCACCCTGTCGAGTTCGTTCATATGCGACGTGGTCCGGGGGGGTGGCGCCTCGGTTCCCGACAGATCGCTCAGCGGCAGGGCCCGGCCTTTCGAGGCGCCAAGTGTCTTGGCAGCGGGGCCGGTGGCCAGCGGCGTTTCCTCGACGATCGAGTTCCACGTCCCGCATGCATCGCAGCGGCCCGACCATTTGGTGGTCGTGTTGCCGCAGGACTGGCAGACAAAGTTTGCGGAGGATTTCGCCATGGCGCCGCTTGTGACCCAAGCCGACCGGGCCTGCAAGCGATGTCTATCAGCCCGGTGTCATTCGGCGGCCCGGCGCGCGAGCAGGGCGACAATGCGGGTGTCGTCCGTGTCGGGGACGTCCTCAGGATCCTCCCGGATTTCGGGCGCCGCTGCCGGTGTGGCACCTGCTGTGGCAACCTTTCCTGCGGGGGTCGCGGGTGTGTCCGCGCCTTTGTGCAGCTCCGGGAGAATGTCGGCCAGTTCCGCGGTCAGACGCGCGAGCTGCGCCTGCGCCACGCTTTCCTCAAGCTCGACCTTGTCGGTCCAGACACGCATTTCCGAGGCTGTCGCCTTGGCCGCGTCGAGGCGGGCGTTGAACTCCTCGATCTCCTGCTGTCGCTGGATCAGGAAATCCCGGGCGCGGGCGACGCTGCTTTCGGAATAGGTCCGCGCCAGATCGCGGGACAGGTGGCTCATCTGGCTGGCCACTTCGAGCACCGAAGGCTCCAGTTCGGCCAGTTCGGGATGATCCCGCAGATATGCCATGCGTTCGCGGACCGAATCAAACTCGGACTTCATCTTGAACACCCCCTCGCGGTCCGAGGCATGCGATAGCCGGTAGGCGCGGGCGACGTCCTCCATGGCGATGTGAAAGCGACGATGCGAGTTTTCCAGCGCCATGATCCGGGCGTTGGCGGGAAGGAAAAAACAAAGTCCCAGCAAAAGCGCCGTTGCCGCAACTTGTACCACCCATCCGGCCTGCGGATAGGCGGCACCCCCAAATGTGGCGGTCATCTCGAGCCATGGAGCATATCCAAAAGCGCAGGCCAGCGTGTATCCCGACAGGCCAAGACCCAGCAGGACCACGGTTGCAAACATCAACCGTTGCATCAGCCAGACCATGGCACCGCCGAGCGATTGCAGCGCACGCATCCTGAATGTCCCCCGGAACCACTTACACCCTTCGCGACGCCAGCGACTTTATGCCGAAATACAAAAAGGACATACTGTTTTTTAACGATTTTCCGGACTGTCCCCGCAGACGTGATGAATCCGTCCTGATTTGCGGGATTGTCTTCGCAGCGTGATCAATCCCGTGTCATGCGCGCCTCGGCCACGCTCAGGCCGAGCGAGGCAAGGATGCAGGCGGTGAAAAGGTATAGCCCCCAAGCGGTTTCAAGATGCCCGATGCCGACGCCCTTGGCGATGGTGATATAGAGTGCGATCAGGAAGATATCGGCCATTGCCAGCTTGCTCAAGACGGTCAGGCCGGGCAGGGCGGAGCGGCCCATCACACCGAACTGTATCAAGGCAAGACCCAGCGTTTTGACGTAGGGGGCCACCAGCGCGAACAGGATGACGACCAGCGCCAGCAGAATGTCACTGTCCCAGAGCGCGCGTATCCCGGTCAGGACGCTGATCTCGCTCAGCCCGAAAAGCGGCAGCAGCCCGGCCCGCATCAGCGGCGCTGCCCAGGCCACCGGATACAGCACCAGAAGCGACAGGTTGATCCAACGCAGGGCGGTCATGGTCAAACCTTTGTTGCGCCCCACAATAGCACGAAAGCCAAGAGCCCGATCAGATGGGCGCCGTCGATCCAGCGCCACCGGCGATCGCCAACCAGCAGGCTGGTGGCAAAGAGGGCCGATGCAAACAAGGGCAAGGCGACACCACCCTGGTAGGCCATGACCGACGCCATCTGCCGGTAAAGCGGATGCCCCTGAAGCCCCAGGGCTGGCGCGAGGCTTGCCGCGATGACGGCGACACAGATTGCAAGCGTAACCGCCGCCGGGATTCGCGCCGCACCGCGCCCCACGATCACCCGCAACAGCGCCAACAGGCCCAGCACTTCGAAAAACACGAAACGTTGGACAAAGATATAGGCCAGCAAGATCGGGGAGGGCTCGAAAATGCTCATGCCCAACGCGCCGTCACGCGCCGGTATAGCGCCGGGCATAGCGCGCGCCCAGCGATGTCAGGATCTCGTACCCGATGGTTCCGGCGGCATCGGCCAGAGTGTCGATCGATTGCCGCTGGCCCATCAATTCGACCCTGTCGGGCATGGAGTCGACAGCACTCACATCGACGCCGATCAGGTCCATCGAAATGCGACCCACCACCTTGCAGCGGGTCTCGTTCGCCCAGACATAGGCCTTGGGGCCCATGCCGCGCAGGACGCCATCGGCATAGCCGGCCGAAATGGTGGCGATCTTCCCCGGCACGCGCGCCACCCAACTGTTGCCGTATCCCACGGATTCGCCCGGGCTGACCTCGCGCACCTGGATGATCGGCACCGACACGTCCGCCACCGGCCGCGCATCCGTATAGGGCCGCCCGCCATAGAGCCCGATGCCGGGGCGCGTCATGTCGAAGTGATAGTCCTGCCCAAAAAGAGTGCCGCCCGTCGCGGCCAGCGATTTGGGCACATCGATCCCGTCCGTCATCTGGCGAAAGGTCTGCAGCTGATAGGCATTCATGCCGTGGCCCGGATCATCCTGGCAGGCAAGATGGCTCATGATCAATGTGAGGTTCTGGCCGATGGCAATGTCGCGCAGCGCGGCCCATTCCGCGGCTTCCATGCCCAGCCGGTTCATCCCCGAATCAAGCTGGACGCCGAAAGGATGTCCGGGCAGCGCCTCGACATGGCGCAACATCTGGTCGATGGAGTTGATCATCGGCACCAGCTCGGCCTCTCGGATCATCTCCGCATCACCGGCCATGTGCCCGCCGAAGACACAGATCTTCGGACCGGGCCCAAGCACCTTGCGCAGGGCTGCGCCTTCCTCGGCGATGGCCACGAAAAACGTCCGCGCGCCCGCTTCGGCCAGGATGGGGGCGACCTTGTCCGCTCCCAATCCATAGGCGTCCGCCTTGACCACGGCCGCGGTTTCGCTGGCGGTCATCCCGTCCAGCGCCCGCCAATTCGCGCGGATCGCATCCAGATCAATCGTGAGACGTGCCTGTGCCATGCGCGGGTGTTTGTGCGCGTCGTCTGGGCTGGTCAAGCCGGAATTCCTCGGCCGGAACGTTTCCCTTTGCGGTGCGTCGGATTTGCTATTGTGAGGGCCGCAGCCGGCGGCTAAGCCCGGCTCATGATCAACCGAGATCTCATCAGGGCATTGGCCACGCGGATCGATGGCAAGACCAAACGACCGGGTGCGCCTGGACGGATGGACACGCTGGCTGTGCACCTGCGCGGGACGGTGACGCCCCGGATGTTGTCCTGCCGGCAGATGATCTTTGCCTGTCTTGGCCGGGGTGCCGCAAGTGCTTGAAACCGGACGATATCCTGGAATCCCGCCATGGCTCTGACGCTGGTGCGCCACACCACTCCGGAGGTCGCCAAGGGCACCTGCTATGGACGCACCGATCTCGCCTTGGCCGAGAGTTTCGAGACCGAGCAGAAAGACGTGCTGCGCCGCCTGCCGGAGGCGACGCGGGTCGTGTCCTCTCCGCTATGGCGCTGCCGCCAATTGGCCGCGCGCGCCGCAGCTCATGTATCAGGTGAGTTAACCATCCTACCGCATTGGATTGAAATGGATTTCGGGATGTGGGAGCGGACGCCATGGGCAGATATCCCGCGCGATGGGCTGGACGCCTGGGCTGCTGATTTCCTGCACTACGACGGGCATGGTGGCGAAAGCGTTGCAATGCTCGAAGCGCGCATCCGCCGCGCCCTGGAGGCGACACCCGACACGTCAATTGTCGTGACCCATTCCGGCTGCATCCGCGCCGCCTGTGCGATTCACGGTGTTTACGATGGATGGGACACGGATATCCCGTTCGGCGGTGCCATCACACTCGGTTAGGGTGGCTCACATCTCGTCCGCGCCTTGCTGCCAAGGCTTGATCAGGTTGCCGAAACGGGTGAAGCGGCCCTCGAAGCTCAGTTCGATCGAGCCGATGGGACCATGCCGCTGCTTGCCGATGATGACCTCGGCGCGCCCGTGCAAGCGCTCCATCTCGTCCTGCCACGCCGCCATCTTCTCCAGCTCGTGATCGCTCGGCTTTTCGCGTTCCTTGTAATATTCCTCGCGGTACACGAACATCACCACATCCGCGTCCTGTTCGATCGACCCGGATTCGCGCAGGTCCGAAAGTTGCGGGCGCTTGTCCTCGCGGCTCTCCACCTGCCGCGACAGCTGCGACAGCGCGATCACGGGGATATCCAGCTCCTTGGCGATCGCCTTCAAGCCCTGCGTGATTTCCGACACCTCGTTGACACGGCTGTCCTTGGCCGAAGCGGGGCGGACAAGCTGCAGATAGTCGACCATCAACACATCCAGCCCGTGTGTCCGCTTCAGGCGCCGCGCGCGGGCGGCCAACTGGCTGATCGGAAGGGCCGGCGTGTCGTCGATGTAAAGCGGGCAGGCTTCGAGCGACTTCGCGGCATCGACAAAGCGGCGGAATTCCTGCTCTGTCATGTCGCCGCGGCGGATTTGTTCTGACGGCACTTCGGCCGCTTCAGACAGGATCCGCGCTGCCAACTGCTCGGCGCTCATTTCCAGTGAATAGAAGCCGACGACGCCGCCTTCCACCGTGCCATCCGAACCGTCGGGACGTTCGCCCTTGCGATAGGCTTTGGCAATATTGAACGCCACGTTGGTCGCGAGCGAGGTTTTCCCCATCGACGGCCGCCCGGCCAGGATCAAGAGGTCGGATTTGTGCAACCCACCCAGCTTGCGGTCCATATCCGTCAGGCCGGTCGAGATCCCGGCAAGGCCGCCTTCGCGCTGATAGGCGGCATTTGCGACATTCACCGCGTCCGTCACCGCCTTGAGAAAGCTCTGAAAACCGCTGTCGCTGCGGCCTTGTTCGGCCAGCTTGTAAAGCGCCTGTTCCGCTTCGACGATCTGTTCGCGCGGCTCGGATTGAACGTCGACCTTGGCCGCGCGCGAGCTGATATCTCGGCCCAGCGAGATCAGGTCGCGGCGCACCGCCAGATCATAGATCATCTGGGCATAGTCGCGCACCGCGAAAGAGCTGATCGCGGCACCGGCCAAACGCACAAGATAGGGCGGTCCGCCCAGCTCTTGCAGCCCTTCGTCATCCTCCATGAAGGCCTTGAGCGTGACTGGTGAGGCGAGGTTGTTCTTGGCGATCCGCGCGGAGGCGATATCGAAGATGCGGGCATGGACCGGGTCGTAGAAATGCTGCGGACCGATGATCGACGCGATACGGTCGAAAACCTCGTTATTGGTCAGGATCGCGCCCAGAAGCTGCTGTTCGGCCTCGACCGAGTGGGGCATCGTCTCTGCGTTCTGGATTTCGGCTCCTGTTGGGTTGAAACCTGTGATCTCGTTCATTCTGTCCCCCTGACTGGCCCGAGCCCGTGACGTAGCGAGGTCGCCTCGAAAGCACAAAGTGTATAAGCCTGTGGAAAAGGCTCGGCGCCAGTTTGTAGCCGATATTGCGTTGAAACGGGTCGCGCCGTCAACATCTGGGATGCGCCGCGAGTCGCTGTGGTCGCGAAACAACGCGCAAGAACTTGATACAAATCTTTAACAAAACCTTTACGTTGTATCGGATCACGGCGCGGCGTGTCTGAGTGGTGAGACGCCGATCGGGCTGGATGAAACCGATTCTGTCTCTTTTGGCGGTCTTGCGCGCCACCGAACCCATGGCGGTGGGTCCGGGATCGGACGGGCTGGTGCAGGCCGAACCGCGGCACGATCGGATCGGGCGCCACAGGTCATGCCGGGGTGCGCCCTTGCGTCTGGTCCTAGCGCTTGCGCGCTTCCTGCCAGGCGCGGGGGTCGTTCAGGAAGGTCTCGACCTCGGACAGGGTGGCGGTGTTGAAACTGCCCTGCGCGCGCGCCTCGGCCAGCACGTCCCACCAGGTGCACAGGTGGTGCAGGGTGACGCCGTGATCGCCCAGCGTTGTGCGGGTTTCCGGGAAGATGTCGTAATAAAAGATCACCGCCGTGTGGCCGCAGCTGGCCCCGGTGTCGCGGATCGCGTCGACGAAGCTGAGCTTTGATCCGCCATCGGTGGTCAGGTCCTCGACCAGCAAGACGCGCTGGCCCTCGGTCATGGCGCCTTCGATGCGGGCATTGCGACCGTAGCCCTTGGGCTTCTTGCGGACATAGGTCATCGGCAGCGCCATGCGCTCGGCCACCAGCGCGGCGAAGGGGATGCCCGCGGTTTCGCCGCCGGCGATATTGTCGAAGGCTTCGAACCCGGCGTTCCGCATCACGGTGACGGTCAGGAAATCCATCAGTGTCGCCCGGATGCGGGGAAAGGAGATGAGTTTCCGGCAGTCGATATAGGTCGGGCTGGGCAGGCCCGAGGCGAGGGTGAACGGATCCTCGGGCCGGAAATTCACCGCACCGATCTCGAGCAGCATCCGGGCGGTCAGGCGGGCGATGTCTTCGGCGGCGGGATAGGATGAGGGGATCATGGCGACTCCGGCTTTTGGATCGCTCTAGCGGCTTTTCAAATGAAGGAAAAGAGCGTCAAAGCGCCCTGCACCGCTCAGTCCTCCACGCGCCAATGCAGCGGATATCCGGGCTCGAACACAGTTACCGGGCCGTCCTCGGTATCGATATGGGCAGGATACGCCACGGGCTCGCCGCGCTTCAGGGTGATGGTGCCGTCGTTAGTGGGCAGGCGGTAGAATTTGGGACCATTGATGCTGGTGAAGGATTCAAGCCGATCGAGCGCGCGGTCCTCTTCGAACACATGCGCGAGGATCGACAACGTGTTGGTCGCGGTGAAACATCCCGCGCAGCCGCAGGGCAGCAGCTTGTTCGCGTCCGTGTGCGGCGCGCTGTCCGTGCCCAGAAAAAAGGTCGGATCGCCGCTGGTCGCGGCGCGGCGCAGGGCAAGGCGGTGTTCCTCGCGCTTGGCGACGGGCAGGCAATAGTAATGCGGCTTGATCCCGCCGGACAGGATATGGTTGCGGTTGATCACAAGGTGATGCGTGGTGATCGTGGCCCCCAGATCGGGCCCGCCTTCGGTGGCGTATTCAACGCCCTGCATGGTGGTGATATGCTCCATCACGACGCGCAGACCCGGCGTGGCGCGGCGGATCGGGTCAAGCACGCGGTCGATGAACACAGCCTCGCGGTCGAAGATATCGATGTCTGGATCCGTGACCTCGCCATGCACGCAAAGCGGGCATCCGATCTCGGCCATCCTTTCAAGCACCGGGCGCACCTTGTCGAAATCCGTCACACCGGACGCCGAATTGGTGGTGGCCCCCGCCGGGTAAAGCTTGACCGCCGTGATCAGACCGTCGGCATGGGCGCGAGCCAGATCGTCGGCATCGGTGTCTTCGGTCAGGTAGAGTGTCATCAGCGGGGTGAACTGCGACCCTTCTGGCAGGGCGGCCAGGATGCGGTCGCGATAGGTGGCGGCGTCGGCGCCGGTGACAACCGGTGGCACAAGGTTGGGCATGATGATGGCGCGCGCGAAATGGCGGGCGCTTTCGGGGGTCACGGCGCGCAGCATTGCGCCATCGCGCAGATGCAGGTGCCAGTCGTCGGGTGTGCGGATCGTCAGCGTGTCGGTCATGCTGTGGCGGTTAGCACGCGGCGCCGGATGACGCCAGAGGCTCTGCCAGGGCCGCTGTCGGACACTGTCATGCCGCAAGGCCGAGCAAACCGCCGACGATGGTCCTCACGCGTCTTCATCATTGGGGGCCGCGCGGGCCTGGCGCAAGTCATTCAACTTGCGACGATACCGCGGGCCGCCGAAATTGTCGACGATATAGGTGCAAACGGCCTCGGTCATGGAGGGGTGGCCCCGCGCCTCGATCGCGGCGAAAAGTCGCTTGCAATATCCCACATGGTTGCGGCGTGCGCGGTAAAGACCGGCAAAGACCGCCTCATCCAGCGTGCCGTTCGCGGCATGCCGGACCAGCGGTTCAAGCGCGTCAAGCTGTGCAAGGCGCGCCTGCATCCCGCTGTTCATGTGCCGGGCGCGGAAGCGCGTGGTGCCGGCGCGTTCGAACAGCGCGGCATGCATGGCGTCCAGCGGGCTGGCGGGATCATAGACGACATAGGCCGCTTCGGCGGCCTCGAGCATGTCCGGGGCATAGCCGTAGCGGTCGGTGAAATCGGTGCGGCGCATATGGGTGAACCGGTCATCCCATTCGGTGACGCGCGGGTCCAGTGTCGCCTGCGGTTCGAGCGCGACCACAATCGCGCCGGGGGCGGCGACGGAGAACGCACAGGCGGCATAACCGCAAGGGCCAGCCCCGTAAAAGATCACCTTTTCGAAATCCTCGAAGAAGCCGTCATCGGTCATCTGATCGAAAAACGCGTACACCTCTTCGTCGCGGAACCAGGTGTCGCGGTTGCAGACCACGGACAGGCAGGACCAATCGTTTGCGCGCGCGATGTCAAAGCCTGCGGGCCGCGCCTCGTCGGACAGGGCCTGAATGGCCGGGAGCGATTCAAGGCTGACCAGCAGCGTGTCGCCCTTTTCGATGAAGGTTCCGGTGTGGTGCTTTCCCAACGGCTCGAAAAAGCCGTGTGTTTCACCCATATCCTTGATTTCCTGCACCCATTGCGATGGACTCAGGTCGGTCAGCGATCGGGTATATGGCTCGCGGGTCTCGTGCATGCTCCACGTGTCCTTGTTGGCTTCGACCCTGTTTGCAAGGGGCGAATTTCTCGCAATATGTGCCCGGCAAATTAGGCAAAATTGAGCCGAAATACAGGGGACTCCATGATGTTCGGTCGTTGAGACGCCGCCGGTTCGGTGCCTTGGGAACGGGGGGCGCCTGTGGCCGTCTTGTGCGCATCGCCCCGGTCAGGCACAGGGCAAGCTGTGCGTCTTGTGCGACCTTGGCGCTATTGACCTTGGGGCCGCGGCCGGGGCAGCAAGGTCTGAACAACAGGAGCACCCCGATGCAGACACCGCAGAGTATCGACGCCGTCCAATCCACGCTGGCCGACACCGGCTATGTCTGCGGGCGGCCGTTGGCCACCGTGGTGTTCCTGTCGCTGAAACTGGGACGGCCTCTGTTTCTTGAAGGCGAGGCCGGCGTCGGCAAGACAGAGATCGCCAAGGCGCTGGCGATGAGCCTGGGGCGCAAGCTGATCCGCCTGCAATGTTACGAGGGCCTCGATGCGTCGAGCGCCGTGTACGAATGGAACTTCCCGGCGCAGATGATCGCCATCCGCACCGCCGAGGCCGCAGGCAGCGCCGACCGCGATGCGCTCCAGAAAGAGCTGTTCAGCCCCGATTTCCTGGTCGAGCGCCCCTTGCTCGAAGCAATGCGCCCCGATGCCGCCGGGCCGCCCGTTTTGCTGATCGACGAGTTGGACCGCACCGATGAGCCGTTCGAGGCGTTCCTGCTCGAAGCCCTGTCGGATTTCCAGGTCACGATCCCCGAGATGGGCACGATCACGGCACCCGAGCCGCCCATTGTGATCCTGACCTCGAACCGCACCCGCGAAGTGCATGACGCGCTCAAACGCCGGTGCCTCTATCACTGGGTCGACTACCCCGATTTCGATCGCGAGCTCGAGATCCTGCAGGCCCGCGCGCCCGAAGCCTCGGCCAGGCTGAGCCGCGAAATCGTCGCCTTCGTGCAGCGGCTGCGCACCGAGGACATCTTCAAGAAACCCGGCGTCGCCGAAACCATCGACTGGGCCAAATGCCTTCTGGCGCTGGATGTGATCGACCTGTCTCCCGAGGTGATCTCGGACACGCTGGGCGCGATCCTGAAATACCAGGACGA
>JAWLGI010000083.1:0-7958 GCA_041685125.1 Marivita sp. | reverse complement strand
GGCTGGTCCGATGCAGAGATTGCGCAAATAGATCGCTGGTGGGAATGACGCGCCCGGCATTCGGAAATGCCCTGCAAAACGGCGCCAAAGACGCTTTCACCCGGCCAAACGCACGCCGCGCGAAATTGGGAGCCGGGTTTGCACGTCCCGGATGGCGGTTTCGATGGATCCAGACCTAGCCCGGATCGCGCCAACGATTGACGATGGGATAACGACGGTCCAGCCAGAACGCGCGTTTCGACAAACGTGCCCCCGGCGCCGATTGGAAGCGCTTGTATTCGCTGATGTAAAGAAGATGCTCCACCTTCTTGGCATCCGCCCGGTCAAACCCTGCGGCCACGCAATCCGCGATCGATCCATCCTCATCGACGAGAATATTCAGGATACCGTCCAGCACCGGGTAATCCGGCAGGGAATCGCTGTCCTTCTGGTCTTCCCGCAACTCGGCCGACGGCGGCTTGCTGATGATGTTCTCGGGAATCACGTCGCCCTTCGGTCCCATCATCCATTCGCGATGGGTGTCGTTGCGCCAGCGGCACACCTCGAACACGCGCGTCTTGTACATGTCCTTGATGGGATTATAGCCGCCCGCCATGTCGCCATAGATCGTGGCATAGCCGACGGCCACCTCGGATTTGTTGCCGGTGGTCAAAAGCATCTCGCCGAACTTGTTCGACAGCGCCATCAGCAGCACACCGCGGATGCGGGACTGGATGTTTTCCTCGGTCAGGCCTTCTTCGGTGCCTTCGAACAGCGGTGCCAGAGTTTGCGTCACCGCATCCCGCGTCTCCGAAATCGGCACCGTCTCGTAACGACAGCCCAGCGCGTCGACCACCGCCTTTGCATCATCCAGCGAGGCTTGCGACGTGTATTCGGATGGCAGCATCACGCAGCGGACGTTCTGCGCCCCCAGAGCGTCCACCGCGATGGTTGCGACGATGGCGGAATCGATCCCACCCGACAAACCAAGAAGCACCTTTTCGAAGCCGGTCTTGCGCATGTAGTCGCGCAAAGCTTCGACCGTGACGCGGTAATCCTGCTCGAGCGGGTCCGGATGCGGGGTAAAATCACCCTTTTCCACCTGCCAGCCGGTATCGGTGCGCGTCAGGTCGATCTGGCTGATCATTTCGTCGAAGACCGGCAATTGAACCGCGATCTGGCCACCGGGGTTGAGGGCAAATGTCCCGCCATCGAAAACCTGATCATCCTGGCCACCCACCATGTTCAGATAGATCAGCGGCAAACCGCTTTCGACAACCCGCCCAACCATATGATTGAGCCGCGTTTCGAACTTGTTGCGGAAATAGGGCGACCCGTTTGGCACCAGCAGAAATTCCGCGCCGCTTTCCTCCAGTGCTTCGACAACGTCCGTATACCACGCGTCCTCGCAGACCGGCATCCCGATGCGCACGCCGCCCACGGCCACCGGCCCCTGCATCATGTCGCGCGAAAAATGGCGCACCTCGTCGAAGACGTTGTAATTGGGCAGGAAATACTTGTGCACCACGGATGCGATCTTGCCACCCTGAAGCGTGAAATAGCTGTTGTGAAGCTTGAGATCCTCACCCACGGACGGACCGCCGATACACAACGCGGGTCCATCGGCGCAGGCATCGGCAAGGGCGGCGATTTCGGCCTGCACTGCCGCGACAAAGGCGGGTTTCACGATCAGGTCCTGCGCCTGGTAACCGGGGATGAACATCTCCGGAAGCGCAACAAGATCCGCGCCCGCCGCCTTGCCCGCGTCCCAGGCCGCACGTGCCTTGGCGGCGTTTCCTGCAAGGTCCCCGACCGTGGGGTTCAACTGCGCCAGAGTGATGCGAAACCGGTCCGACATGGGGCGATCTTCCTTTCTCGATACCGCCGGTGACATAGCAGAACCCAGCGCGAGGGAAAGCCGCTTGTCGGATAAGACATTGTCTGGCCCGGCTGCCTCGCTTAGGTTTCGGACAAGAGGCCATGGCCAGGGACTTGAACGGGGTAGCAGACAGATGAAACCGGGCATCACAGGCATTCGGGGCGCAGCAATCGCTCTTGGCATCGCACTCGCCACCTATGCGGCGGCGCAGGACGACGATGTGCAAACCAAGCAATACGATGATGGCGGCGTCTACGAGGGCACCTTCCAGGATGGTCTTCAGCATGGCACGGGCACGTACCGCCTGCCGAATGGCTATGAATATACCGGCGAATGGGTCGAGGGCGAGATCCGCGGCGAAGGCACAGCCCGCTTCCCGAACGGATCGGTCTATGAGGGCCAGTTCGCCAAGGGCAAACCCGAAGGCATCGGCAAGATCATCTTCGCCGATGGATCCACCTACGAAGGCTCGTGGCTCGACGGGAAGATCACCGGACAGGGCGTCGCCCTCTATGCCAATGGCGTGCGCTACGAAGGCAGCTTTCGCAACGCGCTGCACCACGGGCGCGGCACGATGCAGAACCCCGGCGGCCACACCTATGAAGGTGACTGGGTCAACGGCGTCAAGGAAGGCAACGGCACGATCACCTATCCCGACGGGTCGCTTTACGAAGGGCGCGTCGCCGACGGCGACCGCGACGGCCAAGGCAAGCTGACCATGCCCGACGGGCTGGTCTATGAAGGCATGTGGAAGGACGGCCAGATCGACGGAACCGGCACGCTCACCCAGACCAACGGCGATATCTACGAGGGCGAGCTGGTCGCTGGCCGCCGCGAAGGGCAAGGCAAGGTCACCTACGCCAATGGCGACACCTACGAAGGCCAATTCAAGGATGACCTGCGCCACGGAACCGGCACCTTTGTCGGCAGTGATGGCTACCGCTACGAGGGCGAATGGGTCGCAGGCCAGATCGATGGCCAGGGCAAGGTCAGCTATCCTGACGGGTCGGTCTATGAAGGAGAATTTCGCGGCGATCTCGCGAATGGAACGGGCAAGATCACCTACCCCGACGGCTCCACCTATGAAGGCGACTGGGTCGAGGGCGTGATCGAAGGCAAGGGCAAGGCGGTCTATGCCAACGGGCTGGTCTACGAGGGCGAATTTGAAAACGCCCGCAACCACGGCACGGGCACCATGACCTATCCCGACGGCTACACGTATGAAGGGGAATGGCAGGACGGCCAGCGCCACGGGCAAGGCACCGCGACGTACACGGATGGCACCTCATATGTCGGGCAATTCGAAGATGGCCAGCGCCATGGCGAGGGCGAGATCACGATGGCTGACGGGTTCACGTATTCCGGGGAATGGCGGGATGGCGAAATCAGCGGCACCGGCATTGCAACCTATGCCAATGGCGATGTCTACGAAGGCAGCTTTGTCGACGGCAAACGCCAAGGCCCCGGCACCATGCGCTACGCGTCGGGTGAAGAAGCCAGCGGCGAATGGGTCAATGGCGCTTTGACCGACGGCTGAAAGCACCCACCCTTGTGAACGCGTGCCCAAGGCGTGAATTGCGCTGCGGCAATGACATTGCGCAAGACGCTCTCGGGTCCGGAGCCTGGGTCCTAAAGCACCAATACGAATGTCAGGATCGACGCGCCGAGAAATCCGATACCCACCAGCTCTCGCGCGGTGACGGTTTCACGGAAGAACAAGACCGACGCCATGAGCGAAAAGATCATCTCGATCTGACCGACAGCTTTGACATAGGCGGCGGTTTGCAGCGTGAAGGCAAGGAACCACCCGAACGATCCGGCCATGGAGGTCAACCCGACCCAGATAGCCAGACCGCGCGCCTGCCAGACGGCAGTGATCTGCCCAGGTTCGCGCCAGCGCAACCAAAGCGCCATCACCAGCAGCTGGGATGCCGTCACGCACGCCAGCGTCATGCCTGCGCGCAGCAGCGCGTCCTCGCTCGTGATCTCAAGCGAGGCGGAGCGATAGCTGGTGGCCGACACTGCAAACAAGAGACCTGACAGCAACCCAAGACCCGTGGCGCGGCTTGTAAACCCACTCCAGAACTTTTGGTCCAGCCCGGGTGTGCGGGACAGAAACAACAGGCCCACAAGGCCGATCAGGATCGCGCCCCATCCAGCCAATGACACGGGGTCAGAGAAAAACAAGACGCCGACAATCGCGGTCTGGATGACCTCGGTTTTCTTGAACGTGATCCCGACCGCGAAATTGCGCTGCCGGAACAAGGCAACC
Source organism: Marivita sp. (assembly GCA_041685125.1). Taxonomy (GTDB): domain Bacteria; phylum Pseudomonadota; class Alphaproteobacteria; order Rhodobacterales; family Rhodobacteraceae; genus Marivita. The sequence goes on along the minus strand of JAWLGI010000083.1, from coordinate 3,828 downwards.
ACGCAGGCCGTGGCAAGGATTTGCGCCAAGGCACCCAGCCAGGCATAGGCCCAGAAAGCTGCATTGAGCGCCGGCAGCTCGATGCCTTTTGCCCGGACATACAACAGTGTCAGGACCGCCGCGAAGGGGGCGGCATAGGCAAAGCGGGCAAAAGTCGACCCGGCGGTGCTCAGAACCTCGATACTCAGAACCTTTTGCAGCATGAACCGCACGGTTTGAAACAGGGCGGCCGCAACACTCGCGATAATCCAGATTTCCATGCGCCTCTATGGCGTCAGATCACTGATCTTGTCCATCCCGGTAGAGCGGATGCGGCACGGGATCCTTGGCTCGGAACAGGTAGGCGCGCGCGACTTCGCCATAGGTGCTGTAGCGATATCCCGCGTTGGCCGACAGGAATTCTGCCCGCCTTGCCCGGTATTGCCGGGGCAGCGCGTACCACGGTACACCTGGATGCATGTGATGCACGACGTGAAGGTTGTTGTTCAGGAACAAGAGCGCGAACAGCCCCCGGTCTTCAACAATCGCGGTCCGCGCCCGGGTGCATTCATGCGCGCGGTGCTCGAGAAAGGTTCGAAGCTTGAGCAGCGACAGCGAGAGGTAAACCGACAGCACCCATGCCCAGATCGGCATGTTCGCAAAGGTGCCCATCCACAGGACGACAACCGCAACCGCCGGAAAATGCAACAACCAACCGGTCAGTACGCGCCGGTCGCCCGCACGGATAAGACGCCAGTCTGTCTGCATGAAGGCAATCTGTCCAAGGATCGGCCCAAGCACAAGCCTCCCGGCCAGTGTATTGTTGATCCGAAACAGTGTTTTTCGCCATTCTGGCAGTGCGTGCCAGACCGCGGGATCAAGGTAATTGGTCTCCGGATCATCGTAGGGATCGGTCAGCGACTCGTCGCGATGATGCGCAAGATGGGTGTCGCGGAACCGCACATAGGGGACCACCATCGTCAGCGCCGGAAACACCAGCGCCGCATTCAGACCCACGCTGCGTGACGGATGCCCGTGCAACGCCTCGTGGCTGAGCGACGCATGTTGCGCGGCGGTGATGGCGCAAATCACGATGGCCAGAGCCAAGGACCACTGCGCGATCCAAACGGTGGCCACGGCCCATAACCCGTAGGTCACGATCAATAGCGCGACCGTGGGCCATTCCGCCAGCCGGCTGTGGGTCTGAACCCATTGGGTCCACCACCTCGGCGCCGAAAAATGCGCGCGATTGGCGGGTTGCTTTGTGCAGTCAGGACTTTCCGTCATGACAAGACTGGCGCGCCGCTGGGACCGTGCAGGTCTCGGGGTCCTTCGGGTTTGCAGGATTTCACGCCTGACATCTCTTCAAGGGCTTGAAACAGAATGACTGTTCCTGCGGCCTTGCTCCTTGGCAGGGACAAAATCTGCCGAACTGAGGTGCTGGACGCAACGGGTCCAGACCCCTGCCCACTCGGTCGCGGGACAAGCGCGTTTTTCATAAATCACCCTGATTGATACCAAGGAAGACAATACGTCAGACAAGGTCTTTGCAGAACTCGGAGTTTAGTGCACAATTATCCGACTTGGTGATTTTTATTAACAGATGTGTTCTAATGAAATGGACAAACGCAAGCGCGCAGAGCTCTTCCGCAGCCGCCTGACCATAGCGATCGCGCGCACCGGGACCAATCAAAGTGCCCTGGCGCGCGACAGCGGTGTCGACCGATCCACGATCTCGCAACTTTTGCGCGACGATGCTGCGCGCCTGCCCAATGCGCATGTTGTCGGGGCTTTCGCCGATGTGCTGGATGTATCCGCAGACTGGCTTCTGGGCCTGGCCGAGCATCCCGAGACGGCGTCGGATCTCATGGCCAGTGCGCTCACTCTGACCGAGGCGCCGCGCGCCTTGGTCGATCAGCAGATCTATGACTGGCACCGCGAAGCCGAGGGATACAAGATACGCCATGTCCCCGCGGCCCTGCCGGACGTGCTCAAGACCACCGAGGTTTTGTCCTGGGAATACGGGCCACATCTGGGGCGCACAGCAGAGCAGGCAATCAACGCGTCAGCCAAGCGCCTGGACTGGATGCGCCAATCCGCGTCGGACTATGAAATCGCAATGCCGCTATACGAGATTCAGAGTTTTGTCGAAGGCACCGGCTATTACGATGGCCCGTCGCGTGACATGCGGTTGCAGCAGATCGACCACCTGATTGAACTGACGCGCACTCTCTATCCGCGCGTCCGGGTCTATCTCTTTGATGCCCGGCGGCTCTTCTCTGCTCCGATCACGGTGTTCGGCCCGCTTCTTGCGGTGATCTATGTCGGGCGAAACTATCTTGCCTTTCGCGACACGCGGCGTGTGCGTGCCTTTTCCGACCATTTCGATCACCTCGTGCGGGAGGCTCATATCCCCGCCCGGGGTTTTCCCGATCACCTTGCAGATCTGCGTCGCAGGCTGGATCAATAGGGCATCGGATGCTGTCTGTGTGTCTCGTCCAGCGCCGTTGTCACATCGTCGGACAAGGTAAGGTCAGCCGCCTTCAACAAATGCGACAACTGCGCCGTGGTCGTCGCGCCAAAGATCGAAGACGCCACGAAGGGCCGCCGCGCCGACCATGCCAGCGCCATCTGGGCAAGGTCCAGCCCGGCCCCTTCTGCAACCTTGGCATACGCATCAACCGCCTCGAAGCCCCGGTCGGTCTTGCGCCCGCCAAGCGTGCCGTTGAGCGACATGCGCGAGCCGTCGGGCACCGCGCCGTTCTGATACTTGCCCGTCAGCAATCCCGCGGCGAGCGGCGAAAACGGCAGGAGCGACACGCCTTCGTTCACCATCATTTCGGCAAGATCGGTGTCCGCCATTCGGCACATCAGGGAATACTCGTTCTGAACGGTCTCCATCCGCGGTCCGGCCATCGCCTCGGCCACCTTGAGCCACATCGCCGTGCCCCAGGTGCTTTCGTTTGACAGCCCGATATGCCGGATGCGCCCCTTGTCGATCTCGCGCCCCAGCGCGCCCAGAACATCCGCCATGTGTTGCAAGGTCGACGCCCGATCTTGCGAGCTGGGATCGTAGGTCCAGTTTTGCCGGAACATGTACGAGCCGCGATTGGGCCAATGCAGCTGGTAAAGGTCGATATGGTCCACTTGCAACCGCTTGAGCGAATTTTCCACCGCGGCAGGCACCGTTTCCGAACTGATCGGCGCTCCGTCACGCACATAGCGCATGCCTGCGCCGGAAATCTTGGTCGCCACGATCCAGTCATTGCGGCGACCGTTTTTGGCGAACCAGGTGCCAAGGATTTCTTCGGTCAGGCCAATCGTCTCTTCGGCAACCGGGTTCACGGGATACATCTCGGCGGCATCAAGAAAGTTGATCCCCGCCTCCAGCGCCATGTCCATCTGGGCATGCGCATCGGCCTCGGGTGTCTGGTTGCCGAATGTCATCGTGCCAAGGCAAAGCTCCGACACCTCGAGATCGGTTTTGCCCAGTTGGTTCATCTTCATCACGCGTTCCTTCATCTGCATTTGCGCGCACCCTAGCGGCTAGATTCCGCTCTGCAAGCCGACGGCGATATCGGTCTGCGACACGGCCACGGATTTCATCACCGCGTAACATTCGGTGCCCTCGGCAATGCCCAGGGCATCGGCGCTGCGCCGCGTTATCCGCGCGAGCAGACGGTCGTCGCCTGCCTGCAGCTGCACGATCACACCCGGCCCGTCACCGCGCCGAACGGCCAGAACGCGCACTGGCAGGATATTGAGCGCAGACAGACCCTCGGGACGGGCGCGCGACAGGATTACGTCCTGTGCCAGTATACGCACCCGCAGCGCCGCGCCCACCGGCGC